>CAIMWO010000017.1 GCA_903845195.1 uncultured Phycisphaerales bacterium
CAGCAAGTAGAACAATCCGGACAGGACATTCTTTCGTTCCGTAATCCACGCCACCGACTCGACGTGCACCGGATGCAGAGCAAAGATCGCACCCGCCAGCCAGGCTGCCGCATCGCCGCCCGGTATCTTCATCCGCCGCAGCACCAGAAAAACCATGATGGCGTTGCTGCCGTGCAAAAGGACGTTGACTATGTGGTAGCCCAGCGGATACAGCCCCCAGAGCTGGTACTCCATCCAGAACGTCGTATGGACCACGGGATAATACTGCGGCGTCGCCCGGGGCTTGGTCCAGATCCGCACCAGACCGGCAACATTCTGCAGATTGGGATTGTCATAGACATGCGCATCATCGTCCCAGATGTAACCGTTCTGGATTCTCTTGTCGTCGTTGGGTGAGACGTACCCGTTCTGCATCGCCTGCACATAGGCGATCATCGTCATGAACAGTATCGCCAGCGCCGCCCGGAGCGTGTTGCGCTGTGACCAGTTTCCCGCCGCACCCGCGCGGATGGATATCCGTGAATCCACTGTCGTCATGATTCGGATTGACCCCTCAGATCTGTGCCGCGCCGAACATTTCCGCTCCCCCACCTGAGTGAATGATACCACGCAAGGCCATTAGAAACAGTGCTGCCATCGAGATAAATGCACAACCCGTCTGTGCGATGCCCGCCCGAATGTGCCGTACTCCCAAGACGGCGCTCACACCAAACGCTACTGCGCTTGAGGCATCGAAATCCATCGCAAAAAGAAGGGTGGCCTGGAAAAACTCCAGGCCACCCGTGATGCCAAACTAAATATGAAAACCCTTAGTTACCAACCTTCGTGGCTGTGCTGTTCCAGCTGGCCAACCGCACCGGCACCATGTAGATGTCGAACGGAGCCGAGGTGTTGGTGCTAACCGGAGTAACGGCGGCGGCGCTGTTATAGGCAGCCAAACCGCTGGAGTTGCCCGCGTTACCCGCGCTGGAGTTCGCCGCCAAGAGGAAGATATCGTCGCCCTGCTGGCCGACGTCCACCTTGCGGAGGAATTCTGCGTGCACATCGCCAAAGCCGACGTTCTGGCCATCGCCATTGTGGATGTATGAGTTGTATTGGGTCGTCGCGTTGCCTGCAGTGTTGTTCGAGGCTTCCAAGGCCATATCGGACATCAGCGGCAAGGAAGAATCCGTCAGAGCCTTCCAGTACGGCGCCTGAGAAGTGCCCTGCCACGGCATCGCGATTGAATAGCTGATCTGGCTGCCATCGGAGACGTTATTGTAGGTGACGCCGGAGCTATTCAAAATCTGAGCAGGTGTCTTGCCCAAGTTGTCGCTCTTGCAGATCAACTGCTTCGGAGCGATCTGGCCACGCAAAGCCAAGATCCACAGGCAAGCCACCGGATTGCCCGCAGCCACATTCGCTGCACCATAATAGCCGTTCGTGGCATCGGTGCTCAGGATCTGACCGGCATTGCCGGCTGCAGTGCCCACAAGCACCGTATAAGTGTCAGCCGTGGCAATCTTCACAGCCGGGAACAAGTCGCTATTCTCGGAAGAATAGACGCTGCACGACTGCATCACGCCACGGATGTTGGCCGCACAATACGACCGATTGGACAATTCGCGAGCCTTGCCGAGCGACGGCAACAGAATCGCGATGAGCAGCGCGATGATCGCTACGACCACCAGCAGCTCAATGAGCGTAAAACCTCGACGTTTCATTTGAACGTCCTCCACATGAGAAATCCTGTCTGGTCCCAACCAGGGAGCACCACTGTTTCCCGAAGACGCCAAAAGCTGCCGCACAGTTGGGCGAGAGCCTCGTGCAGGTGAACATCACCTGCCAGTCACCGGGAGAATGAGAAACGCATAAGTCCGCACCACGCCGAAGCCGGGCCACGCGACCCTAATATCCTTCGACGGTCGAACCAGACAACACCGTTATGGATCACTCATCCTTGAATGACGTACCCGCCACAACAACCGCATAACCTGCACGATTCTCCGTGCCGCAATGCCGCATGGGGGTACTCGACGGGCAGGATATTTTCCTCCTGCTAGCAGAATCCTCTGCTGACTAACCGCCTAATTGAATCTCGATGAACTAGCCCGCGTAGAAATTGGTGACGCTGAACGAACCACGACCAACAGCACGGGCAATATAGAAGGGCATTTTACAGCAAATGTATTATGATACGTACCCGTAGCTGCTTCCTAATTACCATAACAGCTGAAAAACTCTTGTCAACCAAAATGACGAACAGAAAACAGAATCATGGCGGTTTGTCCGTCGCAAAACTACCGGTATTGCCGTTAATAAACGACTACGACAATCTCTTTTGAAAGAACACCGTCACATCCACATCCTCTCATCGAGGAATGCATTTTCGCTAAACGGGAAATCCAGCATTCGCCACTACCCCTTTCCACTAGAAGCTCCGTCCAGTGCGCCATCCCGTCACTTCGCCGCCAGCCGCCGACCAATCGCCTCACGCAACCGATGCACGACCACCTCAATCTCCATGTGTGTCAACCGATTATGGAACGGCAGCGCGATCGTCCGATCCGCCACATATTCCGTCACCGGAAAGTCTCCGCGTTTATACCCATACTCCCGCGCATAGAACGGCTGCAAATGAATCGGCGGGAAATAATTCGAACACCCGATGTGGTGGTTCCTCATATACGTCAGAATCGCATCCCGGTCCCCCGCGTCCAGCTCCCCCGTCAGTCTCACCACAAAAACAAACCAGCTCATCACCGTCTCTTCGTCGATGGTCGGCAAAATAATGTGCGGCTCATCCAGCAACTGCTGCACATAATCGTGCGCCACCCGCTGACGCGCCTCCACAATCTCCGGCAACCTCTGCATCTGCACGATCCCGATCGCCGCGTTGATGTCGCTCATCCGGTAGTTGTAACCCAGCCGCTCGTGGCTCAACCAACTCCCACCTGGATCGCGCCCCTGGTTGCGATAGCTGCGGCAAAGCTCCGCCAGCTTCCGATCGTTCGTGACGATCATGCCCCCCTCGCCCGTCGTAATCTGCTTGTTCGGATAAAACCCAAACACCCCGCACCGCCCGAACGTGCCGGCCTTGCGTCCCTTGTGACTGCTCCCCAGCGCCTCACACGAATCTTCAATGAATGGAATCTCATGCCGCGCCGCCAACATCGCGGTCTCGTGCATCCCCTGCGGGTTCCCAAACGCTTCCACCCCCAGCACCGCCTTGGTCTTCTCCGTGATGGCCTTCTGCGCTTTGGCCACATCCATATTCAGCGATGTGCTCTCGATATCCACGAACACCGGCTTGGCGCCGACCATCTTGATCACATTGCTGCTGGCAATAAATGAAAAAGGCGTCGTGACCAGTTCATCCCCTGGCCCGATCCCCAGCGCCATCAGGCAACAATGCAATCCCGCCGTCCCGCTGCTGACCGCCACCGCATGATCGACGCCGAGGAACTGCCGAAACGCCTCCTCGAATTCAGGCCCTTTGGGCCCCAGCGAAAGATGCCTCGTCCGCATGACATCTACAACCGCCTGAACTTCCGCTTCCGTGATGTCCGGGCTCGATAGGGGTATCTGAATCTCGTCCATGATCACTCCATTTTGCGAACATCCATCATATTAACCCCACCGTCCTCCCCTTCCCACTTATTGCAGTGGAGTACCTGCAGGAAAGCCCGGGCGAACCAAATAGCGGCATGCTGCTTTCGCCGAACGCCGGCATCTGGATTCTTATACCGTCGCCTTCGAACCCCTGCCCATCACAAAAGTGTCAATCTCACAACTCACACCCCAATCACAGTTTACCGATCGAACCCATGGCCAGATTAAAACAGGATGAGAAGGTTACCTTTTTGCTTGCCTAGACCGAGAATTGGGGGAATACTAAAGCCAGAATCGAGGTGGGGCACGCCGTCGATTCGGAGAGAGAGAATCCAACCTTAGACTGTATTTCCTTTCTCTCCATAACTGAAAGTTGAAATTCTAATGACCGCGCGAAACTGTTCTTGCGCGGGAGTGGGTGCATTGCATATCCGACTCCGGAAGTACGACCGGATGTGGTGGTAAATGCAAGGGAGAGAGAGCGGTTCTCGTTCGAGCGCCGTGCAGTAAAACCCCCTTGCATAGTTTGGGAACAAAATCTGCCCGCCCAACCAGGCAGATTTTGTGCAGGTCATGGCCGTGCCAACGGAGCACAGGCTGCGCACCTTCCTTAAGGAAATCACGCGGGCATGGTGTCATGCCCGCGCTCGAATTTCGGGAGAGAGACAGTCCGCGTGGGGCGACCTCATATACAAGGCCGCGGCCGGACCCAAAAGGAGAGAGCCATGAAACTTCTTACGAATCGCAGCATTTCCGCTTTGTTCGCCTCGGCAGTCTTCGCCGCTGCAATGAGCACCCCCGCGCTTGCCGCCGTCGACGACATCTCGTTGCTCGCTAACGGCACAACCAGCTTCTCCGCCAACACCACCAACACCGTCTTCAGCCTCACCGACCTCCAACCCGCCGGCTCCGGCGTCTTCAACCCCTTCGTCCGCATCCAACGCACTGGTAGCGAACAGGGCTACAACACCACGGATGACAAAAAGGGCGATACCTACGATCTGACATCCAACGGCCCCGCCGATCCCCTCATTCACTTTAATCAGGTAGTCGATGCTGGACACGCCATCACTTTGGCACTCGATTACAACGAACCTGGCTCGGCCAAGAAGCCCGATCCCACCAGCGGCATTTCCCTGCTCCGCCTCGTGCTCGTCGTCTCCACCGACAAGCCTGACAGCGTCAACAAGAGCGGACCAGCCGACACCGATCCCTGGACCGCCGCCGGCCTGCATCCCATCCCCAACCCCACCGGCACCGATGTCACAATTTTCGACATGAATGACAGCCTCCGCACCAGCAACAGCCATAACTATGACATCTCCATGGATGCCGCCAATAACCTCGCCAGCGGCAACGGCGGCAGCGGCCAAGCCGACCTCCTCGTCAAGATCGACCTCACAGGCATCGATCTCTCCGCCCTCTATGACGCCAATCACTATCTCTATGTCTACTCCCTCTTCGGCGGATCTGACGCTGGCGGACCGGACGCCGGCTCCACCGAATCCGGCTTTGAAGAATGGAAGATCTTCACACCCAACGTCCCCTGCGCCGACTGCGCACCCGGCGGCGGCGGCGTCCCCGAACCGGCTTCCCTCTCGCTCCTGGCGCTCGGCGCCTCGGGCCTCCTGTTACGCCGGCGCAAGAACTAAAGGCAGGTCAACTTACGGGGATCTCCCTATAACGCGACCCGGACCATTGAAGTCCGGGTCGCGTTTCCTTTTAACATCATTTGACTGGCCAACCACTCATGGCGCGATCCCCCTACTGATGCTCCACTGCCCACGCCACGTGCTCCTTCAATCCCTCACGCACCAGCGTTGCCGGTACTGCCAGCCCATGTTGCCGCGCCTTGTCCATCGCATATACGCGGTGGCAGCAATATGCCCCGTTCCCCGGATGCTTCTTGAGGTACTCCTCAATCGAAGTCTCCACCAAATTCAGCTTGACTCCCAGTTCATCCGCCACGATCTGATAGTAATCCCGCGACTGAATCACCTCCGGTCCCGCCGCAAAATAAACCTCGCTGGCCGCGCTTTCCTTCCCCACACAACTGTACGCCATTGCCGCCAGATCCCCCACGAACACCGGCTGTTGCAGAAAGTATCCCCCGCCCACCAGTTTCAACGTCTCACCCGCGCGCATTCGCGCAATCAACTTCGCGTCGCGCCCATGCTCCGGCAAACACCCCAGCAGCGAGCCCGGCCCGTAAATATGGCACGGCCGAAGAATCGTCACCCGCATTTCCCCCCCATCCGCCTCCAGTAACACTTCTTCCGCCTGGCGCTTGCCCGCTCCATAACCCGATGTATCAAAGCGGCCAAACGTCTCATCGATCTTCCATGGCCTCCCCACAGGGCTGCATGCAAAATCCGATGAAACATAGACCAGATGTTTGGCTCGCCCTTCAAAACAGTCCAAATCCTGCCGGGCATCGTCTGCACTGAATCCAATGCAGTCGATCACCAGATCCCACGAGTCTTTGATCTTGTCGATCGCCGCCGCAAAGGCCGCGCGATCCTTGCGGTCCGCCGTTATGCCGATCACTCCCTGCGGCACCGGCTTGGTCCCGCGCGAGATCCCCCACACCTTGTCCCCGCGATTGACGCCGTGACGCCCCATCGCCCCGCTGACAAACCCGCTCGCGCCGATGATCAATATATTCATGCCCGCCGATGATCCACCCAGTCGTACGCCCGGTCAACATTCCCCGAAAATCTCACCCCCAGTGCAATAACCTAAAAATTTAAGTTTCGCCCTTTCCTCGACCCGTTCCCTTGGGCTAAAATGCTTTGTGAAACATGACCACACCACGCTCATTCTGAGGTTCTGCCATGAAGAAGACCTACCTTGCCGCAACCATGATCGCCGCACTGCTGACCGGCTCCGCTCTGCTGGCCGTCGCCGAAGACCCCGCCGCCGCCCCCGCTGGCATCACCGCTCCTCCTGAGTCACGCCCCCAGACGGATGCCGAAAAGAAAGCCATCGATTACCTCATCGCCCATCAAGACCCCACCGGCGCCTGGCTCCCGCAGGTCGGCCCCGCCGTCACCGCCATGGTCGTCAAAGGCCTCGTTCAGGGCGGCAAGCCCATCGACGACCCCGCCGTCAAAAAAGCCCTCGATTTCATCGAAACCTTCCGCCAAAAAGAAGGGGGCTACTTCAAAGACTCCAACCCCAACTACAACTCCTGCGTCGTCCTCAGCATGTTCGCCTCGCTCCCCGGCGACAAATTCAAGGACCAGATCAAAGGCCTCCAGGACTTCCTCAAATCCCTCCAGCAGGTTGAAGGCAAAACCGACAGCAAAGGCAACACGATCACCAAGGACCATCCCTGGTATGGCGGCGCCGGCTATGGCGAAGACCGCCCCGACCTCTCCAACACCTCCTACTTCATCGAAGCCCTCCACGACTCCGGCACCCCCGCCACCGACCCCGCCATCCAGAAAGCCCTCGTCTTCGTCACCCGCAGCCAGATGAATGGCGAAACCAATGACCAGACCTTCGCCAAAGGCGCCACCGACGGCGGCTTCATCTACACCCCAGCCGAGGGCGGCGAATCCAAGTTCGGCGATATCGACAAACTCGAAGGCGGCTCGCAACTCCGTTCCTACGGCTCCATGACCTATGCCGGATTCAAGAGCCTCCTCTACGCCGGACTCACCGACAAAGACCCCCCGCGTCAAAGCTGCCATCAAGTGGATCACCGCCAACTGGACCCTCGAATTTAACCCCGGCTCCGCCTCCTTTGATGGCCAATACTACTACTACCACGCCTTCGCCCGCGCCATGCACGCCTTCGGCCACGACACCGTCACCGACGCCAAGGGCGTCAAACATGACTGGCGCAAAGAACTCACCGACGCCCTCACCCACGCCCAGGCCGGCGACGGCAGTTGGGTCAACCCCAAGAGCCCCCGCTGGTTCGAAGGCAACCCCATCCTCGTCACCGCCTACGGCGTCCTCTGCTTGGAAGAGGCCCGCAAATAGCCATTCGCCGACTCATTTCAGACGCGATCATGCTTAACCATGGAACGAAACCCATGGCCAAGCATGCCGCGCTGATAATTGAAAATTGATAATTGAAAATTCCCCATCCCCTTTTTCTATTTTCCATTTTCTATTTTCTATTTATCCCCAGCGCCCGAAACATCGCCGCCGCCTTGTGCAACGTCTCCTCATATTCCAACTGCGGATCCGAATCCGCCACCACTCCCCCACCCGCATACACGTACGCCATCCCCTCCTGCATCAGGATCGTCCGAATCGCAATGTTCAGCGCCATCGATCGCGCATCCGGCGAAATGACTCCGATATTCCCGCAGTATAGCGCCCTCCGGAATCCCTCCAGCTCCTCAATGATCTGCATCGCCCGAATCTTCGGCGCCCCCGTGATCGATCCCCCGGGACATACTGCCGCCAATATCTCCGCAAGTTTCACATCCCGCCGCAGATCCGCTTCAATCGTCGCTACCGTGTGCCACACCGTCGGATGCGCCTCCATCGCCCGCGCCTCCGTCACCCGCACCGACCCAAACTGCGCCACCCGCCCCAGATCATTCCGCAGCAAATCCACAATCATCGCCAACTCCGCCTGGTCCTTTGCTGACGCAAGCAATTCCTCGCGAAGTGCGCCATCCCGACCGGCATCATGAAGATCACGTGGCCGCGTGCCTTTGATCGGACGGGTGACAGCCCGACCATCCGCTATCGTAAGAAACAGTTCCGGCGAAGCGGAAAGAATGTGCCGCTCCACTAATTGCCCCCCCGCCGGCGTCTTAATACGCAAATATGCCGCGTAATGTGCAGGAGATTCCTTGCACAGACGCCGAAATGTCCGCACCGGTGACTCGGCGGTGCGAACCTTCCACCGCTGCGCCAAGTTCGCCTGATAAATATCCCCCGCCGAAATATACTCCTGCACCCTCCGCACCTTTTCACAAAAAGCCTCAGCGGCTTGCTCTTCCACAATCACCGGTGCCGCGCCTCCACTCCGGGTCTGGGTGCCATGCTCAGTGGGGCAGGGGCCCCGCTGAGCATGCTTCATCGCAGCGCACTGCGCTTTCGACCGCACCATCTCCAGCATCTCCACAACCCCCGCCGGATCCCGCGCCTCCTCCTCCACCGTAAACACCGCCACCGTCTTGGCCACCTGATCGAACACTAGATAGTTCGCGTACAAGCTCCAGAAAAGCAGCGGCCAGCGCAACTCATCCACAGCATGCGACGGAATCGCCTCCAGCGTCCGCCCAATGTCATACGAAATAAACCCCAGCCAGCCGACCAGTGGATGCGGAGCATCAAACGGAGCCGCGGCAATCACATGCTGCAGCACACCAAGCGGATCGTCTTCGTTCGGCGGCGGCAACAGCGTGCCGAGTGCAGGCGGAAAGCACACCGATGGCACACCCTGAGCATCGATACTGAGCGTACAAAGCTGCCCAAACCCCAACACCGACTGCCCCCGCCCCGTCCCCGAGTGCAGTAACGCCATATCCCCGCCAAACGTGCCCGCCAAATGCTCCAGCACATCCAGCGGATCAACCGCAGAAAGATGAGTAACGCAGCGCGTGTGAAGTAGCGTGGCCATTCAACTGATTGTGGCGGGTGAGCGTGTGTCGTGCAAATAGCCGTGCAGATGAACGATTAGTCCAATGCCGGAACCGCGTACCCCGAGCACCGCGAAAGCAATAGCCGACGGCGGAAATGACATCGAGGCGGTAGTGTTGGGTGTCGTATTTTCGCCCCGTCCACGGCAGTTATCTGGAATTTCCGGATAACTGCATTCGGTGATGATTCCCCTTCACCGTATATGTTGTCTCTGCTGAACCTCGCGCGTGCCCTCAGATCGAACGTGTAAGAAATCCTTACAAGTTGTGGCCTCCATGGCCATTCGTGTTCATTCGGCTCTGTTGAAATCCTCGTTGGCCCCAACGGGGCCCGCGTGAATAGCCAGGGGTGACCGAAGGGAACCCCTGGAAAAAGTCCCACAAGATGCCGTCGAGCCCCAAAGGGGCGATCGATCTCGCGTTCCTCGCAAGTCGAATCTCGAGGGTTTCAACAAAGCCTGTTCATTCGTGTTTATTTGTGGCTAATTTACGTCGTCCCCCACCGCAGTGCCAGTGCACGCCGCATCCCCGACTCTACTCAATCGGAACCGATTTGGTAATCAGCGTCTTCCCATCATTCTGCCGCAGCCCCAGCGTCGCGGACCTACCATGCAGACGCTCCAACGCCTCCGCCGCCGTCAACGGTCCTTTCCTGCTGGCATACTGCGCCAGCGGAAACGTGAACCGCTTGATCACCGTCGCCCGCGGCTGCAGCTCCAGCACAAACCGCTGCTGCCGCGCAAACCCCGGAACCAACGCATACGCCTGCGCGTTGAGCGGCTCCGCCGAAACATTCGTGATCATCTGCTGCAGCACCAACTCACCCCCGCCGCCCCCATCGGCATCGGGAACGATCTGCGCAAAAACTTCCGTCTCCACCGTCTCCGAATGCAACGTCACCATCGTCATCATGTCCAGCGGCTGCGCGGCGCCATCAAACGACAGCGTCGCGCGAATCACCTTCGACCCCGTACTCTCCGTATACGGATAACGTATCGTCACCGGCTGCCGCAGCTTCGCACCCGACGCCAGCGACACCGCAATACTCGGCGGATCGATCGACCACCCCTTCGGCGGCGTCAGCCGCAGCGTCCCCGAAAGCACCTCGGCATAAGGATTCGTCAGCAGCACTTCCGTGCTGATGCTCCCCACACCCGCCGGAATCGACGCCGCCCCCAGCCCAAACGAACATCGCAACTCCGCCATGCGCGAATCCAGCTGGTCCACAATCAGCGGCATCGCCGTCACGTTAAACCGCACGAGCCCCGCCGCATCCACTGCCAGCGTCTGCACATTGCCCATCAAGTCCCCCACGCGCGGCGCCGCGCCCAGCGGCATCTCCAGCGGCACCGTCGAACTCTCCGCCGATTCATTCCATATCACCATCGTTCCCCCCGTACTGACTTTACCGATCCCCGCTCCGCCGCGATCGAACAAAAACGCCTTGATCCCCGGCGCCAGCGGCAGTTCCCTCTTGAATGCCGCCCCGCCCAGCGCCTTGGCCAGCGTCCGGTACACCACAAACAACTCATCCGGCTCCGCAGTCGACCCCGGATTGCCCATCATCGCACGCCGCGCCATCGGCAAATCCACCAGCACCATCCGCGGATTCGCCGACCGCGCGTAAACGACGCGCTGTGCAAAATCCGCCATCCGGTCCGTCCGCGCATATCCGCGTTCACTCAGCGGTTCGATCAGCGCAATCACATTCGAATTCTGAATTCTGAATTCCGAATTCTGAATTCCTCCCGTCGTCGCCGGCGCCGTGGCCGCTCCCCCTGCCTCCGTCGCCCCTCCCGCCTCCGCGCCGAACGACGCAATATACGTCGGAATCTGGCTCGGCTTGATCCCCGATGACAACTTCAAATTGAGAATCGCATGCGGAAAAACCGTCGCATCAAAATCGTAAAGCGCATCCCACGGTATCACCATCTGCGGATTGCTGATCAATGCCGACAACTCCGCATACGACTTGCCGTACAACTTCCCATACCGCGCATCGCCCACCGCAAACCGCGTTGTGCCCGCTCCATTGACGCACGCCGACGCATCCGGATGCGCCCCGATCTGCCACAGCTCCACATGATTCGCATTCCGCGCCAGCGGAAACGACAAGTACGGCCGCCACACGCTCGCATCGGCATCCACCAGCGCCAGCAACGGATCCCCCGCGAACACCCGCTTCTCATCCAGCTTCTCCGAAAGAATCGTCGGCACATCCGCAAACGTCGCCAGCGTCCGGAAGCCCATCCGCTCCAAACTCCCCACCAGCGTCTCAAACGGCACATCGCGCCGAAACACCGCATCGTCCGACATATCCTTTCGCCACGCCGGCAACTGCACAAATCCCGCCCCCGTATGTTTCAGAATCGCCGGCAATTCCCCCCACGCATCCACCGGCCACGAGGTCGCCACCACCCCAAACTCCGGCGCCGGCCGATCGTATAAACCCGCCTCGGCGAGACACGCAAACCGCATCTGCCGCCGCGCGATCAACACATTCCTCTCAAACACATCCAGCGTCGCCGTATATACCCCCGGCCCCAGCGGCTCATGTGTATAATGCTGCGTCCACGGCGTCTTCGGATCCGCCTGCACATCCCACCGCTGCCCCAGCACCGCCTTCCCCGCCGCATCCGCAATCGTCAAACCCGCCGAAAGCTTCTCCCGCCCCAAATCCGCCACCGTCAAATCCAACTCGATATTCTTCCGCGGCCCAAAAATATTCCCCGCCACGCCCGCCGCCGCCGCTACCGAAAGCCGCGGCAACTGAAAAACCACCAGATCATCAAACCACGCCGCACCCTTGATGTCCTGCTGATACAACTCAAACCGCCCCAGCACCCCATTCGACAATTGCCGCGGCTGATACAAACCCATCTGCAACACCAGCGACTTCGCATTCGGCACACTCTGCCCCGGCATGAACACATGCAAAACATGCCAGTCGCCCGCTGCCCCCCCACCATCCGCCTTCCCGCCAACCGGTGCCGCATACCGATCCGAATGCGTCTCCGTCGATGGCAGCAACTTCCCCTGCTCATCCGCAAACCACCCCGTGATCTCCGCCCGCGCATACGCCATCGGCGTTGTCTTCACAAACCCAATCACGTAGTAATCCGCATTCGGATTCACCGCGATCCGCCCCGGCGCATACTGATACGCCACCGATCCCCCATCGATCTGCAACTCAAACGCCGTTTCTCCCGACCGATGCACATCCTTCACGAACTTGGCCGAAGTAAACGACGGATACCCATGCCCCACCACACGCGACCAATACATCGGCGTCGCTTCGAAGTTGTGCAACGCCATCTCTTCAAAATCAAACGTCTTGAGGACACGCGAGCCGGGCAATGGACTACTTTCCGCAACCGCCGCAACTGCCGGCGCCGTTGTCGCACTCGCCGCCCCCTGCGTTGCAGGCGCACTCTCGCCAAGCGCATACACCCCGCCCAGGCACCCCGCCAGTGCCAGAACACTCATTGACAACCATTTCATACCGCATTTATCGGACAGAATCCCAACCCATGATGAGCACGAACCCCCATCCCCCCTCCGCCCCCTTCAAAATCCACGCCCTCCCCCAAATGTTTCTGATCATGCTTGCCAATTTCGCGCATTTGTACAACCGTTTTGCGCCGCCCGTTGAATAGGTACGGAAATATTGCCGATGGTTAACAAAGCGGACAACTTTGCCCGCTTTTACACAAAACGGAATCACTATGCCGTTACTCGTATCCTGCTCCGACCTTCAGCCTGGCATGCGCCTCGCCGAAGCCTTCCTCTTCAAGGGACGCACCATGCTTCCCGGAGGAAAAATGCTCGGCGAAGATGACGTCCAGGTCCTCCGCCGCAAATACCCCGACATCACCCTCAAAATCGGCGATCCCGTCCTCGATTCCGTCGTCAACTTCGAAGATGACTCCAAAGAACGCGAAATCGCCGCCACCGTCACCACCAAAATCTCCACCGCCATGGCCGATGTCCAAAAACGCTTCAGCCATCACACCGATCTTTCCGGCATCAACTTCCAGGCCATGCGCAACCAGGTCTCCTCCGTCGTCGATTTCCTCAAAGACAACCCCGTCTCCATGGCCCTGCTTAACCCCAATGCCTCCTCCGCCAGCTACTTCAACGCCCACGCCGGAAACGTCTTCTACCTCTGCATGGTCCTCGGCTCAGCCGTCCGCGATTACGTCGTCCGCGAACGCCAGCGCCAAACTTCCGCTCAAAACCTCACCACTAAAATCGCCATCGACCTCCTCCCCCTCGGCCTCGGCGCCATGTTCATCGACGTCGCCATGTACCCCCTGGAACACATCCTCGAACCCGGCTATGAATTGACTGATGACGACCGCACCAAAATCCGCGAACACCCCAACGCCGGCGCCGACCTGATCCCCGACAACCTCCCCCCCGCCGTCAAAATGGTCGTCCGCACCCACCACGAAAATTTCGACGGCTCCGGCTACCCCGCCCGCAAAACCGGCGCCAGCCTCCACATCTTCACCCGCATCGTCCGCATCTGCGACGCCTTCGACGCCGCCACCTCCGAAAAATTCTACAAAGGCGCCAAATCCACCGCCCGCGTCCTCTGGGAAATGTCCCTCGGCACCTTCCGTAACTGCTACGACCCCGTCCTCATGAAAGTCTTCTGCGGCATCATTCAGCCCTTCCCCATCGGCGCCAAACTCAAACTCTCCGACAACCGCACCGCCGTCGTCGTCAAGTACAACCGCAAACAACCCTTCCAACCCACCGTCGTCATCGCCTTCGACGAGCACGGCGAGCGTTACCCCGTCGACAAACTCGTCGGCCCCCTCAACGTCGGCGAAGACAACGACCTCCGCATCCAACAGTTCGCCGAAGAACCCATGGGCTACCTCTACGAAGGCGGCGAATCCACCCCCGTCTTCAAACGCGAAGAAATGAAACTCGACAACATCCTCGAAGCCTGCTTCCCGTAACTCCCCGGCTCCTAACCACCTCCTAAAGCCCAGGCCTTACATGGCCTGCGGCGCACACCGCTCTCATCTACCGAACACCCACTCAAAATCCCCCCGCACCGTCCCTCCCGGCTTTTCGTCTTTTCTTGTTGCCTAGCTTCAATTGTTCATATAATTTATTCAATGAATATGCCCAAGCGCAAACACTACGAACAAATGACCACCGCCGAACTGGCCGCCGCAACCGCCATATACGACCAGCCTTGGACTGGCAAAGGCCTGCCCGGCAAACCCCTGACGGCAGCCCAAAAGACGCAACATCGCCGGGCCAGCGCCAAAGCCGAACGCCCCGCCAAAACCGCCATCCTCGCCGTCATCGCCCGCTCCCTCATCCGTCGTCGTACCGCGGCCGGCCTGGACCAGAAACGCCTGGCAACCTTGGCCGGAGTCCGCGCCGAAACCATCAGCCGCATCGAATCCGGCCGCTACCGCCCCCGCCGCGAAACCCTCCTCCGCATCGACCAAGCCCTCGCCTCCATAACCCGCACCGCCTCGCGCCAAATCCCCACCCAGCGCCATCCGCCACTCAGCCGCCCCACTCCGTTACCCCGCAAATCTCTCCACCTCACCCCCCGATAACCACTCGCACCGCCCCCTTCCTCATCGTTTTCACCATTCACTATTCTCAATTCACTATTCCACCGCCCCGCCACGCCCAATACCACGGCCCCTCCACCCCGCCGGACCCGTAATAACCAAATCCAAATCGAAAATCCCCACTCCATCGTTTAGCCGCGAACCGATAGGCGAACTTTCCGCGTGGTAACGGAATGCCCAACAAGTGGTGCCGGTGCCCCCACCGGCATTCTGCACTGTGACTTGCCAACGAGGGCGTCAGCATCACACTAACCAACCCCAGAAATAATCAGTCCGCTAACCACGTAAGCCCGCACCGCCACCGATTTCCATCCGCAGCGTATCCTATGCTTTCGTTTCCGGAGATTTGAATACAGTCGTTGGCTGCGGTCCTCTCACGATCGCAGCAGTCGCTTGTTTGAGTACTTTTGCATTTGGAACTTTTACCCCCAAATCGTGCCTCGCGATGGAAATCGCTGAAAGGCGGCGAAGTTGTTGGCGAGTTTCTTCGGTGCGCAAACTCCCACCCCACCTCGCCCGCGGCCACACGCATCCCCCGCGCGCAAAAACGCCGGCCTACCGTTCGAGCGGTAGACCGGCGCTTGCTTACTCGCGCGGCTGCCTACACTTACGCCGGAATCTGCTGCAGCGACAGCGCCACATCCCGCCGCCCATCATTGCCCGTCAGCTTCAAATCAAACTTCTCCTGCAAAATCTTAAACACGTTCGGCGTCACGAATGCCGGGGGATTTGGGCCGATGCTGATCCCCTTTACACCCAGCGACAGCAGCGTCAGCAGCACCGCCACCGCCTTCTGCTCGAACCACGAAATGCACAGCGTCAGCGGCAGCTCGTTCACCGAGCAGTTGAACGCCTTGGCCAGTGCAATCGCCACGGCGATCGCCCCGTACGCATCGTTGCACTGCCCCATGTCCAGCAGCCGCGGCAACCCCAGCAGGGTCCCGTGTTCCTGGTTGCGGATGCGGTACTTGCCGCAGCCGAGGGTGAGAATGAACGAATCGGGCGGCGTGGCGGCAGCATAATCGGAGAAGTAATTCCGCCCCGGCTCAGCGCCATCGCAGCCGCCGATGACGTAGAAATGGGAGATCTTGCCATCCTTGACGGCCTGCACGATGGTGGGCGCCGCATCGAGCAGCACCGAACGATGGAACCCCACGGTCGTCGTGCGTACCAGATTATCGACGCACGGCGGACACGTCTTGGCCTTGGCGATGAGGGCCGAGAAGTCATTGGTGGTCAGCCGTGTTCCGCCCGGCACCGCGGTGGCCCGGGTGGTAAAGAGCCGATCGGCATACGCGGGCGTGGGAATCAGCACACAGTTCGTGGTGGCCAGGATCGGCCCCGGGAACGCGGCAAATTCTTTCCGCTGTTCCTGCCACGCACTGCCGTACTGCCCGGCGAGGTTCGGATGTTCGCGGAGCTTGGGATACATGTGCGCAGGGAGCATTTCGCCATGGGTATAGACCTTGATGTTCGTGCCTTCGAGTTGCTTGAGGAGGTCAGCAAGATCAAGCAGGTCATGGCCGGTGATGAGGATGCCGGGGCCGGCGAGTGTGCCTTCGCGGACCTGCGTCGGCGACGGCTTGCCGAAGGTTTCCACGTGGGCCTCATCGAGCATTTCCATGACCCGCAGATTGTGCTGGCCAAGCTGCATGGCCAGTTCAAACAGGGTGGGGATGTCGAAATTGACGTTGGTCATGGTGGAGAAGAGGGCCTCTTCGAGAAACGCCGAGACCGCCGGATCGGACTTGCCGAGGCGGCGGGCATGGTGGGCGTAGGCGGCCATGCCCTTGAGGCCGAAGAGGATGATGTCCTGGAGGGACTGCACGTCAGCATCTTTGCCGCAGACGCCGACAGCACTGGAACAACCGACGCCACGGGATGCCTGTTCGCACTGGTTACAGAACATGGAGACTCCTGAAACGCGAAACTCGAAACATGAAACGCGAAACGACGGGCGGAACGTCCGCCGGTGTTGAGGGACATGGTAGAGAAAGGGAGAAAATTGTCCTTGATCTGGATCAAGCGGCGAAAGATTGTTTGGAGGTTATGATGGCTGCGGGACTTACGGCGCGTATGAAGGTGGAAAAATGCAGGATGCGGGAACGATTTTGGCGGGGTGCCGGTTCTTCTTTGCGGTGAAGGCGCCACAGTTGGAGCGGCTCAAGGCAATGGCCGTGGTGCGGAAGTATCCGCAGGGAACGATGATCTTTCGGCAGGGGCAGGAATGCCCGGGCGTGTTTGTAGTGGGCAGCGGCCTGGTGCGGGTGTTCAAGACGGCCCCCAATGGGAAGGAGCATGTGCTGCACCTGGTGACCGCAGGCGGCACGTTCGCGGAAGTGGCGGCGATCGGCGGATTTGCGTGTCCGGCGTTTGCGGAGGCGTTGGAGGAGACGGTGTGTGCGGTGCTGCCGGCGGAAGATTTTCAGCGGGCGCTGGCGCAAGATCATGCGTTGTGCCTGCAACTGATGGGGTCGATGGCGGGGTGGGTGAAGCATCTGGTGGGATTGATGGAGGACATCGCGCTGCGTGATGCGGTGGGACGGGTGGCAAGTTATCTGATGACGCAGGCGGGGCAGCAGAAGGGGAATATTGTGTTGCCGAGCCTGAAGAAACACTTGGCGAGTCATCTGAATCTGACGAGCGAGACGTTGAGCCGGACGCTGCGGCGGTTGGCGGATATGGAAGTGATTGAGGTGGATGGTGATGGGATTGTGGTGAAGGATGGCGAGCGGCTACGGGCGATGGCCGAAGGGGAGGGACCGTTGATTTAACGAGTAGACGGTAGAGAGTAGACGGTAGACGGGAATAAGGCGTCAACGGCGGGCGGAGTGGAGGGAGCGGGGGGGGCGGTCGCGGGGGAGGAAGTCGGCGAGTTGTGGGGGGACGATGCCGGTGGTGAGGAAGTCGGCGATGAGGCGGCTGACGAGCGGGGACATGCCGATGCCGGTCTTGTAATGGCCGGCGCAGACGAACACCTGCGGATGACCGGGGATGGGGCCCATGATGGGGCGGTGCTTGGGGGCATCGGGACGCAGGCCAGCCCAGGAGCGGACGACCGGGGCACTTGCGAGCGCGGGGAGGATGGCGATGGCATCTTGGCGAAGCGTTTCGATGGCGGCAGGGACGGTCGATTCGTCGAAGCCGGCTTCGGGTTCGGTGGTGGAGCCGACGAGGATGTGGTCTTGCCAGGGGACGAGGTAAGTGGTGCCGCGCTTGACGATGTGGGAGATGAGCGGTTGCGGCGTGGCGAGCATGAGGGCCTGGCCCTTGGCGGGGCGCGTGGGGGCGAAGCGTTGGAGGAGGGGATCGAGTTGGGCGGTCCAGGCGCCGGCGGTGATGAGGAGGCGGTCGGCGGTGAGGTCGCGAGGTCCGCTGGCGCCTGCTGTGTGAACGGTGAAGGAGAGATCGGCGAGGGTGAGGCGATCGACGGGGGTCTGTTCAAGAATGGTGACGCCGCGGCGAAGACAGGCGGCTGTGAGGGCGGCGATGAGGGCGGCGACGTCGACTTGCGCGGTGAAGCGGCAATGGAGGGCGTGGAGGTGGGTGGGATCGACGAGGGGCTCAAGCGTGCGGATCTGATCGGGCGAGAGAATTTCAAGAATGGGACCAGGGAGTGCGGGAGTGAAGGTGATGCCGGGATGGCCGAGGGGGGCTTCCTGAGTGGCACGGGTGAGGGCGTCAGGGTCGAGCAGGAATTCGAGGCGTCCGCCGCGGCGGAGGGGGATGGGGAGTGCGGAATCGGCGGCCAGTTCGGTAAGGAAGGACTCCATTTGGGAAAGGCTCTGGCGGTGGAGCTTTTGGAGGGGGCCGTCGGCGAGAGGGCTGGGCGGCCAGAGTGCGCCGAGGGAGGCGTGCGTGGCCCCCCCACCGCAATCGCGTTGTTCGAGAAGGGTGACTTGGCAGCGGGATTGAGCGAGCCGCCAGGCACAGGAGAGGCCCATGATGCCGCCGCCGACGATGAGGATACGCATGGGAATACCGGGCATGAGGTGTTCCTGTTGAAAGGTGAAAGACGAAGGGGCAGAGCGGGGATGCGGATCAAATTGACTCTGTTCGACTGGGACACCAAGATACACGGAGTTGGCGTCAGATGCATGGTGCCTTTCAAAAGAATGGATTGACGCGGCGAAGAAGTATTGATGGCGGCAGAGAAAACAAATCAGCGACGAGGGGTGGCGGGAATGGCCGGCGTATTCAGCGGCGTGTGGGTGCTGCTGGTGCTGGCGTTTTTGCCGGGGAGGGTGTTGGCCGAGTCGCAAGAACCGAGCATCATTGGGCCGACACAGATTTCGGAATCGATTCGAGAAAACACGTGGACGCTGGTAGGCCTGCGGGTGCGCAATCCCACGAATCTGCCATTGAGTGCGACCCTAGTGTCGAGTTTCACTGATGTGCCGGATGTGCAGTTTTCGACGCAGGTGTGGGTTCCCGCGCGGGCGGAGCGTTGGTTCAAGCAGCCGGTACGCATCGAGCATTTGCCGATGGGGAACCAGCCAGTGGCCATGCGATCGGTTTTGCTGGACACATCGGTCTCACCGGAGCGCATTCTGGCGAAGGACAAGGGATCGATTCGTATAACCGACGGCAATCTGCGGACCATGATTATCGGCGAGGTGCCTGACGAAATTATAGATGATGTGGTGATACGGTTGCATTCGATTGCGGGCAACAGCAAGCCACGGTATTACGAGCTAAAGCAGAAGGATGTTCCCACCTCGCGAACGGGCTTCGAGGGGTATGGCGCGCTGATCATTCCGGGGGATGCGGATCATCTGACGTCTTCGCAGGTGCAGGCGGTGCGGGAATGGGTGATATCGGGCGGGCATGTGTGGATCATGGCAGATCGCGTGATGCCGCAAACGCTGCGGCGGTTGTTGCACGATGATTGGACGGGGGAGAAGGTCAGCGAAACGGAGTTGTCCACACTGATCTATGCGGATGACGCGAAGAAGTCCAAGCCGATAGCCATGGACCCGCCGGCGAAGATGATGCGTTGGGTGGCACCGGGTATGGAAGTGCTGCAGACGGCCGACGGCTGGCCGACGGCGATGTGGAAGACGATTGGCAGTGGTGGGGTGCTGGTGACGACGATGGAGCCGCGGGCGATGGTGATGCCGAAGGGGCCGGAGGTGCCGGCAGGTTTTGACGCCATATCCAATCGGCTTTTCGGGCCGGCGCGAATGGCGATCAACAATGATCCGGGCGTTGCGTATCACGCGGCGCCGGATTTCGCTCTGCATGAATATGCGATGAGCGTGGTAGGGCATCGGGTGATTGGGCGGGGCATGGTGATCGTGGTGCTGGGCGGGTTTCTGGTGGCGATGGTGATTGCGGGCGGTTGGCTGGTGCGGCGGAATCGGCTGGAGTATCTGGCGCCGGCGGGGATCGTGCTGGCGGTTGCATCTACCGGCGCATTGCTGCTGCTGGGGACGTTGAATCGCGGAGACACGCCGCTGACAGTTTCGGGCATGCAGGAAGCGCATCTTGCGATGACCAGCGACACCATTAGATATGCCGGTGTGGCGGACGTTTACAGTCCGACGCGCTTGGAGGGGTCACTGGCCGCGCCTGGTGGGACGCTGCCATGGCCGGACATGAACGTGCAGGCTGGCCATGTGGTTCGCATGCGCTGGTCGGAAATAGAACCGCTGGCGTGGGAGCATTTGTCATTTCCGTCGAGCATGTCGCGGGTTGCTGTCAGCGGAGCATTGCCGGTGGCGGATCCGATGTCCGCTTGGGGGACGTTCGGACCTGAGGGATTTTTGGGCGAGATGCACGGGGCTGCGCTGAAGGATGCACAGGATGTCGTCATCGTCACGCCGAATGGGAAAGCTGCACCGCGCTTCAGTTCTGCCACGATGTTCACTGCCGGTACGGAAGACGAATTGGCCATCGGCCAGTACGCGAACCGCGGAGCGATTTCGGCGGATCGGACGCATCGGATCAAGGCGATGCGCTCGCGGATTGCCATGGCTGGTGCGCCGGAGCAGCCGCTGATTTATGCCTGGACGAAGGCGTTTGATCCGGGCGTTTCGGTGGATACGGGAGACGGGTCGCCGCAGGATCGCCACGAAATCATGCTGATTTCGCTGCCGCTGGAAATCCGCAAGCCGGCGCCGGGTACGGTAGTGACCGTTCCGCCGGAGTTCATTGCGATACACGCGCAACGTCCGTCGGACGAGGAGTACACGTCGACCAGCCTGATCTTCAACGAGGCATCGCGAAGCTTTGTGGGGCGCGTTAGCGCCGCGGGCCGCAGTTATTTTCGCTTTCAGTTGCCGCGCGAAGCGCTGCCGATTCGTGTCAACAGTTATCATTTGAAGGTCGACATTCAGGCGACGGGGAGGCACGTGGAGATTTTGATGGCCGGAGCGAACGGGAAGGCGATGGGGCCGGCCGACACGGTCGCGGTAGCGGAGAATCCTTCGGGCAAAATTGAGCTGGACATTCCCGCGGAGGGATTGCCGCAGCCCGATGAATCGGGCATCGTTATTTTTGGGCTCAACGTGAACCGAACCGTCGACTTGATGAGCACATGGAACATCAACGGCATGCACTTGACGGTGCATGGGACCGTTATGCAAGCAAAGAATTGATGGCGCGGCGGCGTAAAAAATGCCGCAGACCTTTTTCGCAGGAACGCACACATGAGCGACATAGTGGTTCAAACCCGGGACCTGACCAAAGCGTTTGGCAGCTTTGTGGCGCTCGATGGACTGAATATTCAATTGAAGCAGGGGCACATTCTCGGCTTCATTGGTCCGAACGGCGCGGGCAAGACGACGTGCATCAAGATCCTGGTCGGGCTGAGCCGTCCGACGCGCGGCAGCGCCACGATCTCGGGCGTGGATTGCACGAAGGATGCCCGGAAGATCAAGCAACTGGTCGGGTACATGCCGGACACGTTCGGATCGTACGACAACATGCGGGTGCAGGAATACCTGGATTTTTTCGGCGCGGCCTACAAGATTCCACGGAAGAACCGCCTCAAGCGCATCGACGAAGTACTCGAAACCACGGGCAGCACGTACATGCGGGACCGGTATGTCGAGGCGCTTTCGCACGGTATGAAACAGCGCATCGGCATCGCCCGCACGCTGCTGCACGATCCGCGGGTGCTGATTCTGGATGAGCCGGCCAACGGCCTCGATCCGGCGGCACGCGTGGAGATGCGCCAGATTCTGCTGCGGCTGGCTGAGATGGGCAAAACGCTGATCGTCACCAGCCATATTCTGCCGGAGCTTTCACGCATCTGCGATACCGTGGCGATCATCACCAAAGGGAAATTGCGGGCGTTCGGATCGCTGGAGCAGATCATGCGAAACATCCGCCAGCGCCGGTTGATGGAATTGCAGCTTCTTTCGACGGCGGATCTGGACAAAGCCGTGGGACTGCTGCGAACGAATCTGGAAAAGGATGCGGAGATCGTCGTGGCGCGGCAGGAGGCGACGGTGCGCATCTCCACCGATGCCGACGACCAGACGCTGGCAGAACTGCTCGGATTTCTGATCAATTCAGGGCTTGCGGTAGCGCAGTTCCGCGAAGTGCAGCAGGATCTTGAAGATGCATTCCTGATGGTCACCGGCAACGACAGCCCAGCGACAGACGCACCTGCGAAACCTGCGCCCCGGCGATAGTCACAAGGGCTTGAAGGAGAATTACACACACATGGGTTTGCGGCAATGATGAATCCAATATTCCAGCGAGAACTCGTCGGGCTGTTGCGAACGCGGAAAGCGTACGCCATCCAGGCGATTCTCATCGGCGTTCTCACGGCGTTCGTGGTGATCCGGTGGCCTGACAATGCGCGTGCCGATTTCGGGGGAGAGCAAGCGCAGGCGGTGTTGCGGCTCTTCGGCTACAGCCTGCTGGCGGGATTGATTTTGATTTGCCCGGTCTTTCCGGCGGCGGCAATTGTGCGTGAAAAGCAGGATGGGACGCTGGCGCTGCTGATCCATTCGCCGCTGACGCCATGGGATATCTTCATCGGAAAGCTTTTCGGGGCGGCGGGGTTTGCAATGCTATTGCTGGTGCTGAGTCTGCCGGCGGCGACGGCGTGTTATGTCATGGGCGGGGTAGCTTTCGTACACCAGATTCTCGCGGTCTATCTGATTCTGCTGCTGGTCGCGCTGCAATATGCCACGCTGGCATTGTGCATCAGTGCGCGGACCGCCACGGCGGTGTCGGCACTGCGGCTGACCTATGGGGCCATCCTGCTTCTAGCCATTGTGCCGCTGGGGCCGAAGCAGTTCACGCAGGGCTTCAACGATCCGATGGTGGGACAGGTGGTCAATACACTGGCGTGCGTTTCGCCGATCCCCGCGATGATGGATGTGCTGGGACAAGGCGGAATCGGTTCGCAGGGCCTCATCAACACAGGACCGGTGCTGCAGCGTTACTCGATCTTTGCGGGAATTTCGATTTTGATGTTCACCCTGCTGACGCTGGTGAAACTCAATGCGCGAATTTTCGATCGCAATCGGCCGGCGGGAAAAGTGACTGACGAACGTTCCGGCACGGTTCGGGCGTACCGCCGGATCATGTACCTGTGGTTCTTCGATCCGCAGCGCCGCAGTGGATTGATTCGCGGGTGGATGAACCCCGTCATGATCAAGGAATTCCGCACGCAACAGTTCGGACGATCGCACTGGATGATGCGGATCTTCGGCGTTTGTCTGCTGCTGTCGATGGGGCTGATGCTCGCAACGACCCGCGGCACGCTCAATTGGGGCGTCGATACGCTGGGTGGCGTCATTGTCATCCTGCAGACGGCGCTGCTGGTGCTGGTGGCTCCGTCGCTGGCGTCGGGCGTCATCAGCGGAGAACGCGAGAGCGGCGGCTGGACCTTGCTGCAGATGACCCCCCTATCGACGTTCACCATCGTCAGCGGGAAGCTGCTGAGCGCCGCCAGGACACTGCTGCTGTTGCTGCTGGCAACGCTGCCGGCATACGGCGTGATGCTGGCGATCAGTCCGGACCAGGCGCCACGGATCCTGCAGGTGCTCATCACGCTGATCCTGCTGGCGGTGCTGTCACTGATGGTCAGCGCGGCAACGAGCAGCGTGTTCCGGCGGAGTGCTCCGGCCACCGCCGTGAGCTATGGCATTCTTGTGGCGTTGTGCGGCGGGACGATGCTTTTCTGGATGGGCCGCGATGCGCCGTTTCCGCGGGGCCTGGTGGAACAGGCGCTTCGTTTGAATCCGCTGGCGACGGCACTTTCGCTGATCAACACGCCGTCGTTCCGGGAGTATTCGCTGGCGCCGGCCAATTGGTACGTGATGGGCGCGGGCATTGTTCTTTCGACAGTAGTTCTGTCGGTACAGACTTGGAGGCTGGCCCGTCCGCAGTAGCTGACGGACAAGCCGGGATTGGTTGAGAACGCTATGGGAATGATTCGCTTACATCGCCATGCCGCTGTCGCCCTGATTATGGCGGCGGTCCTGCAGACGCAGAGTACATTTGCGGCTGAGGCTGCGGCACAGGATCACGGCGTCGACCGGCCGATGGCGAGCGATCCGGTATTGCCGACGTTTCCGACGTTCAGAGTGTATGCTCCCGAGGTCCAGAAATTATGGATTGAAGCCCTGTCCCGGCCCGAAGCAGATGTGCGTTTGCTGGCGGCGCGGGCGATCGCAGCGACGGCTTCCCCGGACATGCGGGACAATGGCGAGCTGGGGACGAAGCTTCGATCGATCGTCAATAATGCGAAAGAGTCGCGAGAACTGCGGCGGCTTGCGGCACAATCGCTCGTGGCGTTTGATTCTCGCGGCGCTGAAGCGGATCTGCTGGCCGCAAACAAGTCGGGCGATGAGGAGATCATTCTGCTGACGGATCCGTGCCTGGCCGCATGGAAAAATTCAGAGGCACAGGCACTCTGGACGGCGCGGCTACAGGATAAGACGGCGCCGTCGCAGACAATTCGCTCAGCAATTCAGTCGTTGAGCCACGCGCGAACTGCGGCGGCACGTCAGCCGCTGCTGGCGATAGCGAAAGATGATTCGCGAGAGATGGGCGTGCGTCTAGCCGCGGCACAGGCCCTGGCAAAATTGGAACCGTTGAACGCGGATGAATTAGCAGCGGTGGAGAAGCTGGCGTTGATCCGCGATGGCGGCGAGCGTCTGCTGGCGGCAACGATCCTGACGGCGGGCAAGGATGCAGAGTCGCAGCGGCTGCTGATGACGCTGGCACACGACCGCGATCCGGCAATCGCGACGATTGCCGCGGTTCGTCTGTTCACGATAGCGCCAAGTGCGCTGTACCCACTGGCTGAAGAATTCCGCATCAGCAATGAAACTCCGCTGAGGAAGATTGCGATGCTGGTGTTTCAGCAACGGAAGGGCGTTGAGGATACCGCGCGGATAGCCGGAAGCCTGGGTGATCTTTCTCCATCCGTTCGTGCGGCCGCCCGCGAGGCGTTGATTGCATTGGATGCAGATGCAGCGCTTCATGCATCCGTACGAAGTGCCGCGAAAGCGGCCCTCGACGGAATCGAGTGGCGCAGCCTGGAGCAGGCGGCACTGGTGCTGGGGACGTTACGAGAGGAATCCGTGGCCGAACGTCTGTTGGAACTGGCCGTTTCAAAGCAGACCGAAGTACGCGTGGCGGCGCTGGTGGCGCTGCGACGGATCGACGATCCAAAGACGCTGCCAAGGCAACTGGTGCGGGCGCGGAAACTGGCGGCATTGCTCCAGGAAGCTTACCGATTGGGGAAAACCGCCGAGGAGTTGGCCAAATCGCGGGCCAGCGATGAAGAACTAGCGCAACTCCTGCAAACCTTCGGCCTTAAACGATATGCGGAAGCGGAGCCGTTTCTGATCTCGTGCATGGCGGCCAACTCTGATGTCGGTGAGCCGTCGCGGGCCGCAGCGGCATGGGCCTTGGGATTCCTACATGCGGGAGGACCGGACGCGGCCACCAGTACCGCGTGCCAGAACGTGGTGAAAGAACAGAACGAACGGTCTCTCGTCAGGCAGATGGCGGCGGTGACGCTGGGGCGCATGCGCGATGCAACGGCCAAGGCGCTGCTCAAGGAGCGTGCGGAAAAGGAAGCCAATGCGGTGGGAGAAGCCTGCCGCTGGGCGTACGCGGCGATGACTGGCGAGACGCTGGCGCCCAGGCCGGGCGTAGTTTCGGGCGGGGAACTCCTGCCCTTCAATCCAGTGGGTGGAACGGGAAAATAGCCGTCGGCAGGATTTGAACCTGCGACCTAGGCTTTACGAAAGCCTCGCTCTACCGCTGAGCTACGACGGCGAAGAGATCGGATAATCTACGTTGCGGGGCGGCGCGATGCAAGCTGATGGGACATGAAACGCCGCATTCGCATATTCCACGATGCCAGATCAAAAAAAAACCGCGGCATCGAGAGCTGCGGCTTGGGTGATTCGGACAAATTCGCGATTACTTCGTTACGGCGACGCGGTCTCCCTGGCTGGCGTATTCATAGAAGCTGCGGTAATTCTGCTTGAAGTAACCGGCGCCGTGGGTCTGGGCGGCGTTAAGAACGACACCAAGGAGGTTGGCGCGAACCTGGCGAAGCTGCTCGCGGACACGGGCCACGGTGCCACGGCTGACGACGCCGGCGCGAACCACGGCGACCACGCCATCGACCTTGGAAGCGAGGCTGACCGAATCGGCGACGAGGCTCAACGGAGCACCGTCGAAGATGATGAGGTCGTAGCGCGTCTTGAGTTGATTGAGCACATCACGGAAGGCCTTGCTTTCGAGCATTTCGGTAGCACCGGTCGTGGGCCGGCTGCCTGCGCCAAGAAGGTGAAGCCGCGGCAATTCGAGGCAGGGAACGATGGCGCTATCCAGTGCGGCGGGGTTAGAGAGCACATCCGAGAAGCCGGCGGCCGGAACGTTCTTGTAGAGGCCTTTGACACCGGGGCGGTAGAAGTTGGCGTCGACGAGGAGGACCCGCATATCGTTCAGGGCCATGCCGTTGGCGAGGTTGCTGGCCACGGTTGAGGCACCGCCACCCGGGGCGATGCTGGCAACCAGCAGCGTGCTCAACGGCTTTCCGTCGGATTGGGCTGCAAGTCGTCCGCGAATCTGGCGGAAGGACTCGGCGATCATAGAGGCCGGAGAACTGCGAATTGAGGTACCGATATCGCCCGTGAGCGCTGCGTCGTCCTGCTGATCGGGGACGAATCCAAGCAGTGGCAATTGCATGCTTCGCGTGATGTCGCGCGGCGTGCGGACCCGGGTGTTGGTCAGTTCCAGCACATAGCCCAGAGCAAAAGAGGCCAAAAGTCCCAGGACAAAGCCGGGCAATACGATGGAATACCAGACCGGCCAGGCGACTTCCGTGGGAGCCGCAGCTTCCCCACCGAGTCTTCGAACGCGCGAGTAGTCTGTCTGATTGGTAAGCTGTTCGCGTGTGTACTGTTCGCGGAGGTTCTTGAGAATCTCCTGCTGCGACGTGACATCGGCGACCATCTGGTTGTATTCGACCAACTGGTTGTCAAGATCGCGAACCTGACGTTCCTTGTCGTCGCGGCGCGATTGCAGGTCCTGAGTGCGGCCCAGCAGACTGTCATAAACAGACTGGGCGCTTTCCTGCATTTGAAGGCGGGCTTTAGCGCGGAGTTCCTCGCGGCGATCGTCTGTCTGCTTACCTACCGTTACAATTCGCGTATCCAACGCCAGCAAGGTCTTGCTGCCTTCGCCGAATTGAGTACGTGCCACTTCGCGATCCTGAAGGAGCGAAAGCTTTTGCTGTTCCAGACTTCGGATCTGCGGATCGTTCTCGACATACTGTTCCATTTCCGGCGACAGTTGCAGAGTACCGGCAGCCACCTGTTTCTTGATGCTTTCCAGGTGAGCAGAAGCCGCGGTCACTTCCATCTGCATGTGAATAACATCTTTGTTGAGTTCGCCCAGTGTAGTCACTTCGATGGTGTGTCTCATGGTGACTGCTGAGATATTCCGGGCCTTTCGAAAATCGGCCAGCTTGCTTTCCTTGTTTTTCACAATGTCGTCAACACTCTGCATGGCGTTGCGAAGATCCTGGAGTCGCTCGGATTCCAACTGCTTCTGATTTTTCTTGAGGACCTCGACGTAGACACCGCTAACAGCATTGACAATGTTGGCCGACTCGACGGGATCCCCGGCGGTCATCGTTATGCGAAAGACGTCGGTATTGGAGATGGGCGATATTTCCAAGTCCTTTTGCAGACTCTTCTTCGCATTGCCCGAGTGATCAGTAAGCCACTGGCTTTTCCGTCCGGAGTTCAGGTCATGATAGTCTTTTTGGAAAGCGGTGGAGACCAGAGACAGATCCAGCACCGAATCACCCTCGATCACCAGCATCTGACGGCGGATGAAACGCGTGAGTTCCTCTTGCGTCTGTTCTCGTGCTCGGTCACTTGTGGCTTCGCCAATCGGAGTCTGCTGAGGCATGACCTGAAAGTTGACCTCGGCCTTAAACTTGGGCGAATACTTGAGCAGATATTCAAAAAGGGCCGCGCCGACCACGGTACCCAGGATGGTGCCGATGATGACCAGCCAGCGGTAATGGCGGAAAACGAAGAAGATATCGGGTGCGTCCGGATTCGTGGGGCGCACGGGACTCGGGGACAGCGGTGCCTGATTCATATTCAACCTCGAACAACGTGAAGAACAAAGAGTCTAGCAGAAGTCGGTTCGGAAGCCTAACTATCCATGTATCCACATTTTCGGACGTTTCCCAGGACCTACTTCAATACAAATCATCGGGTAATCCCTATGGGGCGCCCAGATCTTTCTGGAACTGCTGCGCGGTAGCAAGAATGGGGTCTTTTTTGGCCGTAGCCAGGCGAATGCACTCTTGGACCGCTTTTCGAGCATCATCCATGTTATTTTGCTTCTTCTGAACCCTGGCGATATGCAGGTAGGTGATGGCCAGCGGATCGACCTGATTGGCCCGGTTGAGTTCCACCAGGGCTCCGTCGAGGTCGCCATTCAGGAATTTCAACCATCCATAGGTATCCAGCAAGTTGCCATTGTTGACGAAGATGACATCCACCGGTTTGGTGCGGAGGATCTTGATCGCCTGTTCCGCATAGGGCATGCCATCTTTGGGACGCTTGAGATCATCCGCCAGGAGGAACGACACGTTGTTAAGCGCTTCAAGATCCTCGGGCTCGATTTTGAGCAACTCCTGGTATTCCCCCAGTGACTTGTCGAACTCCTTGTTCTGGTAGTGAGCCAGAGCCGTAAGTCGCAGCACCAGCGACTTGATGCCGACCGCCGTCGGATCGGTCAGCAACGGTTTGAGGACATTGACGCAATCGTCATAGCGTTCAGCCGACAAGTACATCTGCCCGAGGCCGACGCTGGCGGGAACATCTTTGGGATTGGCCTTGATCCGTGCAGCCAGATGATCGATGGCGGCATTACCCGGTATCGCCTGTGCTTCGGCGTGAAGCACATTGAGGAACGGCTGGAGTTCGCGGGAATTGAGCGCCAGCGCCTGGTCGAAATCGGTCAAAGCATCGTTGATCTTGCCGATGGCCGCCAGCGCGCTGCCGCGTTTGACGTACAGATCACCGATATCGGAGCGCTTCTGGATGAGTTTCGACGCCAGGGTGACGACGTCCTCATAGTTCTTGTCATTCAGCAGTGAGCCGAGGTAAGGGCCGGCAAACTGCGGGTTGTCGCCGGTGGCGTGAAATGCATCTTCGTAGCAGCGTGCAGCTTCAGACGACTTGCCGCGAATGGTCAGCAGATTTCCCTGCATGATCCGCCAGCCGGGCTGATCCTTAAAACGCTGACGCGATTCGATCAGCAGCGCATCAAGCGTTTCGATCGGCCGCGCCGTGCGAACCTGGAACGAGAAATCATCCTGAGCATCCTTGGAAATGCGCTGGTAGATCGAGGCCAGATCGAGCAGGTAATTCGCGTATTCGATCCGGGCGCTCACCAGATCCGGCCGCAGCTTCAGCACATCCGCGTATTCATTCGACGCTTCCGCGTACTTGCGCGCCAGCCGGTAAACCCGGGCAAGCAACAAACGGCTGTTGATGGCATTGGCGTTCTGGTCGCGAACGCGGACCAGATCGCTGACCGCCTGATCCATATCGCCCTGAAGGTAGAACTGTGCAAACGCGCGGTAATGCAGGGCATCAATATTGTTCGGATTCTTCGCCAGAACACGGTTGAAGGATTCAATGGCCTCGTTGGCTTTGCGCTGTCGCAGGAGCGCAAAACCGCGAAGCACCAGGCCTTCGGGATCGTCCGGATGATCCTTGAGGATGCGCCCGAGAAGCTCTTGCGCCTGGGAATACTTCTCCTGACGAATCATCGTTTCGACAAGACGGCGAAGCACGCGAATGTCGCGCTGGGTGCCCTTCTCGCGATCATAGATTCTGGCATAGACCTCTTCGGCGTTCTTCATGTCCTCGATGTCGAAGTAAAGGTCGGCCAGACGGCGTTCCGCTTCGTCCGATCCCTCGGCTTTCTGTTCAACAGCCTGCCGATACGTGGTCACAGCCGCGGGAATGTTGTTGAGCGAACGATACATCTCACCCAGCAACATCAACGCCGTGTAACGGGTCTTCTGGTCGTGATTTGACGTGAATCCCTGCAGAATCGTCAAGGCTTCGTTGGTCTGCTGGCTCTCGCGATAGACGCGCGCCAGGTTGTCGGCCAGGTCCAGATCATCGGGCTTTTTCTCATACAGCGCTTTGAGCAAAACCGCGGCTTTCTGGTAATCCTGCTTGCGCACGTACAACAGCGCCAGACGCTTGGTGTTTTCATCGTCATCCGGGTTGCGGCGGTAGGCATTCTCACGCAGGCGAATGGCCTCCGCGGGATCGCCGATGAAATCACTGAAACTCCGGAGCGTCGGATCCTGCGGGGCAAAGACCATGGCTTGGCGCAGATAGATTGCGGCGGCTTCCAGATTGGCGCGGTCCGCCTTGCGCGCGTGAAGTGCGATGGCGCCTTTGAGCGCTGCAATATTGTCCGGCTTCTGCTCGATGGCCTTCTTGAACTCCTCCAGCGCCTCGTCCTTGCGATCCTGTTCGTAATAGGCTTGACCCAACACGGTCCGCGCCAGCGAGTAATCCGGGCGCGTCGCCACCGCCTGTTCCAGAGTTGTAACGCCCTCTTTCTTGGCCCCTTGCGCCATCTGCAGACGTCCACGGAAAAGCTTGCCATTCACGCCGTCGAGGTTCAGACGCTCAGCCTTTTCCACGTAACGCTGGGCCTGCTCCCAGAATTCGCGCTGGACCTTGGGGTCCTTGGCCTGGGTGGCCTGAGTCACGGAGAGGGCAAAGATGCGATCCACCAATTCCGGCAGGGCATTGCGACCCTTGTCCGAATCCGGATCGAGCGATTTCTCGGCCTGCAGCAACGCGTCCATCTCCTTGGCCTTGTCACCTTCGCGCTGGTAAATCTGTGCGAATGCGAGATTCCGAGTGTAAGGATCCTCGATATTCCGGATGATTTCTTCCTGAATCTTGCGGGAGTCCTCATTCGGTTGCTTGATGGCCGCCTGAAGCATCTGGAATTGCGTATTCTTGGGATCCCGCGTGAGAACCTTCTGCACGATTACTTCGGCCTGATCCTTTTTGCCGAGTTGCATGTTTGCAAGTACCGCGAGACTTGACGCCGCCATATTTTCCGGATCTTTCTCGAAAATGCGATCGGTCAGTATCCGGGCACCCTCGACGTCGCCACTGGCAAGCTTCACCCGCGCCAGTTCCAGCATGGCCGGAACCGAGTCAATCGCATTCATGATCTTGTAGTACTCGGCGGACTCACCGAGCCCGAGAAAGGCCTCGGCCTTGGTGCGCAGCGCCGTGGTGTTGCCTGGATCATCCCGGAGCACAGCATTCGCCAGTTCCAATGCTTTGGCGAATTGAGCCACCTGATTGAGCACATAGGCTTTGTGCAGCACCGCCGGGGTGTAGCCCGGGATTTTCGCCATCACCTGATCGAGATATTCCAGGGCGTTGCCCCATTCCTTCTGTTCCTCATAGGCCTGGGCAAGCTTGAGCTTGGTAAACAACCAGTACCGATTGGGCTCCTGGGCGCCGAGCGTCTCATTGGCTCTCCGCAAGAGCGCCATCGCCTGGGGAATGTTTTTCCGGAGCAACTGCATGCGGCCGTCAAGCAAATCCAGCAGGGGATGCGCGGGCCGGCTGCTGCGAAAACGTTCAATAAAGCTGGAGCCCTCGGTCAGGTCCGCCTTGCCGTCAGCGGAGCTTACCGCACTGATCTCCGCAAGGTCCATGTACAGCCAACTGATGAAGAACAGCGATTCAATCTCGCGTTCCTGGCCATGCAGTGCGGCCGCCCCGATGTCCGTATTCTCATGATTAACGATGGTCTTGAAGGCATTGATCGCTTCGGCTTGATGCCCGGTCGCCTGGTAGAACCGGGCGAGTTGCTCGAAGCCGTTCATGTCGTTGGGAACAGCACTTACGTAATCCTGCAGGATTTTTTCCTGGGCGTCCGACCGATTAAGATTGGCGAAAAGGCGGACGATTTCCCGATCCGTCGGATGGGCTTTATAAGCTGTTTCCAATACTGACCGCGCATCGTCAATCTGTTTGTTTTCCAGCAGCAATCGCCCTAGCGCCAGCGACACCTGCGGGTCGCCATGGTTCTTCACCAGGTACTCGCGGCCCGCGTCCACGGCCTGCTGCTGCAAATCCTTGGATTCTTTCTCCTGGCCGGCTGTCGCGAGAGTGGCAGCCTGCATCGCCCGCAGTTTCATCTTGGCGACTACGGCCTGAGCCAGATTCGAATCCAGAGAGAGCGCCTTGGTGACGTCCGCTTCGATAGGCCCATACTGGGGGTCAGTATTGTTTTCCGTACCAATGGCAATCCGCAGGAGTTCCAGTGACGCTGCGGCGCGATAGGTATGAGCCTGGGCATTGTTCGGCGCCATCTCAATAAGTTTGGCAGCGCGATCGCGCACCTGATTCCAGTATTGCGCGGCGAACTTGGGCGGGTTCGCCAGAGCGATCTGGTAGTCCTCTTCCATGAGACGAAGTTGAGCCTCCAAGTTACGCGGGTTTTCCGTCAGGGCCAGTTTCCACGCGTTCAGCGCCACCCCGTAGAACTTGGAATTCTTGGCCGAGCCCTGCATGCACATATCCGCAAGCTTCATGTACAGCTTGTCTGTATTCGGACGATGCAGGTTTGAGGCGCGTTGCGCAGCGGAGCTGGTAAAACGAATGGCGCTGTTGAGATCCCCTGCATCCTTGGCCTTCTCGGCCTCGCGCAGCCAGTAATCAGGATTACTCTCACGCCACATCTTCATGCCTACCGCACCAATAACCGCCACTGCGACCAGCAACAGTACAGCACCGAGGCCGAAGACAAATTTCGTGTTGACTCTCTTGCTCGCCATAACTTTCCTCAATTCAGATTCTCATCCTCGACCGAACTCACCGCACAATCAAGGCGCGGCAGGCAGGGTCGTGGGATTACCGGATGATTCCTCATTCAGTCGCCGGGCATCCGGCAGACATTGCTCAATTTCCGGAATTGCCTCACGAATAAAATCGCTTACTATCTGCTCCGCATCCGCCGGATCGCAGTACGCGTCCTTGATCGTTACCTCGATTTTCGTGTGGTATGCATATTTATTTTCCGCCTTCCAGAACGTACTAATGACTTCCTTGGGCGTGGCCACATACTGACCATTCACTTCAAATGTGTAGGCAACATTGAGCAGTTTGTTGTCAGCGGCCTTGTCTGGCAGAAGGTCCGGCATGTCGCCCTGATGTTTCGGGTAGAACGAAACCATGCGCATGGGAATGTCCACCACGGTCCCGTCCTTCCGGCGTACATTCCTGACCGTGAACCGACGCCGTGCTTCGGTCTTTTCCACCAGCCCCGAGCCCGCCCAGCAAACTTCGGGGACGTGAGGCGTCGCACTGCCCATGGAATAATAGTTGAGATTGAGCGCGAGCTTGTTCCCAAGCTCCGACGGCTTCTTCTGCAGATCGCGATAATTTCGCAGCAGATAATCCTTCGTACCCAGCACTTCCACCACTTCCGGATCCATGTTTTCGTCCGGGCCTGCCGCCCTATACCGCACCGGATTACCCAATTCGTCCTTGAGCATAGGCAGCGGCTTAGTGAGTGGTGCGGGGGGCTTATCGAACGTGAGTCTGAGTGAAACCTCCAGCAGGTCCACCACGACTAGACTCACCGCGATCACAGCCGCCACCAGGACGGCGCGAATCACCGCCCGCTTGGTCATACTGGCATACGGACTGGAGAGGGGTGAAACCTGTGTGGTCACTCGCCGCCTCCCGGCGCAAGCGCGCTACCGGGTGGCGTTCCATGAAATTCGTCCGCCGGTTGCTCGACAAAAATGCGATCCAACACCCATCCGACCGCCATCTGCAGAATCAGGGCCGGAATCAACATCAGAAGACCCACATATTCATGCGTCTTGCCATGCGCCCACTCGGGGCCACCCCAGACCACCAGAGCCGCGGTAAACGTGACCCGCAGCGAATTGCAAAGTATCGCAATCGGCAGGGCACAGGCCGCCAGAAAAACTTTCTCCCAGACCGGACGATTGGTCGAATACGCCAATGCTACCGCCAGGGCGAAGAACGCGACCAGCATCCGCATGCCCGAACAGGCCTCGGCGACCTGGAGTTCTTCCCACCGTCCGGCCGCAAGAACGCGGATTATCGTTCCATCGCGCATCGCGGTAATGCCAAAAAGCGGGCAGAATCGCACGCCCAGTTCCGCAGCAATGAACTGCATGGGTGTGGTCGCGGCCACGTAAAGCGCGTTCGGCGGCGGCAACATGAAAACCAGAAAACTGATCGGCAACCACAATATTCTCAGATGATTCCATCCGAACACGAAGAGCACCAACCCATAAAGCGTGACGACGATGCTCAAGTTGGACATATGCAAAGTGCCGGTCGCGCGAAACAATACCTGTCCGAATACGCCGGCCATGAGGATGATCATGCCCATCCCCGCCCCCTTGAGCGGCAACTGCTTGAGCAATTCCCATTTGTTGTAAACGAAGAATAACGCAATGAGCGGCACTACGAATCCGTGGCTCCAGCTTGCGTCGGCTGCCCAGCGGCCAGCCAATCCTTCAAAGGTCGTGAAAAACAGTGCCGCGAAGAAGATGCCGGCAATACCGACCGCCACCCAGATTTTTGTCCAGTCCAGAGGAATCGCCGGAATCTCCAGATTTGCGATTCCCGCTGTCGCAACCACGACTGCCGCGCCTGGTGCAGGGGCATCGTCATAACGGAACCGCGGCGATCGATCCCGTGCCGCGCCTCCGGACGCCGGCGAGCCCGCCGCGACCGAAGGCGATTGAGATGGAGGCATGTTTGAATCTTGGGTCATCGGCTTCCGGTCAGATCCCTATACGGACTGAACTCACTTGTCGACCATCACTTATTGGTAACGCCATTAAGGCCCCCGGTACGATTTTCGATCCGCAGTGCGAATCGTGATTTCGTTAACGGGATTCCACAGCAGCAGATACCGGACGGCGAACAAAGCGACGCGCCTCGACCAGGGAAAACCGCAAGCCGATGTCGTCACTGAACATAACTACGTATGAAGCGGTCCAACGGATGCCTTATGCAAGCGCCAGAAGCGATAAAAATGATCGGATGATCAGCCGCCACTGCTGGTGGATTGCGCCGGCGCGAAATTACGATCAAAAACAAAGCCCCAGCCATAACTTGCGCGATACGCATTGCGCGTTACTGCCAGGAACGGGGCCACCATGTCGGTGCCGACGTTCAAGACATCATTCGGCTTCAGGAAAATGTCCGGCTGGTCGCCATCGAAAATCTTCTGGAGATTCACCTGTACGGTGGCTTCCTGATTGGGACCCACGCGCCGGATCAACTCGCAACGACGCGGAATCGCCAGTGCTCCGAGATTTCCCGCCGCGGCAACCGCCATTTTCAAGGTGATCTTCCGGCCGGTCAGGCTATAAACACCGGGGCGGCCGATGTTGCCCATCATGTAAAATTCACCGGGTTCCACGCTGGGAACGTTAATAATGTCGCCGGGGCGCACAATGATGTTGTACTTGGTAACGCCTTCACGCAGGGCATTAATCGGAATCCGGATGACGCGCTGCTGGCTGATTTTTTCCTCACTGGCGCTGGCAATAGCAGCAGGCGCTGACGAAGTCGCCGGGGGAATCGCCACGGCCGGCGTGCCCGCAGCGGTCGTGCCGGTTGACGTTGTACCGGTGGCTGGTGTGCCCTCGGCCGCGGTCGCCGGCGCGGTGGTCGCAGGCACCAGAACCCACTTGCCATCGATGTAGACGTAATTGCCTGTCTTCTGGGTCGTCGAGCTTCCCATGGCATTGTTGAGCAGGTCATCTGCCGGCGCGGTGGTTGCGACCGGTGCGGCGGTCGAGGGGGCGGTCGTGGCAACGGCCTGGGCCGGCGCTGTGGTCGTGGCCGGGGCTGACGTGGTACCGTCATTCAAGGCGGCATCAAGATCGTTTCCGGCCGCCACCTCAATACCCGTACTCGCGTTTCCACTGACCACCATGGCTGCGGGTAGCGGACGCACCAGCGTCGGCGCCATGCTTCCAGGTCCGGTCGAAGGCGCGGTCGACGGCGCCTTGCGCTCAATCGATTCAATGTCTTCCAGCGGATTCGAGCCGGTCCTGGCCGGCTTGGTGACGCTGTTGTCGCCAGGAGTCGTTCCGGTGGTGGAGGTGGTCGTCACATCACCGGCGCGATAATTCGACTGCCGAATCACATAGATGTAGTCCATGCCCGGCTGGACCGGAATATCGCCGGCGAGCGCCAACGCATCCAGCATGCGGAATTCGTTCCCCAAGACGTTATACGTGCCCGGATGTCCAACTGCGCCCAGGATAGAGAAAACTCGCGCGTGGCTTTGTAGCAGAGTAACGCTTACCTGCGGCCCCTGGTTGCCGTTACCCTTGGGAAGCAACAGGTTCTTCTCCACCGCGACCTGGCCGATCTTCTCTTCGAGTTGCGATGAGGTGAGGCCGGCAGCCTTGATCGCGCCCAGGTTCTGCAGCGTCAAACTACCCAGTTCGTTAATCTGAACCTCTTTCTGGTATTCCGTGCCCGGCACCACCAATTCGAAAACTGAAATCCGAACCGTATCGCCGTCAGACAAAATATATTCTTTCTGATCCGGAATGATGTCCGCCGGAGTGGGATCCGATGCGTTCGTCCAACGATCCGATGGTTCGTCGATCACATCGAGCTGCTCGAGGATCGGCCACTTCACGGGACGCACGTCACTCCACGGCCGTTCCTTGTCGAACCGGCCGACTTCCGACGGATTCATCAGGCTGTTACGCAGATTCAAATAGTCGAAGACATTCTTGACCGTGTTCCCCGGCTGTTCCGCTGTGCAGCCCCCCAGACCCGCGGCCAGGCACGCCAACGTCAACAATGATGCCCAAGTCCGACGGCCAGTTCGCAAGACGGTATGTGCTTCGTTCTTACCAAGTCCTATGCTCTGCATCTGGATACCCGTGCGTGTGTTCCGCGTCATGAAAGTCCTTTCCCAACTGCATGAAGCCAGTAGCCCTGAAAAATCCGTCCGCCAAGTGACTGTCACCGAAGGGCGAGGACGATTATCCCACCAATGAGGGAATCTCCCCTAGAACGTCGGATGTTGTCGGACGATTCTTTACATAATCTGGTATGCCGCCGCGCGCGTCAAGCCGCAATTCGCGTCCCTAATGCGGGTTACACCTTCAATCGACCGATCATCTATCGATTCTACGTTCTCCGGAACATTGGAGTTTTTGCCCTTGGCAAGTGTGCGACTTTTCAATCCGAATTGGAGCAGATCCATTTTTTTTGAAAAACCGCAACTCTGCGCTGGACCTGGAGCCCCGTCTGGACCGATAATGCATTCTATCCTCAGTTCCCCGATTGCGGAGTTACCGGCCGCAAGCTGGCATGTCTAGTATCTGGGGTCAAGAGCCGAGCCTATGTTGTCGATGATGCCGTTACTGTGGCATCACCCCCGGATGGCCGGCACGGCCGAGAATCAGGTGGCTTATGGCAGTTGTAATCTACGGTGCAGGCGGTCAGGCTCGCGTCCTTCTGGAGCTGATGGATCGTGCGGGCATCTGTCCGATCGCCGGCCTCGTGGATGATGACCCGACACTGGAAGGCACCAAAATCGAAGGCGTACCTGTTCTGGGCTCCATCGATCGCCTCGGCAGCCTCGTGCGCGTGCACCGCATCCACCGGGCCGTCATCGCCATCGGAAACAACGCCCTTCGCAAAAGATTCGCCGAACACGCAAAATCCATCGGATTGCGGCTTCCCGTGCTCATCCATCCTCATGCCTATGTCTCCCCTACCGCCCACCTCGGTGATGGCACCGTCGTCTTCGCAGGAGCCATCGTCGGCGCACACGTGCAAATCGGAGAGGGCTCCATCATCAACACCCGCGCCGCGATCGATCACGACTCGATGCTCGGCGATTTTGTCCATGTCGCGCCTGGGGCCACCCTCTGCGGCAGCATCACCGTCGGTAACGGTACACTCATCGGCGCCGGCGTCACGATCATCCCCGATATCATCATCGGCAATGAAGCCATCATCGGCGCAGGCGCTACGGTCATCCGCGATGTCGGCTCCCATACCACGGTCGTCGGCTGTCCCGCACACGAAATCCCTCATCACGGCGTTCGCGCAGCCGCACTCGAAGCGCGGGTCTGACGCCGGTTCGCTTCCTCCAGCAAAAACAAGAAGAGCCCCGCGATCGCTCGCGGGGCTCTGGATTTTCCAGTGTCTGACTTCTGATTCTCAGAAATCTCAGGCCTTGCCGTCTTTCTTGGCCATGAACTTCACGAGGTCAACGACCCGGTTCGAGTAACCCCATTCGTTGTCGTACCAGCTCACGAGCTTGAAGAACCGCTTCTCGCCCTTGAGGTTGTTCTGCAACGTGGCGAGGCTGTCGTAAATCGACGAGCGGGGATCGTGGATGAAATCGGTCGAAACCAACTCCTCTTCGGTGACGCCCAGGATGTCCTTCAAATAGGTCTGCGAGGCCTTCTTCAGCAAGGCATCGATCTCTTCGATCGACGTATCCTTGACCGAGCGGAAGGTCAAATCGACGACCGACACGTCCGGCGTCGCAACGCGGAACGACATGCCGGTGAGCTTGCCCTTCGTGGCCGGGAGCACTTCGCCGACGGCCTTGGCGGCGCCGGTCGAAGACGGAATCGTGTTGATGGCCGCCGCGCGGCCGCCGCGCCAATCCTTCTTGGACGGGCCGTCAACGGTCTTCTGCGTCGCAGTGTAAGCGTGAATCGTGGTCATCAGGCCGGTCTCGATGCCGACGCCTTCCTTCAGCAGCACATGCACCAGCGGCGCCAGGCAGTTGGTCGTGCAGGAGGCGTTCGACACAATGTTGTGCTTGGCCGAATCATATTCCTGCTCGTTGACGCCGATAACGAGCGTCTTCACTTCGCCCTTGCCCGGTGCGGAAATGATCACCTTCTTGGCGCCCGCGGCCAGGTGGCCCTTGGCCTTTTCCGAATCGGTGAACAGACCGGTCGATTCGATCACGTAATCGACGCCCATGTCCTTCCACGGCAACGTGGCCAGATCCTTCACCGCCATCACGCACTTGGTCTTGTGACCATCCACGACAAGCACATCAGCCTCTTCCTTCGAGGGATCCGACTTGGCGGTGCCCACTTCGTGCTTGAAGCGGCCATGGACCGAATCATATTTGAGCTGATATGCGAAATATTCCGCATCGGTCGAGATATCGACGACGGCCACGACATCAATCGCCTTGCCCAGCAAGCCCTGATCGGTCAATGCCTGGAACACGAGGCGGCCAATGCGGCCGAAACCATTGATTGCAACCTTGATGGCCATTTGAGGATACTCCTATCCAGAAACAAAGCGTGATAGACAAGGAATCATCCAGCCGACCGGAGATTCCCGCCCGGAATTAACGGACTAAATAGTACTGTTTTTCACAAGGTCTGGCAAGAAATCGGAAAAGTATTTCGAACTCTTGGCCTGAAATCCCTCACTTCCCTTTCTGAAACCGCTTGGGAATGCGGATGGCCCGTGAGCCTTTCGTGCCGTAACGCTGCTCGATCAGCTCGCGCAGAATGGACGATTTCGATACCCGCCGCTTCTTGGCTTCCGCCACCAGCTTGGCGTGCACATCGTTGAGAATCCGAAACGCGATAAGGGTAGTGTCTCGCATGGGAAATAGGGTACCTCGAAATCCGGGGAAAGCAATCAGAATGTTGCCGCAACCCTCAAAGGCCCTCGACATCCTTCAGCAAACCGTCCAGCAACGGCCTCGCGTATGTTCATCGTCGCGCGCACCTGAAGCCAAATTCCATTGACATTCTAATAGTATTTCTATGAGTATAGCGGCCGACAAAGAGGAATCACCATGAACGCCGAATGGGCAAACGACAACAAGATGCGGCTCGAACGAATACTTCTGCAAAATATTCGGCACCAGTCCCCGCAGCTTCAAGCACTTCTGGAGCGGGTAAATTGCCACTGGGCATACGAGGATGGCCTCTATCGATTCTATTACCAATCGTTCAAAGTCTACGGCCTACAGCAGTACACGCTTGAAATTATCACCGCATTGACCGCAATCGCACCGGAAGGAAAGCCTTTTACCGAATTCTTTCAGCAGGTCACTGCATCGGGAACAGGGCGTAAATTTGCTTACGAAGTTAATGACCGCTGGATCGAGGAAACGGCTCCCATTGTCCAAGCGTTCCTTCACGCCCGCTATTTTCTGGAGATGGCAGTCAAGTATGCGACGCTCGATGAGCCGCCCCAGCCAATGCCTTCCGGCTGGGCAGGAATGCTTTGCCTATTTGATATACGGTGATGCTACGCGATGGCCTTGATTTTGGGGCGGAAGGATTCGAGTTTGTGCATGGCTTCGCGACCGTAAAGCTTTTCGCCGCAATTTGGGCATTCGTGGAATTCAACAGCAGGAACAACGTATTTTTCCCCCCGTACCGTGCGCGTCACGCCGCGGCGTACACGCCGAATGCGTTTGCTTCCACAGGTGGGGCATGTGCGAATATCGAGCATTGTCGTTACTCCGCGCGTTTGGCGCTGACTAGAAAATAATATACCTCGATGCCCGCTTGGGAAACAAGTTTTCCTTTGGTGTAAATGGGAAGACCATCCAAGTTGAGGCTCTTGATGATGTGGAGATACTCGAGATGCTGGCCACGCCTAAGGCTGGTCGAGCGAATAGTCTTGTAAATGGCGACGGCATCGAGAATGGATTCAAGGGCATCTGACTCGACCAAGCCGTCCGCTTCCATTTCGATACGAGCCTTTTCACTGAATTCGTAATTGCCCGCCAATACCGCACGTTTAATTCTGATGAGGATGTCATTCATACGTGACCGTTATGTAATCTCATGTCTTTGAAGTCATGCCCAACACGTCACTTGCTCGTCGAATATGGGTAATCGAAGATATTGATTCACGTCAGTCCCACAAAGAAGTCATTCCCCTTGTCATCAACGATGATGAACGCCGGAAAATCCACCACTTCAATCTTCCGAATGGCTTCCATTCCCAAATCTTCAAAGTCGACCAGATCGACCTTCTTGATGTTGCTCTGCGCCAGGATCGCCGCCGGCCCGCCGATACTCCCCAGATAGAAACCGCCGTGTTTCTTGCACGCCTCGGTGACCGCCTTGCTGCGGTTGCCTTTGGCCAGCATCACCAGCGAACCGCCCTGCGATTGAAAGAGCTCCACAAACGAATCCATGCGGCCGGCCGTGGTCGGCCCAAACGAACCCGTCGGCATGCCGGGAGGCGTCTTGGCCGGGCCGGCATAATAGACGGGATGATCCTTGAAATACTGCGGCATCGGTTTACCGGCATCCAGCATCTGCTTGATGCGCGCGTGCGCCGCATCACGCGCCACGATCAGCGTACCCGTCAGTTCCAGCCGCGTCTTGACCGGAAACCGCGTCAAGATCGCCCGCACCTTCTCCATCCCCGCGTTGAGATCCACCTTCACCGGCGGCGCCAGCTCCGGGGCCTTTGCGGGAAGATACTTTTCCGGATGAAATTCGAGCTGTTCGAGGAAGATGCCGTCGCTGGTGATCTTGCCCTTAATATTGCGATCAGCTGAGCAGGAAACGCCCAAACCGATGGGACAGCTCGCAGCATGGCGCGAGAGACGAATGACACGCACATCGTGCGCAAAATATTTCCCGCCAAACTGGGCGCCAATTCCGGTCTCCTGCGCGATCTTGAGCACGCGCTTCTCCCACGCAAGGTCGCGAAACGCCCGCCCGCCCGCGCTGCCCGTGGTAGGCAGGTGATCTAGATATCCGCAGCTCGCCAGTTTGACGGTCTTCAGACACGTCTCAACGCTCGTTCCCCCGATGACCAGCGCCAGATGGTACGGCGGACATGCCGAAGTACCGATATCCTTCAGCTTGCTGCGAATGAACGCGTCGAGATCCTTTTCGTTGAGCACCGCTGGAGTTTGCTGATACAGATAGCTCTTGTTCGCGCTCCCGCCCCCCTTGGCAACAAAGAGAAATTTGTACTCGTCGCCGGTCTCCGCAAGAATGTCGATCTGGGCCGGAAGATTATTCGCGGTGTTTTTTTCCTTAAACATTTCAAGCGGCGCGATCTGCGAGTAACGCAGGTTTTTCTGCTGATACGTTTCGAAAATGCCCTCGGAAAGCGCCGCCGCATCATCGCCATCGGTCAATACATACTGACCCTTCTTGCCCAGAACGATGGCCGTCCCCGTGTCCTGACAGCTCGGAAGCTGGCCCGCAGCCGCCACGATGGCATTCTGCAGATGCGTATAGATGACGAACCGATCATTGTCCGACGCCTCCGGATCATGAACCTCCTCCGCCAACTGCTTGAGGTGCGCCGGACGCAGAAAAAACGAAACATCCTCAAACGCCTGTCTGGCGAGAAGCTTCAGACCTTCAGGAGCAACCCGCAGCATCTTCCGCCCCTCTACTTCAACGGCGGAAACAAATTCTTTGGTGAGAAGTCGATAGGCAGTCGAATCATCGCCGTATTGAAAAGTAGGTTCGTAAGAAAAAGCGGCCATGCGGTTCCCTTCGTGAGTTCTTGCCGTTGGAATCTGGTCACGAGTGTAGATGGACGCCGTCCGGCGCTCAACAAGTTCAAGATTCCCCGACCATCAACACTCACCGGTGCCGTCAGAATCGGAATTCTGGCTCTTTATCGGTGGTTTTTCCCCGTGATTCATAAACATCGCCGATTCGGCAACATCCCTCACCGGCCGCCAGAACAAACCACCCACAAAAGCCGCCAGACATACCCCTAGCGGCACCACGCACATCCAATGAAACCCCGCGCCCCATGACCACCACAACAATACCCCACAAATCCAGATCGTACCGGACCACCCAATCCCCCATACCGCAATGCGTTGCCCACCACTCAACGGCCGCGGAAGCCCCGGGCGGCGAATTCCCACCGTCGTCAACTCTGCCCCGCATTCCGGACAAACATCCGTAGGCAAACCATAAATGGAATAACCGCAATTCCCGCAACCCGCCTCCGGGCGAATCTGCCCCGCCAACAACCACTCCCGCAAAATCAACGCCGCCACCAGCGTCCCCAGCGGCAGAATGCAAGGCGATGTAATCACATAGAGGATCGTCGCATACATGACAACAAGGTACCGCGACCGCCCCCAAATTGCATCTGCCCGTCAGTAGTGGCATCCCCACTCCGCAGGTGCCAATTCCCTCGCTTATTAGTGGGTCATAGTGCGGGTGATGTTGTAGCAGACGCCTCGGATCGAGACACGGGATAGATAAGCGTGTCACATTCCAGGCGCGACGGCACCGGTGTATCAAGGCGCGATCGCCCCCAGGGGAAACAGAAAAATCAGAGATTGCCTATGTGAAGAATCCGCGGCGGTATCGAGCCGGGCCACGCAATTCGATACGGCATGCCCGGCCAGACGTCAAAAAAGTTGTCGGCAGGATTGGCAGCGTCGGAGCCGTCGAGGTCCAGGCAAACACCCCAGGCAAATGCCGACGATTCGAACACGGCATACCCCTGCTCCAATCGAACCGTCACCGCCGCACGCGGCCACTTCACCTCCTTGAACAACGGCAAAATGAGCCGGTTTCGCGTAATCAGCGCCGTCCCTTGGGATAGCGATGCAAAAGCAATTTCACGCGCCGCATCACCCCACTTGGCACGCGAAAACGAAGCGATCTTGACGCTGCGATTCGCCGGCAGCTCGACGTCCGCCTCCTGCTTAAACGGATATCCCCCCGCCAGCGCCATGACGCCATAAACCAGCCGTCCCCGCACCGGCGATGCCGTGTCGTTAATGCCGTAAACATCGACGGCATCTTCTTCCTCCGCGAGGACGACATGTACCGGCTCAAACCCGCGGCGAACCGGATGAAAGCTCGGCGTGCGACGCAGGTAGTAATCCACCGTCGTCCAACTGCGCGTCGCCGGCCAGCAGTCGTTATACATCCAGAAGATCGCGGCCGCGGAATCGAACATCCGCCTGCGGAAATTGTCCGCATACTCGCGCAGCCCTTCGCCCTGGATGAGCCCACCCCAATACGCGTACTCCTCTAAACTCATCTTGCGGCAATCCAAGCCCAGGTGGAATTCGGTCATGCGATCGACCGGGCTCGGCTCCTCCCAACTGTCGACGGTATTGTCATGGACTTGCCAGGCAAAACTCTGAATGTATTTCTGCCCTTCGGGCAGGCACGCATGCATCGTCGGAAGACTGGTCGGCCCGAGCAGGCCGCCTTCGTTCGGAAACCGGCAGACCATCTTCCGGTATTTGCGGAAGTTCGTGTCCGCAAACCCGACGGCCCACGGATGCTGATCACCGGCATCATCATCGTTCGGATTCTTGTTGTTCGGGCTCAGCGGCGAACTCGGATGGTAATAGCGAGTCGGGTCTTCCTGGGCCATCAGCCGCGGCAGCGTCAAATGGTAGAACATGTAATCGGAGCCGATGACGCCCCGGTCAAAACTGCCCCAGTTCCAGTGCGCCGTCTCGTTTTCGTTGTTGCCGCACCAGATGACCAGCGACGGATGATGCGCCAGCCGGCGGATCTGGTGCACCGCTTCGCGCTCCGCCTCGCGATGAAACGCCTCATCCGTATGCGGATACTTGCCGCAGGCGTAGATGAACTCCTGCCACACGAGGATGCCGTGCGCATCGCACAGATCGAAGAAGTGATCGCTCTCATACAGCCCGCCGCCCCAGACGCGAAGAAAATTGAAGTTCTGCTCGAGCGCCAGCGCCACGAGCCTGTCATACCGGGCATCGTCGATGGCCGCGAAAATCATGTCCGCGGGAACGAAGTTGGCCCCTTTGCAAAAGATCGGCGTGTGGTTGACCTCAACCACAAAATAGCTGCCCGACACCGGGTGCGGATCCTGGTTGATCCGCACGTGCCGGAATCCTACCTGCTTGACGGGCAACTCGTAGCGCTGCCCCGCGTATTCCAGCGTCGCACGCACCGTGTAGCGATTCTGTTCCCCATGACCCAGCGGCCACCAAAGCCGGGGCGATGGAACCTCCAGCCCCGCTTCGACAATGCTCGCGCCGGGCTTCACCGACACCGCCTGCCGCACTTTGAGGCCTGCCGCGGGAATCTCCACTTCGAGAATGGCCGGCACCTCGGCAGCGGTCAGGTTCTCCACCGCAACCCGCGTCCGAAGATGCCCGCTCCGCAGATCCTCGCTGACCGTCGCCAGCGGAATGAGCTGCTCCACCCGCAGCGGATCGGCCGTGTACTCCAGCCACACGCGGCCGTGGATGCCGACGTTCACCAGCCGGTTGCTCCAATCCCAGACAAACTGGCACTGCGGCTTGCGCAGCCAATGACGCTTGGTCAGCGTCCAGCTATTGTTCCACTCGTATCCCGCCGCAGGCTTGTCCGCCACGTGATAGAGCCCGCTATCGAGATGAACTGCCAGAATATTGTTCGTATCGCGGAGCAGCCCCGTGACCTCCACCCGGCATGGACGGAAAAAATTGGCATGCGTCCCGGCCTTCTTGCCGTTGAGCACGATTTCCGCCGCATAATCCAGCCCCGCAAAATGCAGCCACGCCCGAACGCCCTCCGCCCGCGCCTCCGCTGGCGCAACAAATTCTTTGCGGTAAGACCAGATCTTCTCCTCCACCCAGCGCGCCGCGAGGATCTGTCCCTTCTGATAGACGTCCGCAATGAGCCCGAGCTTCATCAGGTCCAGATGAACTTCGCCGGGAACGGTGGCCGGTAGATAACGCAGCGAATCAGCTTCATCGCGCTCGGCAAACTTGGGCCTGCCGCGTTCAAAGTCACTGCCGCGCATCCGCCACGGGGTCCCTGAGAGTTCCAACCTGTGCATCATCGTGCATCTCCGCAGCCGCCTTGCGGCCAAATAATCGCTTCAGCAAGCCATACCTGCCGACAACGTACCGCCTCCGCCCTCAAATTGCATCTGCCATATCACCAGCAAGAGCCCTTTACCTCTGACAGGAAGAATTCGCGGCGCGCCATTGCCCGAAACCACCGCCACAAGTGAATAGCCCAAAGCACAGGATTGTCCAGTAGGCATTTATCCGTACAATCTGCACCTATGGTCCGCAACGTTCAGAAACACTCCCGGCTGATCATCGCCATTCAGTTTGTGGGGATCGCGATTCCCTTCTTACTATTTTTGCTCCTGCAACAGGGCGTTGCAATTCCGGGAATGCCGGCTGGTGCGCTGATTCACGGCACCTCGACAGCCGACGCCACAATGCCTTTTCGCGCATCGCCGATGGTCGAGCAATCTGCTGCCATATTTACCTTTTTCGGTCTCAAATTTCTCTACACGCTTGTTGCCGCGACGATTATTGCAGCTCTGTGGCGCAGCATCGAACCCGATCTCGTGGCGTTGCGCTGGGCGATGATCGCTTTCTTCATCGGCGAGATGTGCTGTTTTTTCAGCGTCATGCTCTTTGGCGAGCACTCCTTCCTGCTGGAGCATCTTCATTCCGTCGGTATGGTGCTCACCTTTGGCTACACCACGTACGCCCTGCTGGAAGGAATAGATCGACGGCTCATCCATTTTTCGGATGAGACGCGATGTGCGGCCAGCGGCCTGTGCCATGGGTGCATCAAGCACGTTCCGATGGGATGCGGACTCCGCCGCGTATTTCTTCTGCTTGTTCCCGGCACAGCGGTGCTGGCTGCGATTCCGCTGTTCTCTTCATTTCGGGAATTTGGTTACAACACGATGATATTCGGCGCAGCACATGTGTACCGTCATCCGTTGTTGCACCAGTATTACGAGTTGCGCTATTTGCCTTGGGCCGCGATCGTGCTGCTTGGGGCGTGCTTTGCGGTGCTGCTGTTGATCGAGCGCCATCCGGTACCGTTTTCAAAAATGCTGTTTGCAGCCGCCGCGGGCGCAATCGGCTTCAGCTTTTTCCGGCTGGTGCTGGTGGCGGTCTTTGTCGACAACCAGGTTTGGTTTGCAGCCTGGGAGGAAGCGACGGAGTTGCTGTATGTCGCACTGGCCGGAGGAATCCTGCTCATTTTCCGCCGCGGCCTGTTTCCGGTCCGCAGCACAACGCCCATCGACACCTAAGGAGTTGCCTTGACGTTCCCCGTGGACTTTCATTTCTTTGGCCATGCGATCAGCGCCCATCAGGTGCTGGAGTTGCTGGCGTATGCCGCGGGTTTTCAGCTTTATCTGTTCATCCGTCGGCGCTGGCCGGGCACGAGCCCGCGGATGACCGTTGAGCAGACCGCATGGGTGGTGATCGGGGCGATCTTCGGTGCGCTCATCGGAGCGAAGCTCCTCGCATGGGCAGAATCGTTCCCGCTCTACTGGAGCCACCGCGGTGACTGGCGGATTCTTCTGGGCGGCAAAACGATCGTCGGCGCCATCCTTGGCGGATGGGTCGGCGTGCAGATCGCCAAGCTCAGTCTCCGCATCGCGTATCCTTCGGGCGACGTATACGTATTCCCGGTCATCCTCGGCATGTGCATCGGGCGCGTAGGATGCTTTCTCGCCGGGCTGGAAGATCACACCTACGGCATTGCGACCGGGCTTCCCTGGGGCGTCGACTTTGGCGATGGCATTTCGCGCCACCCGACGCAGCTTTATGAAGCGGCGTTCCTCCTGGCGACGGGTGGATTTTTTCTCTGGCGCATTCTGACGCACCGCCAGCGGGGCTGCATGTTCAGCCAATTTGTGCTGGCGTATCTGGCCTTTCGGTTTGGCGTGGAATTCCTGAAACCGCGATTGACGGTGCCGGTGATTTACTTAAGCGCCATCCAGATAACGTCTCTGGGCGGGATGGTGCTGACGTGGATGCGGCGGAACGATCAATGCTGCGGCGTAGCGAGGACGCCGGGCGCGGCTAAAGACGCTGGGCCATCGGGAAATGCAGGGGCAAAATTTGTCGAACTGACGAACAGCCTCTGCGCGGTATGCCTGGAGAAGGTTGAAGCAAAGATTCTCCAGGAAGGCCACGCGGTCTACCTGCAGAAGTTCTGCCCGCAACATGGCGTGCAGCGTGTTCTGATCGCCGACGATGCGGCGTATTGGGAAAAAAGCCGCCGGGTCTACAAGCCCCCCACCGCACCGCTGCGCCGCAATACCCAGATGCGGCGCGGGTGTCCGTTTGATTGCGGACTTTGCCCGGATCACGAGCAGCATTCATGCCTGGCCATCGTGGAAGTCACCGACCAATGCGATCTGGCGTGCCCGGTCTGCTATGCCGCATCAAACGGGCGCGGCACGCACCGTTCGCTGGCCGAAATCGAATTCATGCTGGATTCCGTGGTGGCCAACGAAGGTCGGGTGAACCTCGTGCAAATCAGCGGCGGCGAACCGACGCAGCATCCCGAGTTCTTTGCGATTCTTGATGCAGTGCGTGCCCGGCCTATCCGGCATCTAATGGTGAACACGAATGGCCGGCGGATTGCCGAGGATGCGGAATTTGTCGCCCAACTGGCGAAATATTCGCCAGGGTTTGAGCTCTATCTGCAGTTTGATTCACTGCGGCCGGAGTCGTTGCGGAAGCTGCGGGGGCAAGACTTGAGCGGCATGCGGCGCAAGGCGATTGAAGCACTCAATCGCCATGGCATTTCCACGACGCTGGTCGTGACGCTGATGAAGGGGGTGAACGATGGAGAGATCGGCGAGATTTTGGATTTTGCGCTGGCGCAGCCGTGCGTACGCGGAGTAACGTTTCAGCCCGTGCAGGCCGCGGGACGATTACCCACGGATTATGTTCCGGCAGAACGGCTGACGCTCAGCGCAGTGCGAAGCGCGATATTACAACAACACAAGTTATTCACGCCGCGGGATCTGGTGCCTGTGCCTTGCCATACCGATGCGCTAGCGATGGGCTATGCGATACGGCGCGGGCGCGGAGCGATTCCCCTTTCAAAACTGGTCGATCCCGAATCGCTGCTCAATGTCGGCGGAAACACGATCTGTTACGAGCAGGACCCCGCGCTGCGCCAGCACGTCCATGAACTTTTCTCCGCGGCCGCATCGCCTGCCTCGGCAGCGCGGAATCTTAATATGCTGTGCTGTCTGCCGCTGGCGGCGATCGGAAAGGGCGGTTCGCCGATTTCGTACGATCAGATCTTTCGCGTGATCATCATGCAGTTCATGGATGCTCACAGCATGGATTTACGGTCCGTCAAACGCGCCTGCGTTCACATCGTGCATCCGGATGGACGTCTGATTCCCTTTGACACGTACAACCTGTTGTATCGCAATTCGCGATGCGACGCCGCTGACGCACGGGAGAAAGCGGCGAATGTCCAACCAACCGAAGGAGCTTCAATATGAGTGATCTTCCGCCAGCAATGCCACAACCGCCCAGGGAGCCGCTCAATTATGCCACGCCGACCCAAGACCGCCCCGCAGGCGGCGTTCCGATCGTCGGCCAAATGGCCATCGGATGTGCGGCGTACGTGGTTGCCATGATTCTCGCGGCATTCCTTGCCGCTAACGCAGACCCCGAATGGTATTTCATTACTCCAAGCATCATGTTGGTCTTGTTGATCGCGCTTGCGGTGGTGGCGAGAGTCCACTGGCGTTGGAAGGGCGCCCTGCTCGGAGTTCTCATCGGGCTGGTTGGAACGATTGGCCTAGGCCTCCTCGCGATTGGGCTATGTTTCGCAGCCCTGGGGCGCTAAGCATTTGCCCGCGGGCCGTGCTGTTCCGCTCATCAACTGAAGGAGTTTCAATATGAGTGATTTGCCTCCGGACAAACCACAAGAGCCCGAGCAGACCCTTTGTTACGCCACGCCGACACGAGTCCGCCCCGCGGGCGACGTTCCGCTTGTCGGCCAAATGGCCATTGGGTGCGCCTCGTGGGTAATGGTAATCATTCTCACATTTGTCGGAGCAAGACAGTTTGGCATCGGCAATCTCTTGATTCTCCCAAGCGTAATGCTGGTGTTGCTTATCGTACTTTCGCTGTGGGCCAGATCGCGGTGGCGGTGGCGCGGCGCTTTGGCCGGCGTTCTGATCGGTGTGGGTTTGACCCTTCTCGCCGTGGGCTTATGTTTCGCGGCCTTCGCTGGAATCTGACCATTTCGCTCCGAGGTCATTTCGCGTACTATTTCGCCTCCATTTATTGAGTTATTCAGGAGATTTGCTCATGGCGTCCCGTCAAGAAATCTGTTTGTCCGCTTCCACCAAACTCGCCGCGGCCAAGGTCGCAGCCGTCAAAGGCGTCATCGGCTTCGACGGCTTCGTCGATTCGATCATCGACGTCGTCGACAAACGCTCCTCCGCGACCGAATACGACCGCGTCCACACCCTCTCCCAGCTCGGCCAGAAAATCTCCATGGCCGCCGGCCAATCCGCCAATATGGAACTCTTCGTCAAAATGCAAAAGCTCGGCGGCAACGGACCCATCATGGCCAACGCTATGGCCGCCATGGGCTTCGGCATCACCTACATCGGCAACCTCGGCTTCCCCGAACCCCACGCCGTCTTCACCGACATGACCAAACGCGCCACCGTCATCTCCATCGCCGAGCCCGGCTACACCGACGCCCTCGAATTCCAGGATGGCAAACTCATGCTCGGCAAGCACCAGTCCCTGCGCGATGTAACCTGGGCCAACATTCTGAAAATCGTAGGCTCCGAGAAACTGTTGAAGGCCTGCGACGATGCCGACCTGCTGGGCATGGTGAACTGGACGATGTTGCCCTTCATGACCGACATCTGGTCGCACCTGCTCAGCGACGTGCTGCCGAAGTTGTCCAAGAAAAACCGTCGCGTCTTCATCGATCTGGCCGACCCCGAGAAGCGCCTCGTCGAAGACATCCGCGGCGCCCTGGCGATGCTGCAGAAGATCAATGAAAAAGTCCACGTCATCCTCGGCCTGAATCTATCCGAGGCCGTGCAGGTGAACGAGGCTCTGGGCTTGCCAAAGGTCGGCAATCCCGAGGGGGAAATCGAGAAGCTCGCGGTACAACTCCGCGGCAAGCTGGATTTGGGCACAGTCGTGGTGCATCCCCGCAAGGGCGCCGCCGCGGCCAACAAGGAAGGCTCGGCATCATTTGCCGGACCGTTCGTGCAGCAACCCAAGATCTCCACCGGCGCCGGCGACCACTTCAACGCCGGATTCGTGACGGGTCAGTTGCTCGGCTTGAACCTCGCCGAATCGCTCTGCACGGGAACCGGCACCAGCGGCTACTACGTACGGAACGCCGAGAGCCCCTCCGCCGCACAGTTGGCCGCATTCGTCAAGGACTTGCCGGCTCCTCAGGGGTAAGCCAGCGGCCCGAGACTCAGGCCACCAGCCAGCGCATCGATTTCGTGCGTGCCAGCGTCCGCACCGTGAGGATGCTCATCACAACCGCGGCGGCAAACACGATCGCATCGCGCTGCCAGGAAATGGCCAACCCCTGACGATTGGCCACTGCCCGGGCGATCCATATCCAAGGCATATGCGCAAAGTACAGCCCAAAGCACCACGGCCCCACCGCCGCAAGCCGCTGAGCAAAACGACCGCTCCATGGCGCCAGTGCAAGCAGCGTAAAGGCCAGCCCCGCCGTGACTTTCAGCCCCACATCGACCCCGTGAATCCATTGCCAGCTCAACAGCGCCACCAATGCGAGGCCGCCCGCCACTGAGATGCCCGCACGCCAAGCCGAATTCTTCAACCATTGCATCCAAACCACGGCAAAGGCCAGTCCCCAATACACCGCGCTGCAGCGATTCCAACTGAGTGCGACGAATTTGCCCACAATTGGAAGATTGACGACGGGGAATTCCTCTTCCGGCCCCCACCACCAGCCGAAGTCGAGAACGATGGCGACCACCACGCACACCGCGGCGACGGCAATCTGCCGGCGAACATCGGCAAGCATCCAGCGCACTAGCGGAAAGGCCACGATCAGCGCGACAAACAGAAACGGAATGAACCACAGCGGCTCAGACGTGCCCGACGCCAAAGTGTCGATCGACACCTGCGGCTGCGGAACCCCACCGCTGATCCCATGGGCGAAAGTCAGCAGCGCCCAGCCGATGAGCGACCATCCCAGGAAAGGCACATAGAGACGGACGAACTTGAGCGACGCGAACTCCCCCCAATTCTGCTGCGGATTTTTGCGGAGCGACTGGGCCAGAAAAACCATGGCGATGATGGTATAGAAGGCCACCGAAAATCGCCCGAGCACGCTCGAAGCCTGCATGGCCTGCGATTCGACGCTGTGAAACCAGATGACACCCAACGCGGCGACGATCCGGGCAGCGTCCAGTGCGGCCAGCCGCGTCGTGGCTGAGCCTGCCGCGCGGGCCGATCCCACACCGCTGCCGATGGCCAGCGACGGCGCGATGGACATGGCCGCAGTTGAAGGCATCGTGGACATACAGAGCCCTTTTTCAGAATCCGTTCTGCAGCAGAAACCAACTCTCCGCCCCCCACCTATTGCAAAGATGGGACCAGCGGCGAAGAACGATGATGGTAGGCAATTGAAAGCGCAAAAATCATGTTAGAATCGAGATAAACTAAGGATTGTGAAAATCAGCTTCCCATGTCCCGCCCGTTTCGGAGGCACCGGACTGCGTCAAAAATAGGGGGATGCCCGACATTCAGGCAGGAGGAGGGGTCCGCAAAACTACCGGTGCGAGACGTCGGCCTGCGCAGATTGCGGCAACTGCTCGGCGGGCAGGCTCAAGCTGATGGCGCAATGCCGATGGGCCACTTCGTCGATCCAGTTGTAACCGAGGAAGAACGCCACATTAGGTACAGCCAGCACCAGCGATAGCACGGTGGCGGGCGCAATTTCGATGACCCGTGGCAAGTCGGTCTGCACCAGGTACATCTGTTTGATGATGCGAAAATAATAGAACGCGCCCATGACCGTATTGATGCCGACGACGCCTACGCCGATCCAGCCGATACCTTGACCGGTGTTATAGAGAACGGAAAAAAGTTTGATCTTCGTCGCAAAGCCGATGGTCAGCGGCATGCCGGTCAGGCTGAGGCAAAAGAGCAGCATGGCCCCCGCGAGGATCGGCGCCCGCCGGGCCAGTCCGGCGTAATCGTCCAGCCGCTCGCCGGAACTGGTCGGAGTTGCAATCCGCTGAGCGATCGCGGCCGCAGTCATGAAAGCCCCGGCGTTCATGAACACATACATGAAAAGATAGAACAGCAGTGCGTCAGCCGCCGGGCCTTTGATCATCTGCGCGGTCTCGCCCCCATCAACAATCTCCCCCGGCATGATCACCGCGGCCAGCGCCACAAGCATGTAGCCCGAATGGACAATCGACGAAAACGCCAGCAGCCGCTTGATGTTCTGCTGCGGATACGCACCGAGATTTCCCCAGAAGCACGTGATGCCACCGAGAATGAGCAGGGCGATAGGAAGCCACCGCATCCAGGCGTCGCCGGAATCGCCACCGTGCATCAGCAGCGTGAGCACGCGCATGAGCAACGCCAGCCCCGCGGCTTTCGACGCGACAGAAAGCCACGTGGTGATGTCGATGCTGGTGCCTTCAAAAACATCAGGGCACCAGAAGTGCACGGGAACCATGGCAATCTTGAAGCCGATGCCGACCAGCAACCCGACCACGCCGACAACCAGCACGATACGGTTGGCGTCCATGAGGTTGTGGGGATGCATCGCGGCAAGGTCCAGTGTGCCGAAAAGGCCAAAAAGGAGGCTCATGCCGTAGAGCATGATGGCCGAAGAAGCAGCGCCGAAGAGAACGTATTTGAGGGCGGCCTCAGCGCCGGGGCGATGCGTTTTACGGAAGCCGGCCAGAACATAGCTGGGCAGCGATGACATTTCGAGGGCCAGGAACATCATCAGCAGATTCGTCGTGCCGGTCATGAGCATCATGCCCGTGGTGGCGGCCAGCAGCAGCGTAAAAAATTCCGGCGCATCCCCGGACTGCCCGCGGGAAACCATCCGGCGATGGGAGTCCACGAACCAGAGCGCCATCACCAGTCCGGTGAAGATGATCAGCAGAAGCTTGACGAACCACGCAAAGGGATCGAGCACCAGCATGCCGCCGAAGTATGTATGCCCCGTCATAGCCAGCGAGCGCGTATAGATGAGGCCGATGAGCGCGACGGCCAAACCAACGGTGGTGGTGATGGCGACAGCCAAAATATTCTTCCGCGGCGAAAAGACCGGGATCAGCAACACCGCCAGCGTGGCGGCGATCAGCGCCACCTCCGGAAGGAAGGGCTCGATCTGTTGATAGCTGGGAAGCAGGTTGGGCATTTCCATCGTCAGGTACCCACGAGGCGGAGGACACTCTCAATGGCCGGGCGGATCGGATCGAGCACGAGCATCGGCAGCACGCCCATGACGATGGCGGTGACGCCGAGGGTGACGAGGATCCACTTTTCCGATCCGGAAAGTCCCGGGAAGTGGTGATACTCCGGCTTGGGCGCGCCCATGTAGACGCGTTGGAGCGTCCAGAGCAGGTAAGCCGCGGTGAGGATAATGCTGGCGGCAGTCAGGACGCCGAACCAGAGCAGCGGCCGAAGCGCCGCGCCGCCGGTCATGAGCATGAGGTGGGAGTTGGCGTCCGCCGCGCCGAAGGTCCCCATGAGCACCATGATCTCCCCGATGAAGCCGCACAGTCCGGGCAGTCCCATCGAGGCGAAGAAGCCGACCACGGCCCAGCCGGTATAGGCGGGCATTTGCGACCACAGGCCGCCGAGACGCGGAATTTCGCGGTGATGTGCCCGGTCGTAGATGATGCCGACAATGAAGAACATCATGGCCGACGAGATGCCGTGGGCCAGCATCTGGAACATGGCGCCAGCCGTGCCGGCAGGAGTCATGACGGCAATGCCCAGCACAACAAAACCCATGTGGCTGACGGAGGAATAGGCGACGAGGCGTTTGAAATCTTTCTGAGCCATCGCCACCAGCGCACCGTAGATGATGCTGAATACGCCGATGAGGGCCACCCACCACCAATTTTCCGCTGCCTGCTGGGGAAAGAGCGGATAGCTGATTCGAAGCAACCCGTACCCGCCCATCTTCAGCAGCACCGCGGCCAGAATCATGGAGATGGGCGTAGGCGCTTCGACATGTGCATCCGGCAGCCAGGTATGCAGTGGCACACTCGGAATCTTCACCGCAAACCCGATGAAAAGCAGCCAGAACGCCAACGAGGCGAATCCGACCGCCGCGCCGCCACTGCGGAAAAGGCCCGACAGGGCAGGGTCCGTAGCCAGTTGGATCAGGTCGAACGTGGCGACGCGTCCGCCGACACCATGCGTGTGATGCCAGAGGCCCAGAATGACGATGAGGATGCCGATGGATCCGAGCAGCGTGTAGAGGAAGAATTTGATGGCAGCATATTCTTTCCGTGGCCCGCCCCAGATGCCGATCAGGAAGTACATCGGGAACAGCGACACTTCAAAGAAGATGTAGAACAGCAGCAGATCGAGCGAAACGAATACCCCAATCATCCCCGCCAACAGAAAAAGCAGCAGCGCAAAATACCCTTTGACCGACTTGTTGATGCCGTAAGAGGCCCAGCAGGCCAGTACAGAAATGAACGTCGTCAGCAGCACGAACGGCATCGAAAGCCCATCGACCCCGACGAAATAATGCACATTGAGCGAGCGAATCCAGATGTAGTCCTGGGCGAACTGGATGCTCTTGCCGTACTCACCGACCATGCTCCAATCAAAGAGGCGTGCGGCCAGCAGCGAGAGAAGGAACGTGGCAACACAAAATGCCATGGCCACGGTGCGGGCGATGCGTGCCTGCGGATTGGGGATCAGCAGAATGAAAATGCCGCCCAAAATAGGCATCAGCATCATCCACGTCAGGATGGTGGATTTGTCGAACACGCAGCACTCCGGAAAACAGAGGCGGGTAGGATAGGCCATGTCGCAGGCGTCCTTTTCAGGACGAAACCGCATACCCATCGTTTCAGTCCGCCATAGCCTGTCCAACCTAAAGGAAATTGGGATTTTTGTCACGTTCGGGAGCGATCTTCGGCCGCGAAGGCATGCATCGCACAAATCCGATTTTCTGATGCGAACTTCCTCTGTCGCCTCGAGTCAGCGTCAAAACGTCATGCAAGCCGGTTATACTGTCGCCGCATGATGACCTTTCAGGAATTTCTCGGCCAGCGCAATGGGCAGTTGAACCAGTTCTTTCCCCATCCGCAGGCCAAGGGCACGGTGCTGGTTTCCTCCCACATCTGGTGGACGGAGCAGATCGCCCTGGCCGTTTACAACCTCGGTTACAACCTGCTGATTCATTTCCCGTTTTACTTCTTGTACACCGACGAAGCAGCATGGAACAATTTTGATGGCCTGTGGGATCAGATCCGCCACAACATCAAGGAATTCAAGGTCGATTTGATCCTCGCCGGCAACTCGACCGCGATGGCGCCGCATCCCAAGACGCACGAAATGCTCCACGATGCCGCCGGAATCCCGGTCGTCAATTACTGGTGGGATGAACCGCGGGCCACGCCGCCGTTCGCCTCCCGCGGGTCCTCGCCGCAGGAATACCTGGCGATGTTGACGAACCCCCGCGCGCTCAATGTGATCTGGGACATCGACGTGCTGGAAGAGCTGGCGGCGTTCTACGGGCTGACCAATACGGTGCACGTCCCGCTGGCGACCGATCCGGGATTCTGGCAGCAGACGCCGGTGCCCATGGATAAGCGGGCCATCCGCGTATGTTTTCTGGGAAACTGCCATTTCGATTCCGCCTACGTGGAAACCGATGAAGATCCGCTGGTGCGTTGGGCTCGGCAGGTGATCGATGCCAAGATCGCCAACCTCGACCGGCCGATGACCGCCTGCCTGAAGGAAGTCGGCGCCGCCCCCACAGCCTCCAAATACTACGATGCCACAAAGCAGGACTGGGCCAACATGTTCCGACCGTGGGAATTTCTCAATGCGGTCTACATGCAGCGGACGCGGAACCACATGGTCAAGGCGGCGGCGGAACATCTGAAGAAAAAACTGGTGCTGATCGGCAACGGCTGGGACAAGATTGGCTTGACCGCCCAAAGCCGCCACGCCCAGGAAAAAAGCGGCTACATCTACGTGAACAGCCAGGTCAGCCTGAATCTGTTCGGCGGATGCGTCCATGGCGGAATGCCCCTGCGCCCGTTCGATATCGCGGCATCCAGCGGACTGCTGGTCACGCACTACCAGCGCGAACTGCCCGGGTTGTTTGATGTAGGCAAGGAATGCCTGGCCTTTCGCAATGCCGACGAGATGATCGCGGCCATCGATCGGGTTCTTGCGGCCCCGCAGGAGTTTGAAGCGATGGTCGCGGCCGGACGCCAGCGCGTACTGACCGAGCATACGTGGATGCACCGGATGGAGTACGTGCTGCAAGCGGCGCGAGAACGATTCGCGATCCGGTAGAGTGGCCTGCAAATCGGATATACGCCCGCATTCTGAAGAGCCCGCCTAACGAGTGACACACCTTCAAACGCTTTGTTTTTGAGCGATGGACGCTATATTGCCGATAGATATTTTTGTTCGATTCCGAACCCCCGTCGCCGGGCGGAGCCCGGTAGGTCAAGTGAGGTTATCTGTGGATCAGTCGCGCCAGCACGCTGCCGGGGACGTCACGCAGCAGAGCATCGGTCAATCAGGGCTTTCCCGCCGGGCCATGCTGGGCATTCTCGGGGCGGTCGGAGCCGCAACTTTTCTCACGGCCTGCGAGAACACCAACAGCGCCGCCAGCAAGACTTCCAAAACTTCGTTACCCGATCCGCTCGATCCAGCGCGGCCCGAAAGTGCCCGCTCACTGGTTCCCGAATCGTCGAATAACTACGTTCCGCCCATAGCCCGGCAACCGCTTCCTCCGCCGCCGGTGGCCAAGGAACCGGCCAACACCTACGGCATTCTGCCGCGCTCCATGTGGGCCCGCAGCGGACCAGACCTCAAACGCGTCGACCCCATGAACGGCGTCAAACTCATCACCTTCCACCACAGCGGAGACCCCAAAGCCTTCACGACCACCGACTTCGGCGAAACCGCCCAGCACCTGGAATATGTGCGCGAATACCATCGCAGCCGCAATTTCCAGGATATCGGCTATCACTTCGCCATCGACCGCGCCGGCCGCGTCTGGCAGCTTCGCAGCCTCCGGTACGAAGGACAGCACGTTCGCTACAACAACGAACACAACCTCGGCGTGGTGGTGCTGGGAAATTTCGACCTCCAGCACATGACCCAGGCCCAGAAGGAAAAGGTCAAATCTTTCGGCCTATTGCTGCGGAAACAGTATGCCCTGCCGATCAGTCGCGTTTACACCCACCAGGAAATCGTCAAGACCGAATGTCCCGGCGACGACATGCAGCCGTACATGGTCGCAATACGAAAGCAGCGGTTGATCTAGCCGCCGAGGCGCGGGGCAAGGGGTGAATGAGGGGTCGCATGTGTGACCATTGCGAAGGATCTTCCCGGCGCGCCTTTCTGGGCGCGGTAGGCGTGGCGGGGATTGCAGCATTATCCGGATGCCTCGCCCACCCACCCACCGGCGTAGTCGAGCATCTGCCCGGCCCGATTCTCGATGAAGTCCCGCATGGACCCATCCCGTCGGCCATCAATGAAAAAACGATCGTCGTGCCCCCCACACCGCCGCAGAACCAATGGATCCCCACCGACACGGCCCTCGGGCAAATCCTTCCTCGATCCGCCTGGACCACCGCCAGCCCGGACTCCCGCCACATGATGCCCATGAACGGCGTCAAGCTCATCACCATCCACCATTCCGGCGACGGCAAGCCGTTCCTCGGCGAGTCGATCCACGACATCGCACGGCATCTCGAAATGGTCCGGCAATTTCATCGCCAGCGCGGCTTCAATGACATCGGCTATCACTTCGCCGTCGACCGCGTCGGCCGCGTCTGGCAACTCCGCTGGCTCAAATATGAAGGCCAGCACGTCCGCCCCGGCCGCAGCGGCCAGCGCTGGAACGAACACAACGTCGGCATCGTCGTGCTGGGGGACTTCAATCTGCAGACCCTGCCGGATGTGCAGCAAAAGAAGGTGATCGCCTTCGCCCGATACGTCCGCGAAAAATACGCCCTCCCCGCGACCTCAGTAAAATTGCACGGCGAACTCGTCGACACCGACTGCCCCGGCAAACGCCTGCACACAGCGCTGGCCGCCGCGCGCAAAGAAAAGCTGGTGTGATAAAAATAGAAAATTGAAAATGTAAAATAGAAAAATTGGAAGCCCTTCGGCTTCACAACGCCCCCTTTTTCTATTTTCTATTTTTCATTTTCTATTTTACCCCCATTTGCATTCCGCCGATGATACTGCTATCGTGATTCCAGTTCGTTCTTGTGGGCGGGCGGGTAAGTTCTTGGGGTCGGGGTTCTCCAGTAACACTTTCCAAAAAGATCAGAAGCGAAAAACTTCTATCACGTAAATGAAACCTCGGTATACTTGTCGCGCCGGTTCTGCATGCAGTGTTTGCACCCAGGCCGGCGCCAGGGAGTTAGGTATTTTGGCAGAATTTCAGGAACCCATCATCAGTTATCTCAGCGGCAGCGAAGGCGTGCCCGTACGCGTCGCCGATATGGCCGAGCGCCTCGGCATTGCACCGGAGGACCGTGGGGAGTTTGAGCGCGCCGTGGAGGCCCTCGCCGTCGCCGGACGCGTCGTCTGGGGCACGGGGCGCATGATCTCGTTGCCGGCAATGGGCAATCGCGTCACCGGACTGTTCCGGCAGACCACCCGCGGCTTCGGCTTCGTCATTCCCGATGAGGCCAACGCCCACGGCGATCTGTTCATCCCCCCCGGGGATAACCTCGATGCCGTCACCGGTGACTACGTCGTGGCCAAGGTGATCGTCCGCGAGAAAAACGATCTGCGCGATCCGCGCCGCAACATCTCCGGACGCATCGTCGAGATCCTCCGCCGCGGCACCAACAAGGTCGTCGGCACATTGGTCAAACAGAACAACCGCTGGGTCGTCGTTCCCGACGGCACCGTCTTCAAAAATCCCATCGAAGTGATGGACGCCGGCGCCAAGAACGGCGCCGAGAACGACAAGGTCGTCCTCGAACTCGTGCGCTTCCCGACCAGCGACGCCATGGCGCAGGGCGTCATCAGCGAAATCCTCGGCCAGAAGGGCGAACCGGCGGTCGAGCTGCAAAGCGTCATCCGCCAGTTTGAACTCCCCGAAAAATTCCCCGATGCCGTCATGGATCAGGCGCGCCGCGCCGCCCTGGGCTTCGATCCACTGGAATATCCTGACCGCGAAGATTTGCGAAACGAGTTGATCGCCACCATCGATCCCGATGATGCCCGTGATTACGACGACGCCATTTCGCTCAAAGCCATCAAGGGGTCCGGGGCCAAGGCCAAGGGACCAGAAGATGACGATATCGAGCGGCTCATGGACGGTAACGTCGGCGAGGCCCGCTGGGAACTCGGCGTACACATCGCCGACGTCAGCGCGTTCGTGCCCGTCGAATCCCCCATGGATATGGAAGCCCGCGCCCGCGGAAACAGTACTTATTTCCCAGGCTTCGTCATTCCGATGTTGCCCGAAGTGCTCAGCAACGGCGTCTGTTCGCTGCAGGAAAATCAGCCGCGGCTCACGAAAAGCGCCTTCATCCGTTATGACGCTTCCGGCCGCGTCGTCGGCACGCGTTTCGCCAACACCATCATCCAGAGCCGCAAGCGTCTCACGTACAAGCAGGCCCAGGCGCTCATCGATGATGTGAAAGGCGAGGGCCAGCCGTACACCAAAGGCCTGCTGGAAGCCCCGCCGAATCCGAATATCCCCGTGGTCAGCGATGATCTCCGCCAACTGCTGCTCAACATGGACCGCCTGGCACGCGCCATTCGCCAGCGCCGCCTCGCCGAAGGAATGATCGTGCTGGACCTCCCGGAGGTCGAGCTGATCATCAACGAGGAAGGCCACGTCGTCGACGCCCAGCCGGAAGACGATGCCTTCACGCACAAGATCATTGAAATGTTCATGGTGGAGGCCAACGAGGCCGTGGCCCGCTGGCTCACCAAGGCCGGCGTACCGGTCCTCCGCCGCATCCATCCCGAGCCCGACGTGATGAACACCGAGCAGGTGCGGCAGTTCATGATCGTCGCCGGCAAAAAAGTTCCGAAAATTCTCGATCGCAAGGCCATGCAGGCCATGCTCGACAGCGTCCGCGGCACACCGATCGCCTATGCAGTCCACCTCGCAATCCTCAAGACGATGACCAGCGCCGAATATTCGCCGCAGGCCGTCGGCCACTACGCCCTGGCCAGCGACAACTACGCCCACTTCACCAGCCCGATCCGCCGTTACGCAGACCTCGTGATTCACCGCTGCTTCGATGCGGTGCTGGCCCGCAAGGGACATAAGTCCGAAGGCCGCAGTGCCAAACCTCGCAAAGGAGCGCAAGCACCACAGGTCGAACAAAGCAGCGGCCTCCCCGGCGGCCGGCGCGGCGCAGGCCTCATGCCCGAATCGCTCGGACAAGTGCCCGACTACATGACCCAGGTGAACCTCGGCAAACATTTATCCTACACCGAGCGCCGCAGCTCCGATGCCGAACGTGAACTCCGCGCCGTCAAGGTTCTCCAACTTCTGGCCGAGCACGTCGGCGATGTCATCGACGGCGTCGTCACCGGCGTCACCGGTTTCGGCGTCTTCGTGCAATCGACGCGCTTCCTCATCGAAGGCCTCATCCGCGTCGCCGACCTGCCCGACGATTTCTGGCAGTTCGAAGAACGCGTCGGCGTATTGCGCGGCCAGCGGACCGGCCGGCGAATCTCCCTCGGCGATCGCGCCCGCGTACAAATCGTCAACGTCAACATCGCCGCCCGCCAACTGGAACTGCGCTTGCTCGAACATGGCTCAAGCATCGGCGGCGAAACGGAACTCAAACGCTTCGAGCCGCGCCGCCAGCCCAAGCCGCATCCCGATCGCGCCCCCGGCGCGCCGGAAGAGCGCATGCTTCCCCAAGACCGCAAAAAAAATCTCGCCAAGCGCCTCAGTCGCAAGGAGCAGGCACGCCAGGCCGCACGCCAGACCCGCCACGGCAAGCACGACCACAAGGGACGCCGCTCCCGCCGCCGCTAGCAGATAAAAGGTTTCCTCCCTCCGCACAAATGTGGCATAATGCCATCTTGGAGACGCGGTGATGATTCGTGCCCTGCTCATATCCGTCGCTTTGGGAGCCTGCATCCTGGCTGGCTGTACCATGGAAACGCGCGTGGTCAAAGATAACAGCATTGAACATCAACTCCGCGGCATCAATAAGGATGGCTGGACCGTCAGCGGCGGCGCGTTTGATGAGGAACGCAAGTCCCAGCAGGCCCGAAATCCCAACGTCTATACCGGCAAAAGCGATTTTCCTCTCGATGGCAGCCACGCCGCATGGAGCACCAATTTCCAGCTCGATCATAGTCCCGCGGAGCCCGGATCGATGGAGGAACTGCTCCGCGGCACTCCAGCCGCGCCCACGCAACCGCCAAAAAAATGACCTCCAATCCCTCCGGTTCGGCCCGGCCAGTTTCGCGTTCCTGAAGGTATGCCCCAAAGGCTTTTCGACAGCCGCCGAATCGCGCATAATGCCTCCGGTGGCTGTGATGGAGACTATTCCATGATTCGATTTACTCTTGTGTCTGCAGCATGTGTGCTCGCCGGCATTTTTGTCGGCTGCTCGCAGAGCCGCTACGCCAACAATCCCGTCATCCTCGACAGCACCCCCGTCGCCGCCGCGGTCTATCCCGGCGCCTACGGCAACGACAATCCCACTGCCACACCAGATGCCTCCGGAATCTCCGGCTTGTCGATTCCCACAACCATTCCCTCGCTCGTCACCACCGCCCCGGCCCCGGTCACCCGTTACGATTCGCTCTACCGACCGAAGGGTTCCCACCCCATCGTCATTCCGCCGTCAGGATATGTCGTGGTCCCCCGGCACACGAATACCGGCGCCAGCCCCCTTCAATTTCTGCAGTTCTTCAATTTCAATACACCGACGACGCTGCCCTCATCGACCAACAAAGCCATCAACAACGCCGTCAACCAGTCAACCAACTATAACGGTGGATTTACAGGCTACTAACGGCACCTCGCCACCCCAGCGGTCTCAAGGATTTTCTCCATGCTTGCCAAGTCGTTCGGCCTTTCAGGGATCATGGTCCTTGCGGCTCTCTTGTTGACATCTTTCATTCCCGCGACCCCCGCCAAAGCTGACGACATCGTCGCCGGGCCGATGGTCGGACACGTCACCGACAAATCCGCACGCGTCTGGATGCAGCTCTCCACCTCCGGCGAACTGAGCGTCAGTTGCATCGAAGTCGACAGCGGCCGCGAAGTCTCCGGCGTGAAAGTGGATGTCGAAGGCGGATCGCCGTTTATCTTCGATACGCCGCTGAACAACCTCCTGCCCAACAAGAATTACCGCATCGAAGTGAAACTCGACGACCGCATCCTCAAACTGCCCGAGCCGCCGCTGGTCATCCGCACCGCGCCGCCGGCCGGCGAAATCGCCACCTTTAACATCGCCTTCGGCAGTTGCATGAATCCCCACGGCCGCGGCACCGCCCCCATCTTCAAGGCCGTCACCGCACTCGAACCGCGGGCGTTCCTCTTCCTCGGCAACAGCGGATATCTCCCCGCCAAGGAAGAAGCCTTCCCCACCACCCGCAGAGCCGCCTTCCGCTTTTTCTGCGATCTCCATTCCAAAATCAAAACCGAGCCCGACCTCCAGCAACTCTTCCACTCCGCCTCCTGCTACGGCATCTGGGACGATCATGACTTCGGACCCAATGACTCCAACCGCACCTGGGTCTACGCCAAGGAATCCCAATCGGCCTTCCAGCGGTTCTGGGCCAATCCCGACTGGGGCGAACCCGACAATCCCGGCTGCTACTGCAATTTCTCCATCAGCGATGTGGACTTTTTCCTCCTCGATGGCCGCATGTATCGCGATCCCGAGACCGACCCCGCCCGCAAGACCATGCTCGGCCAGCGGCAACTTGAGTGGCTCAAGAAAGGCCTCAAAGCCAGCGATGCCACCTTCAAGATCATCGCCTGCGGCAGCCAGACGATTGCCGACTACAGCAAGTCCGATTCCTGGTCCCACTACCCCGACGAACAACAGGATTTCATCAAGTGGCTCCACAAAAACCAGATTGGCGGCGTGCTGTTCATCAGCGGCAACCGCAACCTTGGCGAACTGACCATCAAAAAACCCGCCGGCGGCGATGCCGACGCCTACCCCCTCGTCGAACTGACCAGTTCCCCGCTGGCCGCCAAACCCGCCCCCGATGAAGTCCTGGCCGTCCCCAATCCCGACCGCTCCGGCGATGCCGTCGGCGAAAACAATTTCGGCACCCTCGACTTCGGCGGCCCCCGCGGCAAACGCTTCGTCACCCTCCGCCTCCGCGACGAGGCCGGAAAAATCAAACTCGAACAAACCGTCTTCGCCGGCCAATTGCATTCGCAGTAACACTTCCACAGACGTCATCCCACCGGAATGGCGTCTGGCTGCTCAAGCGCCCTTCGCCGACTGAATGAAATCCCGCATCTTGATCGCGTCCTTCACCCCCGGCTTCCCCGCCACCTCCACACCCGAAGACACATCCACCGCATACGGCCGCACGATGCGAACCGCCTCGCCCACGCTCTCCGGCGTCAGCCCCCCCGCCAATACCAGTTTCGGCATAGCACCGCGTTTCGTGAGCAATGACCATGCCTCCGCAAGTTTGGTCCAATTCAATGCCATACCCGTGCCGCCCAACTGCCCGCGCGCCTTCTTATCCGCAACAATGGCCTCCATCGAAGCAATCCGCACCGTCAGCGTTTCCGCGATGCCTTCCTCTTCAAGATGCGCCACCAGCCACACCTCAGCGCGCGGCTGCCGCTTGAAATTCTTGAACGGAGGCTCACCATAAATCTGAAAAATGCCCGCAACCGCCAGCTCTTCCTCCGTCAGATCCCCCGTGAGAATCACCGCTTGGGCCATTCCCTTCACCGCCCCTGCAATTTCCCGCGCCTGCGCAATCGTAATTTTCCGCGGCCCCGCGATCAGGTTCAATCCGATGTAATCCGCCCCCAACTGCGCCGCCGCCACCGCATCTTCCACGCGCGTGATCCCGCAGATCTTGACTCGTACATTCGACATGCACCCAATTCTATCCAATTGTTCAAATCCTCGCCTGATCTATAATCGCAGACATACCTCAACTCTTTAAACGAGGAGCCCTCATGCCCGCTTCCCCCGCCCTCAAAACCATCCTCGGCCAACCCTCCTGGCGCATCGCCACCCCCTCCGTCGAAGCCTACCTCACGCAAACCGGCGGCCACCTCGGCCCCGTCACCTTCACCCTCAAAGGCCGCAAAATTCGCCCCTACTCCGTCGCACCCTGGCACAACGAAAAACTCGGCCATGAGCATCCCCACATCATCAAAGGCCTCCGCGGAGACTTCTTCTGCCTCCCCTTCGGCGGAAATTCCACCCCCTTCCGCGGCGAACGCCATCCCGTCCATGGCGAAACCGCCAATCGCCCCTGGGCCCTCGAACAAATCACGCAAGATGCCAGCGGCATCGTCTTCCGCTGCGGCCTGCGCACCAAAATCCGCAAAGGCCGCGTCCAGAAAATCATCGCCCTCCGCGCCGGCGACAACGCCATCTACCAAAAACACATCATCACCGGTATGTCCGGCCCGATGCCTCTGGGCCATCACGCCATGCTCAGCTTCCCCGATGAACCCGGCGCCGGCCTCATTTCCACCAGCGTCGCCACCCACCGCCAGGTCTGGCTCGAACCCACCGAATCTCCCGCAGCTCGCGGCTACTCCTCGCTCCAGCCCGGCGCCATTTTCAAAAATCTCAATTCCGTCCCAACCGTTTGGAATACAAAAGCCGACCTCTCCCGCTTCCCCGCCCGCCGCGGCTTCGAAGACATCGTCATCAACGTCAACGACCGAACCCTCCCCTGGGCCTGGACCGCCGTCGTCTTCCCCCGCCAGCGCTACGTCTGGTTCGCCCTCAAGGATCCCAAAGTCCTCTCCGCCACGCTCATGTGGATCTCCAACGGCGGCCGCCATTACGCCCCCTGGAACGGCAGGCATGTCAACGTCCTGGGCCTCGAAGAAATCACCGGCTTCTTCCACACCGGCCTGGCCGACTCCGCTGGCAAAAATCCGCTCCGCAAGTTCATGCCCACCGCCGTCAACCTCCATCCGACCCGCCCGCTCGAAGTGAACTACATCATGGCCGTTGCATCGATTCCAGCCGGGTTCGACCATGTCGATTCCATCGAAGGCGTGGATGGCGGTGTCATACTGGCCAGTCGCAGCGGAAAGCTCGCCGCCGCCTCCTTGGACCTCAGCTTTCTCCTGTCCAAAATCGTCTCATAACTTTCGCCGCGAACCAATTTGCGTTTTCCCGCGCCGCCGTCACAATACGTTCATGCCGAAAGACCACGAACTTCCCGCCGTTCCGCGCAAGCTGATCGAAACCCCCCAGGAGCTGTCCGAGGTGTGCGAGCACCTGCGTCACGCCGGCCATTTTGCCTTCGATACCGAATTCATCGGCGAAAACACCTATCAACCCGTGCTCTGCCTCGTCCAGGTGGCCACGCGCCAGCGCGTCGAGCTGATCGACCCCATGACCATCGGCCGCGGCGACATGCAGCCCTTCTGGCAACTCCTCGCCGACCCCGCCATCGAAAAATATTGCCACGCCGGCGATCAGGACATCGAAATCGTCTGGCAGCATTCCGGCCTCATCACCAAAAACCTCTTCGACACGCAGATCGCCGCCGGAATGATCGGCCTGGCCTACCCCACCGCCCTGTGGCGCGCCGTCGAGCATTTCTGCGATGTCAGCCTCGACAAAGCCCACACCTTCTCCGCCTGGGACCGCCGCCCCCTCTCCAAGGCACAATTCGAATACGCCATCGATGACGTCCGCTACCTCCCCAAAATTCACGCCCTCATCCGCGAGCGCATCGCCGAACTCGGCCACACCGACTGGATGACCGAAGCCTGCGACCAGCTTTGCATCGAAGCCTCGCAACCCGCCGAACCCCGCAAACGCTTCATGAAAATCAAAGGCGCCGCCTCCCTCGAATCCGATCAGCTCAGCGTTCTTCGCGAACTGACCGCCCTCCGCGAACAACTCGCCTACGAACATGACGTACCCCCGCGATCCTTCCTCAAAGATGAAGCCCTCATCGACATCGCCACACGCATGCCCGAATCCGCCGAACGCCTCGCCAACATTCGCTCCATCCCCCGCACCGAACTCACCAGCTACGGCGATCAATTCCTTGATGCCGTCGCCCGCGGCCTGGCCGTCCCCGAAGACCAGCGCCCCCACCTCTACGCCCCCGCCGAAGACTCCGCCGACATCAAACGCCTCGGCGAAATGATGTGGGTCGCCGCCCAGGCCATCTGCCTCGGCCAGTGCGTCACACCCGCCCTCGTCACCAGCCAAAGCGAAGTCATGTCCCTCGCTCGCCTCCTCCACAAAAAACGCACCCTCGACAAACACCCACTCCTCCACGGCTGGCAGAAAAAATGCCTCGGCGACAAACTCCTCGCCTTCGTCCGCGGCGAAATCGCCCTCGACCTCTCCATGCAAAACCACCTCATGCACGCTCACTTCCACGACCACCACTAACCACTGGCAAAACCATGTGCGGAATCGCTGGCATTCTCAAATGGACCCATGACCCCGCCCGACCCGCCCCGTGGGCCCGGCGCGAGCACGGCGGCACCCTCGACTTCTCCACCCTCGCCCGCATGTCCTCCGCCCTCGCCCATCGCGGCCCCGACGGCGACGGCCTCTACACCGATCCCCGACCCTCCCACACCGTCGCCCTCATCCACCGCCGCCTCGCCATCATCGACCTCCACGATGGCCTTCAACCCATGTCCAACGAAGACGGCCTCGTCCAAGTCGTCTTCAACGGCGAAATCTACAACCACGCCGAACTCCGCCGCCAGCTTCAGGCCGCCGGCCATCGCTTCGCCACCGATCATTCCGATACCGAAGTCCTCGTCCACGGCTGGGAACAATGGGGCACCGACCTCCCCTCCAAACTCCTCGGCATGTTCGCCTTCGCCGTCTGGGACGCCCGCGACCACCGCGACACCCTCTTCCTCGCCCGCGACCGCATGGGCCAAAAGCCCCTCTTCTACGCCACCCTCGAAGACGGCATCGTCTTCGGCAGCACCATCAACGCCGTCCTCCAATGGCCCGAAGTCCCGCGCCGCATGCCCCGCGAACAACTCGGCCTCTACTTCCTCCTCGGCTATTTCCCCGCCCCCCAAACCGTCTGGCGCGACATCAGCGCCATCCTCCCCGGCGGCTGGCTCCGCCTTCGCAAAGACGTCGTCGATGGCGGCATCTACTGGGAAAAAACCACGCAATCAGACAACCCGCAACCCGGCCCCGAACAACTCCGCGCAGAACTCTCCCGCGCCGTCGAATCCCAACTCATCGCCGACGTCCCCATCGCCTGCTTCCTCTCCGGCGGCATCGATTCCTCCATCATCGCCGCGCTCATGCAACAGGCCGTCCGCGCCAAGGGCGGCGACCCCATCACCACCCTCTCCGTCGGTTTCACCGAATCCGGCTTCGACGAAACCCGCTTCGCCGCCGCCGTCGCCGAAAAAATCGGCAGCCGCCACCAGCGCCTCGAAGTCCACGCGAATCAAGACATCCTCCCCACACTCCGCATGCTCATGGAAACCTCCCTCGGCCAGCCGTTCGCCGACTCCTCCATCCTCCCCACCTACCAGCTCAGCACCGCCGTCCGACAAGTCGCTCCCGTCGCCCTCTCCGGTGATGGCGCTGATGAACTCTTCGCCGGCTACGACCGCTACCGCGCCATGCTCCTCCTCCAGCGCTGGCGCTCCCTCGCCCGCCTCATGCCCAAATCCGTCCCCCTCGGCTCCCTGGCCAAACAGGAACGCTACCGCCGCCTCGCCGCCGCCGCGCGCTCGGCCATCCCCAGCCAGCAATACACCCGCCTCGTCGAAATCTTCCCCATCGATCTGGCCGAGTCCCTCCTCGGCGACAGCATCATGGACTGGTTCCCCCTCCCCGAAGAGTACGGCCTCCCCGACGACACCTCCCCCCTGCGCCTCGCCATGCTCCGCGATCAACAGGAATACCTCCCCGGCGATGTCCTCTGGAAAGTCGATTCCGCCTCGATGAGCGCCGCGCAAGGCAACGCCCTCGAAGTCCGCTCCCCCTTCCTCGATCACCACGTCGTCGAACTCGCCAACGCCCTCCCCGACCACCTCCTCCTCCGCGGCTCACAAGGCAAAGCCCTCCTCCGCGACACCTTCGCCGACCTCCTCCCACCCGCCATTCTCTCCCGCACCAAAAAAGGCTTCGCCGTCCCCATCGGCCAATGGTTCAAAACCGATCTCCGCAACGACCTTTCCGACCTCCTCACCGCCCGCAACAGTTTCGTCCGCACCCACCTGCAACCCCAACCCCTCGATGCCCTCCTCCACGAACACTTCGCCGGCACCCGCGACCACACCCACCGCCTCTTCGCCCTCCTCACGCTCGAACTCTGGGCCAAGCAGTTCTCCCCCACCGTCGAAAAGTGAAAATTGAGATTTCTCTTGGTGTCTTGGTGCCTTGGTGGTGAACCCCACCGCGCCTACGGATAATAATTCACATCATCATCGCCGGTATCAAACACTCCATCGTGACCGGCGCTGCGCAGTTCATAGCTCCCCGAACTGGTGCGGTGGTAACGCAGCGTGTGACCCCAGCCATCCTTGACGGAGTTGATGCGACTCTGGCCGACAAAATCGTCGGGCATTATTCCTCCGGTCGTCACGTCGGCGATATCGGCCCGGGCGACGCCCATCGCTTTCTCCGTCACCACCAGCGGCTTGGCAAAATTGAAGACCGCAAACCCCACCGTAAAGAAAATCGCCAAAATGACCGCAATCACCAATGTCCCGACCAACCCAATGATAAACCCCGCAATCGCCAGCCCCCGCGGCCTCTTGAACAATCCCAAAAAACTCAGGATCATCCCGATCGGAAACAATATCCCCACCGTAACTATCCCCAGCAGCGAAACGATAAACCCCGCCGTCCCCATGCTGTTGCCGGCCGTCGCCTGGCTCTGCGTCTGTTGCGTCATAATTCACCCCACTCAAATAACTGCCCACGAATATCACTCGTCAATCAAAGTCTAGTCTCATCCACCCCCATTGCAAGAAAAACCCCCCACCACTTCTTCCCCCAAATATTTGTGTTCATTCGTGTTCATTTGTGGCTAATTTACGTCGTCATCCCAACCTCAACCCACCATCATCCGTGTCAATCCGTGTTCATCCGTGGCTAATTTACGGTAGTTCGCGCTGCTGTGCTAAGCATCCACCCGTTCCAACTTCGTATACTGCAAAATCAAAGTCTTGGCCCGCGGAAACGCCTGAAACTTCACATCCACCCGCGTCATCGTCCCCGCCGGCGTGATCGACTCGATCCGCCCCAGCCCAAACTGCGCATGCCGCACCAGCATCCCCTTGCGGAACTCCCCGCCCGCCCGCTCCGCCTCGCGCCGCTGCGCCGCCGCCTCATACCCGCGACTCTCCGCCCGCTCCCTCTGCGCGTTGCGCCCGTACGATCCCTCATCCCGATACCCCACCGATCCCAGCCCCTCATCCTCGCTGGCCGTCAGATCGATCTCCTCGAAACATTCGTCCGGCATCTCTCCGAAAAACTGGCTGGCAATCGTCCGCTCCGTCATCCCGCGTACCATCCGGTACCGCGCGTGGCTCATCAACAAATGCTTCTTCGCCCGCGTGATCCCCACAAACGCCAGCCGCCGTTCTTCTTCCATCTCATCCGGATTGGCCGAAAAACCCACCGCCCGCGCATGCGGGATCAGCCCATCCTCCACCCCCACCATCGCCACCAGCGGAAATTCCAGCCCCTTGGCCGCGTGCAGCGTCATCAGCGTCACCGCGCCCCCGGCATCCTTGAGCCGATCGACATCCGATACCAGCGTCACCTGCTGCAGAAAATCCCCCAGCGTCCCCGTCGGATTCTGCGCATCAAACTCCGCCGCCACATTCACCAGTTCATACACGTTCGCCAGCTTGTCCGTGCTCCCCTCATCCCCATCCGCCGACTTCTTCAACTCATCCTCCAACCCCGATTCCTTCACCACCCGATCCATCAACCCGCGAATCCCCCCCGGTATCGAAGGCCCCTCCGCGTCGGCCCGCGCAGCCTCCAACTCCCCCTCCTCCCCCTCGGCCGCCTCCGCCAGCGAAGCATCAAACAAAGGATCCCCCGCCTCGTCGCCCTTCAATTCTGAATTCTGAACTCTGAATTCTGAATTCCCCGCCCCCTCGAAAATCTTACTCCACTCTGCAAACAGCCCCGCCACCTTCTTCGCCGCATTCCCCGCCCGCGTCATCAACCCCTCAATCTCCCCCGCCGCCGCGCACCCTTCCAGCAGCGTCCACCCGCGCTGCCCGGCGTACGCCTGAATCTTCATCACGCTCGTCTCCCCCAGCGCCCGTGCCGGCACATTGATGATCCGCTCCAGGCTCATCGAATCCGCCGGATTGGCGATCACCCGCAGATACGCCAGCACATCCTTGATCTCTTTCCGTGCGTAAAATTCCGTCCCCCGCGCAATCTGGTACGGCACCGCCGCCTTCATCAACGCATCCTCGAGCACCCGGCTCAGCGAGTTCACGCGGTAAAACACCGCCATGTCATCCCACCGCAACCCGTGCTGATCGTGTTGCTCCTTGATCCGCCGCACGATCTCCGCCGCCTCGTGATGCTCATCATTGCACCGCAGCAGCGTGATCTTCGGACCCTCCTCGTTCTCCGTCCACAAATCCTTCTTCTTCCGCTTCGTGTTGTTGGCGATCAGCGCCGAAGCCGCCTGCAAAATCACCTTCGTGCTGCGATAGTTCTGCTCCAGCAGCACCACCTTGGCATTCGAATAAAACTGCTCGAACTCCAGGATGTTCTGAATGTTCGCCCCGCGCCATCCGTAGATCGACTGGTCCGGATCGCCCGTCGCGCAGATATTCTTATGCTCCATCGCCAGCATGTGCGCAATGATGAACTGCGCATGATTCGTATCCTGGTACTCGTCGATCAGAATATACTGAAACCGTTCCTGCAGCGTCTTGCGCACCTCGGCATCGTCCCGCAGCATGATCGCCACCTTCAGCAGCAGATCGTCAAAATCGACCGCCTTGTTCTCCGCCAGAATCTGCTCGTACCGCGTGTAAATCCGCGCCACATTCTTTTCGTAAAACGCCCCCGCCGCCTGCGCATACGCCGCCGGAGTCTGCAACTTGTTCTTCGCATTGCTGATCGCATGCAGCACCGCCGCCGGCTGAAAATTCTCCGCCGACAGATTCACATCCTTGATCGCCTGCTTCACCGCCTTGCTCTGGTCCGACGAATCAAAAATCGAAAACGTCTTCGGCAACCCTTCCTTGCCCGACCCCGGCGCCCGATCCGCAAACTCCCGCAGCAGCCGCGCGCAGAGCGCATGAAACGTCGCCACCGTCACCCCCCGCCCCATGCGCCCCGCATCCTTCAGCAACGCATCGACGCGCTGCCGCATCTCCCCCGCCGCCTTGTTCGTAAATGTGATCGCCAGGATCTGCCACGCCGGTATCCCGCACGAAATTAAATACGCAATCCGCCGCGTGATCGTCCGCGTCTTGCCCGACCCCGCCCCCGCCAGCACCAGCAGCGGCCCATCCACATGCGTCGCCGCCGCCCGCTGCGGCTCCGTCAACCCCTCCAGAATCCGTTCCACCGAAAGCGCCATGCAATCATCCCATCCGAAAAATTATTCAGAGCAGCCAGTATATCACGCCCCGCAAAAGAGTGATTCACCCCATCTGCAGTTCGCCCCGAAGGCCCATTTCGGGTGCAGGGTGCCATGGCCCTGATTGGGAAGGGACCCGATCAGGACCATGCATTGCGCGACGACCGCTCATGGATGCACGTCAACGTTAAAAGCAACCCCTAAAGCCCGCCGACGCCGTCGGCGCGGGCCAATCGGTTATCGCAAGTCTGACCAGAGTAAAAACTCAATCCAGTGTTCATTCAGGCTTGCCACGTCGCGGTCCACCGCCCTCACCCACAATTCTGATGTACACCCGTCAATCAGTGGCGATTCATTCTGAATTCCCAAGCCTAGGGATCGCAATCCCTGGCGCTCGCGCACTCGCTTTCCACGTCCACCCACAAATCGCTCGCCCCTGATCTCTCAGCCCGCAGGGCTGGCAAATGATAGCCGGGGGCCCAGCGAGCGCCCCAAGGAAGCGAGCGCCGCCCCCGGATACCCACCACCCCATATCTCAAGGACTCCGCAGGAGTCCAACCGACGCTGTCCTAATTCCAAAACCCGCAACAGAAGTATTGGCAGACCGGTTTCAAGACTCAAGACTCAAGACAGAGTCCGTAATATCATCCCCCATTTCCCGCCACTCATGTCGGGTCACTACGGTAAGCAGCACAATATGCCATGATATCAACTACTTGGATCGCGATGGCTGACTATCCGGTTCTGGCGCCGTACTAGGCGTGACGTGGGCGCGTGTGGTGGGAGAGTAATCGACCCAGCGCAATCCGTGTTTGGTGTTTTCGAGTGCGAACGTGCGCGTTTCATCAGGGAAATCCGCCGGAATGACCTGCAATCGAAGTCTATTCTTCTTGAAGGACCCGCCGGCTTTCAAGTGATAGCCGCGGACGTACCATTTGGGTGTGCAAACAAGGCCGTCATTGTTGACCAGAATCGGGCCTTCCTTTTCAAACAGAATAACGTGGGCAAAGAGAGTTGAAAGATGATCCTCAAATATAAGGCTGAGAGTGTTATCCTCTTCAAGCGAGGCATAAGCGAGGCCAACGCCGCCCCCCCCAAAGTTCTTCGGCTCAGTATAGGTTAATGAATAGAGCTTGATCTTTTGGCCATTTTGTTTTGAAACCAGGTAGAAATTACATTCGTATTTTGACGAGTCGGCGCTTGGACTAGTCTGGGTTGTCTCCAAGTTAACGGTATAGCCATCGCGCAACTCATATGTTTGTACCTGTGTTGTATTTTCGTTTCCTGCGACCAAGTGGCTGGTCAGGAGCGCCGCGAATGTGATCGTCAGAAACGCGACGAGAAAACGTTTGAACATGGATCAATACTCCTTGAGAACCGACGGTACACGTTACGTGTCATTGATCGAAGGACTGTGCTCCCTAGCTAATCTACCGACAAGCTAGCGATTTCATGTGTGGACCAATTCCTGCTCTCCGCATGCGGACCTCACCTTCACCCGGTCTGCTTTGGATTCGTGCCCGCGGCCACCTCCACCGGAAACGCCGCTATCGCCCGAACCCCGCCCCGCGTCTTTCGCCAGACCACCAACAAGACCGCCGAGAAGACGAGGATGAGGAACCAGTATGGAACCCCGCACCAGATATCCCAATCATCGGCGGTGTGCACATATTCAAACGAGAAACCCGCATAGTAATGGTCACCAAAATCAGTGTCACCCTTCCCAACTCGGATCGCAGGCCAAAAGCGGGGCGACAGCAGAGCGTAGTAGACAGTGCTCACACCCAATGATCCTTGCTGTCCCATGCCACCCGCGAGAACCACAGTGCCCGATTCTGCCAAGCAAGTGAAGTTTGCCGTTCTTGTGGAATAACAAATCTGTGCGTAATGCCCGGCACTCCACCCCCAACCGACCAAGCAAAGCAAGATCGGCACCACAAAAATCCCCCGGATGATCCACCGTCGTCGCATGCCCCCATCTTACCCCCTCCCTCCACTTTGAAAAGAACCATCGAGTGACTTGTCAGTGGCCAGTGGTAACTGAAAATTGAAAATTGGCAATCTTCGCGTCGTGTCGCCGTGTCGTCGTGGTTTAATCCCCACGCGCATCACCACAAACCCATGCAAAAACTGCCAAATACCACTTCGAAACGCTTCAAAACCACTCCAAAACGATGCAAAATCGCGCCAAATCGCGCCCAAACGCGCTCCAAATCGATCCAAATCGCCGTCCAAAATTCTCGTCCCCCTCCCGCCCACCCCCTCCCCGTCATTCTGAATTCCGAACTCTGAATTCTGAATTCACCCTGGACTTCCCCACGTTTAGTGGGCGCTCGCAGGTTCGTGCGCGCTAATGCTCAGCCTCGAACGCTTCGGGGCTTAGATAGCCTAGCGTACTGTGGCGCCTCTGGCGATTGTAATACACCTCGATGAACTCGAAGATCG
>CAIMWO010000018.1 GCA_903845195.1 uncultured Phycisphaerales bacterium
CCCGTCGGACGGGGAGAGGGCTGGGGTGAGGGGAATTCAGTGGGGTTAGCACGGCCCTCCTCACCCCGGCCCTCTCCTCCCTCGGCGGGAGGAGAGGGGGAATCCGACGCGTCTCCCGCGGTAACTTCTCTAATTCAATGGCAGTGGGGCTGGGGTGAGGGGTTCCTCGGTGTCGTCTATCCCGCGGTCTTGGCAGTAAGCAATCATCTATGCTTGGATCGAAATTCGGCACTCACTCTTTTGAGCTCAGCCTCGACCTCTTCGCCAGGAATGGCTTCACCACGATCCAATTGATCGAGTCCGACTTTGATCTTCCGACGCGCGGCCTCAAGATCGGCTGGAACTGCGACTGCTGGCCGAATCAGAATACCTTCATCACACTCTTCGGAAATGAAAAGCCTGCCGTCCTCCAGGCCGTAGCGCCGCCTGGTTGCGGCCGGCAGCACGATGGTCCCACGGCGGCCAACCTGACCGGTGTTTTGAACAGTTTTCGTCTTGCTCATGGGTGCAGAATATCAGATTGTCCGCATATCCGCAATTCCGTCATCCTAAAAACGGCACTTGCGATCAACCGCAAAGAACGCAAAGATCTCATAGAAAGGAACTTGGGATGGTTCCGAACCAAAGGACTGATTCACCTGCCGGGTGAATGGAAGGCTTAGGCAATCCATGCATAACTATATGTCTTTGTGATCTTTGCGTTCTTTGCGGTTAAATCAACTGCCGAATTTAGGATTAGTGTTCATTCCGGCGGCTCAACCAGAGAGAGACCACGGGATTATGGGACTATGGACCATGGGCCGGAGGGCAGAGGGCATACTGAAACGCTGAAACCTGACATGCTGAAACTGGGAAAGCCGAAAGCAGAAATCACCAAACAGCCGGCAGCAAAACGCTGAAATGCTGGATTCGCAATTACTGAATCAGCACCTGAAAGCCTGCCTGTGCGAAGTGGCGGTCTGAGGTCAAGGCTTGAACAGCGCCGCGCTGCTTCATCACCGTAAAGGACGTGCAGTCTGTGAGCGACCATTCCTTATCGTGACGTTAAGCGTGCAGTTCGCAGCCTTGGCGGAACAGCTCGCTGCTGGCAGGAACGATTTCGACATCAGGCTGGTCCCTAAGCAGGGCCAAGAGGCGGGCGAACTGCGGGCGGTTTTCTGGCCGGCTCAACCCGTCGCCCACCTCCGCCAGAACGAACTCGGTCGTGATCAGGAGGCCAGGCGGGTGCAGGCTCAGGGAAAGGGCTTGTGCATGCCACTGGTCAGCCGGGCTGAGCAAGGCCAGGAAGTAAACGGTATCGCCGAATACCGGTTTCATCGTCGGCGCCCGCCGTGAAGGTAGTAATCGTGCTGATGCGCGAAGTCCTGCGGAAGCCCTTGCGCACTCCCCGCGATCTGCAGCAGCGCCTCACCCCACGGTTTTTGAGATACAGCCGTGCGGCCATACAGCAGCTCGTGCAAATGGGCGTCCACTTGCTCGAGCTCCCCCCGGGTGAGTTTCGGCAGTTCAGCGATAATGTCTTGTGGGCTCATTCACTGTCTATGGTGGCACAAGCCCAGGCTTCAGACAAGCACGCCGGGGAGGGACTGCTCATTGCAAGACCACGGGACTACGCGACTATGGGCAATCAAAACACAGCTGAAAGCAGAAATCAGAAAGCTAAAATCCGAAGCACCTCACCCCGGCCCTCTCCCCCTGCGGAGAGGGAGGTCCCGTAGTCCCGTAGTCCCGTGGTCCGTGGTCCCTGGTCCGTAGTCAGTGGTCAGTGGTCCGTCGCACGCGGCATTGTCGCACGACATCGGTGACGCGTTCGATGTCCGAAGGGGTCATGGCGGTGCCGGAAGGGAGGCAAAGCCCGAGCTTGAATAGCTGCTCGCTCACAGTGCCGCCGCGAACGCGGCAATGCCGGAATACCGGCTGGAGATGCATCGGCTTCCAGACAGGCCGCGACTCGATATTCTCCGCATCCAATGCCTGACGCACATGCTCGGGCGTCGCTCCAAATTCAGCCGCGTTGATGAGGATTACCGTCAGCCAGCGATTACATCGGCCTGTCGTCGCCTCCGGCATGAAGGTGATGCCAGGCAAGTCGCCCAGCAGTTGCTGATAGCGCTCGAAAATTCGGCGCTTGGCTGCGACTCGCTCGTCGAGCACGCGCAATTGCCCTCGGCCGATGGCCGCCAGGATGTTGCTCATCCGGTAATTGTAACCGATCTCGGTGTGCTCGTAATGCGGTGCTGGATCGCGCGCTTGCTGGGAGAGCTTGCGCGCGTGCTCGATCAACTTTGCGTCCTCGCTGGCCAACATGCCGCCGCCGGAGGTGGTCATGATCTTGTTGCCGTTGAAGGAGAAGATCGCGGCGCGAGCGCCGTAGCCGGCGTGGCGGAAGCCAGAGGTCAGAGGACGGAGGTCAGAGGACGGAGGACGGAGGGCGGAGGACTGAGCCCTGACCGCGAGGGCCACCTCACCCCGGCCCTCTCCCCCCGCGGAGATGGAGGTCCCGCAGTCCCGTGGTCCCGCAGTCTCATTTCTGCTTTCTGCATTCTGCATTCTGCATTCGCCCACGGTCTTCTGTCCTCTGGTCCCGTCTCCCTCTCCGCAGGGGGGAGAGGGCCGGGGTGAGGTGGCAGTCTGCTTTCTGCTTTCTGCTTTCGCCCCCACGGCTCTCATAGAACGCTCCCATAGCCTCGGCGGAGTCAGCGACGATGGGAACCTGGTAGCGGGCGCAAATCTCGGTGAGGCGAGGGATGTCGCAGCACTGGCCGTAGAGATCGGTTGGAATGACCGCTTTGGGCAGTTTGCCGCGCTTCGCGCACGCAGCCAATTCGTCGGCCAGCAGGACCGGGTCCATGTTCCAGGTTGCCGGGTCCGCATCAATGAAAGCCAGCGAACCGCCCAGAAAAGTCACCGGGCTGATGCTGCCAATGAAGGTGTGGGTGGAGGCCAGGACTTCATCACCGGGGCCAACACCGAGCTCGCGCAACGCCAGATGCATGGCCGCCGTACCACTGGCGAGCGCCAGGCAGTGCGGGGATTCCCGTGTATTCAGCAAATTCCCGCTCGAAGGCATCTACCATCGGGCCGAGTGGCGCGATGTAGTTGCTGGCGAAGGCTTCGCGGACCAGGTCGAATTCTTCGCCGCCGATATGGGGCGGAGAGAGGAAGAGACGTTTAATGGGGGGCATGTTAAGAAAAGCTGAAAGGCTGAAACGCTGAAAGGCTGAAATCGACCTGGGCAAAAGCAGAAATTTGGAAAGCAGAAAGCAGAAAAGACACTGATCAGTAAACAGTAATCAGTAGTCCGTAGTTCTGATTTCAGCGTTTCAGCTTTCAGCATGTCAGCATTTCTTGAATGTCCGTAGTCGGTGGTCCTTGGTCCTCGGTCCGTAGTCCGTGGTCCCGTAGTCCGTGGTCCGTCCTCAGACCCACCCTCGCCACCGATAGACCCAGCCGCCCACCACCTCATGCAGGTAATCCTGCAGCAACAGCATCCTGTGTGTTTGGGGGAACGGGAAGGACTTCCACGGCTCCTTCTTAACTCCGCAGACCCGGAAATCACAGGCGACGACGGCCACGTCGCCGTTGAGTTTGCGCATGGTGGCCTCGGCGCGGCGCATGTGGAGCGCTGAGGTGACAACGGTGATCCGTTTCCATCCCCGCTCGGCGCACAATTGGTGCAGGCGGAGCGCTTCGTCGTGGGTATTCTGGCACACCCCAAGGTCGAGCACCTCCGCATTGCAGAGCTGCCACTGGCGCACCCAGCCAGCCAGCAATGACGCCTCAGACTCCCCTGGTTTCCCCGGCAGCGGACCGCTGCCCCCGAGCACGAGCGCCCGACCTTTGCCCACCCGGACCAACTGAAGGGCGGCAACGAGCCTTTGGCTCCCAGCGCGGAGTGCAAAACCAAACGGATCATAAACTGAAGCATCGTGGATGCCGCCCAGCATGACTACGGCGTCCGCCGCAGGCACATTAGCAACACTCCGTTCCGCGTAAGGCGCCTCCCGGGCGGCGACCAAGTATTCCGGCCACGCTACACTGCCGAGCAGGAACAGCAGTAACGCCGGGCTGGCCACTAAAGCCGCGCTGCGCCAGCGCCGCTTCCATCCCAGCCAGGCCGTCGCACAGCAGAGCCCCAGCCAGAGCAGGGCCAGAGGATCCACCACCGATGCCGCCCATTGACTCAATCTTATGCGGGTGATCTCTTCAAGCGGGGCTGCTGCGCAGGCCGAACATGCATCTGAGAACCTCAGTGGCAAATGTAGCAGCCGACGCAAGGAGGCTCAATTCCTTTGGGAATGGGCCGTTCTGCCTCTAACCAGAGCCTCCTTACGTCGGCTGCTACGATGCACGGCATTTCCCAAACACGCTCTGAGGTCAAGGCTGCTCCAGTCGGGGCCGGGCTGGGACACCATCGTATGTTTCTCCAGCAGGGACAGGTTTAACGGCCACCGCCCGCGGTCCGAGTGTTGCCCGGGCTCCAATTAAACAATTTGGAACCACCGACGAGCCAATTTGGCAAAGGGCGCCTTGTTCAAGATGCGCTCCACCTCCCAAGCGGACGCCGGATTCAAGCTGGACAAACTCTTCCACAATACAGTCGTGTCCGACGGAAGCCCCAGTATTCACGATAACATGGTCGCCCAGCACAGCTTTCGCGTTGACGACCGCCCCGGCAGCGATGTAGTTGCCAGCGCCCATCTTGGCGGAGGCCGCTACAAAGGAAACGGGATGGACCAGCGTGACCCAGTTCACGTTCTTAAAGCGTTGCGAGGCTAACTCGCGCTGCTGGTTGTCGCTGATTGCGAGGAACGCGAATGTATCTGGGCTGTCGGGCAGCAGGCTCAAAGGACCGCGAATGGGCACACCGTTTATTGACAATCCGGCCCTGTCCGGAGCGTCGTCCAGGATATACGGAACGTCATAGCCAAGGTGCTGCAAAAGGCTTAATACCACCTTGACGTGGCCTCCTGCCCCACAGAGGATTACTTCGTTCATTTTGACTACTGACTACTGGCCACAGGCCACTGACACGGACCACGGACCACGGACTACTGACTTCTGACTTCTGACTTCTGACCTCTGACCTCTATTCCCATGAACTCCGGTGCGCCAATAATCCCCGCCTGGTTGATCCCATGCCGGAAAAGGACTCTCCTCACAGTCATCCAGAGGATCCGGAAGTCCAGCCAGATGGACTGGTGCTCCACGTACCACACATCCAGCCGGAACTTGTCCTCCCAACTGATGGTATTGCGGCCGTTCACCTGTGCCCAACCCGTGATGCCTGGTTTCGCTTCGTGCCGCCTGGCTTGCTCCGGCGTGTAGCGGGGCAGGTAATGCATCAGCAGCGGACGGGGGCCCACCAGGCTCATTTCACTCCGCAGCACATTGAGCAATTCAGGAAGCTCGTCGAGACTTGCGGACCGGAGCCAGCAGCCAAAGGGAGTCGAACGCTGTGTATTAGGCAAGAAGTTGCCTGTGGCGTCCCGAGCTTCGGTCATGGTGCGGAACTTTAACAACTCGAACGGCTGGGCCCCCAAGCCGGGCCGGGCTTGTCGAAACAGGACCGGCTTGCCCAATTTGATCCGCACCAGCATGGCGATAAGGCCCAACAGGGGCGCCCAGAGTGGCGCGCTGAGGGCGACCAGGATGAGATCGAAAGAGCGTTTCATCAACTCAAAAGCAGAAAACTGAAAGCAGAAAGCAGAAATCGACTAGGGCAAAAGCTGAAACGCTGAAAGCTGAACCCTGAACTCAGGATTTTCGACTACTGATAACTGGTCACTGGTCACTGATAACTGACAACTGGTCACTGGTCACTGGTCACTGGTCACTGGTCACTGGTCACTGGTCACTGATTACTGGCTTATATGTAAGTTCGTCGGGGGATCGAGCAAAGGAATCTTCTCATACGCACCGATATCTGGACCGGTTCCCCGGGGAATTGGAGTGCCCAGATAGTCCTGGTATTGCGCAGCGGGACCAAGCAGGCCCGCGAGCTTTAGATCCTGGCCCGCATTAATGCAGGGAGAAGTTGATTTCAATTGGAAGTCAACCGCAGTCACGGGCTTATCAGAAACAAACATAGGGTTGGCGTAGATCGAATTAGACTCCATGCCGCTGGCCGCTCGATACGATGCGAGCGTGTGACCCGTTTCATGTGCGTTCCAGTAGAACTTTGGTGTCCCGAGACAATAGAACAGGTTGTAAACACAATCGGGTCCGATGCAGCTTTGAGCTAAGGTCGCGCCACTCGCCCCCACGAAGATATTGTTCCTCAGCATCACTCCGGGAGGATAGTTTGTGCCCGAATAGAACCCATAAACGGTGAAGTTATAGAACACATTGTTGTAAATCAGATTAGTACCTAATGCAGGTCCATAGCTCGCCCCTGCGTCGTAGGCCCAAAAACCACCAATCGCCTTTTGTCCCTGGGGACCGAAATTGAAGATATTATGATGAATGTCATAACCAGTCCCGTGCGGAGCGATTCCAGACCCAATTCGACTGCTGTGGAAGTAATTATATCTTATTACCGACCCCTGCTCGTAATAGGTATCTACAAATCCGTTCACTTCGCTGACATCGTTGCGCTCGACGATATTGTGAGCACCCTGTTTCATTCCAATCCCGCCCAACTCCTGTGACTCCCGAAACGGGTCTGCGATCTTAAGGATGATATTCGTGGCGAAGGAAATGGTGTTGTGGTGCATCCAATTGCTAATGCACCGGTCGCCTAGATAAGTCGATGTCCAGCCGGTACGGGTAACCGTGTTGCTCGCCATCTCGCCCGACGTGGTGTAGTAAAATCTTAATCCACAGCCGCAGGTGTCCTCGATATTGCAATTTCTGACGATTGGATTTGTCGTGTTGACGTAATTCCCACTAATATATTTTGGGCCAATGGAAATGCCGTAATACGCTCGGCGCACATCAAGGTGTTCAATTGTAACGTAACTACCACTTGACTCAACCGGCTTGTGAAAGGCTCGTAGTCGGCCCGTACCAGGGGCAGTGTCATCGCTGGTTCTGAGATAGACAACCGTTCCACCGGCTGTCAATTTGCCCCAACTTAAATTGGTGAAGGTATCCATCCATTGATTAGTTGCTCCTGCAAAATCATCAAGATTCGGCATCTCTCCGTAAAGTGTGCCATTCGTTTCCGACACTATTAGAATACCCGACACTGGAGTTGAATAGATATTCGTTCGGCCAGCAACAAGAGTCCATGTGGCATTTACATTATCGCCTATCAAAAGTGGGTTTGCCCCCTCTCCGTACCGGCCAAGAGTTATTCGAGAATATACTGCGCCATCACCGAACATTTGAATACGTTCATAAAAAGTGTCCCCAGCTTTCAAAAGGATAGAGTCACCCGGCGCAAAATAGGGGGCATGACCCCCAATTCTAGCACTCTTGTAGTAAATCTCTGACAGACTTTTCCAAGGTGCGCCGGGAGAGGTTCCAGAGTTGGTGTCGTTACCGCTGCTGGAGAAGTAATATGTCGTCGCATTGGCGAAAGGAATTTGCGCGCTCAGGCAGAGGGCAGCGATTGCCGAAGCCTTCCGGAGCCCCGTTGCCCAGCCTCGGGTGAAATACAAAACTGGCATCATTGATAAGGTAGCAGACGGCATTCCATCGGGCAAAGACTTTGCGGACTGCGGACCACGGACATTCGAAAAATGCTGAAAGCTGAAAGCTGAAACCTGAAATCAGGACTATTGACCACGGACTACGGACCATGGACTACTGACCACGGACAAGGACAAAAGCGGAAAGTAGAAAGTAGAAAGCTGAAATCAAACAAAACAAAATGCAGAAAGCAGAAATTGGAGCAGTGTCTCATTTTGGGGCGCTTCCATAACAGCGTGCATGGAGTGACGCGCCCTACCTCACGGAGCCGGCGCGCACGGAGTGACACGCCCTACCTCACGAAGGGAATCCTTCAGATATTCGTTGATCACATAGGGCCGCTTGCCGGAGCGTAGCGGAGGAATCTCGTTGACGCGATTGATGGATATATTCGCTTCCTGGCCTAAATACTGCCGGAGGAGGTGCACCACGCGTTCTTCTTCTTCAAAACCCGGCGTTACGACCAACATCAACTCATACTGGGCCGCCGTCCTCTGGATAAAGCGGAACTGCGTGATCCCGGTGACCTCGCGAAGGTTGTTCACCAACACGTAGGGAGATACAATCTGGCCGTTTGTATCCAGGATCATTTCGACGAGCCGGCCTTGGAGTTCACGAAGCGTTGGGGTTGGATTTCCGCAGGGACAAGGATCTGCCTCCAATATCGCCAGGTCGCCGATGACATACCGGATCAGCGGCATGGCATGGGAGAACAGGTCCGTAACCACAACCCGTCCGACCTGGCCGGGCGGAGCCGGGATGTCGCTCCCCAACGCCAGCAACTCGAAGACGTAGCTGGCGGTGTTGAGGTGCAGGCGTCCACTCCGGCATTCCTGGGCGAGGACCCCGAACTCCTGGCTCGCATAACGGTTAAACACCGGACAGCCGAAGACACTCTCGATGTCTCGCCGCTCATCGGGTGTCAGTGCTTCCGCGGTCGGCACGACCGCCCTCAATGAAAACATGCCTGGCTTGTCGCCTTTGCGGGAACAGTAATCGGCGAGCACGCTGATGGGGCGGGCGTAGCCGGTGAGATAAACCATCGCCGGATGCTTGAGTTCCTTGCGAGCCCGCGCCAGCCAGGGTTCGTTCATGACTGAGGGATCGAACAGCACCTGGTTCTCCATCCAGTAACGGAGGGGCTTCTTGTTGCGGATAATCCGCACATTAGCGTGGCGCATCCCGAGTTTGAACCCAGCCAGCTCGCTGAAGTATATGATTTCGGCCCGCTGCCGGCAACGCTTCAAGGGGGAAAGCCGGAACTGCATGGGCATGCCGGTGGAGCCCGAAGTGGACATGACCGGCAACGGCTGACCCGCATAGACGGTGGATTCGAATGCACCTCTGTGGTCGGAGATGTGCCGCTTCTGAATCACGGGAAACCTCGCCAGCTCCGTAGAGCCATGGTACGCCCGGTAGAAAGGGGTGGTGGCCGTGGCGTGGGTCAGGAGAGACTCCAGGCGCTTGCTCTGCACCGCCGAGGCCTTGGGACCGGCGGACAACTGGGCCTCGATATCGTCCAACTGACTGCGGACCGATGGACGCCGAAACGCATCAGCAATCCAGAAAACCCTCCTTCGGAGAAATGGTCCCAAGGTGTTAAGCATGCTGTCAGTGGTCAGTGGTCAGTGGTCAGTGGGAGGGTGGGACGATGTGTGTTATTGGGAGGATTGGTGGTGGGTGAGCGGTATCGGTTTTTTGTGGAGGGGATTGGGCCGCATGTGGGGTTGGCGGATGATCAGGCGCATCATGCGCGGGCGGTGTTGCGGCTCAAGGAGGGGGATGAGGTGATCGTTTTTGATGGATGCGGGAAGTGGGCGGAGGCGGTGATCGAGACGACGGGGAAGCACCATGCGGGGGTGCGGGTGACGGGGGAGATTCATGAGGAAGCGGAGCCGGGGCGGAAGTTGACGCTGGCGACGGCGCTGCCGAAGGGGGATCGGGCGGAGTGGCTGATCGAACAGGCGAGCCAGCTGGGGGCGACGTGCGTGCAGTGGCTGGACTGCGAGCGCGGGGTGGTGAAGCCGAAGGAAGGGACGGGGAAGATCGAGAAGTGGCGGCGGTGGGCGGTGGAGAGTGCCAAGCAGTGCGGGCGGGCGTGGATGATGCGGGTGGAGCCGATGCGGGGATTGGAGGAGGTGCTGGCGCAGGCGTTGGGGCGCGGGGCGAAGGTGATCTGGCTGGAGCCACGGGAAGGGCGGGGGATTCTGGAGGCGATGGAAGGAGCGAAGGATATTGTGGCGTTGATTGGGCCGGAGGGGGGATGGAGTCCGCGTGAGATGGAATTGCTGATGGCGGCGGCGGAGCGGGGGGAGGTGGTACGCGTGCGGCTGGGGGCGAATGTTTTGCGGATTGAGACGGCGTGTGCGGCGGTGGCGGGGGTTATGTGTTATGGGTTATGAGGTATGGGATAAGGGTTATGGGTTATGACCTCCAAGGCGCCATCTGATTTTTCTGCTTGTTATTGCCGGGGGTGCGGGTACGACTTGCGGGCGGCGGTTAGCCGGTGCCCGGAGTGTGGGAGAGATTTTGATCCGGGAGATCCGCGGACGTTTCGACGGCGTCCGCCACGGGGTGCGTGGTGGCGCTGGGGGAAACGCGCTTTAGTGCTGCTGCTGATTCTGTTCTTGCTGGTGGGGAGTGCGTGGGGGTGGTTGTATTGGGGGTGGAAGAGTGAGCAGGTGGCGGTGGAGAAGTTTAAGGGAGGTGTTTCGCTCTACAAGCCGCTCGGAGGAAAGTGGCTGCAAGCCCATTTGGGTTCGACCGGCTGGGTATTGGATCGGGCGAAAAACCTTTATTTAGGATGCCCTGCGGCAAACGTAGATTTGCCTTACGTCGAGGATCTGAAATGGCTTCAGGAACTTCATCTGAGCAACGAGGTTACTGACGAGGAATTGCTTCATATAAGAAACTGCAAATGTCTCTGGACGCTATACCTAAACTCGCCAAATGTGACTGACGCAGGTCTGATTCACCTGAAAGAACTCACAGAACTCCGCGCACTATTCCTTGGAAAGAGGATTACGGACGCGGGATTGGTCCACCTGCGGAAACTCAGAGAGCTTCAAATGCTTGATTTGGCCGGAACTGAGATAACCGATGCGGGGTTAGCTCAAGTCAGAAAATTCGGAAAACTTTGGAGTCTTTCACTCGAAGAGACACGGGTGACCGACGCGGGGATGGTCGAGCTGAAGGATTTAAAGAATCTCCGAAGTCTTGACCTGTCAAATACGAAGATTACTGATGCGGGATTAGTGCCCCTTAAGGAACTCAAGGGTCTTGAATGCCTCTCCCTGAATTACACTGGGGTCACCGATGCAGGCCTGGTCCATCTCAAGGATCTTCGCGAGCTTCAGGTTCTTTACTTGAATCACACGAACGTAACAGATGAGGGGCTGGTTCATCTTAAGGATCTTGCAAAGCTCCGAAGGCTTTACTTGAACGATACGAAGGTCGCCGATGCGGGTCTGGTTCATCTCGAAGATCTCAAGGGACTGGAGGACGTTCACCTGTACCATACGAAAGTTACGAGTGCAGGTGTCGAGGCGTTGAAAGCCGCGATGCCAAGGGCGCGGGTATCGTACGTCTACGTCGAAGAATAGGTGGGACGGGGGAAGGGCGAGTTGGTAAGGGCGGGCGGAATTTGGGGGCGGCGGGAGGGAGAAGCTATGGTTGAAATTACGGGGGATGCGCGGGAGACGGTTTACATTTTGAGGTAATGACAGAGGGCGCGGGCGAGACGCCCGCGAGACTGCGGGCAGAATGCCCGCACCACACTATCAGAATGCCCGCACCACATTATATGATTGGCCCGGTCGGCGGTGGCGAGGGGGTTGGGGGGGATTAGGGGACAATAGCTGATAGAATGCTGCGTCTCGGTTCTTTTTTGATGTGAGTGGATGATTGATGGCGAAGTCGTTGCCGATATTGGTCTCCAAGGAGACTTATGCGAAGTTTGATGCGTGCATACATTGCGGGATGTGTTTGCCTGCGTGTCCGACGTATTTGTTGACGGGGGATGAGGCGGATTCGCCGCGGGGGCGGATTCATTATATGAAGACGGCGGTGGACGGGCGGATCGAGGCGTCGGCGATGGTGTTCGAGCATCTGGACCGATGCCTGGTGTGCAGGGCGTGCGAGCCGGCGTGTCCGAGCGGGGTGGAGTATCACGATTTGCTGGAGGCGGTGCGGCCCCAGGTGGCGCGGGTGGTGCTGGGGCGCGGGCGGGGTTTGAAAAATCGGTGGCTGGAATGGATGGTGCGGAATGTGTTTCCGTATCCGAAGCGGGTGGCGATGAGCGTGCTGCCGCTGAAGGTGGCGCGGGCGATGGGGTTGGGAGGAGTGGTGGAGAGGATTGCGCGGATGTTGCCGTCACCGCTGGGTCAGATGGCGGCGATGTTGCCGGAGGGCAGGGTGTGGGGGGAGGCCCTGGCGGGGTTTACGCCGGCGGAGGGGGGACACCGGGGGAGCGTGATTCTATTGCAGGGATGCATTGGGAGCGTGGTATCGAAGGCGTTGAACCGGGCGTGCGTGCGCGTGCTGGCGCGGAATGGTTTTGATGTGCATTTGCTGGCGTCGGAGCCGTGCTGCGGAGCGATGGCAGCGCATGCGAATGATCCGGAGGGGGCGCGGGAGTTTGCGCGGCAGGTGGTCGATGCGCTGGCGGGGCGGGATGCGGATTATTTTATTTCGCCGATCGCGGGGTGCGGGGCACAGTTGAAGGCGCTGGGGGAGGTGCTACAGGATGTGCCGGGGTATGCGGAGCGGGCGATGCGGGTGGCCAAGCGGATGCGGGATATTACGGAGTTCTTGGCGGAGGTGGGGATTCGGCCGCCGGAGAAGTCGATCGAACGGACGGTGACATATCACGATTCGTGTCATCTGCTCAATGCACAGCACGTTGCGGCGGCGCCGCGGCAGTTGCTGGCGATGATACCGGGGTTGAAGGTGGTGAAGCTGGAGGAGAGCGATGTGTGCTGCGGGGCGGCGGGGACGTATAACCTGAGTCAGCCGGAGATGGCGGGAAGATTGGGAGAACGGAAGGCGGGGCATATTGTGGAGACGGGGGCCGCGGAGTGCGTGACGGCGAATGTGGGATGCCAGATGCAGATTGAGAAGAGCTTGCGGGCGGCGGGGAGGCCGATGCGGGTGCGGCATGTGGTGGAGGTGCTGGCCGAGGCGTATGGGGAGGGTGAATGAAACGATGAATGTTAAACGATGAACGATGAATGGGGGGCGCGGGGGCCTTGCGTTGCCACTCAAGGTTACTAGCGTTGGTAGATGGGGAGGTAGCGATAGGGGACGGTGAGGGCGAGGATGGACATGGAGGTGGCGTAGGAGTCGCCGCCTTGTTGTTCGTTGGTGTTGGCGGCGGACCAGGAGCCATTTTGTTGCTGCCGCTGGAGGAGGGAGGTGCGGATGGCGGTGTGGATATCGTCCCAATATTTGCCGCCGAGTTGGTTGGCGGCCTGGGTGCAGTAGTAGACGGTGTAGTAGTAATGTTCGCCGGTGAAAGTTTGGCCGGGGGAATGGGGGTGAGCGCCGGCGAGGGCGTTGCGGAGGAGGTAGTCGCCGCCGGCGAGGGCTTCTTTGGTGTGATGCTGGCCGAGGAGTTCGAGGGAGAGGATGCCGGTGCCGGTGCGGGCGGCGTTGGGGTCGCCATTGAGGATGTACGAAAAGCCGCCGCCGTCGACGGCGCGGCGTTTGATGTAGGCGATGCCGAGGTCGATGGCTTTGCGCGGAACGGGTGCGCCGATGTTGGCAGCGCCGCGGAGGGCCATGAGTTGCCAGCCGGTGACGGAGATGTCGGAATCTTCGGAGGTGGGCGTGTAGCGCCAGCCGCCGATATCGCGGGGTGTTTTGGGGAGGGTTTGGGCATTGAGGATGAGGCGGACGGCTTTGGCGACGACGATTTTGATGCGTTGCTGGCGCGGTTCATCGACCATGCCGTAGGCTTCGCAGAGCATGATGGAGGCGATGCCGTGGTCGTACATGGCCTGGCGGATGTTGGCGGAGGAGAGGAGGCCATTGTCTTGTTGCTGGGTGAGGATGAAATCGATGCCGCGGTTGACGTTGTCGCCGTAGGGGCCTTGTCCGGGGACGTGGCCGCGGGCCATGAAGGCCATGACGGCCAGGGAGGTGACGGCGATGGAGGGGGTGGGGCGATCGAGATTGACGGGCCAGGAGCCGGTGCGGGCGTCTTGTGTGTGGGCGAGCCAATCGAGGCCGCGGTCGACGGAAGATTGGACTTGCGGGGGGATGGATTCGTCCTGGGCGGCGAGGAGGGTGGAGTGGTGGAGGAGTGCGGCGGAGATGAAGGCGAGGAGGGTGGCGAGGTGGAGCAATTTCATTGGCCGGCTCCGTTTTCTGCCTGGAGGCGGGCGATGCGGGTGTAGTAGTTCTTGATCATCTCATGATAGGACGGCGGGCCGGACTGCTGGGCGGAGTTGAGGAGTTCGTTTTGCATGTTGGGGGGAAGGCGGGCCCAGTCGGATGGAGAGATGCCGATATCTTGAACGGGCTTGGGGAGCTCGCCGGGTTTGGCGCCGGTGGTGAGGGTGGTCCCGGCGCCGGAGGCCTGCTGGGGGTGATCGGAGCCGGGCTTGCCGGCGGGACCGGGCTGACCGGGCTGGCCGGGGGTTTGACCGGGTGTGGATGATGGGGATGGGGAGGACATGGCGGTTTCGCTGGAGGAGCTGTGGCCGGCGTTTTGCATGACCGACTGGGCGGCGTGCTGGAGCGACTGGGCGGCCTGCTGGGCGGCGGAGGGATTTCCCTGGGCGGCCTGGGATTGCTGATCGTGAGCGGATTGGACGTCTTGGGCGGCGGAGTCGGGGGAGGATTCGGGGGATTGGCCTGATGGGGTTTGAGAGGGGGATTGAGGGGACGATTGGCCGGCGCCGGGTTTGGAAGCGCTGGCGGATTGGGCGGATGGAGTTTGAGAGGGAGATTGGCCCTCGCCGGGTTTGGAGGCATTGGCGGACTGGGCCGAGTGGGTTTGAGAGGGAGATTGACCGGAGCCGGGTTTGGAGGCGGTGGCGGAATTTGCATCGGATCCGGGTTTCGATCCTGTGGCGGATTCCTGACCTTTTCCTTGGTCGGGGGAAGAATTTTTGGCGGAGTCGGCGGAATGATTTTGCTGGGCGTTGGCGGATTCGCTGGAGGATTTTTCGGGGCTGGGGGATTCGGGGGAGAGGGCATTTTGCGCTTCGGCGAGGGACTTGGCGGATTCCTGCTGATTGGAGCTGGCCTTTTGAGGATTGCCACCCTTCTGGGCGGACGCGGCGGCGCGCTGCGATTGAGCGGCGTTCTGGAGCGACTGGGCGGCCTTGGCGGCGTGCTCGGCGGTTTGCGGGGCGGTGGCGTGGGTCTGCTCGCTGAGCTTTTGCGCCTGCTGGGCGGCTTGATCGATTTGCTCGGCGAGGGATTTTTGCTGCTCGGCCATGGGAGCGGATTGCTGCTTGGCGGCTTCGGCGGCGGCCAGCGATTTGGCGGCGCGATCGGTCTCATCTGCGAGGGCTTTTTGCTGCTCGGAAAGCGCGTGGGCCTGTTTGGCGGCTTCGCTTGCGGCGGGCTTGGGCGATGATGCGGCTGCGGCCTGGGCATCTTTTTTGGCGGCGCGGGCGGCTTCGGCGAGTTTGCCGGCGGCATCGGATAATTTCTTCTGCGCGGATTCGGCCATGCCTTCGTGGGCATCATGCTTGGCTTCGTCGGCGAGTTTGGCGGCATCGTCGGCGGCGGGCTTGTTGGCGGGATTGCTGGCCATCTGGCGGGCGGCTTTTCTTAGATCGTCGGCAAGTTGCGAAGCGGTTTGGTTGGCGGGATCGGAGGGACGCGTCGGCGGGACGAGATCTTTCTTGGCCTGATCGATCTGGCGGGCGAGTTGCTGGGCCTGATCTTTGAGGCTGCTGGCGGTCTTGTCATCCTGCTCGGCCTGACGGGCGGCGGATTGGGGGGTGGGCTGCGGGGTGGCGGACTGGGGGGGGGCGTCATTGGGTTTTTTCTGGGGGGCATCGAGTTTGTCGGCGGTGTTGTCGAGGGCGGCGGCTGCGGCCTTTTGCTGCTGCTGGGCGTTTTGGAGTTTGGAGGATTTGAGATCCTCGACGATGGGGTCCATCTGTTTGGGTTCGGGGGGCTTGGCGGAACTGTTGCGGAGTGCATCGGCATTCTGCTTGGTAAAATTTTCGACTTGTTTGTTGAGGTCCTGCTGTTTGCGGGCGAGGTCGCTCAGTTTTTCCTTGGCCTGGGCGCCGTCGACCTGTTGCTTGAGTTGTTCGGCGACGGGTTTTTGCTGGGCTTTTAGGTCTTCGATTTTTTTGACCAGATCCTGGGTCTGGGCTTGGGCGGCATCGGCGGCGGGCTTTTGGAGATCGGGATTCTGGCTGATCAGATTTTCCAACTGTTTTTGCAGGTCGCGCTGTTGCTGCTGGAGGGCGGGATCGCGAGGATTTTTCGCCAGTTGTTCGGCAAGCTGGCGCTGTTGTTCGGCGAGGCGTTCGATTTCGCGGGCGAGATTTTGATCTTTGGCGGTGGCATTGAGCTGGCGGGAGATTTCGCGGAGATTTTTTCGGGCTTCGGCAATCTCACGCTGGGCCTTGTCGAAATTTTCCTGACGGGCGCGGGGTTTATCGTCGGCGAGCTGGCTTTGGGCCATGTCTTCGGCGGCGGGGACGATTTGCTTGTCGGCGGCTTGGGCGGCGCGGTCGGCAATATCCTTGAGATGCGAGTCCTGCGATTTTTCGGCGGCGTCTTTGAGTTGCTGGGCGGAATCGGCGAGTTGTTTTTTGACCTCGCCGGCGGCTTGTTTTTCCTGGGCGGTGAGCGCGCGGGCGGCATCGGCTTTTTTCAGGTCATCGATTTTCTGCTGGGCGGCTTCGAGATTTTCCGCGGTGGTGCGCAGGGCTTTGGCGAGGTCTCGGGCGGCGGTGACATCCTGGCGCTGGGCGAGGGGGGCGGCTTCGCGATTGATATCCAGCAATTGCGTGGCGGAGAGGGCGGTTTGCGGATCGGGATCGCGATTGTCGGTGATGCGTAGTTGATAGCTGATGCGCCGGGGTTCACGGCCGAAGTGGGGCTTGAGGATGTCGGCGACGGAAAGTTGCCACTGGCCGGAGTAGAGGGCGGGATCGGGGCGATCGGCGGGCAAGTCGAGGGGGATGATCTGCGTTTGCGTTTGATCGACCTGGACGAGGGCTTCGAGCTTGGCGAGGCCGAAATCATCGGAGGCGTTGAATTTGATGGAGACGGTATCGTCCGGGCGGACTTTGACGGGGGCGGTGGGAGAGACAATGGCGATCTGGGGCGGGGCGTCGATGCGGGCGTGAATGTTGCGGAGGAGGTCATCGCGATTGGTTAAGTCGTGGGTGCCGGCGAGTTGGATGCGATATTGGCCCGACTTGCGGATGGGAAATTCGGCGGCATATTGCGTGTCGGAACCGGCGGGCTTGAGGGGGTAGAACTCTTCGTCGGAGGTGTAATCGGAGAGTTCGAGTCGGCCGGATTTGAGTTTTTCGTTGGCCTGAACGGTGATTTTGACGCAGGTGCCGGCGAGGGCGTCGATGGTGCCATCGCGATTAGTTTCGGTGCGCGGTTTCATGCGGGTGTAGGCGGGATAGGTGTAGTCGAGGGTGATGGAGGCGATGGCGGGTCGGCGGAGCATGGTGACGGTGTAGAGGGGGGAATCGTTGCCGTCGGAGGTGATGCGGTAGCTGAAACTTTGCTGGACATTTTCGACGATGGCGCGGAAGGAGAGGTCGCCGGTGCGGTCCATTTCGTGCAGGATCGATTGGCCGCCGGGGAAGGTGGAGAGAAGGGTGGCGCGCTGGGCGCGGGTGATTTTTTTGGTAGCGGAATCGGGGGAGGCGACGGAGAGGGTGATGGTGACGGTGTCGCCCTGGGCCAGTTCGATGTTGCCGGGGGCGATGGTGAGGATGGGGGCGGCGAGGGGGGAATTGGCGGTCCAGGGAGCGAGGGTGCGTTGGAGGCCGGCGAGGATGTTGGGGGTCAGCACGAAAAACGCGATGGCCCAGGCGAGGGCGAGCGGCATCAGGAATCCGAGCCATTTGAACATCTGGCGGGGGGAGACGACGAGGTTGGGATCGAGGGTGGCGGCGTCGTGCTCGGCTTGTTTGATGAGGTGGGCGACGAGTTCGGGGGAGCCGCGGAATTGGGGATCGGATTCCTGGGAGATTTCGACGGCGGAAGAAATGCGTTCCTGAGAGTCGGGCAGGGCGCGGTCGATGAGGAGGGCGGCCTGGGCGATGTTCTGGTGGCGGAAGGCGGGGCGGAGAAATTTCCAGAAGCCCCAGGCGACGGATGCCCATGCGAGGGAGGCGAGCGGGATGCTGATGAAGAGAGGCATGCGATCCCAGAGACCCATGACGAGGGCGACGGCGAGCCAGGTGGCGGCGGTGAGGACGAGGAGTTGTAGGATGCCGCGGAGGACGCGGAGGACGCGGTCGCGGCCGGCGACCATGCGCAAGGGTTCGCTGAGGCGGGTGGAGAGAGGGGCGGTTGGAGTGTTTTGTGCGAGGACGGTCATGGGGGCCTCGAGTTGGGCTGATGAGGGGATTGTAGCATGGCGGCTGGCCAGTGGTCAGTTGTTCGTGGGCCGTGATCCGTGGGAAGAACGTTCTTGGGGGGCGGAGCTTGCGGAGAAATGGTGAGGTGTTGGGCCGGCGGCGGAGCCGCACGGCTCTGAGGGGGGGATGCATTCTGAGGGGGTTACGCGCGCGCGGGGTGGGCGGGGGATTATTTCATGTTGTCGCTGAACCAGACGTGGTCGGGTTGGGGTTGGTTGACGGTTTGGGCGGGGTTTTCGGCGCGGTTGAGGAGGCGCTGGCCGGCGAGGGTGTGTTGGACGAGGGCGTCGGGGCGTTCTTCGGCGGCGCAGACGACGCTGAAGAGTTGATTGGCGAGGCCGCGGGATTTGTGGGAGCCGTTGTCGCAGGCATCTTTGAGCTGGTTGCGGCAGGTCTGCCAATTGTCATGGGCGCCGGCGATGAGGGCGAGCCAGACGGCGGCATCGCTGCCGTCGGGATTGTGCTGTTTGACGAGTTGAAAGATGCGGCGGGCGGATTCGAGTTCGCGTTTGGCCAGGGCGGTGACGGCGGCGTCGTAAAGGGTCTGATCGTCGGCGGAGGTGAGATTGGCGGCAGGCGACTGGGAATTCGGTTGACCGGTCACGTGCTGGGCGCAGAGTGCGAGGGCGTCGGTAGCTTCCTTGGTGCGTCCATGCTGCATGTGGATGAGGGCAATCCAAAGTTCGGCGCTGGTTTGCATGCCGGGGGATTTGGCGAGGATCTGCAGAGTGTCGATGGCTTTGTCGTTATCTCCCTTGAGGATCTGTGCCAGGGCGAGCCACTGGCGGGCGGAGGTGGCGATGGGGCTGGTGGGGTCGGCGGCGATCACCTGTTGGAGGGCGACGGCGGCTTCGGCATGGCGATGGCGGGTCATTTCGGCGATGCCGATTGCGACGATTTCCCAGCCGGGATGGCTGTCTTTGGGACGGTGGATGAGTTGGGCTTCGGCGATGGCGCGATCGGGCTGAAGATCGAGCGCGTAGGCGAGGGCGAGCAGTGCGAGGGGTTCGGGGCCGTCGGGCGTGGAGGCGACAGTTTGTGTGAGGACGGGGATGGCGGACTTGGGGCTGCCGGCGGCAAGCAACTGAGCCCCCCTATTGAGCGTCATGTCGGAGGCGACAGGCTGGGCGCAACCGGTCATGAGGAAGAGACCGGCGAACAGAGACAAGGTGATGAATCGTGTCATACTCATTTCTTGGTCCCCTGCTGCGTGTTAGCAATAGCATCCAGTGGCGTAACATATCGCTGTTCGAGACGCGATGCGAGTTTATCAGCACCGGCACGGCTGGGATCGACGATGTGTGCGGTGATCAGCATAACGACTTCCTGCTGATGCTTCTCGCTGGAGACCTTGCTAAAGGCGGCACCGAGGCCGGGGATATCGCCGAGGATGGGGTTCTTGGCAACGATGGAACGGTTCTGTTCGAGGAGCAGGCCGCCGAGGAGGACGGTTTGGCCGTCCTGGACGTTGATGACGGTCTTGGCGTGGCGGCGGGTGACGACGGGGAGGGGGACGGAGTTGTTGTTGCTTTGAGCGCCGTTGGCCACACTGGACTGGGTTTCGGTGACAACGTCGGAGACTTCGGGTTCGAGGGCGAGGATGATCTGGCCGCCTTCGCCGATGTAGGGGGAGACCTTGAGGGTGACGCCGGCCTTGATGGACTGGAGGGTGTAGTAGGGGTTGGAGGCCTGGCCGGAGAGGAGGGTGAAATATTTTTCCTGGCCGACGAAGATTTCGGCTTCGGTATTGTTCATGACGAGGATGCGGGGATTGGCGAGCACCTGGCCGCGCTGGTTCTGGAGGATGGCGCGAAGGGTGACGTCGACGTAGGTGCCGAGGTCGGAGCCGGCGCCGTAGGCGATGGTGCCGACGAGGTTGTTGGAACCGGCGGCGATGTGCGGAGTTTGGAATTGCCAGTCGAGGGCGAGTTGTTTGGAGCCGTCTTCAGTGAGTTCGAATACGACGGCCTCGATGGCGACCTGGGGGTTGGGCTGATCAATGAGGCGGATGGCGTCGAGGACGCGTTTGCGCGTGGGTTCGGGGGCGGTGACGATGACGGTGCCGCTGCTGCGATCGAAGGTGACGTAGGGAACGAGTGAGGCATGGAGGAGGGTGCGGATCTGTTCGGGCAGGACATAGGAGAGTTTGACACGTTGGGGATCGGAGAGGCGTTGGAAGAGGGGGTTGCCCGGATCGGACTTGCCGACGAGGTAGTAGTCTTTGATTTTGGTGTAGCTATAGCCGCCGGTGGCGCAGGCACGTTCGAGGCAATCTTCGAGGGGCATATCCTTGACGGACATGGAGACGAGTCCGCCGACGGTCTGATCGCAGACGATGACGGTATCGGTTTGCGAGGAGATATCCTGGATGACTTGGCGGAGTTCGGTATCGACCCAGAGATTGGTGACGCGCTTTTGGGCCGGGGCGCCTGAGGGGGTGAGCACCGCGGCGGGCGCAGGTTCCGTGGCGGGGGCCACAATGGGAGCGGGCTCGGCGGCGATGAGGGTCGCGGCGAGCGAGAGAGCGACCAGACCGGCGGCCAGATGGGGCCAGGCGGCGGTGGTTACGATTCTTTTTGTGAGTCTATCCATGACTTATTTCTCCGCCTTGACTTGAATTTCAATGGGGATTTCGAAGCGATGGACATCGGATCCTTCCGGCCACGATTCGACGGCAATGAGTGCTGAGTGAGCGCCCGCCTTGGCATCAGGCGGAACCTGGACTTTGATTTCGACGGCTTTGTAGCCGGACTGGGCGAGGGTGAAATCCTGCGGGCCGACGGTGATCCATGAATCGATGTCGGTATCGCCGGTGGAGGCGGCGGAGACGAGGCAGCGGACGCGAACGTCGGTGCAGCTCTTGAGGGCGATGGAGAGGCTGCGCGATCCGCCGGCGGGAATGAGTGACGCGATTTTCGAAGGCGTGAGGGTGATGGCGGGGGTGTCGAGGGTCTGACGTTTCTTGAGCGCGGCGAGTAACTCGGCCTGCGCGGGGGTGATCTCGAGGGTTTCGGTGGCATAGGCGTGGGACCAGGTGGACTGGTAGTCCATATCGACTTTGACGGTGTATTTGCCGGCGGGGAGAGGTTTGGTGACGGCGGCCTGGAAGAGGCGGGAATCACCGGCGAAGACGCAGGGGCGGAGGCTGGTGAGGACGGCGGTCATGGCGACGCGACCGGTGGCGAGGTCGACGATGCGGATTTTGCCGGTGGCGTCGAAGCGTGAACGGCCGGTGTTCTTGAGGATGACGGCGATTTGCGGCGGGCGGACGAGCGGCGCGGCGGTATCGGCGGGTTGAGTGGATACAGGGGCGGGGGCGGCTTGCGGGCATTGGAATTCGCATTGAGTGATCTTGGCCTGTTTGGTGAGGGTCTGGCCGAGGACGTTGACGAAAATGCCGGAGGCGACTTGGTAGGTGACATCGACGCCATCCTGGTTTTTGCTGTGGGAACCGAGGGTGACGAGGATGGCGGCGTAATATTCGCCGGAGGGGGTTTGGGGCGGCGGGGTGATGGTGACATCGATGGTCTGGGATTTGCCGGGATCGGTATTGGTTTCGGCTTGGCTGAGGGCGATCCAATGGGCGGCGGAGGTTTTTTGCGAACCGGCGTTCTTGAATTCGAGTTGTCCGGCTTCGAGGGCGACGACATCGACGACGCTGAGCATGGCGGATTGAGCGGGATCGTTTTCCCGGCGAGCGCGGTTGCTGAGGGTGAGGGTGAGTTTGCCCGGTTCGCCGGGGCGCAGGCTGATTTCCTGTTTCAAGGGAGAGACGGCGAGGCCAGCCTGTGCGGGGGCGGCGTTCCAGAGCGCAGCGAGGCCGCAGATGACGGCCAGGCAGGCGGACTTTATGGTTCTCTCGTACATCACAGTCTCCCTCGAAAACGACCTTCATTCAGGGCCAGGTTACGACCAGAGCGAGGCCGTTGGTTTTGTAATCGCCGGCGGCAATGGCGTGACCGGACGGGGCCTGGCCCTGGACTGAAAGGAAGAAGGAATCGGTGGTGGGGCCAGTGGTGGTGACGGAATAGATGCGGGTGCGGAAGACGTCGGAGCTGATCCAATCGGCATCCTGAGCGAGGAGCGAACCGCCGGTGAATTTGTAGGAGGTGGTTAGTTGGGTGTAGCTGGGGGCAGGTCCGGTGAGGATTTCGCCGCCGGCGGAGTTGACGTGGACGGAGATGGTGCAGGGGACATCATGCTGCAACTGGAGTTCGAGGGCGGCGCTGACGGTTTGACCTGTGCCGTTGATGTGGGGGAGCAGGAGTGTATCGGAGGGCTCCACCCAGGCAGTGGCGGCGAAGGCCCATAACACAGGGACCGATAAAACTGCGGTCAGCGCAGCGAAAAAAAAGTAATTTCTGCCCATCCTGAAAGATGCCTCCTTAGGGACGGTGCGGACAGGATCAACGTATATCGATGTCAGAGACGTGGCCCCTCTGGCGCCGGGGCGCCAGAGGGGTACGGTCAATTACCAGGAGACCTGAATGACGATTCCGCAGGTGTAGTCGCCGGCCTTGTAGTAGGTGCCGGCGGGGTTGACGGCCTGGACTTCAAGATTGAAGGAGCAGGTACCGTTGTGAGCGACGGCGGTGGCGATGGGGAGTGTGTAATCGTTGGCGGCGTCAAAGGGGCTATCGCCAAGGGCGTTGGCGGCATCTTTGAACGCGCCGTTGCCTGCGGCGGCCGGAACGGCATCGCCAGAGAGTTTGTAGCTGGTGGTCAGGGGGATCTTGGGGTTGCTGGTGTCTTTGAGGATGCCGCTGTTGGCGCCGGCAACCATATGGAGAGTGACGTCGGTGTTGGTATTGATGAGGAGGGGGTGGCTGACGGTGATGGTGTCGCCCTTGCGGCTGATTTTGCCGCTGAAGTCGGTGGCGGCAATGCTGTAGGTGTTGGTGGAATCCCATTCGGCGTAGGTATCGACGGTGGCGGTGATGTCGATGGTTTTGTCGGGGAGCTGGGTGGCCTGGGTCATGACGGAAATCATGAGTCCAGCGGCGACGGCGGCCATAGTGAAGATCGATTTCTTGGACACGGCGGTCTCCTTACCAGAATGTGGGATCCATCCCGTTGTTCGCCTCGCCAGACCTTCCGTGGCCGGCACCGAGAACTAAGTCCCCGGAGAGTTCTGTCAGCTTGGAGCCCTGCAACAAGCAGGGCGAGAGTTCGGCCAAGCGACAACTCGTGAGGAGAGTTCCGCTGCATCCATGCAACTTATCTCATGCCTCACAGCAAGCCATCGACATGTTTCAACAGCAACTTTGGTGTTTTGGATACCTAATCCGGTGAAGGGCAGGTTCTTTGACGTTATTTAAGTACTTATTTATAAAGAGCTTAGAATAGATATGGAGGTCTTTATCTGGATTGAATTGGGGGGTAATTATGGGCCCAAAGAGCGGAAAATATGGCTTCAAGTACTGAAATTCGGTGGATTATGGGGCCAAATAGGGGGTGAGGGAGGGGTCGATGGGGCAAAGTCGTGGAAAGAAGGGGGAAAAATGGTGGAATCGTCGTGGCGCGAGGGGGTGCGGAAAAATTTCTAAGATTTTTCTGTGGGGGCTAAAGGAAGCGCGTGCGGGCGCGGGCGGGACGTCCGCGAGACTGCGGGCGAGGACGCCCGCACCACTTTTTGCTTCACGCATTGCGATGCTATGTTTTGGCGCGGATGTCGGGGGGATTCTGTTTGAAGGAGGGGAGGTCGGTACGGCCGTCGCCGCAGCCGCCTTCGCCGGCGGGACGGACGTGGGGGCGGGCTACGTCTTCGTAGCCTTTCCATGCGTAGGGATCTTTTCCGGCAACCATGACGACATCACGGAAGTCGGCCTTGGCGACGGGGACGTCCTTGAGGTGATGCCAGGGGAGGAAGCTTTCGGCGGACATGTAGTGGTTGACGAGGGCGCGGCGGAAGCCGGTGGAGAGGGCGTTAGGTTCGGACTTATGAAGGAGGTAGCCGTTGAAGAAGACGATGGCGCCGGCGGGGACTTCGACGGGAACGGCGTCGGCATCGGTGTAGGGGAAATCGTAGGACATGTTGGCGCAGTCATAGCGGGAATCTTTGTGGGGGAACTGTGGCCAGAGGATGCCGGGCTTGTGGGAGCCGGGGATGACCCAGAGACAGCCGTTCTGGATGATGGCGTTATCGATGGCGATCCAGGCACCGAGGAGGGAGCGGTCGCGGGTGGGGATGTAATCCTCGTCCTGATGCCAGGCCTGTCCGGGTTTGCCGGCCTTTTTGATGAAGAGCATGGACTGCATGGATTTGACGTTGGGGCCGATGACGGCGGTAACGACATCGATGATGGTTTTCTGGGCGAGGAATTTGAAGATGATGTCGGAGGTTTTGTGGGGTTGATGGATGCAGAGGAAGCGTTCGAGGACTTCATCGTCGGAGAGGCCGACGAGCTGATCGAAGTCGACGGGATTCGGGCTATTGAAGATTTTGATCGCACCGCGTTGTCCGCGGCAGATGGCGGCGGCTTCGACTTTGAGTTCAGCGATTTCCGCGGGAGAGACGGCATCGTGAACGACGAGGAAGCCTTGTTCTTTGAAAAAGCGCGTGGAATCCGGGCCGAGATCGGAGCGGGAGAAATAGCCGGGCTTGTTGACGGAGGGAATGTGCGCAACAGGGGCGGCGACGGCGGTGGTCATATTTTCGGCTCCAGATATGAGTGTTCCACAGGGTGACAGTCTAACAGGCGCGCCCGCCGGGATGAAAGGTAGAGGGATATAATGGGTGGATTGATCGGCTCATCGAATCGGCGGACCGCGGGATCGTCACGATTGCGGGCAAGTCTTCCTGATTCAATGGACTAATGACTCGGAAACACAATGGCCTGATTTCTTGAGGAGAATGACGTGAACAGCAAATATGCATGGGCGATGGTCATGACGGTGATATTGGGAATGGGCGGATGTGCGCGATTGGAGGTGCCGGTAGAGAGGCCGGGGGAGGTGACGATGCAGGGAAAGCCGGTGACGCTGCAGGGCCAGACGCCAGCGGTGGGTGATCATGCGCCGGGGTTCACGGCGGTGGCGAATGACATGTCCACATTTACATTTATGCCGGGAGGCAAGGTGTGGATTCTGACGGCGGTACCGTCGCTGGAGACGAAGGTGTGCAGCGTGGAGACGCGGCGGTTCAACGAGGAGGCGGCGAAGCTGGGGGCGGACGCGGGGGTGATCACGGTGAGCATGGATCTGCCATTCACGCAGAAGAAGTGGTGCGGGGCGGAGGGAATTGAGCGGGTGAAGACGGTGTCGGATTATCGGGATCGTGCGTTTGGTTTGATGTATGGGGTGCGGATCAAGGAGAGCGGGTTATTGAGCAGGTCGGTGTTTGTGGTGGATCGGCGCGGGAAGATTGTGTACGAAGAGATTGTGCCGGAGCTTTCGCGGGAACCGAATTATGCGGCGGCATTGGCGGCGGCGAAGTTGGCAGGTGGGTCGTGATGTGAGCTGCGAGTCTATTGTGGTGGTCTTGAAGGGGGGTGGGGATTCGTGTATTGTCATATATCTTCCCCCGGGGACGTCGTTCAATGGGAGGACACCGCGTTCGCAATGCGGGAATGAGGGTTCGATTCCCTTCGTCTCCAGTTTATTTTCCGAAGCAGCGCCCATCGATGGATGGGCGTTTGTGTTTTTGCGGGACTGCGACTAAACCACCATGGGATGACGGATGAGAACGACCGACAGGCAAGAGGTTGCGCGATGGGAATAGCGAGCGAGCTGGAGAAACGGAGGGGGTGGGTGGTGATGGGAATACTGGCGGTATCGCTGGTGGTGACACTGGCAATGGGGATACAGGCGCGGGGGCGAATTTTGAAGAAGCAGCGGACGGGGTCGGTGACGCAGGTGAACGATTTTGAGCGATGGATGAAGGAGACGCCGCGGTTTCTGGAGGGGCGGGCGTGGTACATCGATGATAGTTTGCCAACTCCGCCGGTGACGCTGCTGGTGTTTGCGCCGCTGACGCGGCTGTCGGAGGCGAACGCACAGTTGGCCTGGGCGATGTGCAAGTGGGTGTTTGTAGTGGGGATCGGGTGGTGTTGCTGGCGGATGGCGGTAAACGCGGGCGTGCGGCCGGCGATGTGGGCGGTGCTGATGGGTTTGGGGGTGTGGATGTGGGCGGTGATGGGGGATGTGCAGCAAGGGCAGACGAATTTGCTGATGTTGTGGCCGTTGTGTGGGGGCTTGCTTCTAATTCAGAATTCAGAGTTCGGAATTCAGAATGACGGGAGGGGTGTGCGGGGGAGGTGGCGGGTGGCGGTTTTGGGGGGGATATTGGTGGCTTTGGCGGCGTGTATTAAGGTGACGCCGTTGATTTTTCTGGTGTATTTCATGTGGCGGCGAAGGTGGTGGGCGGTGCTGGGGATGATGGTGGGAATGGTGCTGTGGCTGGTGGCGGTGCCGGGGCTGGTGTTTGGGTATGCGCTGAATTTGGTCTGGCTGGAGGGGTGGGTGCGGGTGATGATTTTACCGTACGTGATGCATGGGAAGGTGGATTATTACGTGGGGCAGAGCGTGGCGAGTTTTGTGACGCGGCTGGTGCGGCACGTGTCGGCGTTTCCGGATCGGCCGGTGTATGTGAATGTGCTGGATTTGCCGGAGGCGGTGGCGAACGGGGTGGTGCGGGGGATTCTGCTGGCGATGGCGGCGAGCGGGTGGTTGTGGATGCGCAAGCGGATGGCGAGTTTGCGGAGCGTGGGATATGTGTTGGAGGTGGGTGTGGTGGCGGTGTTCATGTTGTGGGCGAGCCAGCGAACATGGGTGCCGCACTACGTGAGCATGGTGCTGGCGGTGACGGGGATGGTGGTGGTGATGAGCGATGAGCGGCAGGATGCGCGGCTGCGGAAGCAGGCGGCGTGGGTGCTGGCGGCGGGGATTGTGCTGATGATGATGACGTCAGATATGGCGCGGGTGATGGGGAAGGATGGCGGGGAATGGATGCGGACGGTGGGCGTGAGTTTGTGGGCGACGGCGGGGATGGTGTGGGTGTTGGTGAGGGGGAAAACGATGAATGTTGAACGATGAACGATGAACGAGGAATGGGGGCCGCGGGTATTGAGTGCAACTTGTAAATGACGAAGCAGGATCGCGGCCGAAAAATTGCGAGCCTGCGATGGGTACGATCAACTTTTTTGGCAGTGGCCGTTGATGCGGAGCCAGTGGGCGAGGAGGTCGGGCCAGTGGCGGGTGGAGAAGGTCCAATCGGGGGCGGCGGGGTTGTAGGGGGTGGGCTGGATGCCGAAGCCGTGGGGGCCTTTTTGCAGGAGGTGGAGTTCGGCGGGGACGCCGGCTTTACGGAGGGCGGAATAGTAGAGGAGGGAGTTATCGGAGGGGACGGCGGCGTCTTCGTTGGCGTGGAGGAGGAAGGTGGGCGGGGTTTGCGCGGTGACGAGGCGTTCGGCGGAGAGGGTGGGATAGAGGGCGGGATCGTCGCCGGTGAGGTTGGAGCGCGAGCCTTCGTGGCCGAGGGTTTCGTTCATGAAGGAGATGACGGGGTAGATGAGGATGGAAAAATCGGGGCGGTCGGAGAGGCGGTCGATGGGGTCTGGGGCGGAGGGGTTGGGGGGTGAGAAAAGTGTGGAGGTGGTGGCGGCGAGGTGGCCGCCGGCGGAGAAGCCGAGGATGCCGAGGCGATGGGGATCGAACTGGAATTCGGTGGATTTGGAGCGAAGGAGGCGGAGGGCGCGCTGGGCATCGTGGAGCGGGACGGGGTGTTTGTGGCGCGGGGCGTGGCGGTAGCGAAGTACGAACGCGGAGAGGTGGTGGTCGTTGAAGAAGCGGGCGATGGTTTCGCCTTCATGGCCGAGGGCCAGGCCGCCGTAGCCGCCGCCGGGGAGAACCAGCACGGCAGCGCCGGAGGCCTGATTCTTGGGGGCGAGGTAGATGTCGAGGGTGGGAATGGCCGGATCGGATTCGTCCTCGGGAGCGGCGATGTAGGCGGGGGGAAGATCGGGCCAGAGCTTGATGCGGGGGGCGGGGGTAGGGGGCATGAGGGACTCCGTGGGTAGAGGGTAGATAATATACTTTCCGCTTCGTTCGCGCGCTGACGGGAGCAAGAACGATGAACGATGAACGATGAACGATGAACGATGAACGATGAACGATGAATGGCAGGCCACGCGTGTTCTCAGTGCAATCCGTATCTGATGATCGAACCGCGCACTGCCACACACTAATTGATGGGGCCTTCGCCGGGTCATGGGGAGGAGTTTACGGGATGGATTGGCGCAAGAAAAGAGCCCGGGACATACCGTCTCCGGGCTTTCGAGTTAGTGTAGCGAAATAAGGCAGCGGCGGTGCGGATCAGGGGTTGGTGTTGTGTGCGAACTCGGAGGGGGCGAGGGTTTCGCCGCCATCGCCGAGCTGGCGCGAGACGTAACCGGGCTGCTGGGAGCGTTGGAATTCATTGTTGTAGGCGGTGAGGATTTCGCGTTCAACCATCTGCCGGCATTCGGCGTTGATGGGGTGCGCGACGTCGCAGTGCATTTTGACGCGTTCGCCCTGGGGGATCATGTTGGGGAGAACGACGCCGCAGGTGTTGCAGTGCTTGGCGTGCAGGTGGTTCTTGGTGCGGCACTGGGGGCAGGGCGCCATGATCTTGCGTGAGGGCATGGCGACGAAGAGGCCATTGGGCCCGTTGATGATTTTGATATCACGCACGACGAAACAACCGTCGATGGTGATGCAGCAGAAACCACGAAGACGATCCTGACCGGCCGGGGCGAGCTGAATAGCTACGTCGGTGACTTTCATGAGAGGACTCCTGAGTAGAAGGTGCACTTTTCAACACAACGAAAAAAGGTATCTTCAGCGGATGCCTGGCATCCACCAAAGCTACCTTTTCAAACTCACATTGACACGTCTTGCCCCATGGATTGATCCTTGGTGCGAACCGAGCGAATACACGACCATACTTTAGCATTTCGTGAAGAGAAGGCAACCAAGAAGCGGCGGAAGGAGCAGGTATTTTTGCCCAGTATTGCCGAGTTATTAGTCGGAAAATAAAGCTCCTTCGAGTGGCTTAGGGTTGCGCTAACCAACGGCGCTTGCGCGATGTCGATGGCGAAGGCTTGTGAGGGGCGCGGCCGGGGTTTATGTTGGCGGAATGACACAGCGAGCGTACGTAGCGATGGGGTCGAATCTGGGGAAGCGTCAGGCGGCGTTACGGGCGGCAATTGCTGAATTGGGCCGAATTCCGGGCTCGCGGGTGGCGGCAGTGGCGACTTTTCGGGAGACGGAACCGGTCGGCGCGCCGGCCGGTAGTGAGAAATTTATTAATTCTGCAGTGGTTTTGGCGACGGAATTGGAGCCGGCGGAGCTTTTGCGGGAGCTGCTGCGGATCGAGCGGAAACTGGGACGGACGCGGGAAGCGGGAGAGAAGAATGGTCCGCGGACGATCGACCTGGACCTGTTGATGTACGAGGACGAGGTGCGGGCGACGGAGGAATTGACGCTGCCGCACCCGCGGATGCATGAGCGGCGGTTTGTGTTGGAGCCGCTGGCGGAGATCGCGGGGGAAGTGCGGCATCCGGTGCTGGGCAGGACGGTGCGCGAGTTGTTGGAATCGTTGCCTCATTGATTCGGGGTTCATTGGATCGGGCGTCAGGAGTGATGTTGTGCGAGTGATTCATACGGTGGCGGAGTTTCGGAAGTGGCGCAAGGGGGCGGGCGCCGGGATGGTGACGTTTGTGCCGACGATGGGGGCACTGCATGAGGGGCATGCATCGCTGGTGCGTGAAGCGCGGCGGATGGCGGGTGCGAAGGGGCATGTGGCGGCTTCAATATTTGTGAACCCGACGCAGTTCGGACCGGGCGAGGATTTTGGCAAGTATCCGCGGACGTTGGAGGCGGATGCGGTGCTGCTGGAAACGGCGGGGTGCGATGCGGTGTTTGTACCGAGCGCAGAGGAGATGTACGGAAGAAACGCGAAACACGAAACGCGAAACGCGAAACCTGCTTCGGTGACGATCGATCCAGGACCGCTGGGAACGATGCTTGAGGGGGATATACGGCCGGGGCATTTTGCGGGGGTGTGCACGGTGGTTTTGAAGCTCTCAAATATTGTGCAGCCGACGCATTTGCTGCTGGGGCAGAAGGATTATCAACAGCAGGCGGTGGTGCGGGAAATGGTGGGCGATTTGAATGTGCCGGTGGAAGTGGTGACTTGCGCGACGGTGCGGGAGGCGGATGGCCTGGCGATGAGCAGCCGCAACCGCTACCTGAGCGATGATGAGCGGGCCAAGGCGCCGGTGATTCATGAGGCGATGATGTGGGCGAAGGAGCGGTACGCGGGCGGCGAGAGAAACGCTGGCGCACTGGAAGCGGGGATGAAACAGCGGATCGAGCAAAGGGGGCTGACGGTGCAGTATGCGGTGGCGGCGCATGGCCGGACGCTGGCGCTATGGAAAGGGAAAATCGACGGGCCGTGCGTGATTTTGGTGGCGGCGAAGCTTGGTGGGACGCGGTTGATCGATAATGAAGTGTTGAGTGTTTAGGGATCGGCTGCGGTGAGTAAGGATATGGCGATGGCGGCAACGTTGGGGGATGGGTTGGATGTATTTGGAGCGATCATGAAGCGACGGGTTTGGGCGGCGGTGATGGTGATGGGGGCGGTGCTGGCGGCGGGGTGCGAGGGGCCGGCGAAAGATCCGGGGGCGAAGATCGATGTGCAGCCGTCGTTTGCGGTGCAGTATGCGACGGCGAAGATTTCCCCGGCGGTGGTGCGATTGGATGTGGTGACGGAAGATTTTTTGCAGGGGCAGCCGCGGACATCGCGCTCGCTGGGGAGCGGGGTGATCATCGATCCGGATGGGCATGTGCTGACGAATTTTCATGTGGCGGGGAGGGCCAAGCGACTGGACATCACGCTGGCGAACCAGGAGCACGTACGGGCGACGCTGACGGGGAGCGATCACTGGACGGATCTGGCGCTGGTGCAGATGGACATGACGGAAGTGAAGAAGAAGGGGTTGAGATTCAGCAGTGCGACGCTGGGGGATTCGAGCACGGTGCAACTGGGACAGCCGGTGATGGCGGTCGGAACGCCGTACGGGCTGACGCGGACGGTCACGATGGGAATCGTGAGCAACACGGATCGATTTTTTGAAGAGAGCAGCATCGGCAAGTATGAGACGGGATGGTTCAACAACTGGATCCAGACGGATGCGGCGATCAACCCGGGAAATTCGGGCGGGCCGTTGATCAATCTGCGGGGTGAAGTGATCGGGATCAACACGCGCGGGACGACGATGGGGAACAACCTGGGATTTGCGATACCGATCAACGTGGCGAAGCAGGTGGTGAAGGAACTGCTGGCGCACAAGAAGGTGGCGCGGAGTTACATCGGGGTGGTGCTGCAACCGATGCAGGATTTGGAGCAGTATTACGATGTGCCGGATCAGAAGGGGGTGATGATCGCGAGTGTGGAGGCGAGCTCGCCGGCGGCGCAGGCGGGGTTGAAGGCGGAGGATGTGCTGCTGGAGGTGAACGGGCGGGCGACGAATGCACGGTTTCCGGAGCAACTGGCGGACGCGCGGAAGCTGATCAGCGATTACCCGGTGGGGTCGGAGATCAAGGTGAAGGTGCGCCGGCCGGGGAAACCCGAGCCGGTGGAGGTGACGCTGAAGACGGAAAAACTGGAGAGCGTGGTCACGGAAGAGGTGCAGGTGCAGGCGTGGGGCCTGAGCGTGCGGGATATCACGCGGGCGTATCTGCGCGAGGCGCGTCTGCCGAACATGCAGGGAGTGTTGCTGACGGGAGTGCGATCCGGATCGCCGGGCGACACGGCACAATTGAAGACCGGGGATATCCTGCTGCGGGTGGGCAACAAGCAGGTGAAGAGTGCGGAGGAGTTGGAGGCGGCGGTGAAGCAATGGTCGCAGAATCCCGGGGTCATCGGGCTGGATGTGCGGCGCGACCGGAGCGAGCTGACGCTGGTCGTGAAGCCGGATGGCAAGTGAGTACGATTTAAGTCTTGTGATTGGTGAATACGGAATAGCGGGCGGGGTATTTTTTTGGAGAGTGCTTTGATGCGACTGGTAAAGAGTTCGTTGTTGGCGATGGCGGTTGTGGGTGCGATTTCGACGGTGGGGATAGCGGTGGCGGGTCAGGTCACGCTGACGCTGCAGCCGGGCGCATTGGCGAATGTTGTACCGGCGGTGGATGTGGATGCGCAGGCGCGGGAGACGGCCAAGTCGCTGGTGCTGGTGGAGTACACGCTGCGCAACGAAAATATTTCGCGCGAGGAATCGGGGCAGGGGATTGTGGTGAGCAAGGACGGGGTGGTGTTGATCAGCGGCGGGTTGATACCGGAAGCTTTGCCGAAGGAATACGTGAAGGACCTGAAGATTCGTCTGCCGGGAAAGAATTTCACGACGGTGCCCGCGAAGTTGCTGGGGCGGACGCAGAATCGTCTGTTTGCCTTTGTGAAGGCGGAGAAGCCGATCGAGGCGGAAGTCTTCAAGGTGCCGGCGACGGGAGCCCCCGCGCTGGGCGAGACGGTATTTTCCGCGGGGATTCTGGGCAAGGGGAGCGGATATTCGCCGTACGCGGGCGTGACGACGAACAAGGCGGTGCTGGAACTGACGTACACGGTGGTGGTGACGCAGACCGGCGGGCTGACGCGGGCGAACAGCCCGGTGTTCGATCGGCAGACGGGAAACCTGGTGGGGATTACGCTGAGCGGCTTCGGCGGCGCGCGGCAGGTGGAGGGCGAGGACGAGCAGGGGACGACGTACCTGCCGTACGACGAGGTGAAGGACGTTTTTCAGGACGTGCCGACGCAACCGTTTGAAACCCGGCGTCCGTGGGCGGCGGTCGATGGAATGACGGGACTGGAAGAGGAGGTGCGGGAACTGTTCCACATCACGCAGCCGGCGGCGGTGGCGGTGGGATCGGTGATCCCGAACGAGGCGGCGGACAAGGCGGGGCTGAAGCCGAAGGACATTATTTTGACGGTGGACGGCAAGCCGTTTTCCAACTCGCCGGTGCCGAATTTGGCGGTGATGCATTTTTCCCGGGCGCTGGAGAAGCACAAGCCGGGCGATGAGATCGTGCTGGGGATTGTGCGGGATCGCGGGGAAACGAAGCTGGATGTGAAGCTGAAATTGGGAACAGTGCCGAAGGGACCCGGGGAGATGCAGCACGTGTTTTCTCCGCGGATCGGGATCGCGACGCGGGATTTGGTCTTCGGCGACGCATACGCACGGAAGTTGCCGCAGGATACGAAGGGAGTGGTGGTGGCGCTCGTGAAGAACGGGGCACCGGCGAGTCTGGGGCAGACGCCGCTGCATGCGAATCACCTGATCATCAAAGTGGATGACCAGCCGGTGGAGGATCAGAAGCAGTTTCTGGAGTTGATGAAGAAGGAAGAAGAGAAGGCGGATCTGAAAGAAATGGTGTTTGTGGTGATCAATCCGGACGGGCAGACGGGAGTTTGCAGGATTGATCTGTCGAAGTAATTCAGAGTTCAGAGTGGTGAATTCAGAATATCATGGGGGCGGTTTGGGTTCTTTGAGGGCGCGCGTTGCGGTACGCCGGGATGCGACAAAGATGGCGGTGAGTTCATTGGCTTCGCGAAGAAGATCCGCGAGTCTTTCCTTTCTTACGATCCGGGCGTCGATGAGGAGTTCGAGCCAGTAGACCGTCTCATCGCATTCCTCGATGACGATACCGAGCTTCGAAACGAAATCGGGCCGAGAACGCGCACGACAGACGGCACGATAGTTGGCGCCGACACCTGTGCCGGCGCGTAGCAGTTGTCTTCCGATGATACGAGCGTCTTCAGAAGCGGGCAGTGATCGAAAGAGCCGAATGATGCGGAGGGAGAGCGAACGTGTTCGTTCGCGCAATCAACCAATTACCCACATCTCGGCTGAGATTCCGGACACCTTCAACCTCGGTCGGATGCAAGTGGAAGGCTGGTCGGCTCCCGAGATCTCGCTAACCCGGCATGCCCAACTATCCAACGGAGCGTACACCCTTGATGCGGTCGGCATGGCGCCGCACCAGACCGGGTCGCTGGTACTGGGAAAGAGCCAATTCTTTTATCGACTGAATGGTGGACAGCTTGTCCTAGATGCCAGTGCATATGCCGATCAGGCTGGCCTTTGGACTTTGAGCAACGGGACCAAGGCTAAAGTCACATTCAGTGTGCCAATCGGGGTGGACGCGCAAACTGGTCTCCCAACGAATACACTCAATCTCTACCGAACGAGCAGCAGTTTCGTGCACGGTTCGCCTGGAAGTCCATAGTCCGCATTTACGGGAGTATAGAGATGGACGAACTTGAACAAGCGATTCGACAGGCAATGGCACTCCGCAGACGATGGACACATGCAGAAGTGCGGCAGGTGCTGCACGGCATAAGCTCTTGCGTTGCGGGTGCAACGTATAACTGGGACCAGGGTAATGAAAACTGGGGCTTTGTCGATATGCCACTCGGCGGAGGCGCGCAGGTGTCGGCAAAGATTCCCTTGATACTGGTTGAAGACCGATACGTTGAAGCAATACGTGACTGTGCCGTTCAGGCCGGGGCTGTTCTTCTGAGCGTCTCGAGCTTCAAAACAAATGTCTTTCATGTGTCGAAAGAATTGCTCGAAACCGTCTTTGGGCGGCCCCTTACGTCGACAGTTAACTATGACATGCTTTCGATTAGCGACTTGTACTACGCCACCGTTACGTAGTTCTTTCCCGTCAGCGGGCCTTCATGCCGATGAATTTGAGAAAGGGATGCCATGGACGGCATCTGGAGTCTCTCGGATGGAGCCGGGCATATGGGATCATGGATCGATCAGGAACTGGCGGGGTGCGAGTTCGCCGATAGCCGCCTTGGAAAGCGATTCGGAATGTTGATGGAGCAATTATCGACAGGTTTGGGCAGGACGTTGCCGCTGGCCTGCGGGGACTGGGCGGCCACCAAGGCGGCTTACCGATTCCTAGACAACGACCGCGTGAACGAGCAGGAGATTCTGGCCGGGCACCTCAAGGCCACCCGTGAACGGTTCGCTGCAACGGATGGACCGATTCTGGTACTGCACGACACCACCGAGTTCTCCTTCACCCGCAGCGATACTGCGGCTATCGGCAAAACCCACAAGGTCGCCAGCGGCCATATGAACGAGCACGGCCGTCAACGGATGCACACCGTCTGTGGCATCCTCATGCATTCGAGCCTCGTCGTAACCACTGACGGAGTTCCGCTGGGCCTGGCGGCGATCAAGCTGTGGACACGCAAGAAGTTCAAGGGCATCAATGCCCTCATGGGCCGGGGGATCGACGGCGGCAAGCATTCCGTCAACACGACGCGCATCCCCATCGAGCAGAAGGAAAGCATCCGCTGGCTGGAGAACGTGCGGCAGTCCACCGCCAACCTCGGCGACGCCGGTCGTTGCGTGCATATCGGCGACCGGGAAAGCGACATCTACGAACTCTTCTGCGAATGCCAATTCCTGGGGGCGCACTTCGTGTTCCGCACCTGCGTCGACCGCCGGGCTGGGGAGGGCGAGGAGACGGTGATCGAGATAATGGAAGAACAGCCCGTCAAGGCTGTGCACCGCATCGAGGTGATGGACAACAAGGGGCGGCCCTCGACGGCGGTGCTGGAGATCAAGTATCACCGCCTGCAGGTCTGCCCGCCCATCGGCAAGGAGAAACGCTACGGCAACTTGATGCTGACGGTGATCCACGCCACCGAACGCGGCACACCCAAGGATCGTGAACGCATCGAGTGGAAGCTCATCACCGACCTCTCGGTAATCTGCAAGGCGGACGCGATTGAGAAACTGGAATGGTACGCCCTGCGCTGGAAGATCGAGACCTTTCACAAGGTGCTCAAGTCCGGCTGCCGGGCCGAAGACTCGAAGTTGCGGAATGCCGAGCGCCTGGCAAACCTGATTGCGATCCTGTGCATCCTCTCGTGGCGTGTACTGTGGCTGTGCATGACCAACCGCGTATCGCCGGACTTGCCGGCACGACTGGTCTTCACTGACACAGAGATCAAACTGCTGGAGCACTTGGTCCCGATGAAGGAGGGGTCATGCAAGAGAACCGTCGGCCACTTCCTGATCCGCCTCGCCCGCCTTGGCGGCTACCTGAACCGAACGAGAGACGCGCCGCCGGGTAACATGGTGCTGTGGCGCGGCATGGCAAGGCTCACCGACATCCACCTCGGCTTCAGCTTGGCAAAAGATGTGGGTAATTAGAAGTCGCGCAATGCCTGGTAACTCTCGGTGTATTGATCGTTCATGGTGCGAACTCTCAGAGTATTCTGAATTCACCACTCTGAATTCTGAATTAATCGCGTCAGGCGGCGGCGACGGTTTCTTGTTTGGGGGCGCCGGGGGCGTGGATGGCGGCGGGGCCGCGTTCGTCGAATCTGACGGCGACGCGTTTGGAGCAGCCTTGCTCCTGCATGGTGACGCCGTAGAGGACGTTGGCGACGCCCATGGAGCGTTTGTTGTGCGTGATGACGATGAACTGCGAGAAGTGGGTGAAATCCTGAATGATGCTGGCGAAGCGGGCGGTGTTGGCTTCGTCGAGCGCGGCATCGACTTCGTCGAGGATGCAGAACGGGGAGGGCTTGGATTTGAAGATGGACATGACGAGGGCGACGGCGGTCATGGTTTTTTCGCCACCGGAGAGGAGCGACATGGACTGGGGTTCCTTTCCGGGGGGGCGGGCCATGATTTCGATGCCGGATTCGAGGATGTCATCGGGATCTTCGAGGATGAGGTCGGCCTTGCCGCCGCCGAAGAGCCGGCGGAACATGTCCTGGAATTCGTTGCGGACGGCGGCGAAGGATTCGGCGAAGCGGATGCGGGAGTCTTCGTTGATCTTGCCGATGAGCTCTTCGAGTTGCTGCTTGGCGTCGTGGATGTCGGCCAGGGCGGCGGTGAGGGAGGCGTGGCGTTCTTCCAGTGTGGACTGTTCGGAAATGGCGTCGATGTTGACGTTGCCGAGGCGGGAGATCTTGCCTTTGAGTTCGTTGATCTCGGCGGCGACGGCGTCCCAGTCGGTTTCCTGGGCCTGATAGTTGGCATAGGTCTCGTGCAGGTTGATCTGAAGTTCATCGATGGTGTGTTCGATGAGGGTTTCGATGCGAACGGAGAGTTCGTTTTTCTGCAGGGAGAGTTCATGTTCGCGGCGGGCCTGGGCTTCGATCTGCTCCTGAACGGAATCGATGCCGGAGGTGACGGTGGTGAATTCGCTACGGAGGGTGGTGACGCGATCGGTGTGCTGGGCGAGCTGCGCTTCGGCGGCGGTGATGACTTGGGCGACCTGGGCGAGCAGCGTGGCAGTTTGATCGACGGTGGTCTTGGCGTCGCCGACGCGTTCTTCGACGGTTTCGACTTCGCCGGCGAGGCGGTCGAGTTCCATCTGCGCCTGGTTGGCTGAGACGCGGGCGGTGGCCAGTTCGCGGGAGAGGCCGGAGCGCTGTTCCTGCACCTGGCCCATCGCGACGCGGGCAGCGGTGGCGGCTTCGGCAAGTTCCGAGACTTCATGCTGGCGGACGATGAGCTGGGCACCGAGTTCGTGAACGAGGGCTTCGACTTTTTTCTGTTCGGTTTCGAGCACGGCGACTTTGCCTTCGGCTTCGGTTTGGCGCTCGGCGGCGGAGGCGGATTGGCGGTCGATGGATTCCATTTCGCCGGCCAGAAGCGGGGCTTCGGAGCTGGTGCGTTGAAGCTGCGAGCCGGCCTGCTGGAATTGGGCGCTGGCCTCGGCGCGGGCGGAATCAGTCAGATAGATCTGGGAGCGGAGCTCCTGCTGGCGGGCGTCGAGTTCGCGGGAGGTTTGGTCGCAGGCGGCGATCTGGGTGGTGAGATCGTTGACGCGGATTTCGATGGCGGCCAGATCGCGATCGAGTTTGGCGCTTTCGGCGCGACGGGTGATCATGCCGCCGGATTTTCGGGAGATGTCGCCCAGGACGATGGAACTGGACAACCCCCCTACCGCTTCGACGACTTCGCCGGCGCGGGTGACAAAACGGTGGCCGCGCGGCGCGGCGTCGGCGAGTTCGAGCGCTGCGGCGAGGGATTCGACGATGAAGGTGTGGCCGAGAAGTTGGTGGAGGAGCAAGGCGTGCTGAGGGTCGCACTTGACGAGATCGATGGCGGAGATGGCGAATTCTGAATTTTGAATTCTGAATTCTGAATTGTCGATACCCGCGGTTTGATACGCGAGCAACTTATCTGTGGCGAGGACGGTAACGCGGCCGGCGAGTTTTTGCCAGATTTCGCGGTCGGCCAGCAACGCCTGGGAATTATCGACGATGACGGCGTTGGCGAGATCGCCGAGCGCGGCTTCGATGAGCGAGGCATTTTCGAGATCGGTCGAGACGGCGTCGGCAACGATGCCCTTGACGTAGGAGAATGCGGCCGTTGCTGCCCCCCCACTGCCGGTGGCGGCATCGCGCTGCTTGAGGATTTCGCGGACGACCTGCGAGACGCCTTCGCGCTTGGCCTGCAGATCGTTAAGCACATTCTGGCGGCTCTTGAGACCGGAGCGGAGTTCGCGCTCGCGGGCCAGCTCTTGCGAGATGGCGGCCATTTTCTGGCTGGTAGCTTTCTGCTGCTCGCGGATCTCGTTGGCCTGGGCCTGCAGCAGCGTGGACTGCTCGGTGAGCTGGTTCTTGCGGGCTTCGTGTTCGGCGACCTTGGCCTTGAGCTCGGCAATTTGCTGATCGATGACGGCCTTGCGCTGTTCGAGCCGGGTCTTCTGATTGGCGAGATTTTCGCGGGTGATCTTGAAAGAGTTGATGTCGGTGTGCAGGCGGGCGATCTGACGCATGAGGTCGATCGCTTTGGACTTGTGCTCATCGACGCTGCGGTTGAGGCCGGCGATGGCCTTGGATGCCGCCTCCTGCGTTTGCACGGCCTGGGCGACCTGCGCTTCGTGCTCACGGAGCTTCTGGTCGATGGCGGCGAGTGCTTCTTCATGGCGGGCGACATCGGCCTGGCGTGCGGCAAGGCGTTCGCCGAGTTCGGCCTGGCGATGGTTCAGCAATTCGCGTTGTTCGGTGAGCTGCTGGATCTGCTGGCGGGCGAAGTCGCCGCGCTGCTGAGCGGATTGCCGATCGTTCTGGGCGCTGAGCAATTCGCGTTCGGCTTTGCGGGCGGATTCCTGGGCGGATTCGAGTTCGAGCTGCAGTTCGGCCTGGCGGGTGCGTTTGCCTTCGAGATCGCGGCGGACGGCGGCGAGCGAATCGACGACATCATTGAGCTGTTCGGAGAGAGCGACTTCCTTACGGTGAAGCTGGTCGTATTCCTGCATGACGTAGGAGGAGCGGAGTTCGCGCAGGCGGGTGGAGTATTCCTGGAAGCTGCGGGCGCGGCCGGCCTGAACTTTCACGGAACGCAGCTGGCGTTCGACTTCATCGAGCACGAGCTGGGACTGGGCGAGGTTTTGATCGGTGCGTTCGAGTTTGCGGAGAGCTTCTTTTTTGCGCTGCTTGAAGCGGGAGATACCGGCGGCTTCTTCGAAGATCTCGCGGCGGTCCTGCGAGTTGGCGTCGAGGAATGCGGCGACGCGGCCCTGTTCGATGAGGGAGTAGGCATCGACGCCGACGCCGGTGTCGAGGAACATTTCGCGGATGTCCTTGAGGCGGGCGATCTGGTTGTTGATGAGGTATTCGCTGGTGGCGTCGCGATAGAGGCGGCGGGTGACTTTGACGACATCGGCATCGAGGGGGAGTTTGCGGTCGTCGTTGGTGAAGGTAAGGGAGACTTCGGCCATGCCCATGGGTTTGCGGGTGCCGGAGCCGTTGAAGATAACGTCGAGCATGGCATCGCCGCGGAGGGATTTGGCGGACATTTCGCCGAGGACCCATTTGACGGCGTCGACGACGTTGGATTTGCCGCAGCCGTTGGGTCCGACGATGCCGGTGATGCCGTCATCGAAGACGAATTCGGTGTAATCGGCGAAGGATTTGAAGCCGGAGAGTTCGAGGCGGGCGAGTTTCAAGAGATCGACCTCCATGTCGAACGAGAGGGGATGGCCGGGGGCGATAACATTGGAGCCCCGCGGGTACCACTACCATCCGTGGTTGGGGGGTAGGATACCATACTTGATGTGGGGGGGACAATGAAAAAGGGGGGGTAAAAGGGGGTGAGAGCGCAAAAAGTGCGGGGGAGTCCGATAAGTGGGGATTGGGAGGGTGGAATGTGGCATTTTTACGCTCGGGGCCAAATCACGTAGGTGCAGCGGGAAGTTTCGGGACGGGAATGAGGAGATGTGTTGGTCACGAGGCTATTGCGGGCAATCGACAAAGAGGAGGCAAGAGTGGAGGGGATTCGAGAGAGCGCTTTGGGGCACCTTCCCTTTATTTTCCAATTGTCACTTCTTCTGCAACATCGCGAACATGTGGTCATGTGCTGAAATCCAGTGTGGAACTTGGTCGCTCCATGCGCTTGGAAACAAAGGCAGATGACTTGCCACGGCGTAGCGAGCATTTTTGATCCAATCTTTTAAATGCCGTGCCACTCCCGACCGCAAGTGAGGTCTGCGTTCATAATGGACAACCTTCAAACCGCATTTGTTTCCGACCCATTCCACTGATCTCCGATTCAAGAAGCTGATGTGTCCAATGTAGCTGCAGTACCAGTAGTGTGACCCATAGATACGCCATGTACGGGCATCCGTGTCACCGGTTACGCAAAGCAGTACACCTCCGGGTTTCAGCAAACTCGCAGCCCGTTCGAAAAATTCCCGAGGCGCAGGAAGATGCTCCACAACATCCACTGCAATTATGCCGTCAAACGAATGCTTTTCCGGATCCAATGAGTCAATCGTTGGGCCAAGGATTTCTATCCCCTTGGTTCGAGACACTTCCGCTGCCATTACCGAAGGTTCCACACCGTAGTGCTTCCATCGGGTTCCAAAATGTCTGAGCAATTCCCCGTTGAAGCAACCCACGTCCAGAATTGCATTTCCCAAAATCCGTGAGCAGAGCAACTGCTCCATATAATCGAATTGTCGTTCCCTTCCGTCCTCAACGGCAGACCAGTGATCGGCAGGCGATTGGGAATAACCTCGCAACAATAATTCCTGATCCAGCGGTGGAGCTTTCCAAGTGAACCCACATTCCTCGCAGGCACGCAACTGGAAAATCACTCCATCGGGATTAATGTTCACGCCCCCCACTTCCTCGGGCTGAAAATGCCGGATGTTCCCTTTGGTTTTCCAGTTTTCTTTCATACATAGCGGGCATTGGTTGCCATCGTTCAGGTTCGTCTGAATCGTCATAAATCCCTTTCAGACTACAACGCCTTGCAGTCACAGTGAAATATGCGAGGAATCGTCATTGCATGCGCGAACCCTTAAGTCGTTCGCGAATCGCCAGAATCGGAAATGCAGCCAAGTATCGAAATCGAAGTAGAGCTAGATTCCATCCAAACGTACGCCGAAATAAACGCCAAGCCCACTTCGATTCCTTATGATTCAGACATCCGATCGACACCGGGCGGATATGCATGGTGATAAGCGACCAGCGTGCCTTTCGGCGCGCCTTTCCTCCGGGATATTTGCCCTGTCCCTCTGAATCTATCAGGTACATTCCACCTTCCACATTTTTCATTGAGTACGCAGAGATGTTTCCTGCGTGCTCCCGCCGGGCACAGCATACGGGTCGATCAATCCGCACAAACCCAGGAGCATCAGAGACGCGCAGCCACGCATCGTTCTCCTCGTGCGTGAACCGATGAATAAAAAAGCCCCCGGCCTTCTGCAGGATCTCCCGTTTTACGGCAAGTGAACTGGGGGTCAACCATGCCGGCTCCCGCCATGAGGCCAGGTAGTCCGCGTAATAGCGATCGCGTAACGGGGCGGGCTGAATCTCCTGAACCGTGTCGGCATTCGTAAAACTCTGTATCGCTCCGAGCACCAGGGACGGGTGTTTGTGCTTCGCGATTGCTTCCGCCATACGCTCCAGAGCCCACGGCAACCACAGATCGTCGCTGTCCAGAAAGATGACGTATTCTCCGGCCGCCGCGGCCATGGCGTTATTGCGGGCCGCGCCGAGGCCCTGATTATTCTGGCGCAACAACCGGACGCGATCCTTGTATCTGGCGAGGACTTCGGGGGTACGATCGGTAGAACCGTCATCGATGACGATAATCTCCTGATCCTTGAAGGTCTGGTTCAACACCGACTCGATCGTTTCCACAACCAAATCGGGCCGGTTATAGACTGGGATGATCGTCGAGAATAACGGCATAGCCACCAAAGTCAATTCTGCAATTGAACGGGTAATAGAACGGGTGACAAATTGTAACGGCTCACGAGGCGGTTATCATATCATTTTACTATCGGTTCGTAATTCTTACGGCAATAGCTGATTTGCGAGGATGTCCATGGCCAGCACAGAACCGCTTCCATCCATCACCATCGTTACTCCGAGCTTTCAACAGGCCCGTTTTCTCGAACGCACCATTCAAAGCATTATCGGGCAAAACTATCCCCGACTGGAATATCTGATCTTCGATGGCGGATCGACGGATGGGTCGGTGGAGATCATCAAGAAATACGCGGATCGTATCAACTTTTGGGTAAGCGAGAAGGATGATGGCCAATCCGATGCGATCAACAAGGGACTGAGCCGGGCAACAGGCGAGATCGTGGGATGGATCAATAGCGATGATACGATGGCACCCGGATCGCTGGAGGCGATTGGCACGTATTATCGCGCTCATCAGGATGCCGAATTTCTCTACGGACATCTCAACCTAATAGATGCTGACGATCATATCATCCGGCGACTGTTTGCCGTGCAGACTAATGCGCACGAACTGATTTACTTCAATCGCAACCTGTTCTCCCAACCTGGAACGACCTGGCGGCGGCGGCTGCAGGAACGAATCGGCCTGTTGGACCGGTCGCTGCATTACACAATGGATTGTGATCTTTATATCCGAGCGGCGAAGGCGACACCGTTGCATTTCATACCGCGACGATTTGCGAATCTGCGGATTCATGGCGATACGAAAACCAAATTGATGAAACCGCGGTTCGATGCCGAACACAAGTTGCTGGACGAGCGTTATGGCGCGCGCTCGACCAACCGCATCGTAAAACAATTCTTCAATCTGCGCAGGCGCATGCGCATTCTGCGGTGCCTAGCCAACTGGAAATAAGGTTGGAAGAATTGGCTCCCCAGCTTTTCGCGAGCGAAGGTCTGGGCGGCTTCGAGGGAGAGGATTATTTGGTGATACTCGGATGTAAAAGCTTGATCTGAGAATGAATTGGGGCGGAGAGTTCGAGCATGGTGTCGATGAATTTGCGATTTGATGAGCGGCAGGCTTTGAAAGCAACTCTAGAATTCCAGTTGGAATCGCGCCACCAGGCGGGCTTCGCGGGCGAAGCTGTCATCGGGGCCGGAGCCACCATCGAAGTAGAGCAAGCTGGTGCCGATGCTGGCATTCTTGCCCACTACCCACATGATGCCGGCGCCAATGCCCATGCGTTTTATGTCTTCGATCCGCGAATCGTCTTCCTCCGCCACTGCAATGAACGGCAACAGGAGCGAATCGATCGGGGCCGGGACATTGAAGATCGTCGTGGCTGACCAGGGCGTTTGCGTCTCCCAGACGTTCATCCGGTCAAGAAACGCATCCATTCCTGTGGCGGGAATCATCATTTGATAGACGAAGCGCACCGCGGGATCGGTCAGCGTTGCCAGAGGCATGATGAACTGCTTGACCTTTTCGGAATAGGTCTCATCGACATCGCGGCCGACCAGGAATTCGGTCTCCGGGAGGATGACCCCCATCGGCTGCAACGTGAGGGGTCCGACGGGAAACGAAATGTCCTGTGCCTGAGCAGTCCCCGCGGCGGTGCACCAGAGGCACAACGCCGATAATACCCCGGCCCACCAGGTTCTTCGCAATGAGATTATACTAAGCTTTGCGCGCATCCACCTTCCAGACAACGGATAGCTGAGTCGGTTAGGCAACTTTGCCAAAATTCTCACCGATTATCCAGCGTTTTCTTCCAGAAAGAAAAAATTGTTACTGGCCTGTGGCAATTTGCGCAGAAGTCGCGCGAACTTGCTCGCAACACCACGCATAGGTGAACGTTTGTCCCTTCGCGGCGTTTGCCGCTTCGTCACCTTGTCACTCTCGCCCAACTAGGTACGATGAGCACGAATCAGCCGTTCTGCACCGTTTTCAGGAGTTTGCATGAGCGCCAACCCCCCAACGCATCAGTCGGCCCTCCTCGCTGCGGCGCAGGCTCAGAGCGCATCGTCCACTCCCGCCACTGAAGCTGCCGCCATCGAAAAACTCAAAATCGCCCGCGAAGCATTACTTCATGAAATCCGCAAGGTGATCGTCGGCCAAACGGATGTCTTGGATCTTCTGCTCACGGCCATGTTTTCGCGCGGGCATTGCCTGCTCGTCGGCGTACCGGGTTTGGCCAAGACGCTCATGATTTCCACGCTGGCCCGCGTTCTTTCGCTGCGGTTCAACCGCATTCAGTTCACGCCTGACCTGATGCCGTCGGACATCACGGGCACCGACATCATTCAGGAAGACCCACAGACCGGTCACCGGGCATTCAATTTCGTCAAAGGCCCCATTTTCTCCAACCTATTACTGGCGGACGAAATCAACCGCACGCCGCCGAAGACGCAAGCGGCGCTACTCCAGGCCATGCAGGAATATCAGGTGACGGCATCGGGCAAGACGTACCCCCTTGAGCCCCCTTTCTTCGTACTGGCGACGCAAAACCCAGTGGAGCAGGAAGGCACCTATCCGCTTCCGGAAGCCCAGCTCGACCGTTTTATGTTCATGGTGAAGGTCGGGTATCCGCAGAAAGAGGATGAGCGCACGATCGTTAAGTCCACCACTTCTGAGATCTCACAGGATCTGAGCCCGATTCTCACGGCCAATGATATTCTCACCGTGCAGAAGATGGTGCGAAAAGTGCCGGTATCCGACCATATTGTGGACTATGCTGTCACCCTCACGCGCGCCACCCGACCGCACGAGAAGGATACTCCGGAATTCATCAACAACTGGCTGACGTGGGGGGCCGGTCCACGTGCGGCACAATACCTGGTGCTGGGGGCCAAGGCCCGGGCTATCACCCGCGGCCGGCTTAATGTGTCTGTCGAAGACATCAAACAGATGGCGAAACCCGTGCTCCGGCACCGCATCATCACCAACTTTAACGCAGATGCGGAAGGTGTGGATCCTGATACCATCATCGAAAAACTCCTTTCCGCCATCAAAGAACCGAGTGCTGAAGCGTACCGATAATCGACGGCTTTCCGGCCCTTCCCGCCTCACCTGCCTATAGTGGGCTCAAGTTTATTGCGCTACGTATCCGATCCACTACGATGGATTCTCATCGCGCTGCCATTTGGTATTTGACTGGCCTCAATCCGGAGCTATAAAGAATTCATGTGGAAGTGAGGCGTGGTATGTCAAACTATTCTGCGGCCCTCAAGCATGAAGCCAGCCCTCTGCCGGGCAAGAAGTTCTTCACGCTCAGTGAAGCGCGCCGGGCACTCCCACTCGTCAAGCGAATTGCTGCGGACATTCACGACGCACAAAGCCATCGGCTCCGCATTCACGCCGAGCTGTCGGCGGGGATGGCGGATCTGGCCCTTGGGGGGCACGAGGCCCTGCAACGCGAATTTGATGATGAGACCGATCACCTTGAATCGCTCGTTGCGGAGTTGGGGCTAATCGGGGTGGAACTGAAGGACCCCTCGCGGGTGCTTCTGGATTTCCCGGCGATGCATGAAGGCCGGGAGATTCTGCTGTGCTGGAAATCGGATGAAGAAAACATCGACTTCTGGCACGAGCTCGACGGCGGATATGCCGCGCGAAAACCGGTCAGCGAACTTGCCGACGTGCACTGATCAGTGGGCCTCTCCCTCTTTCGACTGAATTGTTAGCATTCTGGTGGTGAGTCACGCGGCGCTAGCTGCGTTCGGCGGTTGCGCTTTCCGGCGCGGCCTCCAGCCGGGCGTAATTCGGAGTCCACATCGCAGCGCCCACGGCGCTGGGAATATCCCCATCATCCAGCGGGCGCCCCACGCCTTCTTCACGTGCCTGGCGCACCACAGCACAAGCGACCTTATGTGTGATGGCCCGCAGTTCGCGTAACCGCGGAAAGAGCGTTCCGGCGGCGATATCGGCATCGGAAACATGTTGCGCCAACGTCTCGGCGGCGACGCGGAACATCGCATCGCTGACGCGGCTGGCCTCGGATACCAAGACGCCCAGACCCACACCGGGGAAGATCAAGACGTTGTTGCCTTGGCCGATGCGAATCATGCGTCCCTGCCACTCGACGGGATCAAACGGACTTCCGGTGGCGACCATGGCGCGGCCGGCGGTCCAGGCGATCAAATCGGCGGGCTTGGCTTCGCACTTGCTGGTCGGATTCGACAGGGGCAAGATGACCGGGCGTTCAACATGTGAGGCCATCGCGCGGATGACCGCTTCGGTGAATACGCCGGGTTGACCGGATGTTCCCACGAGCACGGTGGGTTTGAGTGCGCGGACCACGGCGAGCAGATCAAGGGGCTGATTCGGGTCCATTCCCGCGGCCTTGACCATTTCAACGGGCCAGGCAAATTCAGCTTTGGTTTCATCGCTCAGCTTGCGTCCCTGGTGCAGGAAGCCGCCGCTGTCGAGCATGCCGATTTTCCCGATCAGTTCGTTTCCTTCCGCACCGGAGCGGCGGAAGGTATCGCGAATCAAGCGGCTGATGCCGATGCCGGCGGCGCCGGCGCCGAGCATGACCATGCGCTGTTGACTGAGGGGTTTGCCGGTGGCGCGAACGCCGGCGAGCAATGCCGCCGCACCGATCGCGGCCGTTCCCTGAATGTCATCATTGAACGAGGGCAGGCGTTTGCGGTAGCGCTCCAGCAGACGCAGGGCGTTCTGCTGTTTGAAATCTTCCCACTGGAGCAGGGCCAGCGGGAATATGCGCTTAACCGCCTGCACGAATTCTTCGATGAAATCATCGTAGGGTTTGCCCCGCAGGCGTGCATGCCGCCAGCCGAGGTAAAGCTCATCGTCGAGCAGTTCCTGATTATCCGTGCCGACATCGAGGCTGATGGGGAGCGTGTATTTGGGGTGGATGCCGGCGCCGGTGCTGTAGAGGGCGAGTTTGCCGATGGGGATGCCCATGCCGCCGGCGCCGAGATCGCCGAGGCCCAGAATACGTTCGTTATCCGTCGCGACAATCAAGCGGATGTCGCGCGTTCCGACGTTGGCGAGGACTTTTTCGATACGGCCGCGATGTTCGGGGCAAATCCAGACGCCGCGAGCCCGGCGGTAGATATGGCTGTAGCGCTGACAGGCCAATCCGACCGTCGGCGTATAAATGATCGGCAGACATTCCTCGAGATGGTCGAGCAGCACGCGATAGAAGAGCGTTTCGTTGCGATCCTGCAGGGCGACCAGGCCGATGTAGCGTTCGAGGGGATCGGTTTTCGCCGCAATGTGTTGATAGGCGCGCTGGGCCTGCATATCGAGAGCGGCCACACCCGGCGGCAATAATCCTTCCAACCCCAGCGCCCGCCGCTCACTATCGGGGAAGGCCGTTCCCTTGTTCAGGCGTGGATTGTTGAGCACGGCCTGTCCGCGCAGGGATACGAACTCGGCGACATCGTCTTTCATGTAACCACTGACGCCTTGATTGCCCGCATCAGCCGGCCGGCTTTCGACGGAAGCAACATCGCCGGCATTATCCACTTCAGAATTGGAACGACTCATCTTTGACCTGCCTGTTCACGTTGAATAAATACGCATCCACAGAGTCACGCACTCCGTTGTCGAAGCAGACTATCACCTGGTGGAAACGGCCATCGTACCATGCCCGCGTCGCACACGCCGAGGGCACGGCATCCCTCATTTCGGGGCAGAGGTGCTATTGCCCTCTGCCGCTTTTGGGGCACCGGTTTCTTCATTGCCGGATTTGTGTATCTGCAATTCTGAAGATTTGGTCGTCACGGGACTCGAATGGGCCTCGCCCAGCGAGAACGACTTCTTCGGGCAGACATCCACGCAGTAACCGCAACTGATGCAGCGCAGGCGGTCGATTTCCATGGTTTTCTTGTCGCGGCTGACGATCAGTGCATTGGCGGGGCATTTTTTGGCGCAGGCCGTGCAGTAGACGCAGTTGCCGTCAGTGAATACCAGTTTGCCGCGAGAACCGGCGAGCGGGACGCGCGGTTCAAACGGGTAGCGGCTGGTCACCGGCTTGCGGAATATCCATTTCATGACCAGCGAGGTCATCTGGAAGAACGCCATGTCACCTCTCCGTACAACTGATGCAGGGATCAATCGTCAGCACCAGCACCGGCACATCGGCCAGGTCACACCCTTGCAGGACTTTGAGCATTGCCGGCAGATTGGCGAAGGTCGGCGTGCGGACGCGGAAACGCTGCAGATTCTTCGAACCCGTCGCCTTCACGCAATAGGCCACCTCGCCGCGCGGCTGCTCGGTTCGCATGATCGTTTCGCCGTTGGGATTGCCGGTCACCTTGACGGCAATTTCGCCGTCAGGAATTCTTTCCAGGGCCTGCCGGATGATATCCACCGACTGGAATAATTCTTCGCTGCGGACGGCACACCGGGCATACGAGTCGCCCTCGGTGCGCGTGATCGGTTCAACGGGAATATCTTTGTAGGCGGCGTAACCGAGCTTTCGCATGTCTTGAGCGACGCCGCTGGCCCGGAGCATCGGACCGACGCAGCCGAGTTCGTAGGCTTCCTGTTTGGTCAGCACGCCGACGCCGCAGAGACGCGATTTCACCGAGCGGTCGTTCATGAAGACCGTGGTGATCTCACGCATTTCCTTTTCGATGGTCTTCATTTCCGACTGGATGTGCGTGATCATGGCGGGATCAATGTCGCGGCGGACTCCGCCGATCTTGCACGATCCGAAGATCACGCGTCCGCCGGTGGTGGCTTCAATGATGTTCAGCACGCGTTCGCGTACCCGCCACGAGTGCATGAAGAGGCTTTCAAAACCCATCGCATCGGCGAGCAGTCCCAGCCAGAGCAAGTGGCTGTGGATACGTGACAGCTCTCCCCAGACGGTCCGCAGATAGAGTGCCCGCGGGGGGACGGTGACGTTCATGATGGTTTCGATGGCCTGGCAGTACGATTGCCCGTGAATGAAACTGCAGATGCCGCAGATGCGTTCGGCGACGTAGACAAATTCGACGTAATCTTTTTTCTCGGCCAGCTTTTCCAAGCCGCGATGAATGAAACCGATCGAGGGGCGTGCCTCGACGACCTTTTCGTCTTCGACGACGAGATCGAGATGCACGGGTTCCGGCAGGACGGGATGCTGCGGACCGAAGGGAATAATCGTACGAGCCATAAATCCTCACTTCACCGGAGCGGCGCCTGCCGCGGGCTTGGGGGTTGGGGCCGGGGCAATTGCCGCACAGGTCACGCCGGGGGCCTTCGTGCTGCCGAAGGGGAATTTCACTGCGGTCTTGTAGAGGTTGCCCTTGAAGTCGAGCGTCATGCCGTCGACCTGCACGCGAAACAGATCGTGCATTTCGTTTTCGTAAAGGACGGCGCAACCGTAGATTGTGCTGACGCTGGGGAGCCGCGGCTCTTCCAGGGGCAGATGCAGCCGCAAACTTGCCAGGCGAAGATCCAGGTCAAAGCTGTAAGTGATCTCCAGCTTGTCGGGCAGTGTCGTCGCGTGAATCTGCACCAGCCGGTAACCGTCCTCGTGCATTTTCTGGACGCGCTGCAACAGCGTCTCCACCGCGATGGGTTCCATGGTTTGTTCCGGAGTCATTTTCGCTCCTTCTGGAAATAGACCCGCGCGATTGCCGGCCGCCACGAATCCGTCTTGTAGAGTTCATATCCCTGCCGCTGCAGCCACGCGGCGCTTTCGACGCACTTGTCGCCGATGGAGGCCTCGAAGCGATTCATGTCCGGGAGGGCCTTTTCCAATTCTTCGAGGAGCCGGCGCCCGACACCGCAGCGATGGAAATACGGGTGCACGATGACATCGCTGATGAAACCGGTGCGATCCTGGGCGTATCCGCGGGCGACACCGACAAGCCGCCCATTGACGGTGGCCTTGATGAATACGCGTTGCGTCAGTTCGACTTCGAGTGCCGGAAGTGTCTGGACCAATCCCGGCACGTGTTCTTCGCCGTAGATTGTGCCTTCCTGCTGATGGGCGGTTTTCTGCAGGGAGAGGATGCGTGCAGCATCCGCAGATTCCGCCCGCGAGTAAAGCACCTGATCGACATTCTTGCCAAGGGCCTTCATCGCCTTGCGACGATCCATCAGGGCGGCGAGGGCCTGCACGACGCCATCGATGATGGCCTCGGGGCGAGCGGCACAGCCGGGGACGAAGACGTCGACGGGGATCACCGTATCGACGCCGCCGGAGATGTTGTAGCACTCGCGGAAGATTCCGCCGGTGCAGGCGCAGGCGCCGATGGCCACGACCACCTTGGGTTCGGGCATCTGGTCGTAGATATTGCGGATCACGGCGTGGCTCTGTTCGTTGGCGGCGCCGGTCACCAGGAAGATATCGGCGTGTTTGGGGTCACCGGTGTTGAGGACGCCGAGGCGTTCGACATCAAAGCCCGGCGTCAGGCACGCCAGCGTTTCGATGTCGCAGCCGTTGCAGCTGGAGGCATCGTAATGAATCACCCACGGCGATTGTTTCAAGCCAAACATGAGCGGCCTTAACGCAAGAGGGACAAAATCAGAATATTGCCGAAGCCCAGCACTGCGGCCACTGCCCACGCGCTGCGGATCGCGGCCTGCCACTTCAACCGGGCAAAGACGTTGTCGACGAAAATCACGAGCACGAAGACGAGCAGGGAGACCGCCACGCCGAGAATGGGCATCGACGCGAAGAAGAGATAGACCCATCCCAGGAGGAAAACGAGTTCGTACCAGTGGGCGATTTCGATCATGGCGAGCGTGCGGCCGGAGAATTCGGTTGTCAGGCCGCGGACGAGTTCCTGGTGGGCGTGATGGGAGGAGGAGAGGTCAAACGGGGATTTGCGGAACTTGATCTCGAGGGTGTAGAGGAATCCGAGGAAGATCCCCGGCAGCAGGAAGACCAGCGGGACGCCGTGATAGCCGGCGATGTCACCGACCTGGAAGCTCTTGGTCACCATGTACATGCCGATGGCGGTGAGTAGGACCATGGGTTCATAGGCCATCATCTGGATCAGCTCGCGTTCGGCCCCGATAAAGCTGAAGGGGGAGCTGGCCTTGTAGGCCCCGAGGACGAGGAAGATGGCGGCCAGAGTGAGGGCGAAGATCACCAGGAGCAGATCGGAGCCGGCGAAGAAGAGTCCGCCGGTGAAGATGACGAACACCAGGAAGAGGGCGACGTAATAATTCTGCGAGCGGCGGACGACGATGTTTTCTTTTTTGCACAGTTTGAAGACATCATAGAAGGGCTGAAAGATCGGCGGTCCCTGGCGCGACTGCATGCGGGCGGAAATCCGGCGATCCCAGCCCACGAGCAGCCCGCCGACCAGCGGGGCGGCCAGCAGATACACCACGAGCGAAATCCAGGAATTTATTGACATGCGATTACCACCATCACGGCCAGGAGGCACGTGCAGCAAATGACCCCGCAGCGCGACAGCCATATTTCACTGAGCAACCCGCGCATGTAATAGTTGTTCATCGTCGTGTTTTCGACCTTGCCGCCCGAACCGAGGAATTGAACCTTGTCGCCGACGTTGGCGCCGCTCAGGTAGGCGGCCACGACTCTGGGGGCCGCGGCCGTAGCGAATGAAGCTCAGCGGGAAGAGCATGACCATCGCCATCATGATCATCATGATGATGATGTTGCCCTGGGTCAGCGAAGCCGCATGCTCACCGAAAACGCCAGTCACATACGGCACGATCATGTGCGATGAAATCATCGGGAAAAGCAGGCATGCCAGGAAGGTTGCCATGGAAAGCACGCCCACGGCCAGGCCTTCGCCCAGCGTGAATTCGTTGCGGACCCGCTCGGGGGTTCCTACGACTTCAACAAGTTTGCCCATCCACTTCACCCAGAAGAAGAGCGTGGCCGAACTGCCGAAGACGATGAACACGGAGAGTACCGGGGCCGCGTCGACGACCGCCATCAGCACGGCATACTTGCTGATCAACATGCCGAAGGGGGCCAGGAACATGCCCGCCATGCCGATGAGCATCATCACGGCCACGGCCGGCATGCGCACGATGAGGCCGGACATGGCATCGATGTTCCGGCTATGAATCTTGTGTTCGACCAGACCGACGCAGAGGAACAGGAGGCATTTGGCAACCGCATGGAAGATAATCAGCAGCACGCCTGCCCAGACGGCCGCATAGGTTCCGATTCCGCCGCAGAGGACGATCAAACCGAGATTTGCCACGGTGGACCAGGCCAAGACGCGTTTGGCATCGGCGGCCGTGATTGCAGCCAGCGATCCCACCAGGAAGGTCACGGCCCCAACCAGCGCCACCAGCATTCCGACCTTCGTTTCCGTAATCACCGGCGCCATCCGCAGAACCAGGTAGACCCCGGCTTTCACCATCGTGCTCGAATGCAGTAGTGCCGACACGGGGGTGGGCGCGACCATCGCTCCGAGCAGCCAACTGGAAAACGGCAACTGGGCCGACTTGGTAATGCCTGCAAAGCAGAGCAGGGCTGCGGGTAACAGTACGAGTGCCTTGCTTGATCCACCGGACTTGGCGCTGTCGATCAGTCCCTGAAGGTCGAGCGGGCAGGCATTGCGGCTCAGGTAGACAATTGCCGCGGCAAAGGCCACTCCGCCCAGGAGGTTCATCATCAGGGCGCGCTGGGCGTTGCGGCGGGACTCTTCGGTGCGGGTGTAGCCGATGAGGAGATAGGAGCAGAGGGTGGTGATTTCCCAGAAGAAGAAGAGCCAGGTGAGGTTGTTGGAGAAGACGAGGCCAAACATTGCGCCGACGAAGACGAAGAGCAAGGCGAAGAATGTTGGGCGGCGATCGGTAACATCGGTATGTGCGACCTCGTGGTATTCCTTCATGTACCCAAGCGCGTACAGGCAAATGCCGCCGCCCACTATCCCGTTGATCAGGGCCATGATGACGGAAAAGTGATCTGTAGCGGGAAGAAGATTTTGGCTGACTTCGGGATGACTTCCCGAGCCATACTCAAACCACGCCATCAAACCGGCCTGAACCGCCATCAGGACGGCGATCAAGGGTCGGCGGGAGTGAACGCCGACGTAGAGCACGAAGATCGCCATTGCCGCTTCGGTCAGGTTCATCGCCAGATTGATCGAATGATCAGAAACCGCGGTTATCGTGAAGGAGATTGCGTCGGGAGCTACCACCAGCAGGACGCTGGCGGCGCCGATCGCCAGTACCAGGATGGTCACGATCACCCGGCGAACGTGGTCATTGCGGATCAGCAGCATGGCCAGACCCGCAACCAGCGGAACGAGAATAAGCAAAGGTATGAGCGTCATCATCATCAAATGTTCCAACGCGTGAAGCCGGACAACCACCAGGTGGAGGCACTTCTGACAAGTAGGCCTGCAAGTCCTGATTTACATGGGAGTTACGAGGATCTTGCAGGGCTCAATAGAATCAATGTCCAGGAAGTCTGCAGCAGAAAAACTCCGAACGAGCCGCGCTGCAGCTTCCCCTTCACCACATCGGCAGCCGCGATTTACTGCCAATACAGAAAAACAGATCGCTTTATCTTTAATCAACTATAACGGACATTGACGTACGCCGCTACTGAAAAGATCCCTAACGGATAACTCAGCTACCGGCGAGAAATGACGTTTTTGCGAACAATTGTATGCCAATCCGCCAAATTCTCGCCACCCACCGAATCCAAACCGCGCCATCTCCGGCAGAAAAAGACCACAGCCGTTCATCAAAGCCATTGATTGAACCACTCAACGTCATATAAGCTACTTGAAACTGTCTTCTTGTTTACTAAACACCTGTCTGTCACTCCCCTCATCACATGGAGTATTTTTCACATGGCCGTCCATGATCTGATCGTCTCCACCGCACACGATTCGCCCCGTATCACCTCCGTGAAGCTTTTCGATCAGGAGCTTCTTGATACAACCGCACCTTGCCAAAGTGAGCTGTGGGTCAACGGGCAACCGCTGGCGCTTCGTCCGCACGTGGATCCGCATGATACCGACCGAAAACTCCTCCATCTCAAGGGCGAACGGTTCACCAACTTCTTTTCCGGCTGGGCGCTGGTCGTGGCCCGTCGAATGGGACATCGGACCAACCTGAAGCATCCCTGCTTTGGCATCGAAACCGTCGTCCGCCGCGAGCAGTGCGATCAAACTTGCCCGTGCCCCGGTCCGGGCGGTCCGGTCACCGAGGCCCCGCTCTGGGCGGAAACGTTCTCGATTCTGAATTGGAACTGGAAGTTCTGGGGCGATGACACCCGCATGATTTTTCCGACGATCCACGGCGGCGGCCCCGCGGATGAGTTTGGGCACGTTGGCTACGATCACGACACCCCGGAAGTCTGCAAAAACTTCATGCAGAACATCCGCCGGCGGATCTACCCCGGTTCGATGGTCATCCACGGGGGGCTTTTCTACAACGTCAAAACGGCGAACTGGATAGCCATCACGTGTCGGCGGCCCAATCTCGGCTACAACCTCAACATTAATGATGCCGGCCGCGGGATCAGCTACGACTTCACGCTTCACGCCATGATTCCCCTGGGCGAAACCCTTCCACTGCCCGAAATCAAGATTTACTACGGCAAGACCCGCGAACAGATGATGACCTGGCTGGCCGACTACACCACCAATTACTATGAAGAGCCGCCCGAATGGGTCTTCAAGACCGTCTTCGGCGGGGCGCTGGCCTGGAACAATCAACCGACGTGGTCGCAGCAGGCCGATCACTGGGAAAAGCAGTTGGATGACGAGCTTTACAGCGGGATCGATTACTGCCTGGTGACCAGCCGACCGATTCAGAGCGGGACTACACCGTATAGTTACGAGCCTGATCCGAATCACGGCTCGATCCAAGAATTCAAGAAAATGTCCCGCCGCATGGCCGACCGCAAGGTCCCGCTGCTGATCTGGATGAGCCATTCGGGGCTCATGTACCGGGGCAGCCCCGATATCGATGATGACTGGTTCATCCGCGGCATCGATGGGCGTATTTCGGCGGCGTGGGGTAGCGTCGACAACCCCGACCTGGCGCACGTCAACCCAGGCCATCCCGGCTACATCGAATACACCAAGAAGTGGATCCGCTTCTACATCGGCGAGTGCGGCTGCAAAGGGATCTTCCTCGATTGCCTGGCGTGGGCGTTCCCCACCGATTACACCCCGCGGAAATTTATGCGCTATCCGGGCGACACGAATCGGATGGCGATCAAATTCATCGATGAAATCTACGCGTGCATCAAGGAGTGCGATCCCGAGGCCATTCTGCTGGGCGAAGGGGCGACCCTTGAAGCGCCGTGCAACGTCGTCGCGCTGCATACCAATCCGCAGCGGGCCATCGACGGCTTCGGCCCACGGGATTTCATGCTGCAACTCAACAGCTTTAGTTCAAAACGGATCGTGATCGACCAGGGCCCGTGGCTCTTTCCGGCCAGCGGCTATTGCCATGCCGACAACCGCCGCGAGGGCGCCGCGCAGAATCGTCAGATGGTGCAATTGCTTCGCGAGCGCGGAGCACCGAAGGCATTTACGCATCTGCCGGGAGACCTTTCGGTCCTCGATGATCTTCTCTTCGTTCCTGTGCCCGAAACCAAAGAGAAGAAGATGAGCTTCAAGCTTCCCGCGAGTTTGAAGAGCATTCGCGTTCTGACGGAGACGACTTCACAGGTGGCCCATAAGCGCGCGGACGATCACAAATTCCACGATGTTCCCCCCGGCGTCTACCGCATGCAGTGAACGCCGAATCGGGAGTTATGTCTTCGTATCACCTCACCTAACGTGCGGCAGCCCGTTGGGAGGTGCTCCGGGGGGCGCTGGGCATGTTCGCCGCCAGCCCTATCCATCGTGATACATTTCATTTGACTGGCGAACTCCGCGACATAGAATTCTCGCGCGATTTTGTCCCCCCCCGCCCGCCGGACAACCTCGACCGACCCCAGGCCCTTGTGCGGCCGGCCACGCGCGGTGCGTGTCCGTGGGACCCCCGGAAAAGTGGAACCTTCTATCGCGGAGCTCAGATGAGTCAGAACGCGACGTTGCCGGCAGAACACACCTCCTTCACTCCTCGCGCAAGACCTAATCCCACCCGCTTGTTCTACGTCGCTGCCGCCGTCATCGTACTGGCGCTCACGTTCATCGGTTTCCACCATTTCTATTTGTACGGAAAATCCTACCCCGGCCGCGACATCACCCCGCCCATACGCACGCTGATCATCAGTCACGGCATCGCCATGTCCGGCTGGTTGGTCCTGTTCCTGCTCCAGCCCCTGCTGGTCGCCAGCGGGAACCGACGCGTCCACATGGCGTTGGGAAAGCTCGGGGCCATCTACGCGACGGCCATTTTCATCCTGGGCGTCTGCGTCGCGGTCCAATCCGCACGCGTCTCGCCTCCGGACATGAAACTCTGGGGCCTGTTGCCCAAGCAGTTCATGGCGGTTCCCCTCATCGCCGTCATCATCTTCGCCCTCTTTGTCGCGGTGGGAGTCTGGCAGCGGAAGCGCCCGGCCATCCACCGCCCGATGATGCTGCTGGCCACCCTCAGCGTGCTCTCGGCCGCCGTCAGCCGCATCGATTTCATCAATAATCTCTACGTCGGCACCCTCTGGGAATCGCTGTTCGGTCCCTTCTTCGCCACGCTCATCCTCGGCGCACTCCTGCTGCTCGCCAAATGTGCGCTCACGCGTTCATTCGACAAGTGGTTCACGATCGGACTGGGCGCCCAAACCCTCGCCTTCGCCCTGACCATGCAGCTCGCGACCACCCCCCTCTGGGACCATTTCGCCAGCGCCCTGGTGCACTGAAGCTCCCCCCCCCGCATCCAGCGGATGCCATAGGAGAACGTGCCGAACTATGAAGCGCCGTCTCGCAAAGTGGTGCTGACGCCCTCGTCGACCGTCCCGCCACGATGCTGGAATCACCAGATCAAGTAACAGTATTTCTCAACAGGAGCCCCGTCACACCCGTTGTTCGCGGATGGCTTCTCAGAATTCACAGATTGCCGGCATCGCTCACTTTCCCGGCTCCGGGCTCGGCGGCGGCACATCCGTCTCGGGCGGAGCATTCGGCGCGTTCTCCGTCTCCGCCGGCGGCACGGGCCGCGCCACGGGTGTCGCCAGGTGGGTCACAATGTTCCGCGCCAGCGCCTGGGCGGAATCGGGGGCGTAGCCCAGAATTCCCCAGGTGTTGGTTCCCAGCAGTCCGCTGGTGATATCCTCCGGCGAATAGATCACCGCGGGTCGATTGTCGATCATGTAGGCCTGCATCCCCGGGTTTGATTTCCGGCCCCGCAGGTCGATCAGCATTCGCCGGTACTCGACGGCCGTGCAGTCTTTTCCGCCATCAAATTTTCCGGTGTAGAGCACATCATCGGGGGCCAGCGGCACGGGCTGGGCGCTGGGCGCCACGCGTTTCATCATCTCCTGAATGCTTCGGATGAACGTCTCGGTGTTGCCCGCCCCGCCGCCGGTCACATCGATAAAGAGCGTTCCGCCGGCGGCCAAATAGGCCTTGATGCTGGCGACTTCCTCATCGGTCGGCGTATAGGATGCGGTGCCTGTCATGTGGGCCAGATGCGTCCGCGTCGCATCCAATTTGTTGAGTGGCATCGTCGTCAGATCCAGGCCTGTTCCGGCGTCGGTCAACAGCAATTTGGCCATCCGGGGCCAGGCGCCCGGCTCGGGATCCCAGTTGCCGTTATACGTCACGCGTGCCATGGAAACGTAGCGAACGGGCGACTCGCCGGTCTCGCGAACGGTCAACGGCTGAAGCTTGCTCCGCAAAGTGCCCTTGCCCGTCGCATAGAAGAAGAGGTTCGCGGGAATCTCAAAGAAGTCTTTTTTAGAGACCTGCCGAATCTGCCATGCCGCCCCCATGTCCGATGGGGAGTGAATCCACAGTTCCCGCGAACCGTTCGAAAGGCCGTACATCTTCGCGCTGGTCTTGATTTCTGTGAAGACGTTGAAAATCGGATGATCGGCCGGCAATTCGCGGAGCTCATATTTGCGATCGACGATTGCCCCGGCCATCACCCGCACGGCCTTGTTGAACTCTTCGCTTCCGCCGTCGGAGTTTGAAAAGATCATTCCCCCAGCCTCGACGAACGCCCGCAGTTTCGCAATATCGCCGGGGGCAAATTTCGGATCGCGCGAGCCGGTGATCAAGAGAATGGGCGCATCGAGCCAGTCCTCCGGCTTCACCTTCAGATTCACCACCTGCCAGTTGATTTCGCGTTCAAATCGCTTGGACATCCAGCGGGTCAGATTGGCATTGTCCCGTGGGCGGGCGTTCCAGGTTTCTCCCGGGTATTCCAACTTGTTAAAGACGACCGGATTGCGTCCGCGGGCCAGGAACAGCAGTGCGTAGGCCGTCCCGATAGCGTTGCCGCTGTAGTTCCACGATCCATCGCTGCGCTGTGCCAGCACGACGTTCCGCGCGCCTTCGCGATACCAGTTAGTGTCATTGAAGAATTTCAATCCCGTCGCCAGCCCCACGCGCTCCAACCCGTACAGGGAATACAAATTCATGTTCGGCCGAAACTCGCGGGTGAGCATCGCGAGGCCCTGATCGACGTTTTTGTCCTGGCGATTGGTGAGTCGCACGGCTATGTCGGTAAATTCGCTCGTGATATGCAGCGACGCCAGGCCGGCCAGAGTCATCGACAACTTCTGATAGCGAAACTGATCCGGCTTGCCGGCAATGTACGGCCATGACCCGTCAGAATTCTGCGTGAGCCGCCAGAACCGATCCGATGTGGCCCAGTAGGCGTTGGGCAGCTCAATCCCGGCATCTGACAGGGCCCAGGCCCCGAGCGTTCCGTATTGGCCGTTCGACAAATCCCCCGAGGGCCGAAAATCGCCTTCTTTCGTGGATTCAAACGGATTGCGCACGCCGGACTTCACCACGGAGCTGCCGTAGGTATAGCCGCCGTTCTGTCCCATGGCTTCAACGATATATTTCTGAAACTTCCAGAGCGCCGCGGTATTCTCCGGCGACTTCGGGCAGAGGGCCAAAGCACTGATCGCCAGCGCCGAAACGTAGGTTCGATCGGCCTCGAGCTTCATCAGATAATTCACCGCGGGGGCCATATCCTTCGAGCGCGGGTGGAGCCGGGGATCGTTCATGCCGGCCGAGCGTCCGGCATGCAGCAGGGAGTAGACGACGAGGGCCGTGACGCCACCTTCCTGGTCGTAGGGATTTTTCGACGGCTCCCAGATATCCCCCTTGCGCGACGCCAGCAGGTAATCGATTCCCATCTTCATTGAATCGAGCACATCGTCATCCGACAGCGGCTTGCCGCCGGCGATGCGCGCCTGCACTTTGGTATGGGAACCTGAGGCCATGTCGAGCGTCTCGGGGCGTTCCTTGTCCGCATCCGTCTGCGCCCACAACCCCGGCGCTGCGAGCGTCAAACCGACCAGTGCGCTTGCCATCCACGTCCATGTCCGCCGCGTCCGTTGCATCATGATGCCCTCATGCAATATTCACCACCGCATCGGACATCTTAACGCCCGCCCCAGCGGGAACAAGACGCCCCCTGCGTTCGCGCCGACTTTTTTCTTTTCACTTTAAATGCTTGTCGAAAAACGCCGCCACGGTTTTGCGCACGCCGGCATTGTCGAATCCCGCGCCGTGCCCCATCCCGGGCATAATGACCAACGTCGATTCCACCTTTGCCTTCTGCAATGCGTCGTAGAGCATTTGACTCTGCGCCACCGGTACGATCGCGTCCTTGTCGCCATGCATGATCAGAAAGGGCGGAGTATCCTTTGAAATGAACGCGATCGGATTGGCCCGGGCCACCAACTCCTTGTGCTCGTCCAGTGGTCCGCCGAACAGCCGCGACAAGGGTGAATTGGCCAGCACCATCTCCACCACTGCGTCCTTCCCCATTTGCTCCATCGCCGCCTTCATTTTCGGATCGCGCGTCGCCTTCTCCAGCGCCTTGTTCATGTTTTCATCCTTGGCCGCCTGCTCGGCAAAATGGCTCATGTCCGTCGGGCCGAAAAAATCGCAGACCGCCTGCACGCTGCTCGATTGATCCAAGTTGGCTCCCACCTTTCCCTCCTCGCCCTTCACGCCGCCGGTCGTGCCCAGCAGAGCCGCGAAATGGCCGCCCGCCGAGGCACCCCACACGCCGATGTGATCCGAATCGATATGGTATTGGCCCGCGTGCGCCCGCAACCACCGAATCGCCCCCTTGCAGTCTTCAAGTTGCGCCGGATACAACGCCTCACGGCTGAAGCGGTAATTGAGGCTGGCGCCGATATATCCCTTGGCCACCAGAAACTGCAGCGGACAATCCTTCTTGTCGCCTTGTTCCGCTCCCCCGCCATGGATCCAGATTACCAGCGGCAGTTTTCCCTCGGCCTTCACTGGCATGTAAATATCCAGCAAATTGGCTTTGCCTGTGGCCTCGCCATACTTCAGATCCCGCTCGGCACGTATGCCGGCGGCTGCGATTTTTTCATCATTGACCGCGGGTTTCGTCTGCGCGGTCGTGCTTTGACCGCACAGCAATCCAGCGCCCAACCAACCTGATGCCAACAGGATGATGCCCGCCGCGATGCGTAGGAAAATCGACTTCACGACTGCTCCTCGAAAGCCGGAACACTCTTGGCCATCATCCTCGATCGATCATGCCAGAGCGAACAAATTATGGAATGAAGCCACACGCCGAGAAAGTGGGGCCCGCGCTATCGCACGAATGCTGATTGGAGTTACGAAACCGCCTCTACATCTCCCCCAAGCCTACTCTGCCTCCCTCCACTGCACTTCCAGCCGCACCCCCAGTTCCTCTTCCAGCATGCGATACTTCTTCTTCCTCCCCAGGACATCTTCGGCCCGCGTCACGTCGTCGACGTAACAGCGGATCCGCAGCCGATCGCCTTTACGTTCCAGGGCCACGGCTGGGGTTTCGAACTTGCGGCTGTCCAGGGCATCGGCGGCCCGCAATATGGCCAGGAGTACCCGCATGGCCCGTGGCTGGCGCAGGCCGGCAAACCGCCTGTCCTTTCGCGGACTCACCACGGCCCCGCGGTGATACCACGTCAGGTATGCCACCGCCAGGCGTTCCGACGCGTCCAACTCGAGCGTGCGCCCCTCCAGCACCAGTTGGGCCCCGCGTGCGTGATGTTCGTCCGCCCCGTGAAGGCGACCGACATCATGCAGGAGGGCGGCAAATTTCAGAATGCGCAAATGCCCGTGGTCCAGGCCATGAGTATTGCTTGTGAGGTGGAAGATTCCCGCCGCGATCCGCATCACGCGTTCTTCATGTCGCGTCGACCCCAGCCGGCGTCCCACCCACGCCCGTATGCGTTCGAGGCGAGCTCGGAACAGTTGCCGGGCCTGGACCCCGTTGGGTCCCCGCCGGGTATGCGTCCGTGCAATGACGATTCCCATGCAACCCCTTCAAAAACACGCGTATCTGCTGTTTATCGGACCACTTCACCCCACCCACCACAACATTTTCCCCAAAAACCAACAAAATTGGTGCTACCCATCGCCCTGTCGCAATCACACCTGTTCCTCTTGTTTGCTGTATCATTTTGTCGGTCCGCCCTCTCACCGTGCATGACAATCCCATCGTGTGCCGATAACGTATTACAAGCTGTTTCATGACCCCGGTTACGAATTGGAAGCCAGTTGTTCTTGGCGGCACTCTGGAGTTATGAAACCGCCTCTGCAGTCATCCGAACCAGGAGCCATCATGCAGCTTATCGCTCGCGCGTCGACCACGGTCCGCAACAAGAACATCCTCCTCACCACCTTATGCGTGGCATTTGCGTTCTGGTTCGCCTACGACGGCTACATCGGCTGGCCTGCGCGGAACGACGAACTGGTGCGCGCCATGAAGCGCATGATCATCGACAACCGCCTCGACAAAGTGCACGAGAAGACCCTCGACGCATGGAAAGGCTTCAACAACTCCACGGCCGAAGAGCGCGAAGCCATGTACAAGATCGCCGACGCGGCCCACGTTGAAGGGTGGAAAACAGATCTTGATCTGAACATGCAACGATACATCACGGCAGGGCTGGCGGTGGTTTCGGTCGGCGCCATCGGCTGGTTCATCCGCTGCCAGCGCCGCCGGGTCATTGCCGATTTCAACGGGCTCTCGCCGGCGCCCGGCGTGCTGATCCCCTGGGACAAAATCACCAAGGTCGACAATACCCGGTGGAAAAAAGGGTTCGTCGAAATCACCTACACCGACGAACTAGGGAACGAAGATACTGCATTGCTCGACGACTACATCGTCGAACGTCCACCGCTGATCGAAATCCTCAAGGAGCTCGACGCCCGGGCCACCAAGGCGGAGTTCCTACCCAAGCAAGAGCCCGCCGCTGGCTGAGCGGCGCTATGGGATTTCCTGGCGACCTATGCACGACAAAGTGCTACGAAGGACCGACGAGCGAACCGAGCGCGGTCTGTAGGGGCGTGTTGTCGCGATGCAACATGAGCGTTGCGTAACGTCGTCTCGCCGCATCACCCACCTTCACATTTCCGGCATCGAACGTTTCTAACTCCTGAAATTACCACCATTTCCGGACTTCTCTCCGGCACAGCGATTGCCTATGCTTAGGTATGACCCAGGGGCGATTCCATATTCTTACGGGCTTGATGCTGATGCTGGCGACCGGTATGCTGTCAGCCTGTCAGTCCACATCACAAACCTCTGCTGTACCGCCACTTAGAGTTCCCAGCGCCATGATGTACCAGCCCCTCCACGAGCCGCAGATCGTTTATGCCCATGCCGACCACATCCTTCCCAGTTCTGACGCCGATTACTATGATTTCCCGCGCATCCATCCCTTTGCCTACGGCTCCGTGGAACTGGGCGGAGTGTCCGCATACACGGATTACACCTTTGACGCGCAGCAGATTTCTACCCCGGCTGGCACCGGGTACCACTATCGTTACGTGGTCCGCCAGGGGCTCTCATATCCCTAATTCTGTGGCCGCCCTACCGCGTGGAAACTACCGTCAAATCACATCTTGACGTTCGCGGCGCGAAAGACGATGATAAGCAAATCCTTGGTGTTCGCGGCGAGCGAAGCGCTGGCGAGAAGGACGTCCGGCTTCAATTTCTCTTGATCGTGAACTTCGTCGGGCAAGGGCACATCTCGTCCTGTCGGGGACAGGAAAAGGAAAAGCATGGCTACAATTACCAAAAAAGAACTCGTGGATCGCATCGCGGAACAACTGGGCGTCAAACGCGTGACCGTCAAGCGCGTCACTCAGCAGTTCCTCGACGAGATCATCTCCGAGCTGGGCAAAGGTAACCGTCTGGAGTTCCGAGACTTCGGCGTGTTTGAGTGCAAGCAGCGGGCGGCCCGGGTGGCGCAGAATCCCAAGACCATGGAACGCGTCACGGTGCCGTCGAAGCGCACCGTCAAGTTCAAAGTTGGCCGCCTGATGAAGGCCAAAATGCAGGAAATCGCCAGCAAACAGGCCGCAGCACGCGATGGTCAAGCGGCGCCGGCGATAAGCCCGAAGCTATGAAATCCGCCGAAAAATGTTAACTTCCATCGAGCCTCGGCAGTTGCCGGGGCTCTTGTTTTGATGGAGACGCTCAACGGCACGGAGTACGAAGATCGTTCCAAACGGCGACCTCCGTTTCCAGCAGATAGGCGATTTCGTTCTGCTTCTTGATTCTTGTTTCTTTCTTCTCGGAAAACGTCATGGCTGATATTCGAAGCCAGTGGATTCAGTCGCTGCGTGCCGAGCTCGATGAGCGTCGCGCAGGGCATCTGTTGCGCGAACTGCGGCAAGTCGAATCGCCGCAGGGACCCACACTGGTGATTGACGGCCATGAGTACGTGCAGTTCTGCACGAATAATTATCTTGGACTCGCGACCGATCCGGAAGTGATCGAGGCGTCGCGAGAGGCCACCGGACGGTTCGGCGCCGGCAGCGGCGCGTCGCGACTGGTGGCCGGTTCAATGGCACTGCATCACCAGCTTGAGACGGCACTCGCTCATTTCAAACACGCGGAAGCGGCACTCGTTTTTCCGACGGGTTTCATGGCCAACCTTGCAGTGCTGACCACGTTTGCCGGCGAAGACGATCTGGTGGTTTCGGACAAGCTCAATCACGCCAGCCTGCTGGATGCTGCGAAGTTCAGCGGCGCGTATCACCGGACGTTTCCGCACCGCAAGTATGAGCGGGCTGCGGAATTGCTGGAGAAGCAGGAAGTAAGAAGCAAGAAGCAAGATGAGAAGGGGAAAGATCAAGAATCAGGCAGGAAGAGCGCGGGGCGTCGATTTCTGGTGACGGACTCGTTTTTTTCGATGGATGGCGATCTGGCGGATCTGCCCGCCGCATGCGCCGTCGCTGCGAGCCATGATGCCCTGGTGATCGTCGATGAAGCCCACGGGACGGGCGTGCTGGGGCCGCGCGGTGCGGGGGTGGCGGAACTGCAGGGAGTGGAAGACCGCGTGACGCTCTCGATCGGAACGCTGAGCAAGGCGCTAGGATCGCTGGGCGGATTCGTCACCGGGCCGCGTGAGGCGATCGAGATGCTCGTGAATGCAGCCCGCAGTTTCATTTACACGACGGCCCTTCCTCCCGGATGCTCGGCGGCGGCGCTGGCGGCATTGAAAATCGTCGAACGAGAACCGGCGCGCCGGCAGCGTGTGATGAGCTTGGCGCAACGGGTGAAGACGGAACTCGAGGCGCTGGGATTTGACTGCGGAAACTCCGCCTCGCCCGTCATCCCTGTCATCTTGGGCGAAGCGGAAACGGCTGTGGCGGCGGCCATGTTCTTACGTCAGCGCGGCATCTACGTACCGGCTATTCGCCCCCCCACCGTCCCACCGAAGTCCGCACGCCTGCGGATCAGCCTGATGACCACGCACACCGATAGCCAGGTGTCACAACTCATCGACGCGATGGCAGCGCTGGCCGCTGATCAGGCAAACCGCTGAATCCCCCCCCCGCACAGCGCAAGAAAAACCCCGGCCGATACCGGGGTCTGGTTTGCGTTGAATTGGAACCTGCCGATCAGGTTTTGGCCTTGCCAACGAAGAAGCCTACGCCGGCGAGGAGGGCCGAAACCACCACCAGCACCGCGGAGAAGAGGAAGATCTTGCCGTTATCCTGGGTGATAGCGCCGAACCATGAGGGGAGGTAGTTGTTCAGCGAGGCGCCGACGATAATGCCGACGGTCGCCATGACCAACACGGCCGCAAGGGCCAACCCGCCGAACGCGCCGGATGCCGGATCGGTTTCTTCCAGCACTTCCGCCACGCCGAGCGGTGCGGCAGAGCCACCGGTCGCGATATTCTCCAGGCCCGATGGCCCGGACGATTCGACCGTGGCGGAATGTTCAAAGATGCCGGAGGACGAGCCGATGCCTTCGGTCTTGGCCTGTTCGCCACCGGGATAAATTTCGTCGAGCAACTCAGCGCCGAGGGAGGTGTCATCCGATTCGCGGGTCAGGTCGAGCAGACCGGAGCCGGAACCGACGCCTTCGAGTGAAAGCTGATCGTCGATGGCGGATTGGATCTGAGTTTGAGCGGCAGCCTCGGCGGGCTTCACTTCGCCCTTCTCGAAAACCTGCACGCCCTGGCCGGTGACCACCGTATCTTCCTTGGCCGCGGCCGCGGGAGCGTTGGAGTCGGAAAGCGAGATCACATCGCTGGCGCCGGAGTCCTTGGGGGGAAGGGAGATGCCGGAGTCGGACAGCCCCAACTCAGCAGCGCCGGGCTTGCTGCCCTTATCGGCGGCGAATTTGTCGACCTGGTCGACCTTGAACATCACGCGAGCACCATCACGAAATTCGCGTAACTTGTTGTCGGCAACGAATTGCTTGAGCTGGTCCGTCGAAACGCTCAGCTTCTGGGCCGCTTCTTCCGTTGTGTAAAACATCTTGGCCATAGACGACTCCTCGCGATTTGCCTGCTAAGAGGACTTGAAATCTATCTCAAAGGGCTTTTTCCGACGCACCATATTGCGAACGCAAAGATTTTCGGCGGCCTTCTGAGATAGCGTGTTAACGATTCTTGTAACACCAGTGGCTACAAAAGTCTAGGGCCATGCCCATCGAGTTTCCGCTATTTGTTCTCCGGCGGGTTCTGGTCAACCGTCGGGGTATCGGTCTGGTTCTTCAACTCCGTCCGGGCTCGCTGTTTTTGCACGAAATCCAACACGTCCTTGGGGGTGGGCGAATCGTTGTTGAGATCTTCGAGAAAGCGGTCATTTTTGAAGGAACGGGCCGCAATCAGCTTGAAACGGTTACCCTCGGGCAAGACGCGGTAGACGCAGATTGTGGAGGAATCGATATCCATCAGGTAGAGCCCAAAGGCGGTGGGGCCAAGCTGTGCGGGCATCATGTAGATGCCGCGAGCGCCGAGCAGGCCTCCGGTGGGCGTTTGGGCAAAGGCGCCACGATCGAGGATCAGTTCGGGGAATTGTCCGCCGCTGTGCGAATAAACCATGGCTGCGGCATTGGCCAGGAGGCCCAAGCCGAGGCACCACAGAGCCGCATTGGTCCAATTGCGGCGCGGCGCGGGGGACGGATTCTGACTTTGATCAGTCATGCGCTGGTTCCAGCATTCTTGTTCGGACAGGGGGCCGAAACGCCTGCCAACGCTTCGACCATATCACGCTATCTTACCTGCTGGGAGACGCTTACGGCAAGTATGGACGAAACGTTCTTCATCAAGAAGCAGGAATCAAAAACGCGGACGCGATATAATCGACCGCATGATTATGAAGAACCTGACCAGCGTTACCCCGCAAACCGTCACCATGGCCGGCGCCGAAAAGGTGCAGATGCAGCTTTTGTGTGGCCCGGGAGATGGTGCGCCGAGCTTTGCCATGAGAAAATTTATCATCGCGCCGGGTGGATGCACACCCCTACATCAGCATGATTACGAGCATGAAGTGCTGATCCTTGCCGGTGGGGGCGTTGCTTTCGGTAATGGCCGCGAAAACGCGATCAAGTCGGGCGATGTGCTCTTCGTGCCTGCCAATGAACTGCACCAGTTTCGCAATACCGGCGGCATGCCACTGGAATTTCTGTGCCTGGTCCCGGCCTTCGTGCACCAGAGCGGCGCACCGCAGCCGGTCGCGGTAAACTGTGCGAGCGATATGGCCGCCAACAAGAAGTAGTCCCCAACGACAATCGGGGGAGATCGGCGGACGGGGTTCAGCAATGTCCACACCCAGCAAACAGCGCGACCGAGCGGTCATCACCGTTACGCCTGAAGTTTCTGGACAGCCGAATGAACCGGCGCAATCCCCGCAAACTCTCGAAGTGGCCGGGCAGCGGCTGACCGTCTTCGTCGAATCGCCGCCGCTGTATGAAGCGATGCTGGCCGACCTTGCTGCGGCTCGCCAGCGTATCTGGCTGGAGGTTTACATTTTCAGCAATGATGGCGCGGGGACGGCCATCGCCGAGATGCTCGCACGGAAAGCACGCGAAGGCGTGGATGTCCGCATCATGTACGACGCGGTGGGGTCAAGCACGACACCCGCGGCGTTCTTTACAGCGCTTCAAGCCGCCGGCGCCCAGGTACATGCCTATCACTCGTTCTGGGAAGCCCTGCAAAGATTCCGGCCGCTGACGCTGTTGAACCGGCGCAACCACCGCAAACTTCTCGTGATCGACCAGAGCATTGGATACTTCGGCGGGATGAACATCGTCAACCACGTCGGCGATGACGCCGGCAAGAGCGCCGGTCCGTCCAGCGGGGGATGGCGTGACGCTCACGTACGGCTTGAAGGCGCGCAACAGTCCGAGATTGCCGAGTCGTTCAGTCGCTCGTGGCAGAAAGCCCACGGCCAGCCGCTCCGCGGGAAAAGAAAATACTTTCGCCGGGTGCTCCGCGGCATCTCCAGCAAATCCGCGAACACCGGACCGGCTGAATCCATCCACTTTTTTGATTCGGGCCCCGGCATCCGCTACGGCGCCGCAGGACGCGTCTTTCGCCGCGTAATGCGATTGGCACGCTCCAGTGTGACGATTTCGATGGCTTACTTCATACCCGTGGGTCCATTGGTGCAAAGCCTGCTCCGCGCCCGCAGGCGTGGCGTGCGTTTCCGGCTGATCGTTCCGGGATCGCAATCTGATGTCTGGCTGGTGCAGCGCGCCACCAGCCACATCTATGCGCGCCTCATCCGCCGCGGCTTCCGCGTCTACGAGCGCCGCGACCAGATGCTCCACGCCAAGATCATCATCGTCGATCACCAATGGACGCTCGTCGGCTCGGCCAACATGGATCCACTGTCGATGTATTTTAATCTGGAATTTCTGGCCGTGATTCGTTCGCAGGCGTTCGCCGAGATGGTGGAGCGGATCACACGTTTTGAATTGCAGCACTCGCAGCGCATTACCGAAGCCCATTGCAGGCGCATCACACGCTGGAATCGCCTGCTGAACGCGCTGGCGTGGTCACTGCGGTGGTGGCTGTGACGGGCTTCGCCGGCTTTCTCACGTCATGGATGGCGGATCAGTCGAAGACCCATGCCCGGGCGGCGAGTTCGTAGTCCACGAGTTCTTCGGGTTTGAACCAGATCGCCAGTTCCGTTTTGGCGGATTCGGGCGAGTCCGAGCCGTGGATCAGGTTGAAGGATGCCGAAACGCCGTAATCGCCGCGGATGGTGCCGGGCTCGGCCTTGAAGCCGAAGGTGGCGCCCATCATTTTTCGCGCGATGTCGACGACGCCCTTGCCCTGCAGCGCCATCACGATGACCGGGCTGGAGGTCATGTATTTCAGCAGGCCGTCATAGAAGGGTTTGCCCTTGTGCGGCGCGTAATGCTTCTCGGCCAGTTCCACCGGAATCTTCATGAACTTCATGCCGACGACTTGAAGTCCCTTGTCTTCGAAACGGGAGATGATTTTGCCGGTCAAGCCGCGCTGCACTGCGTCGGGCTTGAGAATAATCAGTGTGCGATCCATGACTCGTCACTCCAAAAAATAGAGGCAATTTGAGGGGGACATCCTACGGCATCGCCGGGATGTTGTCACACCGCACATAGGCATTGTGCTTGTGGCGGGCTATTCGCCCTCAGGACTCGACGATCGCCACGCCGTACGCGGGCAACGTCAACGTGCCGCCGGCGACCTTCTGCGCCGTCAGGAGTTCCTTGCACTTCTCCGGCAAGCCGCGGACCTGCTCGGGCTTGGTGGAATGATTCATCAGAAACAGGTATTTGTGCTTGCCCGAGTCGCGGGAAATCGCTTCGACCCGTGGCGTGGCGTCGACCAGTGAGGAGAGCCCCGCCATTTCCATCAGCTCATCAGCCAGCGTGTCGGTCGCTTCACTGGGACAGTAGCCGCCGACATAAATGATCGATCCCTTGCCGACCTTGGCCCGCGTGATGGCCGGGGCGCCGGCCAGCAGTGTGTCATCGGTGTCCCAGGTGGCCAGCACCTCCGTGCCGCGGGTCGGCTTGAGGCGTTCGGCAAATAGGCTCAGTGTGAAATTACGATCGCCGCCGAGTTTCACCGGGCGCGTCTTACCGTCCAGCATCGTCCAGTCTTCTACTTCCACGCCGGCGACTTTGCGCCACAATCCGGGAAGCACCGCTTCAACGATGTGACAGTTGCGATCCTTCAATCCCGACTGGGCGCCGAGTACCACGACTCCGCCGGCCTGGGCGAACGCCGTCACTTTCTCAACCAGCGCCTTATCCACAATTTTCAGGTGCGGGAGGATCAGAATCTTGTAGCCCTTGAGATTGGAGCTTGGCCAGACGATATCGGTGGGAATCTGCCGGCCGGCAAATTCGCCGATCCAGCGGCCAAGTTCCCAGCGGCCATCCGGAATATAGGTATTGATCCGCGTGTCATTGACGTCATTGTCGTAATCGCGCATCACCGCGACCGCGCGGGCCACCGGAGCATCCCACAGCGCCTTGGGCAACCGGGCGATCTCGCTGCCGACAGTCTTGGCCTCGGCCAGACGGCGACTATCGCGATCATCCTGATCGATCAGGCCGTGCCAATGCTGTTCGGCGCCGTACGGACAGGTACGCCAGCGGAAATAACTGAGCGCCTTGGCGCCGTGGGCGATCGATTGCCAGGTAAAAAGGCGCTGCTGCCCCTGCCGCGGCGTCCGATGGAGATAACTCAACTGGCCCCCGGGACCGGACTGCTGTTCCATGACGGCGTAGGGGAACGAAAGCGATCTCGCGACGTGCAGGCCGTGGGCGTAATCGGTCCAATTGCCTTCACCGGTGAAAAGCGGGTATTGGTCGTGCGAGAAGAAATCCAGCCCACCGTCATGAACGAGCTTGGGCCCGTCAACATTGGCGAAAAGGTGATTGTGCGTGATGAGCCACTTCGGATTGGCCTTGCGAAGAATGTCCGCCTGCCGCCGTGCGAAGCGGCACACCATATCCGAGATGAATCGCGATTCATCGAGCAGGTGCGAAGGATTGGGGTGGGCGGCCGTCGGATGCGGGAGGAGAATCTGCGACCAGTCGTTGTACTGCTGACTCCAGAAGGCAGTGCCCCACGCCTTATTGAGTTTCTCAATCGTGCCGTATTTTTCCTGCAGCCAGATGCGGAATGCCGCCTCATCGGATGGTGCGTAGCTCACATCCATGTGGCAATTGAATTCATTGTCGAGCTGCCACGCGAAGATCTGTTTCTCGCGCCGGTAATGCTCGGCCAGGGCGGTGCAGATCTTATCGGAGAGCTCAATGTACTTCGGCGAAGTGTAGTTGTAGTTTCGCCGGGAGCCATGTTCCATCGGAATGCGCTGAAAATTGTAGCGGAGCACTTCGGGATAGTTCCGGGCGATCCAGGCGGGGCCGCAGTAGGTCGGCGTGCCGAAGATGACCTTGAGGCCGTGCTTGCGGCAAAGATTCAAGACATTGTCGAAAAGGTCAAAGCGGTACTGGCCCTCGACTGGCTCAAAATATCCCCAAGCCCCTTCGCCGATGCGGATGTATTCAAATCCCGCGGCTGCGATGCGCTGGATGTCCGAGGCATGCCGCGATGCATCCCAGTGCTCAGGGTAGTAGCACACACCGTAAAGAAACCCATCGGGTAGAGTGCGGGGCATGCGGACTCCTGAAAGAGGCTAGGCAATCGGCAGCGGCCCAAGACGGGTGAAAGCTCCACTGGGCCCACGGAATGCGTGGCATCATAACAGGACTTGGCAGGTTTTCGATACGCCAATCCACGAAGGCGGCAATAATTGTACGCTTTTAGGGATAATGGTCAAAATAGAGTTCAGGTGAAGGCCTTAGTAGCGAGGGCCTTGGCAGCTGCGAGGGCATCGCTGACTTTGGCGGTTTCCTTGCCACCGGCCATGGCGAGTTGGGGACGTCCGCCGCCGGAGCCTCCGACGAGGGGGGCGATGCCTTTGACCCAGTCGCCGGCTTTGAGTTTGCCGATGAACGGATCGCCGACGCCTGCCAGCAGGTTAACCTTCGGCGGCTGCGGGTTGCCGTCCTTGTCGTTTTCGACGATCACGCTGGCCAGGAATGCAGCGACGTTGCCTTGCGGATGCTTCTTCTTGAGCCAATCCCAGGTGTTGCGGAGGGCATCGGCATTGGCGTCCGGGACGGAGGCGACGACGAGCATGACGCCGTTGACCGATTCGGCGGAGGCCAGCAGCGCTTCGGCATCGAACGAGGCGCTGGCTCCTGAAGCCTGACCCTTGGCCCCTTCGTTTTTCTGCCAATTTTTATGGCGCGTCTGCAGATCGGCGATCGCGGCCTGGGCGCGGCGTTTGAGACGAAGCGGAATGTTGGGCGCGGCGAGAGCCTTCTGAATCGCGGCAATGTGATTGGGGAGATTGGCTTCACTGGTCTGAGCCGACGCGGTCAGCAGCGTCTCGACGACCTGCGCCTGCGTGGCAGCGTCCTTGGCTCCCGGACCGGTCAAGGCAACGATGCGGCGAATGCCTTTGCTCACCGACTCTTCGCTGGTGACGACGAAGCGCTCGATCTGTTCGGAATTGGCCAGATGCGTGCCGCCGCAGAACTCGATGGAGTATTGCTTCCACTGGGTATTGGCGGGGTCTTTGAGCAATTCGCTTACCGGTGCGCCGACGGAGACGACGCGGACCATCGCCGGGTATTTTTCGCCGAAGACGGCCCGCAGACCGAATATTTTGAGCGCCTGTTCCTGCGGGGCAACTTCCGTGTACACAGGCAGCTTTTTCGCGATGCCCTGGTTGACGAGATCCTCCACCTTGGCGAGTTCATCGTCGGACATCGGCTTAGGATGCACGAAGTCGAAGCGAAGTTTGTCCGGATCGACCAGTGATCCTTTTTGCTGCACGTGATCGCCGAGGGTTTCGCGAAGCGCCCAGTTGGCCAAGTGGGTGCCAGTGTGATTTTTTTCGATCGAGTCGCGGCCGTGAGAACCGCCGTCGACGTTGAGGGTGGCGCCGTCCGCCACGGCAATCTTGCCGGTCTTCACGTGTCCGATATGGAGGACGAAGCCGCCGACGGCGCGCGTCGTCTCGACGATAAAGATGCCGCCGGAATCGGCGCGGATTTCGCCTTTGTCGCCGACCTGGCCGCCCATTTCGGCGTAGAAATTGGTTTTGTCGGCGATGAGGGCGATCTGCGCATTGGCGCGGGCGTCGGCCAAATCAGTCTGAGTTTCGAGGGTGGCGCCGTTCCAGATGGCGCGGAGGGTGGCGCGGGCCGGGCCGCGTTTGAACTTAGGAGAATCGTCGGTGGGATGCACGTTGAGCTTGGCGAGTTCGTCGAGGATGTTGGGCGGCAGATCGTAAACGGCAACGCCGGCGCCCTTGTCGACGCCGCGAGAACGCTCCTTGGCTTCTTCCATGAGCTTGTCGTAACCGGCAAGATCGACGGTCATTCCGCGTTCCTCGGCCATGATGCGGGTGAGGTCGATGGGGAAGCCATAGGTGTCGTAGAGCTGGAAGGCGTCTTCGGCGGAGATGGCTCGTGGTCCGTGATCCGTGGCCCGTGGTCCGTTGGCCGCGGCTTCTTCAAAAAGTGCGATGCCGCGGCCGAGGGTCTTGCCGAAACTGATCTCTTCATCCTTAATGATGTCGATGACGTGCTGGGGACTCTTCTTCAATTCGGGAAACATGTCGCCCATCGTGTCGACGACGACGGGGACGAGTTTGTAGAGGAAGGGTTCATGCAGGTTGAGTTGCTGGCGGCCGAAGCGGACGGCGCGGCGGAGGATGCGGCGTAAAACGTAGCCGCGGCCTTCGTTGCTGGGGACGGCGCCATCGGTGAGGGCGAACGTCAGACAGCGCAAGTGATCGGCGATGACGCGGAAGGCGATGTCGATGCGCAGCTGCGGGTTGGCCGATTCGAGCGCCGGGTCGGCGGCATTGGTTGGGGGGAATTGGCCGGTGTATTTCAGATTTGAAATTTTCGAGATCGAATCAAAGAGCGGCGAGAACAGGTCGGTGCCGTAGTTGTCATCCTTGTTCTGCATCACCTGGCAGAGGCGTTCGAGGCCCATGCCGGTGTCGACGTGCTGGGCGGGAAGCGTGGTGAGGTGCCCCGCGGCATCGCGGTTGTACTGGATGAAGACGAGGTTCCAGATTTCCATGACGCGCGGGTCGTTGCCGTTGACGGGGGCGCGGCGGCCGGCGGTGACGTCGGCATGTACTTCCGTTTCGGGGCGGCGATCGATGTAGATTTCCGTGCATGGCCCGCAGGGGCCGGTGTCGCCCATTTCCCAGAAGTTGTCTTTGCCGAAGTAGTGAATGTGGTCATCGGACTTCAGGCCGAACTGTTCCCAGTTGGCGACCTTGCGCCAGATGTCGGCAGCTTCGTTATCGCGCGGGATGCTGTGCTTTTCATCACCTTCAAAGCAGGAGACGTGGAGGAACCGCGGGTCGAGCTTGAGGACCTTGGTGAGGAGTTCCCACGCCATTTCGATGGCGCCCTGTTTGAAGTAGTTGCCGAAGGACCAGTTGCCGAGCATTTCGAAGAACGTGTGATGGCGGCGGGAGCGGCCGACGTCATCGAGGTCGTTATGTTTACCGCCGGCGCGGATGCATTTCTGGGTGTTGGCCACACGCGGCCAGGGAGCCTTCTGCACGCCGAGGAAAAACGGTTTGAACTGGTTCATGCCGGCGTTGGCGAAAAGCAACGTCGGATCATCGTGCGGCACCACGGACGACGATGCCACAAAAGCATGCCCATGCTGCTGCACAAAAAAATCGATGAACTGTTTACGGATTTCTGCGGACGTCATAACGCTTGAAACTCCTGACTCAATCGAGCTCATTATTGTAAGGGAAGGGTGGGCGACAGGCGAATGCCGGGGTTGCGTCACGGCGATTTTTCATTGCGTCCTTTCTTGCGGCAAATGATAATCCCGGTGGGGAGTTGTCTAACAGATTGTCTTTCGCTTGAAGGAGCACGACATGAAAAAGCTGCTGAAATGGGGTTTGATCGCCGTCGGGGTGCTGGTCGTTTTGATCGTTGTCTTCTGGCTGTTCTTCCTGAACGGTGCGATCCGCATCGGCGTGGAAAAAGGCGGCATGTATGCCACGGATCGCACCACCACCCTGAATGCCGCGAATCTTTCGATCATGAACGGCACGCTCGATCTCTCCAGCCTGAGCATGGACAACCCCAAAGGCTATTCCATGCCGGTATTTCTCAACTTGAAGGAATGCAAGGTCACCGTGCAGCCGAGTTCACTGTTGGCCGGCACCGTGAACGTTCCGGAGATTTCCATGGATGGCCTCGAAATAACGCTGGAACAGAACGGCCTGAAGAACAATCTCGCCGAAATTCTTGATGTCATTCAGCGGAAGACTTCCGCGGGAAACACTACCGGCAACACCCAGGGCGCCAGTTCGCCGGGCAAGAAACTGCAGATCGGCGTCATCCGCATGACCGGCACGAAGGTGCACATCAAAGCGGTGACGGAAATGACGCTCGATCTGGGCCCGATCGAAATCAAGGAGCCCACGAATCCGGACGGCCGGCCGATGAAAATTGCCGACGTCATCGGCAAGGTGCTGATCAGTGTTGCCAAGCAGATTGCGGATAATCCGCAGGTACCCGGCGGGCTCAAGGACGGCCTCGGCAGTGTCAACAAGTTGTTCGGCGACAGCGGCAAGCAGTTGCAGGGCGGACTCAATGACGCGACCAAAGGCTTGCAGGATATGTTCAAGAAACATTAAGTACGGGTGAATGACCGATGACGCAATGCCCAATGACCAAGGCCTGATTTCCTTGCGTCATTGGGCATTGGTCATTGTGTGATTCCAAGACCACTGACGTTATGCCGGAAACTTTTCCAACTACTCTGGCCATCTCCCACACGTGGGACTGGGTGATTTTTGCGGCGGTGTATGCCGGGATCGCCATCGGAACGATTCCGTTTACCCGCCTCAATCGCTCGGCGATTGCACTGCTGGGTGCGATCGCAGTCGTGGCCATCGGGCGGCTGTCGTTTACCGATGCGGTCGGGCATGTGGATTTCGCGACGCTGGCGTTGCTGTTTGCCTTGATGGTGATCGCCGCGATGCTGCGGGTCGCCGGCTTCTATACGCGGATCATCGAGTGGATCGTTTCACGCGCGCATAAGCCCTGGACGCTGCTCGTGGGGGTGATCGCCGCAGCGGCAATTCTTTCGGCGATCTTCGCCAACGACATCATCTGCCTGGCCTTTGCCCCGGTATTGTGCGTGGGACTGCAGAAGGCCGGGCGCCGGCCGCTGCCGTATCTCATCGCGCTGGCTACCAGTTCTAACATCGGGTCGGCGGCCACGATCATCGGCAATCCGCAGAACATGCTCATCGGGCAGTCGGCGCATCTTTCCTTTGGCCACTATTGCCTGATCGCCGCTCCGCTGGTGCTGGCCTGCCTGATCCTGAATGTGCTGGTAGTGGCCATCGTTTACCGCAAGACGCTTTTCACCGCGGCAGAAATCGCAGTCGTCGGTCCTCAGCACGCAGAACTCGTTGTCCCGGACTTTCCCTTTCGTCCCTGGCAAGTCGCCAAGACATTGCTGATCATGCTGGGTTTGATGCTTGCATTTCTCTTCACCGGCGTGCCACGGGAAATTTCGGCGCTGGTGGCCGCGGGGCTGGTGTTGATTTCCCGCACGCAAGATCCGCGGAAGCTGTTTGCACTGGTCGACTGGGAGTTGATCCTGCTTTTCATCGGCCTGTTCGTGGTTATCGGCAACGTACAACAGCAGGGCCTGATGCAGCAGGCATTGGATCACATCACGGCCCAGGGCGTGCAGATCTACCAGCCGGTGCCGTTCTCGTTGATCACGGTGGCGCTGTCCAACATCGTCTCCAACGTGCCAGCGGTTCTGCTGCTCAAGCATGGATTGGCCGTGCCCGCCGGTACAGCCGATCCCGTGACGTACACGTGGTACCTGCTGGCGGTGGTTTCAACATTTGCGGGGAATTTCACGCTGCTGGGATCGATTGCGAATCTGATCGTCGCCGAGCAAAGCAAGCCACATGGAGTAAAGATGGGATTTGTCGAATATCTGAAGGCCGGGGTGCCGCTGACGATTTTGACAACCGTTTTGGCCGTGGTCTATTTTGGTTGGCTGGTGTAACGACGGAAAGGAGTATCGGGGTGTCAGGGCCTCGGGATATCGGAGTTGCACACTCCGACGCCCCGAGACCCCGACACCCCCATACCGTTTCGTTAGTGCTTTCCGGCCGGCGAAGGCTGGGGCGCCTGCGACGGGATCTTGAACAGCGTGGCGCAGTTCGAGCATTTCACATTCTTGCCGCGGGCCGTTTCGGGCACCACGAGAATGCTGCGGCACTTGAGGTTCGGGCACATGATCCGAATGTTCTTGACGGGATTCACAGTATATCCTCCGAGTTGATGGGCCAAGCAAACGCATCATGCGTTGCCCTTCACACGGCTCATCGGATCGATAAAGCCGCCGGTTTAGACGCCTGAATGGAATATGTTCGGAAAAGGCTATGTGCAGGCCGAAAACGAGCCCCATTCACAACCATGAAACAAAAGCCCGCACCGAGGTGTTATCGGTACGGGCTTCTTCGTTTCTTAGCCAATGCTCCCTGTTCTGGGAGGTCTGCCTCAGAACATCACGGGCTTTCCGAGCTTTCTCCGCACGACCTGGATCTGCCCCATGTGCATCAGGACGTGACCGAGATTGAGTTGCACCAGATCGAGGGTCGTCGGCGCGAAGGCGCGGATGCGCTCGGGACTGGGCGCCGCCAACTGTTCCGGCGTGGCTGAACTCACCCAGGCAATGGTGGCGGCGCGAATTTTGTCGAAGAGTCCAAAGAGTTCGGCCTTGGTATTAAATTTTGTGGGACTGTCGATCTTCGCGGTTTCTTTGGTGAATGCGTCCTCGAAGCCTGCGGGCAGTGGGACGGGCTTGGCGCCAACCGTGGACATGAAACGGGCCTCGGTATTGATCAGGTGCCCGATCTGCCACTGGGGGGTATTGGCACTGGGAACAGGCCGAACAAGCAGTTCTGCATCAGAAAAATCCGAGACCGTATTCTTCAGCCAATCGAGGTTGCCGCGTAGTGAGTTCGCCATGTGTTCCTGGATGGTCACGGGATATCTCCTTGTCATTTAAAGACATGAAACGTCCATCATATTACCCGTCATTGCGACGATTTCTACCAGTAGGGAATAATCAACGAAATGGACATAATTGCCCACAAAGAAAAGTCTGGCGTTTTTCCAAAAGATTGGTTCTATTAAGCAGATGAGGGGACACGTCTGAACTGATGTTGACCAAAAAAGGGGATGGATCATGCCAGCAGTCGCACAAGCTCATCGTTTGGGTAAACAGGATCTCGAAGACATTGCCGCCGGAAATCGCTGCGAAAAAATTGACGACATGGAATTTCTGGAAACGCTTGCCCACAAACATTGCATGATCATGCCACCGTGGATCTATCACCTGAGTACCGATGGCAAGTTGGAAAAACTTACGCCCGTGCGCTATACGCAGGAGTACGATCTCGACAAGGCGTCGATTCTGCTGGGTGTGATGCGCCGGCTGCATGAGCCGCAGCCTGTGCATTGACACACGCCGCAGGAAGCATTGAGCCAACTCAAAGGGGGAATTCGGGGTGAAGTCCTGCGCCCGATGCCTGCCTATTGCATGATCGCAAAATAGCCGCCATCATTTGTCGCCGCGATTTCATCGCTGAGCGATGGTAGCGTGGATTCTTCCTTGATCACTTTCAATCCCTGCGGAAACTCTGCTGCGAGTTCCTCAATCAGTTTTTCGTTTTCGGCCGGATCGAGCGAGCAGGTCGAATAGATCAGCGTTCCGCCGGTCTTCAGATAGGCCGCGCCCTGCGTGAGCAGGTTCTTCTGCAGCACGTGCAGGGAGACGTGATCCAACGTGACCCACCGCCAGCGGCTCTGCACGCGCTTGCCCATCACGCCCGTGTTCGAGCACGGCACATCCACCAGCACGAGGTCAAACTGCCCGCCGACTTCGATTTCACTGGCCAGATCGTTCGCGGAAACGCTGCGGATGTTTTTGATGCCGATTTTTTGTGCGCGATCCATGAGTCGCGAGAGTTTGGCGACGTCCGTATCGCTGCTGACAATGAGGGCGTCAGGAAACGTACGCGCCAGTTGAATCGACTTGGTTCCCAGCCCCGCGCACAGATCCAGTACGCGCTTCGGCGGCGTTCCTGCGGTGAGGATCTCAGCCGCGGCACGCACCGGCCGCGCCGACGTCGGATCCTGCGGGGAAAGAATTCCCTTGTTCACCAGCGTATCGATCGACTGGTTCCATCCCTCGGCGGCCACGAGAAACCGCTTGGCGCTGGCATGCGCCACGAGTCCCGCCATCGCCGGGGCATCCACGGCATCGGCATCGGCGCGCAAGGTAATCGTGGGCCGCTGGTTATTTCGCAAGAGCAGTTTCGCCGCAAGATCATCCTTGAAATGCCTGCGGAGAAAATCGACGTACATCCGCGGATGACTGCGCGTCGCGGCCAGATGACTGGTCGGTGCCGTCAGCGGATCGGGGAAAATTGCGGTATTCAGATCGACCTGCGTCGCAAAATCGATTTCAAAACTTCTCCGGCTCAAACCCCGCCGCGGCACCCGCGCCGGATTGAACCGCGTAATCCCCCGCAGCACCGCGTTGATCAGCCCCGACGCCTTCGCTGCCGTCTTGCTGCGCTTGGCCATGTCGACCGTCGTATCGACCGCGGCATAATCGCTCGTCCCGCCTTGAAGCAGCAATTGATACGCGCCGAGCCACAACAGCACCTGCACCGGATGATCGAGCGAATCGAGCGGCTGTTTCAAACGTGACGCGATGACATGATCGAGCAGCCCCCGCCAGCGGATCACGCCCGTCACCAGATCGAACGCGAACGCCCGATCCCGCGGGGCAAGCGACGCCCACGCCTCATCGCCCATGCCCCCAGTGCCGCTGACGCGGTCCGGCAGCATCGGCGGTTCTGACAGCACGTGCCAACGTCCCAAGACTCGAAGTGCATTGTCGCGTGCCGTCAGCATTCAAACTTCCGATCAGAAAATGCCATTCTTATGACTTCGTGCGTTCGCGGTTCATTGCGTCTCATCCATCCACCAGCGGAATCTCCACCCGGAAATTCGTCCCCTGCCCCGGTTCGCTGGTCACTGCAATATGGCCGCCGTGCTCCTCGATGATACGCCGCGTCGTGGGCAATCCCAATCCGGTGCCGCCCTTTTTCGTCGTAAAGTAGGCATCAAAAATCCGCGGCAGATTTTCCGCCGGAATGCCCATGCCCGTGTCGGAGATATACAAAATCGCCTGCCCCTTGGAAGCGAGCGATCGGATCAGCAGTTCACCGCCCTTGGGCATCGCCTGGATCGCATTGAGCAGCAGATTCAACAACGCCTGCTTGAACAGATTCACATCGAGCCGGCAACGCGGGCCTTCGGCGGAAAGAGATGTAAGAATCCGCACCTTGTGGGCCTGCGCCTGCGGGTGCAGAAAATCGACCAGCTCTTCCACGATCGCGTTGACCCCCACCTCTTCCGTCCGCAATTCGATGCGTCCGGCAAACCGCAGAAAATCATCCAGCGTCTGCCGCAGCCGATCCGCTTCCTTCTTCAGCGTCGTCAGACGCGTCTTGGAGCGTTCTACCCCCGGCACATCTGCCAAATCCTCTTCCAGCAGTTGCAGATTCAGCTTTAGCGTTGAGAGGGGGTTCTTCAGTTCATGCGCCAAGCCCGCAGCCAGTTTGCCCATGTCGGCAAGCTGGTTGAGACGCGCGATGCGCTCGCTCTCCCGCCGCATCCGGCGCGGGCGTTTGTCTTCCTGTGGTTCGGTCATAGTCATGATTGTAACCCAGCCGCCCCGAACCCGCAGTAGCGACTGAAAGCCATGTCCTCCAATGAGTTCGATGCCGAGCGACTTACGCGTGAACCAGCAGGGAAATATCCTCCGGCAGATTATCCGCCACCGCGCTGATCACATCGCCTCGCAAGGCGCGAATCACCGCACCCTGTCGCGATACACCCATCATCACCGCCTCAACGCCGTAGGTCGCGGCAAAGTCCAGAATCGTGTATGCGACATCCGGCGCGACCGCGTAGATAGGAATCATTGATACGCCGTGTTTCGCGCAGACATCGGCCGCCATCTTCAGCGCGGCAAGAGCGTCCTTGTCTTCTTCGATCTTTGGCGCTTGGACGGCGCCCGTCATCGTCACGTTCAACTGGCGCACAAACAGCACGAACGCCACGGCTCCGGTCTTGTGACAGTAGTTCGCCGCAAATTCGATCAGCTTGGCGGCCCCGCGGGTGGCGATCAGCACATGGGGGCGATTGAGATCCAATCCTCCCGCACCTTCCGCCGTCGGCAGCCGCACCGGCGCCCCAGCACCTGCACCGACCGGCACCAGGCCAGTTTCCACCGGCATCTTCCCGCGGAGATAACGAAACGCCGTCGAGGCGCTTGATCCTGCTGAAAGCAGCAATACGGCGCCGATGGCCAGCAATGCGAAGAGCCCTTGCGTAGGCGTATGGATCACCGGCAGGTTGGCCGCCAGAATTTCCGCCAGCGCATCATGGAACTGCGCAGCAAGACCCGCGCATAGCAACAGCACGCAGGTCGCACCGCTCAGGGCAATGCCCCGGCCGCGCGGCGCCAATAGCGGATAGGTCTTGGTGCTGAACCGCATCAACAGACCACCGACCAGCACCGATCCCGCAAAGAGCAACGCGTGCGGCTTCTGATACGCCAGCGTGCCCTCAATCGCCAGCATGACCACCGCCAGAATGCCCATGCCCACGCGTTCGTAAGTCTTCAGGGGCATCGTGCGATTGGCCGTGCACGAGCCCAAGTTGATGGCAATCGCACCCACCACGCCGATCGCATACAGATCCGCGAGTTTTTCCAGGTCCGTGATAAAGCACAAAATCAGAATGGGCAGCACGATCGCGGGTATCAAGGCGTACCACGGCACGCCGAAGATGTTGAGCTTCGTAAAGAACTTCGGCAATTCCGTATCGCGCGACATCACGTACTGGATGGAAATCATGTCCGCAACCGCTGTATTCACCGCGGAAAGCAGTAACAGTCCAAACACGCCGCCCGAAAGAATCGCGAACCAATGCCCGATGAATTTTTCGCCCATGAAGCGAAGGATGGCGTTTTTTGCGCGATCCTCATCCGGTGTCAGTTCCGGCAGGGCCTTGACCTTAGCTGCGGCCTCGTCGACCTGAGCCGCCAAGGCCGAATTTTCCTTCCACTTGGCATCCACCTGCTCCACTTTCTTCGTGACCGCTGCAAGTTCCTCTCGGGCTTGCGCGATCTTCTCGTCCTTCACATACGGTGCGGAATTCGCCGTGCGGCCGTGTCCGATGTCCACCCCCGGCAGCGACGGCAGGGCGTTCATCGCGATAGCAAAGATGATGTTGAAAATCACCACTTCCAGCAGCACCGGCCAGATCGCCTTGTTGGCCGTCTTCGTCACCGGCGGCACCATGATGCCCGTCATGTTGGCGATGGCCTCCACGCCCGAGAGCGCCAGCACCACGTTCACCAGCATCAGCCACTGATGCCCCATCGATTCGGTCGGGCGATGAATGGCGCTCCAGCCGGCGCGAAGATGCGGTATCGAAAAGAAAAACAGGACCAAGGTCAGCAACAGCGTCGCCAATGCCACAATCAGCGCAAACGTGCCGGCCTTCTTCGGGCCGACGAAATTGATCACGCCGACAAGCAGAATGGCACCGATGGCGCAAATTGGCACCAGATTGTCCGGCACGCCGAAGTAGTGCATGCCATCGAGTGCCGAAAGAGAGGCCGTCACGATGTAATCCGCAAACAGGAGCAGCGCCCCGATTACCGCGAGCGTGCGCGAGGTGTGCTTGGCCGCGGAATAGACGCCGCCGCCATCGGGATAGCACCGGCAGATGATCGTGTAAGCCCACCCTACCGCCGCCACCAACGCGCATACGCCCAGCACGTAATAAAACGACGCGTGCAGTGCGTAGTAGAACGCCAACCCCAGCACATAAAAACGCGAAGTGCCCCAGTCGCCATACAACATGGGACCGGCGTGGTACCACTTCAATTCGCGCGGACGTTCCGAGTGGGTAACGAGCATAAACGTACTGAAGACCCGTGGCGCTCTTCACAAAACATGAACGAACTCATCGCGGGCCGATCCGCCAGGTTCGGCTCGCCACTCGTCTCATGTTTTGGAGGAAGCGTTTAGGCCTTCACTCCAGCGTTCGCCTGCGAGGTTAGCTGACGGGCTCGGATGCGCTGTTCTCCGTCTGCGTTTACCGCAGATTAGCCCCTGCGCGGCCAGTCTTTCGACCGGCTTTGCGTTTTTCCGCCGCTACACGCAACGGATTGGTTTCCCCGCTGCCGGGCTTTGCGCCCGGCATTCGGCACTTCTCAGCGAATGCAGTGATAAAGGCTAACAATCGAGGCCGAAATGTCAAAAGGATATTTAAACGCAAATACGTATGTTGTTATGGAGAATAGGCTTACAATTCCAAGAGTAGCCCTTCTGCCATCAGCCCTGGCCCAAACCCGATGGCCGCACATGGGCGATGACCGCCCTCTTTAGCCTCTTGTTCATCTCCAGATTTGCGGTTTTGGAGAAGCCGATTCAGCAGGAACAGCAGCGTGGCCGACGACATGTTCCCATGCTGTGCCAATATCTGGCGCGATGCGCGCAGGTCGGGTTCTCCGATTCCCAATGCTTCCCCCGCTGCCGCGAGAATCTTCGGCCCGCCAGGGTGGATTGCCCAATAGCGCACATCCGACAATGCTAGCCCTTCCTTGGCCAGCCATGATTCACACCATGACCGTAAATGCCGGCCAATCAACGCGGGCAATTCCGCTGACAACGTCATTTCAAAACCATGATCACCGATGCGCCACGTCATGGCATCGCGGCTGTCGGGCAACAGCAGGCTGGCCGTTTCGATCAAACGCCAACCGCGCGGCACGTCACCATGAACCTTTTGGTTTTCATCGTTTTCCGCACCAACCACGCATGCCGAAGCGCCATCCGCAAATAGCGCATTGGCCACCAGCTTTTCGGGATTCCACCCGTACGCAAAATGCAGCGTGCTCAACTCGACACAGCACACGAGCACCCGCGCGCTGGGATCGGCCGTTACCGCATCCTTGGCCGCGCCGAGCGCATTGAACGCGGCGTGACATCCCATGAAGCCAATATGCACGCGCCGCACATCGGGACGTAAATCAAGCCGGCCGGTCAGTTCCACATCCAGTCCTGGCGCATAGAAACCGGTGCAGGAAACGGTGATCAGATGCGTGATACGCCGTGGCGCGACGCCGGACGCCTCAAGTGCTGCGCGTGCGGCCCGCTCGGCCAGCACCGGTGCTTCTGCCGCATAGCGTGTCATGCGTATCGCCGTTGTGGGGCCACGCAATCCCGCCTCCGCCGGCGGACCGTAGAACGCCCGCAGGTCCGCCAGTCCCTCGCCGGTATTAATCACCGACCCGCGTTGCTCCACTCCGCTGTGCGAAAACACGCGGCGTAGCCAGGCACGCTGGCCATCCGACTGGCAACTGAATTCCTCGGATACCGCTGCCGCATCCAACTGGCTGAGCGTCGGCGGCGAGGCCGTGCCGATGCCCAGAAGGCTGACGGATCGCCGCAGCGGCGTCGCATCGCGAACGATCGTTTCACCCAGCAAGTCCGTCATGAGTCCACTCCTCTGAGGCCGCCGATCACGCACTGATCTGCCGCGCCATGATCTCCGATGCCCACGGCACGTGCCGCGTCACGCGGACGCACGCCGCGGCCAAAGCCGGCCTGTGCAATATGCCGCGCAATCCTCGGCACCAGCGTTGCCTTCGCACGATCTCCAACGAATGGATCGCGCCCCAGCGATCCGCCAGATCGCCGGGCCAGGTTTCCGCTTGATTCGGCAACAGCTTCACCACTTCACGGGCGCTCCGAATGGCCCAGGAAATTCCTTCGCCCGTGAACGGCTCGACGTAGCCGCACGCATCGCCGACGGCCAATACGCGATGCCCCCCTACCGCCCGGCGCCGCCGGGTGAGCGGACCGGTGCCGATGAATTTCGCTTTCTCCAACGACTGCCATTCATTCAAACCACATTCCGCCAGAATCTCGCGTACCACCGCCGCCGGGCAACCGTGTCTCGCATGGCAAGCGGCAGGATCGAGAGACGCCCCCACGTGGAAATGTCCGTCGGAAAGCCGCACCAGTCCCACGTATCCGTTCGTGCCGACGTACATGCCAATCGTTCCGGCGGGCAACGTACCGGCATGCTCCACCGTGGCCGCGAAACCGAGCCGTATCGGCTGATCCTGTTCGAATCGCGCCCACGACTCATTCGCCAGCGAGGTTCCACCCAATCCATCGCACGCCAACACCACGCGTGCCTGCACCTCGACGCTTGTGCCGCCGGATTTCAAACGCACGGTTCGCAATTCGCCGCTGGTTGCCGGTACCAACTGTGCGGCCACTGCGTCAACAAACACGCATCCGCGGCTTGTGGCCAGCCGCACCAGCAGTTCATCCAATTGCCGCCGTTCTATGGCGATGCCCTGCGGCAATGCGATCGTCGTCCCACATTTTCCGACGTGCAGAGCCATGCGGGTCAAGACGATTCCGCCATCCAACACTTCACCGAGCCCCATCGACAGCAGCATGGCTGTCGCCGCGGCGTTCACGCAGCCGCCGCAGGCTTTGTCGCGCGGCCAATGCGATTTTTCCACCAGCAATACTTGCCATCCTTGCGCCGCCAGCAATGCCGCCGATACGCTTCCTGCCGGGCCGGCGCCGACAATCACGGCATCCCACGTTTGCCGGGAAATATCCGCCAGATTTCTTCTGACTGCAGGTTCAGTCACGACGGCCCTCCCCCTCAACTGGGCCGCGTCGTTGCCAGACCAGCAGCATGCGCCAGGGCCAGCAGGCGGTCACGCGCAACTCCGACTCATCCGTTGTCGCGTGCATCCCCGCTTCCCGCGCCATTTCCGCCAATTCCGTTTTCGTCCAGGCGGCGCGGACGCTGGCCGTCCCGTCGTGATGCACGATCGCGCTGCGGCTCAGCACGCGGCAACCGGCCCAGGCAAGCGCCCAGCCCATCGCGGATCGCCGCAGGTCGCTGATCACAATCATTCGCTGTGCCCGCTGGCGCATGTGTGCCAGCGTCTCGATCACTTCCGGCCGCTGCAAATGATGCATGAAGAGGCTGCACGTGATGGCATCGAATTGGCCCGGCGGCAATCCGTCAGGTGCGGATCCTTGCGTCGTGCGGGCGCGCACGCCGGCTTGCTTGGCCGCCTTGGCCGCCAGTTCCAGCGCGGTCGGGCTCCGATCCATCAAACTCAGTTCGACATGGAGGCCTTGAGCCTGCAACAATTTCGCAACCGCCACCGGCACATCCCCCCCGCCGCAGGCGACATCCAGCAATGTCAGATTCTTGAGCCCGCAGTCGCGCGCCATTTCCGCCAGCGGCTGCGCGATAATCCGGGCGGCGTGCGAGGCGCGGTTGATTCGCTGCAGCCCGGCCAGTGCCGCGCCGTGCAGCGATTCATCCAATCCCGGTTCGTCCATCAATTCCGGAATGACGTGGCGCTGGCGTAGAGCTGAAAATAGCATGCCTCATGGTAGGTGCGCCGGGGTGCAAAGGGAACGAAAATTCCCGGCGGGGGATTCGCAAACGTTCAAGCAGGGCATTCTCGTGCTATCATGATGAAGCAGGAGGATCTCCATGACTCGACATGCCGCTAAATCATTCCAAGCGATACGATTCCCTGGCGCTCTGTTCATTATGCTGGTGCTGATTGCCGTCGGCATCGTGGTCGCGGATCGGTACTTCGCCAGTGCCAAACCACCGGCAACCACAGCCGCGTCGCAAACGCAACCGGCCAGCACCTCGGCACCGACGACGCGCATCGCGGCGCCCGCAACGCCGACTCGCTCGTCGACCACGGCACTGCCCACCGGGCCAATCAACGCCCGCATCGGCGACGGTCCTATCAATGGGCAAGTTCCTGGTACAGGCACACCCAACAGTGCCACACCCAATCCATCGGGCCAGGCGCTGAATACGGAGGCGCCGCAGGGGGACCATGTCGAGGTGTTCAAGGATAATCAATGGTTGCCCGCCACCGTTCTAAAACGCGAAGGCAACCGGCTCTACATCCAATACTATGGCCGCGGCGATGCATCGAACGAATGGGTGGGACCAGATCGCGTCCGAGCCAAATAGACTTGAAATGTAAGAGTTGCCCCCTCTTCCTTGAGGACTGAACCTTCCCCCCACGCCTTGCGCTATTTCCCCCGCGCCCCAGCTTGCTCATCAGCATGATAACTGGACCGCACCAGCGGGCCGCTCTCTACCACCGGATACCCCAACTCCGCCACGCAGTACCGCTTGTATTCTGCAAATTGTTCCGGCGTTACCCAGCGGTCGATGGGCAGGTGCTGGCGTGTCGGTTGCAGGTATTGGCCAATGGTGAGGATGTCCACCTGTTCGGCGCGGATGTCGCGGAAGGTGGCGCGAAGTTCCTCATCGGTTTCGCCGATGCCGGCCATCAGACCGGTCTTGGTGATGAAGCCCTGGGCCTTGGCGCGGCGGAGGAGTTCCAGCGAACGCGGATACTTGGCCTGGGGGCGTACTTTTCGGTACTGCGAGGGGACGGTTTCCATGTTGTGATTGAGGATGTCGGGCTTGGCGTCCAGGACGGTTTGCAGGGCCTGCCAGTCGCCGCAGAAATCGGGGATGAGTACTTCGATGTTGGTGCCGGGGGAAGCGGCGCGAACGCGGGTGATGGTTTCGGCCCAGATGGCGGCGCCGCCGTCGGGGAGTTCGTCGCGGTTCACGGAAGTCATGACAACGTGCTTGAGATGCATGAGGCTGACCGCCTCGGCAACGCGGCGGGGTTCGTCGAGGTCGAGTACGGGCGGGCGGCCGGTGGCGATGTTGCAGAAGCCGCAGGAACGGGTGCAAACGTCGCCGAGGATCATGACAGTGGCGGTGCCGCGGGCCCAGCATTCGCCCATGTTGGGGCACTTGGCGGATTCGCAGACGGTGTGAAGTTTGTGATGGTCGATGGTGCCGCGGAGTTCCTGATAATTGGGCCCGGCGGGGAGTTTGACGCGCAGCCACGACGGTTTTTTCCCGGGCTGGGTGTGCTCGGGTGCGGGCTGGGGGGGCATGACATTCAGGGGAACAGAGCGGCTCATCAGGTTCACGGGACCTCATTTAGACCACGTATTTGAATGGGACAGTATATCGAATCCGCCAGCGACTTAATACCGCTCAGCGTGCCCTCGCGGAAAGCTTATTACTGAGATGTGTTTACATCACCCCGTTTGTAAATAATCCCCAATTTCGTCCGCGCCATCGGCGCGGGCCAGTCAACTAACGCACATCAGACAAGATGCGAACTGATCCAGAATTTACTGCATTTTGATGATTTTATTGAGGCTGTCGGTGCGGCGGTGGTAGCCAAATTATTCTCCAGATCATGTTTTACTGCGGTTTACCTTCGGTCGTGTTAGCTACAACACGCAAGACATCCGCGTATTCTGGGCTGTCTTCCCAGTGGCGTTCGACGATGAAGAGCGGGCCTCCGGGCGCAAGCATTACCTGCCTGAAGGCGCCAACAGTCGCACGGGCATCCACCTTAATAAAGAACGTATACCCCGCCGCATTGAAGCGGTAGTAGTTCAAAGCGCCCCGTTTTCTTGCTCGGAACACCTGTAGGCCGAGTTCGCGGGCGCATGGATCGTCAAATGACATGACGATGACGGAATACTCTTCTGAACTCCCGGGATTTCCAGCCTTAATCATTGCGAGTAGGCGATCTTCATGTGGCCCGAGAGTGACCTGCTCGAACATCCGATGTGTTGAGATTCCTGCACGCCATAAAAGGGTTAGAAAGAAGAGCTTGAGTTTTGCATAGTCATATTCTTGTATCAGTCGAGCTGGACCGTGTGGGTAAGGTTCCATGGGCGTGTCAAAAAGGATCCTCTTGGCATAGTCGTCGTAAAGGCCCATCGCTCCATCACAGGAAGCGCAGAGAATGCCGGTGTCATAAACTCCGATGGGTGCTTTTCGCGGGTACTCCGCTTCGCGTGTCGAATACAGCGTTGGTACCTCGCCTGAGTCCAAAATGGGACGGTAAAAGCTTTCTGGGAAAATGTGCGCTTTGATCAGAGGTCTGAATTCTCCGCAGTAACGACATGTACCATGATTCTTCAACTCTTATCCTTAACATGCGGCGTCTGGAGAGTCCTTTGTCCCTATGCCACTACGTAACATGCCGAGCGCCTCGCTTAAATCTTCGGCGAAAATCTGCGATCGAAAGCGCATATACGAAGTGAATGGCGTCCACCCCCTCAGGGTCGATATGCAAGAATTCACCCAATTCTCTGCCAGTCACTTCATAAGAGGGGATGTCGGGGTGAGCTTCGAACGCCTGAAATCTGGTGTGACTTCCCGAAGCAATCATCTTGCCGTAAACCGTAGAAAAAAGAACTGCATATTCGTCCCAGGAAACTAAGATGAGCCCCAGTTCTGGCAGAAAAATAAAATAGTCATCCTCATCAAAGTTTTCATAATAAGATTGATTTTCCAATTGGTGTCTCCAATTTCGATTGACGAATAGGAACTCTGCTATCTACGTTACACCGTGTGACATACGAACTCCTTTGGTTGGCGACCGCATGCAAATTCATGGCGATCCTTAAAGGTTCGCATCATCTTGGTCTCGCCCCGAATGACTGTGTCGTTACGGTTGGAATCGAACGCTGGCTCAAAATAGATCAGGTCCAAGTATTCCAGAGGTAGCTTGGCACGCTACTCCAAGTTGCCGCCGTAGCAAACAAGCGAGTGTCGAACACCGATGACAACCTTTCTTTGTTCATGACGAAGCAGAATACCGTCTCGATCTGAATTCTGCACTCTGAATTCTGTATTCCCACACACCATTCCCCCCACCCTCTCCGTTCCCACGGTAGGAACCGAAGCCCGAACGTAGCAGCCCTGTTTCGGTCGTCATCACTCTAAATTCTGGTGTCCGCGTCTGGGGCGGACGTAGGTCCAGGCGAGGGTGAGGATGGTGGTGATGCCGCAGATCATGGGGAGGAGGTCGCCGATTCTTGTGTAGAGGGTGAGGCGGGAATCGATCTGGAGTTGCTGGGTGGCGTAGCCGACGGCGTGGAGGCTGGCGCCGGTGGCGGGGTCGCGGACGAGCTGGACGAGGCGGCCGTTGGAGTCGATGAAGCCGGAGTTACCGGTGTTGACGCTGCGGGCGATGGGGATGCGGTTTTCGACGGCGCGGAGCATGCAGGCCTGGAGGTGCTGGTCGAGTTCGACGGGAAAGAACCAGCCGTCGTTGGAGATGTTGACGAGGAAATCGGCCTTGGCGCCGTCGCCGGCGCGATTGGCGGGCGAGGTCATGTCGCGGGCGGGATAGGGCATGACGTCCTCGAAGCAGATGGGTGTGCCGAACTCGTAGATTTTGTTGCCGGCGGCGACGGGGAAGCGCTGCCAGGAATCGCCGCGCTTGAGGGAATAATCATCATCGGCGCCGTAGGGTGTGAGAGAGAGGAGGAAACGCTGGAGCCAGGGGACGGATTCTTTGAAGGGGACGTATTCGCCGAAGGGGACGAGGTGGCGCTTGGCATAGAAGATGTCGAGTTGGCCGCGGCCGGGGGCGTATTCGAATGCGGCATTTTGCCGGGCGTTATCGACAGGATCCCAGGAGGCTGAACCGACGAGGAAAGTGACATGATGTGCATCGGAGAATTCGGCGAGGCGACGGTCGAGGTCGATGGCGAAGGACTGGAATTTGCGGCCTTCCACATTGAGGTAGCGCGGTTCGAGTTCGCGCCAGGCGCGGTTGATCGGCTCGGGCACCATGGTTTCGGGCCAGACGATGAGATCGGGGTTGTCGGCGAGGGCGGCTTGGCTGAGGCGGAAGTGGCGGTCGAAGATGTCCTGCTTGTGGGCGTCGTCTGATGAATCCTTTTGCGATTGGGGGATGTTTTCCTGCACGACGCAGACGCGCGGGCCGGGGGTGGTGGTGTGCTGGCTAAGGCGGAAGAGGCCGTAACCGAGGACGGAAGCGGTGGCGACGAGGACGCAGACGAGGAGGCTTCCAATGGCGGGATTGAACCGGCGCTGTGGCTGTCCCAGCGCGGTGGAGACGCGGCGCGGGACCATGAGGGGCAGACGCAGGAGGTCGACAACGAAGCCGTTGAGTAACGCGAGGAAAAAGCTGACGCCCCAGACGCCGAAGAGGTCGGCGATTTGGATGAGCGCCGGTACTGGCGCAACGCAGTTGCCGAGCATAAACCAGGGGAAGCCGCCTTGGATGAAGGATGAGCGGACGTATTCGACGGCGGTCCAGACGAGGGGGACGGCGAAGGTGGCGGGCAGGCGGAGTTGTACGACGAGTCGGTTGGTGCCGATGGCGAAGAGGGGCGTGTAGATGGCGAGGTAGACGGAGAGTGCGAGCACGCCGCCGAAAGTGACGGGCCAGAGCCAGTAGAGGTTGAGGGCGAAGAAGATGAAGCCCAAGGCGTAATAAGCGAGGAGGTAGCGCCAGTTGAGCGAGCGGCGAATGGAGCAGACGGCCAGCGGGACAAGGGCGACGGGGGCGAGGAAGAAACAGTAGAACGGGGGAAAGAGGAGGGGGAGGAGAATGGCGGCGAGGGCGAGCATGATGAGGGTGGAGGACCACTTGCCGCGGGTTGCGTCAGGGGGAGGAGATTTTGCGGAAGATTTTGTCTTTGCGGCCAAGGTATCACTCGCGGGAAATCGTTTCGGATCAGAGTTCATTTTCAATGGGGCAAGGTACGGGCGGGGGTTGTGGTTGTCTATAGGAAGACGCGTGAACATGCCCAGCGGGGCCCCTGCCCCACTGGGCTTGCCCCCCGCCACTAGCACGCGTTACGGTTTGGGTTGGGGGCGGGTGGTGGCGGCAAAGAAGAGGAGAAGATCGCGAGAGAGGAGTTCGGCACTGTCGATGGTGTAGCCGTCAACGCCCCAGGCGCGGACGCCGGCGAGGCCACAAGTGATATCGAAGGGCGAGAAGACGATGGCGACGCGTGTGCCGCCGGCGGCGCGGGGGAGGGAGAGGGCGAACATGCGTGGGGTGGTGGTTTTGCCGATGACGGCTTCGGTGAGCGGGCGGTACTTGATGATGCTGGCGGGTAGGCCGTCATCGACTGTGCCGGCGTAGATGGAGTGGCGGTCGCTGAGAAGTTTGAGTTCGTCATGGGGGTAGAGTTGTTTGCAGAGGGCTTGAAAGGAGTCGGCGAATTCGGCGTTGCCGCCGGCCGCATCGACGATGAGCGCGCCGCCGCCGTCGAGGTAGGCGCGTACTTTGGCGAGTTGGTCGTCGGTGAGGGAGATTCTTCCCGTGCCGGTGAGCCAGGTGAAGCGGGCCTTGTTGAGGTCGAGTTTTTCGGGAGTCATGGTGACGGTTTGGAGTTGCGTGCGGAAGTGAGCGGCAGCGAGGCGAGCAAGGCGGTCCCAGGCGCCAAATTCGGGATTCCAGTTTCCATCCCACTGCAGGCGGCCCATGGTGATGGAGCGTACAGGCTGCTGGCGGCCGAGGTTGACGGCGGTGGTGCGGAGTTTGGAACGGAGATCTTCCTTGCCGCAGGCGTAGACGTAGATGTTGGTGGGGAGCTCGAAGGCCTCTTTCTTTTCCTGGTCTTTGAGTTGCCAGGCGGCGCTGAGATCGGAGGGCGAATGGAGCCAGAGTTCGCGGATTCCGTTGGTTAGGCCGAGGAGTTTCGGAGGATTTGCGATTTTTCCGAAGATGCTGAAGAGGGGATGGTCGGAGGGCAGATCGCGCATCTGGGCGTGGTTCTGCAGCATTTGCGAGGCGTATTTTTGCATGGCGGCGGTGAATTCGGCGGAGTCCACAGACTCACCGAGGGCGACGCTGAAAATCATACCGCCGCCGCCGAGATATTCCCGCAGTGAGTTGAGCTGTTCCGGGGTGAAGTTGGGGTCTTTGGTTCCGGTGAGGAGGAGCGCGGGGGCATCCTGCCACTGGTCGGGATCGACGGTCAGATTGACGACCTGCCAATTAAAGGGGCGCTCGAGCTGTCGACTGATATGTTCAGAAAGGTTTGCGACATCGCGCGGGCGGGCCTGCCAGTTGCCTTCATATTGGAGTTTGTTGAAGGCGACGGGGTTTCGACCGCGGGCCAGGAAGAGGAGGCAGAAGGCGGTGTCGACACGCGTATCGCTGAGGCCGACGATGGGTCGGGTCCATGAGCCGTCTTTGGCCTGGGTTTGGACGAGGAGGTTGGCGCCGGATTCGAACCAGTTGCGGTGTCCGAAGTATTTTTCGCCGGAGAGCAGGCCGGAGCGCTCGACGCTGTAGAGGGTGTAGGAATCGCAGAGTTTGGGGTCGAAATTTTTGCTGAGGAAAGCGATTCCGCGTTCGAGGTCTTTATCGGGTCGCGATTCGAGGCGGAGGATGCGGTCGGTCTGTTCGGTGGAGATGAGCAGGCTGGAGACGCCGGCGGCGGTCATGGAGAGCGTGGCAGCGCCTTTCGGTCGATACGCCCAGCCGCCGTCGGGTGCGGCGTTGTCGCGCCAATAGCGCTCGGCGTTTTTCCAATAGCCGGCGGGGACGGCTCCGCCGACATTGAAGGCGGCCCAGGTTCCGAGAAGGCCGTACTGGGTATTGGAGGCATCCAGCATGCGTTCGGGATCCCGATTGAAATTCTGGCCGACGTTGTAGTTGTGGCCGCCGCATTTGTATTGGCCGTCAATCAGAAGTTTAAGCGAGCGCTGGATCGCATTGGTGTATTCAGGCTTGGGGGGCAGGGACGTCAGTGCGCTAACCTGCATGCTCGCAACGTAAGTGGTTTTGGGTTTGAGGGTGGTGAGAAACTTGTTGGCGGCCTGCAATTCCGGGGCGTGCGGTTTGAGGCGGGGATCGTTGATGCCTTGGCCGACGTTTAGAAGGGCGTAAAGAATCAAGGAAGTCTCGCCGCCGGTGTAACGATGCTCGGCGTTGTAAACGCGTTCCCAGGTTCCGGTCTTTTCATCCTGTGATTTGAGAAGGAAGTCGGCGCCTTTCTTCAGGGCATCAAGAACCTGCTCGTCGGTGAGCGGCTTTTCCTCGGCGTCTTCGGCGGGGGGATCATTCCCGGCGGCGATAAGGGGGGCTGAGGCGATAAACGCGATGAGTGCAAGGATACAAGGCTTTGCCCCATGCCGTAAAAGGTGTATTAAGAGGCGTTTACGCATGTTCATTCCCACCACATGTCGTCCAGTTCAACCGGTTTCCCACGACCAGACCATGTCTGATAATAGCCCGCTAATGCGGATTCGCGAGTTTATGCTTCCCGGAAGCCCCTTTCGACAGGTACGATATTCCTGACCATCGGCATTATCCGGTGTCTAAGGATGAATCGAAAGCTCGGACACGCCGGCGATGCCGACGATCCGCAGCAGTATCTCACAGGAAGACCCACCATCATGCCATCAGCCACGCAACCCACCATCAGCATCATTGTGCCGACATATAAGGAAGCAGAGAACCTGCCGCTGCTGATTCCGCAGGTGGCGGCGGCGATGCGCTTGCGCGGGTGGAAGTGGGAACTGATCGTCGTGGACGACAATTCGCCGGACGCCACACCGACAGTGCTGAAAGATCTTTCGGCAATGTTCACGCAGTTGCGTTACATCATCCGGCTGGATGAGCGCGGACTTTCGTCGGCGGTGCTGGCGGGGATCAGCGAGGCGCGGAACGACTATGTGGTGGTCATGGATGCGGATCTATCGCATCCACCGGAATCGATTCCCGCGCTGGTGGACAAGCTGGTGGCGGATGAAGCGGATTTCGTCATCGGTTCACGGTACGTGGCGGGCGGGGCAACGGAAGACTGGTCGCGGCTGCGGTGGCTGAATTCTTTCGGGGCGACGCTACTGTCGAAACCGCTGGTGGGAAGCACGCGGGATCCGATGGCGGGGTTCTTCGCGATTCGTCGCGAGACGCTTCGCACGGCCGATCCGCTGGTGCCGGTGGGATACAAGATTGCTCTCGAGCTCATCGTGAAGACGCGGGTCACGCGCGTGGCCGAGGTTCCGATCGTTTTCCGGAATCGCCGGCACGGTGAATCGAAGCTCAGCCTGAAAGAGCAGTTCCATTACCTGGAACACCTGTCGCGACTGTATGACTACAAATATCCGCGGCTGTCGCCGTGCGTGAAGTTCATGATTGCCGCCGGATGCGGAATCTTCGCGTGCTACGGCACGGTGGGCGTGCTGAACACGCATGTCATTCCGCTGCTGACCATTGCGGCGGGCCTGCTGGCGATGATTGCCGTCACGATGGTCTTCTTCCTGCGCTATGCGCATACGCAACGTGACTTCATTGTGATGAAACATCCGTATACAGAGTTCTTTGCCATTTCCGCGGCGGAATTCATCAGCGGCTGGGGCTTCGCAGTGGCGACGCAGGCCAGCATCTACCTTCAGATGGCGGTTGGTCTGGTCATCCTGCTGCTGGTGCGTTACACGCTGCGCAAGGTGTTCCTGCACGATATCCGCGGTATTCGCGGCACGCCGAAGGCGGGGAGCAGCCGAAAGCTCATTCTTTCACCAGCGGCGTCGAAGTCTGCGGCATCCGCGTAAGGAACGCGGGGCGGGGATTCCTACTTTTCGATGGGTTGCCTGGTTAAGGCAGAATAATCCGAATCCTGCGCATGCATGGCGTACCAGGCGAAGAGAAAACTGTGAATGCGGAAGGTGTGCGGCGCGTCGGCAAGTGCCGGCTCGGCGGGCGAGGCGGGATTAACCATCCATTGTTTTTGGTCGGTGCTGGTGGCGATCACGGGGGTTTTTCGGGAAATGCCAAGGATGTTCCAGAGGGGATCGACGGGGAATTTCACATCATCACTGTGGAAGTACGTGGCGTAGGGCTCGGCGCGATATTCGTCCTTGAGCGTACGCAGTCCCAGGAGAACGCGCGTTTGCGGATACTTTTCCCGCCATTTGCTCCAGGTGGTCAGTTCGTACGGTAACAGCGGCAGGGGCTTTCCGACGGCGGGTCCGGCGATGGCTTTGAGACCGAGCTGGCTCCAGAGGCTCTCCTGCGACGGTGCGGAACGCCGATCGTAGAGAACCAGATTGGAATTGATCAGCAGGCCGCTGACGCCGAACTCGGGTGCGGCATCGACCGCGGCAGTGCCAAGCGGCGCGGCATCGACTCGGCGATCGAAGACCACGGCGCTGTCGCAGAGCGGCGAGTAAGAAACGCAGATGGGCAGCCGATCAGGCCCTTCGCCGAGGACATCATTGCAGACTTCGTGCAGCGTCAGGACGCGGAGGGGATAGGCCCGCGCCACGCGTTTCTCGCCTACGCCGACGGTCACGCCGATGACCCGGTCTTCACCGACAAGAAAATAACTGTGTTCGTTCTTTTTGATCAGGTCGACTTCCTCGGGGCGGATCGTTTCGGCGAGTCTGACGGGAATTGCACGAATGCCATCCTTGGGAACGCCGGAGGCGATCAGTTTTCCGGCAGGCACGGAGAGCTGGGAAAGATCGAAGCCGTAGGTTTCGACGTGTTCGCCGTCGCCGATGGCGCGGCGAAACCCGGTTTGATAGGCGGGCCAGAGGATCAGGACCGCGGCGACGAGGGAGAAGAATGCCGAGAGCACAAGCACCCAGCCTCCGCCGCGGAAGGTGAGCATTCTCTCTTTTTTTGCGGGGATATCGTTCATGATGTTCCGCCGTCCATCAGCGCGATCCGAGCGAGGGGTCCTGGAACGATCCGTCATTACTCGGCGCGACATAGCCGGCCGGCGCTTTTTGCAGGCCATCGAGCGGGCCCCGGGCGTCGATCACTAGGATCGCCATGAGCAGCGGGAGGTAGAGTACGCTGCCGAGGAAGAGTTTGCGGGCATTGGCGTGCGTCTTGTCCATCGCCAGTTTGAGGGTGAGTGCAAAGAAGCCCAGACCCAGCATCATGGAACCGGCCAGGAAGAACCAACCGGCAGCGCCTGTCACTACGAGCATCACGCACAGCGGCAGCAGCACGAGGCTGTAGAGCATGGCCAGCAGGCAGGTGAGACGGCCCGAGGGCTCGACCACGGGAAGCATTTTGTAACCACCCTTGGCGTAGTCGGCGCGATACATCCAGGCGAGCGCCAGGAAGTGCGGAATCTGCCAGGCGAAGAGCACTGCACCGAGCAGCCAGGCGCCGGCATCGAGACGATCCACGGCGGCGGCCCAACCGAGCATGGGAGGAATTGCCCCGACGATCGCACCGACGAGCGTGTTGGCGGTCGTATACGGTTTCATGGGCGTATAGACCAGCACGTAGAGGAGGAGGTTGACGGTACACAACAAGGCGGCAAGACCATTCGAAGTGGGGCAGAGAATGGCCACGCCGATGATCGAAGCGATCAGGCCGACAAACGCGGCATGCGTGCGGCTGATGTGTCCGGCGGGGATAGGGCGTTTGAACGTCCGCGGCATGCGGGCATCGCGCGGGGCTTCGATGGCTTGATTGAAGGCACTGGCTCCGACGGCCGCCAGAAAGGTTCCCAGACACGTCCACCACAGGCGAGTCCAGTTCGTGTGTTCCATCGTCTGAGAGGCAACGAAATAACCGACGGCGGCGGTGACCACGACCATCAAGCTAAGACGCGCCTTGCCGAGCTCCATGTAGGAACGCAGGAGTGACTGCGCGGCGGCAGGAACAGATGCCGGAAATTCATTTGCGTTTCCGAGCGCGATGGATTGGGTTCGACTCATGAAGACTTCGCTATCCTTCGGCGACGGCGCGTTGCTTGAAACGTCCCGCCACTGGGCCCTATGCTGTGGCACTAAGGTTACCACAAGAGAGTGCCAATAGTATGCGAGGAAAGCATGGCGGTACAGCCCGCGGGAACAGCTTCGACGGAAGAAAATAGCTCCAAAATCGCGATAGACTACGCCCCGGTCGGAATATCGGCCGAACCGCGTCCAGTCTTCGGCGACGTGCTGACGCTGGGCTTCGGCATCACCGTGGCAGCGTGGACTTGCGCGTACATCTGCCGCATGCCCATCGTCAATGCCGACGGGCCGACGACGGTAGTGACAATGCTGGGAGTGATCATCCTGGGCGGGATGGCCGCCGGGCGCTATTCGCACAAAGGATGGAGGGCGGGGATTTATGCGGGCGGAATTTCTGGCATTCTCGATATCCTGATCGTCGGATCGCTCATTCAGGACTATACGCGCAGTCATCACGGCGCCACGCTTCCTTCGGCGGCGCTGTGGATCGGCGGGTCGATCGGTTTCAACGCGGCGGTAGCGGGTCTGGGCGCAGCGCTGGGCAGTCTTATCCCCAGCCCGCGACGTACGCAGATTGCCTGGGCTCAGGTCTTTGCGATCGTACTGTGCTGCGCCACGCTGCCGCTGATCACTGCGGGCGGACTCGTAACGGCGTTTCGCGTCGGCATGGCCGTGCCCGACTGGCCGCAGTCGTACGGTTACAACATGTTTCTGTTTCCGCTCTCGATGATGCAGAAGCACGAAGGCAATTTTTATGAACACGCACACCGGCTGATGGGTTCATTGGTCGGCTTCACGGCGCTGACGCTGGCGATCTATCTCACGTGCGTTGAATCGCGGCGGTGGGTCAAAATCTACGCGTGGAGCCTGGGTGTAGCGATCGCCATCCAGGCGGTTCTGGGCGGCACGCGCGTGACGGAGAACAGCATTCCGCTGGCGATTGCCCACGGCATTTTCGCGCAAGTCGTCTTTGCGGGCATGGCGGCGCTGGCCGCGATCACGTCGCGACGGTTCATTGCGTTGCAGACGCCGGTGCGCGACGGGGCATCGGTGGACTGGGTACTGGCGATCACGTTTCTATCGATCATGGTCGTGCAGTTGCTGCTGGGGGCGCTGGTGCGGCACAAGGACATGCTGGTGCTGCTGCACATCACCGTGGCCATGTTTGTCGCGATGATCGGGATGGGCTGCGGCGTACGCGCCTGGGGCATGCAGGAGAATTTCTCTTCGCTGCGACGGGCCGGCGCGTGGCTGATGACGATCATCGGGCTGCAGCTTTTTCTGGGGATTCAGGCGCTGATCTTCCGCAACCCCCACGGCGAAACACCCACCACCGTGCACGCGTTCATGACCACGGCGCACCAGGCCAACGGCGCGCTGCTGCTGGCGACCGGCGCGGTGCTGGCGGCGTGGACGTTCCGGGGACTGGAGTTTTCGCGCACCGAGCGATTAACAACGACGGCTTCATAACTCCAAAAGGCCGCTGGTACTCTTCTACTGTTTATCCGCATAGAGCAGGATATTCCGGACGAGCGCTTCGGACGAATCGGGCGCGTAGCCGATGATGCCCCAGGTATTCGTCCCCAGCAGGCCGCTGGTCAAATCGTAAGGGGAAAAGAGCACGGTCACGCGACCGTTGACC
>CAIMWO010000019.1 GCA_903845195.1 uncultured Phycisphaerales bacterium
ACGCTGTACCCCTGCTGGTTGACCAACTGCACCGCCGAAAGCTTGAACTCACGCGTGAACTTCCGTCTTCCCATGGCAGACTCCTTTCAGACAGCCATTATGCTGTCCGGCCGGCGCGCCCACCATTCGCTGGGAACCCCAGGCGCACGATACGAATCTTCTCCTTAACGGTTCTTGTCCTTGTGCTCATTCACGCGATCGCTTCGCAATATCGAACCAGTACCCTTTGCGCCGGGAGGCGTTTTCTGATGTTTGATTCTGTTGGCGCCTACTGCAAATACGAGGGTATTTCTTACTATGGTTGGAAAATAGAGATTGATAAGCACTATGGTCCAGTTGAGTTTATCGATTTCTTGTGGCTGCCAGGCGTTACAAAAACCCAAATCGCCATACCGTGGTGGCTGATATTGACGTGTTCGGCGGGCGCAACCATTCTGCTGTGGCGATTTACTCGATCTCCAAAAAGAATTTCTGGATTTCCTATGGAAAATTTTCAAAGGCCGAAAGCGTGATGGGGCTGGTTTACGGAAATGAAAGATGAGCGGGAGATTTGATGAGGCGGGGTCTGTCGGCATGCTCTTGGCACCGAGATTGTGCCAAGGGCATGGCACCCGGCACAACGGCCTGAAATAGGGGTAGTAGATGAACCTCGAAATCCTGCATCGATCCCGTAAACGGGTCGTCCCGGGAGATGTTTTTGTGTTCCGACCAAAGGGTCGCGATTACTACTTCGGCTGCGTGGTCATGGTCGGCACGAAGGTGATTTCACTGCCGGACAACAAACTGATCTATCTCTACGATATCCATGCTCCTGGTAAACTACCTGTCCCAGATCTGGACCCCAAACGTCTATTAGTTCCCCCAATTGTTATCAACAATCTTCCCTGGTCAAGGGGGTACTTTGAGGTCGTAGAGCACCGCGCGTTGTCGGATATCGCCCTGCTCAAGACTCACTGCCTGCGACGAAGCAACGGCCGGTACTTCAATGAGCTGGGCGAGGAACTTCCACATCGAATAGAGCCGTGTGGAGATTTTGCTCTCGATAGCTTCCGCACGATCGATTGTTCGGTAAGCGAAGCCCTTGGGATTCCCTGGAAACCTGACGAAGACGCGCCGACCCGTCTGTAGATCACGGCCCTCCTGGTATAGATGATGGGGGCACGGCGGATCTGCCAACAAGGGTGGTAGTGAGATGGGCGCTCCCTGACGGTCGCGGTACCGGAGGCTGCGCACAGACGCTCTTAGAGGCAGTCGAGGAGGAGGAGGGTGACGTCGTCGCGGAAGACGCGGTTGCCGAAGAGGAGGGATTCGAAGAGTTTGGCGGCGGGGTGAGGGTCCGGGGGGCAGGCGGAGGGGGGGGCGAGGGCTTGGCAGATGTCCTGGACTTCGTCGGCTTCGGGGCGGTCGTGGAGGGTTTCGATGAGGCCGTCGGTGTAGAAGAGGACGCGGTCGGCGGGCTCGAGGGTGACGGTGGGGGCATTTTCGTAGGGGAAATCTTCGCCGGTGAAGAGGGGCAGGCCGGTGTCAAAGAGGAGGGGTTGGGCGGTGCGATCATGGTGGCGGATGGGGTGAGGGTGGCCGGCGGAGGCCATGGTGAGGCGGCGCGAGGCGGGGTCGAAGAAGGCGGCCAGGGCGGTGACGAAGCGTCCACAGAAAAAGGCGTTGCGGAGTTCGCGATCGATGTTGTTGAGGAGGGTGGCGGGGGAATCGGCGGTGGTGGCGAAGCGGAGGAAGGCGTGTTTGAGCATGGCGGAGGAGAGTGCGGCGGCGATGCCGTGGCCGGAGACGTCGGCGATCATGAGGGCGAGGATGCCGTCGGGGCGGACGAGGGTGTCGAGGAAATCGCCGCCGACGTGGTAGAGGGGCTGGTAGAAGTGGCTGAGCTTGCAGCCGGTGAGGGTCTGGTTTTCGGGCGGGAGGAGGTAGCGCTGGACGGAGCGGGCCTGGAGGAGTTCTTCTTCCATGCGCTCATGATGGCTCAGGAGCTGAGCGGAGAGGGCGGATTCGATGTGTTCGGTCTGGTCAAGCATGGGGGCACAAGATGTTTATCGGTCGGAGGAGGGGGAGGGTTGGGGAGAAAGAAGCAAGAAGCAAGAATCAAGAAGCAAGAAGAAGTGCTAACGGACGTAAATTAGCCACAAATGAACACGAATAAACACAAATTTGAGGTAGAGGGCGGATTGGCCCGCGCCGAAGGCGTCGGCGGGCTTTAGGGATTAGCGATAGAGCGGAAGTGCACCGTGCGGGCCGGCGGCAGAGCCGCACGGCTCTGAAGTGAGACGTGTTCATTTGTGGCTCGATTGTTTTATCAGCCAGCGATGTTGAACAAAGCGACTGTCTCTTGGGGCGGGGGTTGGTTATGTTGTAGGGGGTCGGGCCGGGTAGGGGCCTGGGTTTGAATGGGACGGCGAGTAATGAGTGAATCTGAGGACACGGGTTCGTCACGGGAGATCCCGCTGAAGCCGCTGGAGCCGCGGGCGGTTCCGGTGCGGGGGCCGGCGCTGGCGGCGGTGGTGCGCGGGGCGCGTCCGCCGGCGTGGCCGGTGCCGGAGGAGGTGACGGGGCGGAGTTTTTTGGTGGTGCTGGCGCTGCTGGGGATCATCGGTTTGCTGGCGTATGTGATGAAGACGTACAGCGGCGGGGCGAATGCGGGGGTGGATCAGAATGGTTACATGATGACGGCGCGGTTGATCACGGGGGACAAGAATGCGTTTGCGCCGGAGCATCCGCCGGCGACGCCGCCGGGGGTGATTGCGCAGTTGCAGGAGAAAGCGGGCGCGACGCAGGCGGCGACGGGGTCTGCGATGACGCAGCCGGGGAGGGTCTATGCGACGGATGATCTGGAGCTTCCGCGGGCGGCGCAGACGTGGCCGATGTTTGATGTGGTGCGGAACCGGTTGAGTTACGTGCAGGAATCGCCGTTTCAGTTTGCGGGGCGGATGAACATTTTCACGGAGCCGTACGGGCCGATCGAAGTGAAGGATGGGGGGAGCGTGCAGGAGCACCGGGTGTATGCGAAGTATCCGTTCGGGTTTCCGCTTTTGGCGGCGATCGGGCGGTGGATCTATGGGTTGGACGGGATGTATTTGGTGAATCCGCTGTGCACGGTGCTGGCGTGTTATTTCGCATATTTTTTGTTTCGACAGGTGGTGTCGCCGTTCATGGGGTTGATGGGAGTGTTGTGGCTGGCGTGCAATCCGCTGGCGTTGATGTATGGGATCGATGCGAACAGTCATGCGAGCACGCTGCTGTGCGTGGTGATCGGATTCTGGGGGGTGTTGAGCTGGCTGCGGCTGGGGGAGAAGTGGCGGGCGCTGGTGGGGGGATTGGCGCTGGGATATGCGTGCACGATCCGGTATTCGGAATTTCTGCTGGTGTTGCCGGTAGTGTTTGCGGCGATCGTGAATCTGCGGTTCGGGAAGAACTGGGACAAGAAGCGGTGGCGGGGAAGCCTGACGTTATTGCTAGGATGGGCGATACCGGTGCTGGTGCTGGCGGGGGTGTGCTGGGTCTGTTTCGGATTGCCGTGGAAGACGGGGTATACCTATTGTCACGAGGACACGGGATTTTCGTGGAAGTATTTGAGCGGAGATTTCGGAAAGGGTCTGGCGCAGCGGCAGGGGAACTGGGAGACGTTTCTGGATCAGATTAACAACACGGGGTTGTACATCATGTGGCCGTTTGCGCTGGTGGGATTGCTGGCGATGATCGGCAGCGCGTGGCGGTTGGGGGTGACGATGGCGCTGTGGATTTTGCCGAGCACGGGGTTGTATATGTTGTATTACTGGGCGCCGCAGGGGCCGGCGAACCTGGGGTACATGCGGTTTTTCATATCGATATTGCCGGGGATGATTTTGGCGGGGCTGTGGATCTTGGAGCGCGGGCTGGTGCATTTGCGGGGGGAGAAATGGTCGTCGCTGATCCTGGTCACGTTGCTGGGGGTGGTGCTGTGGCTGTGCGCGGCAATGTACGGGTATACGGAGCAGCCGGTGATCGGGCTGAAGATTTTTGCGCAGTTGCCGATGGCGCTGTGGCATTATGTGACTTCGCTGCCGGGGGCGATCGGGACGGGAGTGATATTGGCGCTGGTGGCGGGGGTGTGGATGTGGGATCGGGAGCTGGCGCCGTCGCGGACGTGTTTGGCGCTGGGTGCGGCGGCGATTACGGCGGTGGGGTGCGGAAGGAATCTTGCGCGTAGCAGCGAGAGTCTGGAGAACAGTTACGCGCGGCAGTTGGGGGTGCGCGAGATGGTGGACCTGACGACGAGCGTGTTGCCGCGGGGGTCGGTGCTGTTTGCGAACGATGGGTTGGAGAATCAATTGGATGTGGTGGGGTGGTGGAAGTTGTATCCGCTGGAGTTGTTCAACACGGTGGGGTTTGCGGATTACAAGCGGCGGGCGGAGATGCATGATAAGGACCGGGAGCAGGAGGAGGATCCGGATCCGCTGCAGGCGGCGCGGGCATCGTATTACATGAAGCTGCTGGGGAGGCAGAACGCGTCGGGTCAGTGGGTAGCGCGGAATAATGATGATCTGCGCGGGGCGGAGAATGCGATTATCGAGCGGCAGTTGAGTGAGGGGAGGCGGGTGGCGTTTCTGGTAACGGAGAGGGAGGATCGGCAGGGGCGGCCGACGGTGAAGGGGACGTTGCCGGTGCGGGCGGGGTATGAGTTGAAGGAGTTGGTGCGTTGGGTGACGATGATGCCGGTGCGCGTGGCGCGGGGGCCGGGCGGGATGATGGGTATGGGCGGGCGTAATGGGCGGCGGCCGGAGCAGCCGGAGGCGGTGCCGGGGCGGGCGCTGGCGTACCAGGTGATTTACGAGTTGGTGGACAAGAATCGGCCGGTGGCGCCGGTGCGGCCAGTGGTGCCAGTGACACCTGTGAACCCCCCTACCCCCCCCACCGTTCCGGTGGAGCCGCCGAAGATGCCGGGGAATCAGCGGCCGCCGGAAGTGCCGTCGACGCGGAAGACGATATTTGATATGAATTGAGGGGGGAGAGAAACGATGAATGTTGAACGATGAACGATGAACGGGGCTGCGCGGGGAGTTTGTTCATGAGGGGTATGCGGGCCGGCGGCGGAGCCGCACGGCTCTGGGGAAATACTTCATTGACGATAGCGCGGAAAATCGATCGGGAATCCGTTGCGGGAGGGTTTCGTGGCGTATGATGGTGGGCGGCGGGGATTATTTTGAGGGGCTTTCCAATGTTTGTTAGGAGCTGGGAATGAGTCATGTCGATGCGGCGGCGGGGGATGTTTTTGATTTGACGATTATCGGGGGCGGGCCGGTGGGGTTATTCGCGGCGTATTACGCGGGCATGCGGCACATGCGGACGAAGATTATTGATTGCCTGGAGGAACTGGGTGGACAGCTCACGGCGCTCTATCCGGAGAAGTACATTTTTGATGTGCCGGGATTTCCGAAGGTGCTGGCGCGCGATCTGGTGAAGAGTTTGGTGGAGCAGGCAATGCAGTACTCGCCGACGATTGCGCTGGGGGAGACGGTGCAGACGCTGGAGGTGATACAGAAGGCGGACGGGGGTGCGGTGCATCCGTCATCGGCGACGGACGTGATGGTGTACAAGATCGTATCGAATGCGGGGGTTCATCTGACCAAGACGCTGCTGATCTGCGCCGGGGCGGGGGCGTTTTCGCCCAAGAAGCTGACGGTGCCGGGCGCGGAAAAATGGGAGAACAACGGGGTGCACTATGCGGTGCGGAAGAAGGCGGTGTTTGCGGACAAGGATGTGCTGATGGTGGGCGGGGGCGATTCGGCGATCGACTGGGCGCTGAATCTGCAGGATGTGGTGCGGAGCATCACGCTGATCCATCGGCGCAACGTGTTCCGGGCGCATGAGGACAGCGTGCGGAAGCTGCTGGCGACGCCGACGAAGATCATGACCTTCTGCGAGCTGGAGGGGCTGATCGAGAAGGATGGGCGGCTGGTGGGCGCGGATGTGATCAACAATCAGACGAAGGAGAAGCATCGTCTGAACGTGGACGAGGTGGTGGTGCAGATCGGGTTCAATTCGTCGCTGGGGCCGATCAAGCATTGGCCGCTGGAGATCGAACGCGGGAGCATTCGGGTCGGACAGCACATGGAGACGGAGTTGCCGGGGATTTTTGCGGCGGGGGATGTGGCGACGTTTGACGGGAAGCTGCGGCTGATCGCGACGGGATTCGGCGAGGCGGCGGTGGCGGTGAATTATGCGAAGCATTTGCTGGACCCGCATGCGAAGGTGTTTCCGGGACATTCGTCGGAGTTGGGGCACCAGTCGAGCGGGGTGACGATTTGAGGGGGCTTTTCACCACCAAGGCACCAAGGCGCCAAGAAGACGTGAGAGATGACGAAACGCGACCACAGATGAACACGAATGGATACAAATAGTGAAGCAGGGGGTTGGGGATACATAGGCGATCGAGTGCGCGAGCCACAGGGATTGCAATCCCTGGGCTTGGATGTCCAAACTGAACGATTACCCATCGTCCGACTTCTTGCTTCTTGCTTCTTGATTCTTGCTTCTTGCTTCTCGATGCCGCGGTTACAATTCGGCGCTTTTATTTTCTCTCACGGAGTAGGTAAGTCATGGATCATGCGACGTTGGCGAAGCGGGTGAAAGAGGTGGCGCTGTTGGAGGGAGACTTCACGCTGCGGTCGGGGAAGAAGTCAAAGTTCTATTTTGACAAGTACTTGTTTGAGACGCAGCCGGACATTCTGGAGGCGATGGGACAGGAGATTGCGAAGCGCTTGCCGGCGGAGACGACGCGGATTGCCGGTCCGGAGCTGGGTGCGGTGGCGCTGGCGGCGGCGGGGAGCCTGGCGTCGCGGAAGCCGTTCTTTATCGTGCGGAACGCCAAGAAGGATTACGGGACGGCCAAGACGATTGAAGGGAAGCTGGAGAAGGGGGATAACGTGGTGCTGGTGGAGGACATCGTCACCAGCGGCGGGCAGGTGATCGAGGCGATCAAGAACATCACGGAGGCGGGAGCGAAGGTGGTGAAGGTGATCGTGGCGCTGGATCGGCTGGAGGGCGGGAAGGAGAATATTCTGGCGGCGGCGCCGGGAGTGCCGTATGAGGCGATTTTGAATAAGGGTGATATGGGGATGTGAAGTGCGCTCGTTGGGCGAGCGGATTTTTTACCACCAAGACACGAAGGCACCAAGAATTTATTGAGTTGAGAATGGCCGAAGCTTTGCTTCGGCCTTCTTCTTATAGCCACCGCGTCTTGGCGATCAAGTGGCCTGTTGATTCGTCATGATGCGGGACGCTGGCGGGCTCCGTGGCGGACTTGAAGGATCGTCACTTGATGGTCTTCCACTTCGAAGATGATGCGGTAGGCGTGGCGTTTGGTTCCGCATAGGAGTTGGCGGACTTTGCCGGAGGCATCTTCCGCCTCTGGAACCAGCGGGCAGCGAAGGGGATATTCTTCGAGTGAGGCGATGGCCTGCAGCAATTCCTCGTGCCAGGCCGTCACGTGCACGGTTCGTTCTGCCAGCCATGCATAGGCTTCGTCGATTTGCTCGGCTGCGACTTCGGCTATTCGTACGTGATATTTCATCGCCGCGCGATCTTGTATTTTTTGCGCATCTTTTCGAGGAACTCGCGGGCGGGGACGGTTTTGCCCAGTGCGGCTTGCGCGCGCCCGAGGCGAATGCCTTCGCGGACGCGTTGTGTTTCCAGTGATTCACGCAGGGACGCCACTTCCTCTTCGAGTGCTGCGACGCGCGATTCCAATTTCGTCATGAACGAACTCCCAAGAACCCCCCCCAGTATAGCAAATTTTTATTGGCGTTTGTCGCGTTCGATCAACGCGTAGGCGTTGTGGTTGTGGATGGACTCGAAGTTTTCGCTTTCGATGGAGTACCAGGTGATGCGGTCTTCGTTATCGAGGGCGACGGCGAGGTCGCGGATGATGTCTTCGACGAATTTCGGGTTGTCGAAGGCCTGCTCGGTGACGAATTTTTCGTCCGGGCGTTTGAGAACGGCGTAGACGGGGGCAGAAGCGGCGCCTTCCATGATCTTCACGAGGTCTTCGATCCAAAGCATCCCTTTGAAGCGGACGCGGGCGGTGATTTCGCAGCGCTGGTTGTGGGCGCCGTACATGGAGATTTCCTTGGAGCACGGGCAGAGGCTGGTGGCCGGGGCACGGACGCCGAGGATGAAATCATTTTCGCCGTTGGCGGCGCCTTCGAAGGTGACGACGTAGTCCATGAGACCCTTGGCCTTGGTGACGGGGGCCTGCTTCTCGATGAAGTAGGGGAAGGTCATTTCGATGTGGGCGTCGGCGGCGTCGAGCTTGGTGCGCATCTCGTGCAGGATGGGGATGATCTGGGCGGGGGTGATGGCGTGATGGTGGGTGTTGAGAATCTCGAGGAAGCGCGACATGTGCGTGCCTTTTTTGTGCTTGGGCAGCGACACGTAGAGGTTGATGGAGGCGACGGTGTGTTGCTCGCCGCCACAGGCTTGGCGGAGGGTGATGGGGTAGCGGACGGCTTTGACGCCGACCTTGTCGATGGCGACGTTGCGGGAGTCGGAAGCGCCTTGGACATCAGGCATGGATTTGGTTTTGCTCATGAGGTTCTCAGTATGAGTAGTCATGCGGGTATTGTAGCGGGGGGAATAGTGAATAGTGAATAGTGAATTGAGGAATAGTGAAAGGGGTGGATGCGGTTTAACGGGTGGAAATGGCGGTCTTCAACATTCACTATTCTGAATTCTCTATTTCTTTGCGTACATTGCAGCGGGGTCCATTTCCTGGGGGGCGATGGTCTTGAGTTCGAGGGCGCCTGCGGGGGTCTTGACCACTTCGCGGTAGAAGCAGGAGTGGAAGCCATTGTGGCAGGCGGGGCCTTTCTGTTTGACCTTGAGGATGACGGCATCCTGATCGCAGTCGATGTAGACGCCGAGGATCTGCTGGGTGTTGCCGGATTCCTCGCCTTTGACCCAGAATTTGGAGCGGGAGCGGGACCAGTAGGTGGCCTTGCCGGTGGCCATGGTCTTTTCGAGGGCTTCCTTGTTCATGAAGGCCACCATGACGACTTCGTGGGTATCGGCATCGACGGTGACGGCGGTGATGAGGCCGTTGGAGTCGAATTTGAGGGAGAGGGTGGTGCCGAGCTCGATTTCTTTGGGTGCTGCCATGGGGCGTCTCCTTTTGCGAAACGGGGGATTTTAGCAGATTGGCGGGGGAAATGCGCCTTGGGGGAGGAAGTTGGAAGTTAGAAGCTGGAAGCTGGAATGAGGAGGCAAGAAGACGGGTGGGGATTTGGGTCTTCTTGATTCTTGCTTCTTACTTCCGGCTTCTCGTTTACCGTACGACGCCGATGGTGAGGAGGAGGTTGGCGTAGATGCGGCCTTCGCCGGTGGCGATGACGAGGCCGACGTCGGGGGTGGAGGCGGCATCGTAGAAGGCGAAGCGTTCGACCTTGGTGAGTTCGAGATCGAACTTCTTGTCTTTGAGGATGGCGCGGAACTCATTGAAGATGGGGGGATCGTCTTTCATGGCGTAGGGGCCGGATTTCATGGGCTCCATGACTTCGACGAGTTCGACGGGGAGGATGTCGAGGAGGGGTTTGAGGACCTCGGTGACGGAGAGGAGGCCGGGGGCGAAGTTGAGGTGGATGAGTTCGGCGGCGGGGTGTTTTTTGGTGGCGTGGGGATAATTGCCGTCGGCAATGAGGATTTTGGAGGAATGGCCGAGACGGGCGAGGGCGGCGAGGAGCGGGGGATGGAGGATGGGGGTTTTGAGCATGGGGGTACCCTTCGTTATAGGAGGCGTTGAGCGAGGAGGATTATAGAGCAAATGGGGGAATTCAGAAGGTATGCGATTTCAGTTTTGACCGTGTTGGGTAAATCAGATTTTCCAATGCGGAACTTATCGATGCGAAGGGGCGTTTAGTCGACCCTTACAGGGTCGAATGTTGTTTTGTCTTTTTCCGTGGGCGGCGCCGCTCCTACGTCGCGGGCTTGCCCACGGCTACTGTAGGGCAGCCTTGCAGGCTGCTTGCTTCAAGTTTGTGACGTGTTGGGGAATTGGGGGAGGCGGTTCGGAGTGCATCATCTTGTTTGGCGGATGGAGGGAGTTGCGGGGAATCAGCTCCGTGGTGACGCATTCGTGGCGTCGCATCCGCCTGAAGGGCGAGTCTATAGTAGCCGTGGGCAAGCGAGCGACCGTGGGAGCGAGCGCCGCCCACGGATGGCGGGATGCATCACAGGTGCGACCCTGTAAGGGTCGGCTTACATGGGCGGGCGGGCACGCGCCGTTCAAGTCCAGAGGTAACGTTCATTGTATTCGACGTTGTATTTTTTGAGGAAGGTCAGGAGTTCATCCTGGAAGGTGGTTTTGCGGTGATGTTCCTTCTGGCGCGCAAGGTAACGGCGAATGATTTCCAACTGGGACTGGCCGATGGATAGGCCGGCGTAGCCGTCCTGCCAATGGAAGCCGTCGAATTGCGCGCCCTTGGTTTTGATCCAGAGGGAGGAATCTTTCTTGATGTGCATGACAACATCGGCGAGAGCTTCGGTCTTGGAGAGGCTCAAGAGGAGATGGAGATGGTCGCTCGTGCCGCCGATGGCGAGGACGGGGGAGCCGAGGTTGCGGCCGATGGTGACGATGTAGGGATAGAGTTCGGGTTCGATTTCGGGAGGGATGAGGGGCTGGCGGTTCTTGGTGGAGAAGATGGTGTGAATGAGGATGCGGGTGAGGGTTTGGGCCATGGTGAGTCTCCGGTGTGAATCGGGTTTTCCAGTGCGGAAAGATTATATGCGATGGGGCGTTTAGACGACCCTTACAGGGTCGAATGTTTTCTTGTTTTCTTCCGTGGGTGGCGCTCGCTCCTTCGTCGCTCGCTGACCCACGGCTACTGTAGGGCAGCCTTTCAGGCTGCTTATTGAAAGTAATTCATCTGCCTATTTCAAATATTTCGCCCACTTTTCGGTGTCGTGCGGGGTGAAGGTTTTCAGGTCGGCGGATTGGGCGACGAGGGCGCGGCCGGCGGCCAGCGACGGGAGGGTGCCGGTGGCGATCGCCTGCAACATGATGTTGCCCATGGCGGTGCCTTCGACGGGGCCGGCCAGGACGGTCAGTCCGGTGGCGTCGGCGGCGAACTGGTTGAGGAGGTCGTTTTGCGAGCCGCCGCCGACGATGTGCAGGCGGCGGAATTTTCGGCCGGTAACGTCTTCCATCATGCGGACGACCTTGGCGTACATGACGGCGAGGGACTCGAAGATGACGCGGGCGAATTCGCCGGGTGTTTCCGGGGGGCGCTGGCCGGTGCGGACGCATTGGGCGACGATTTTTTCCGACATGTTGCCGGGGGTGGCAAAGGCGGGGTCTTCGACGTCGAGGATGGCGGTGTGGCCGGGGCCGGTGGCGGCGAGCTTCATGATGGTGGCGTAGTCGAGGTCTTCGCCCTGGCGGGTCCACTCGCGGCGGCATTCCTGGAGGAGCCAGAGTCCGGCAATGTTTTTGAGGAGGCGGATTTTCCCGCCGACGCCGCCTTCGTTGGTGACGTTGTAGGCGGCGGCTTTTTCGGTCAGGACGGGCTGATCGACTTCTGCGCCCAGGAGCGACCAGGTGCCGCTGGAGAGGTAGAGCCAATCATCGCCGGTGGCCGGGACGGCGGCGACGGCGGAGGCGGTGTCATGGGAGCCGACCGCGATGACGGGGATGCCGGTGGCGCCGAGGGCGCCTGCGATGGTGGACTGGACGGGGCCGAGGATGGAGTTTTTCGTGCCGGGCTGGATGAGTTTGGGGAAAAGCGATGGGGAGATGCCGATGGCGGCGAGGATGTCTTTGCTCCAGGTGCGGGTTTGGGCATCGAGCATTTGGGAGGTGCTGGCGATGGTGTATTCGTTGGCGGCGACGCCGGAGAGCCAGTATGCGATGAGGTCCGGGGTGAAGAGGAGCGTCTTGGCGGATTTGAGTTGGGGGGAGTTGGAGGCGCTGAGGGCGGCGAGGTGGAAGAGGGTATTGATGGCCATGGTCTGGATGCCGGTGATGCTGTAGATTTTTTGCCGGGGGAGTTGGGCGAAGACTTTTTCGACCATGCCGTTGGTGCGTGCGTCGCGGTAGCAGACGGGGTTGCCGAGGAGTTGACCTTGTTCATCGAGTAGGCCGAAGTCGACACCCCAGGTATCGACGGCGATGCCGGAGATTTTGTGGGCGGCGGTGGCTTTGGCGATGCCGGTCTGGACTTCATGCCAGAGGCGGAGGATGTCCCAGTGCCAGGTGCCGGTGCCGGAACGGACGGCGATGTTGGGGAAGCGGTGAATTTCCTGGAGGTGGAGGCGGTCTGCGGAGACGGTACCGAGCATGACGCGGCCGGATTCGGCGCCGAAGTCGATGGCGAGGTAATTATGGTCGGGCATGGGGATACTCCGTTTTAGGGTTTTGCGGAGGGGTATTGTAAGGGGGAAAGCGTCGGGTGTTGAGGGGTGGGTGGGGGGAAACGATGAACGATGAACGCTGAACGATGAATGGGGGCCCGCGTTGTTACGTGCAATCGGTATCAGAGGGTTTGGCGGCGCCGCATTTCCAGCAGGCGGCGAATTGGGCGGCGTGGGTTTCGCCGCAGACGCAGGTCCACGAGGGGCCTTGGGATTGGGCGCGATTTTTGAGGCGGGCGCGGTGTGCGTTGACAACCACTTCGGCGGCATGGAAATCTTCTTCGCGGACGCAGACCTTGGGGAGGGAATCCATGGTGAAGGGAATGTCGCCGCGGATTTGCTGGAGGAATTCGCCTTCGATGACGGCTTCGATGCCGGCGTTTTCGAGGAGGCTTTTGACGAAGTGGGCCTCCATGGCGTCGCGGGCGGTGAAGATGCGTTTCATGGGGGCTCCGGTAAGGAAAAGCGTTCGCGTGTGATGGCTCGCGATCAAACGGTGAGGATGAGGCCGTCGTGGAGGACGCGGATGTGGGGGGGGAGGTCGCGTTCGATGTCGGCGTGGGTCATGTTGTGGGCGACGTGGGTGAAGAAGGCGCGGCGAGGGTGGAGTTCTTCGATCAGGGCGACGGACTGTTCGAAACTGAGGTGGGTGGGATGCGGCGTGGGACGCAGGCCGTCGATGATGAGCGTGTCGATGGGACCCCCCCACTCGGGGGAGGTGAGCATCGCGCGGCTGGACGGGGGGATTTCGTTGCAATCGGTGCAGTAAGCGAAGCCGCCGATACGAAAACCGAGGACGGAAAGGCGGCCGTGGATCATGGGGATGGGGATCCATTTTTTGCCGAAGAGGTCGAAGGGGCCGGCGATGGGGTGAGGGATGAGTTCGGGGCGATAGAGAGCGCCGGGGACTTTTTCGTGCGGTTCGAAGGCGTAGGCGAATGCCCGTTGGATGATGTTCAGGGCGGCCGCGTCGGCGTAGAGCGGCAGCGGCGCGTGGTTGATCGCGTTGTAGCGCCGCAGGTCATCGAGGCCGAAGATGTGATCGGCATGGGCGTGGGTGAAGACGACGGAATCGATGCGATCGATGCGGTTGGCGAGGGCCTGGATGCGGAGTTCGGGGGTGGTGTCGACGAGGATTTGGCGATCGGCACCTTGGCCGTGATAGGCGACGACGATGCTGCAACGGGAGCGTTTATCGCGGGGGTCGTCGGAGGAGCAGACGGGGCAATGGCAGCCGATCATGGGCACGCCGGTGGAGGTGCCGGAGCCGAGGATGGTGATGGTGAGGGGGGAGGTTTGCATGGTGTCACTGTATCCGCAGGGCATAGGCCGTCAAATTCGGGCTCGGGGGTTGGGATCGTGGTCCGTGGGCCGTGGTTCGTGGGCCGAGAAGCATCACCTACGGACCACGGATCACGGATCACGGACCACGAATCGCCCGACTGGCAATTCAGGCTGTATTTGCTAGACTAATCGCTCGTTTTCTCGGCCTTGGTATACGAAACTTTTTAACTTTTTCCGAATTGGAGTTGTTGCATGTCGTTGATTATTGAATCTGTCCGCGCCCGCGAAATTCTCGATTCCCGCGGCAATCCGACTGTGGAAGTCGATGTCATTCTGGAGAACGGTGCACTGGGCCGGGCCGGCGTGCCGTCGGGCGCTTCGACGGGCGAAAATGAAGCCTGCGAACTGCGCGATGAAGACCCGAAGCGTTACGGCGGCAAGGGCACGCTGAAGGCGGTCGATAACGTCAACAAGAAAATTGCACCGGAAGTCATTGGTTTGGACGCCCGGGATCAGGAAGGGATCGATCATTTGATGATCGAGCTCGACGGGACGAAGACGAAGTCGAAGCTGGGGGCCAATGCCATTTTGGGCGTGTCGATGGCGACGGCCAAGGCGGCGGCGGAGGCTTCCGGAATGCCGTTGTATCGGTATCTCGGCGGGACGGCGGCGAAGGTGTTGCCGGTGCCGATGATGAACATTCTCAACGGCGGCAAGCATGCCGACAACACCGTGGACTTTCAGGAATTCATGATTCAGCCGTGGGGTGCGACGAGTTTCGCCCACGCGCTGCGGATGGGCGCGGAAGTCTATCACGCCTTGAAGAAGGTGCTGAAGAAGAAGGGGTATAACACGGCCATCGGCGATGAAGGCGGGTTTGCTCCGAATCTCAAGTCGAATGAAGAAGCGCTCGAAGTGATTGCCGAGGCGGTGAAGGCTGCCGGGTATAAATTCGGCAAGGATATTTTTGTGGCGCTCGATCCGGCGACTTCGGAACTGTGGAACGAAGCCAAGGAAGACGGCAAGAAAGGTTATAAATTTTTCAAGAGCTCGAAGGAGATCGTTTCTTCGGAACAGCTCGCCAAGATCTGGTCGGCCTGGGTGGCGAAGTACCCGATCCGCTCGCTGGAAGACGGCATGGCGGAGAACGATTGGGAAGGCTGGAAGACGCTGACCGATACCCTGGGCAAGAAGACGCAGCTGGTCGGCGACGATTTGTTCGTCACCAACACCGCGTTCCTGCAGAAGGGCATCTCGACCGGCACGGCCAACTCGATTCTCGTGAAGGTCAACCAGATCGGCACGCTGACGGAGACGTTCGAAGCGGTGCAGCTGGCAATGCGTAACGGCTACTCGGCGGTGCTTTCGCACCGTTCGGGCGAGACGGAAGACGCGACGATTTCCGACATTGCCGTGGCGACGAATTGCGGCCAGATCAAGACGGGCGCCCCGGCCCGCAGCGATCGCGTGGCCAAGTACAACCAACTGCTCCGCATCGAAGAAGAGCTGGGCGATCGTGCGGTGTACGGCGCGAAGTTCTGGACGAAGGGATAAGCGCGAGGCCGCGGAACGCCGCATGATTGTGCGGCGATGCGTTCTCTAGCATTATTCGGTGAACACTATGAAGCCCCGGCCTTACGGTCGGGGCTTTTTCGTAAGCATGCGCCTCGCACTTCGCGCGATGACGAAGATAAATTAGCCACAAATAAACACGAATGAACACAAATGTGTGCGAAGCGAAGAGGTGTAGGCAGTAATCTTCAGCCCTTTTCTGGTTCTGTATTTGTGTTTATTGGTGTTCATTTGTGGCTAATTTATAGTGGTTAGCACCGCATGACCATGCGGTGCTCCCTTCCCTCGTCCGTGCTTTGCCGTTACAACATGCGCACCGATTTCACTTCTCCACGGAGTTCTCATGAATCTCAGCGGCGTTTGGCGCGGGCATTATACGTATGATGAGCATGCGACTCTGACGCGGCTGCCGGCGCATCCGATTGCGTTTGAGATGACGCTGCGGCAGAAGTGGTTTGGCATGGTGGCGGGGACGGTGCAGGATGATCCGAAGGATGGTTTTCCGGATCTGGGGAAGATTCGGGGCAGCTTCAAGAATGGCACATTTTCGTTTCGCAAGTTGATGCCGACGCTGCGGATGGTGCATGAGGGTTCGCAGGCGACGCTGGAGGAGTGGGCGCAGCGGCGGAACATTGCGACGAGCGATTTTCCGGTGGCGCATCCGCCGATCCTTTTTCGCGGGAAGCTTTCTGAAGACGGGCAGACGCTGGAAGGCGTGTTCAGCCTGGCGGAAATGACGATCGAGGTGCCGGGATATTACCGCGGGCTGCCGATCCCGCTGATCACGGGGACGTGGACGGCGAAGCGGGCCTGAATGCGGTGCGCCAGCGCTGCAGCGATTGCCGACGTAAATTAGCCACAAATGAACACGAATGAACACAAATTTGTGAGATAGGTGGGGGCGGTGGCCTTTGACCTTCTTCTGGTTCAGACTTTGTGTTTATTTGAGTCGCTTGGCGTCCCTGCGGGCTATGGTTTCTTGGCAAAGCGTTCCCAGCAGTAACCGGCGGCGAAGGCGATCAGGAGCAGGTACTGCAGGAACGTTCCCGCGATCGCTGCGTAATGGTGCAGGTTGTACCAATCCATGTGGAGGAGGATCGCGAGCAGGATGATCCATCCGAGCGCCGCGAGGAACATGAACAGGGCTGCACCGGCCTGAAGCAGTGCCGGGCCGGGCGCCGCCTTTTTCTTTTGCCAGGCGAACATGGCCGCCGCCGCGATCACCACCCAGGGCAGCATGAGAACGAACGTCTTCACCAAGAGCTCAAACATGAGCCGTCCTCCAGTGCGCTAAGATAAAAACAAGAAGTCACCCACTAATCGCCGGATTATATCCGCAGGAATGGCGACGGGAACATAAATCCCGGTGATTTCCTGGCATGCACTGGCAGGAGCGATGGGCGGGGGGCTTGGGCCGGGCGGGTTATTTTTCGCCGTCGGCGGGATGGGCCTTTTCGGCGGCTTCGATTTCCGCTTTGGCCTTATCCAGCTCTTTTTTGAACGCCGGTGACTCCAGAAGTGCCTGGGCAACCGCCTGGCCGAGGACGCGGCCGGCGACGACATCCGAGGGGTAGTGGACGCCGGCGATGCAGCGGTCCCAGCCGATTTCCTGACCGCGGTTGAGCAGCGTTTCGCGTTTTTCCGGGAAGGCGTCGGCGAGGACGAGGGCGAAAACCATGCCGCGGGTGGCGTGGCCGCTGGGGTAGCTGGGATCGTTGCCGACATCGAAGAGGGGTTTGATGCGTTTGTCCACCAGGGCCGGGCGGCGGCGGCGGAAATGGTCCTTGGCCGGGCGGGTGAAGATTTTGATTTCGGCGTCGACGGTCTTGAAAAACGCATCGGTCTGCGGAAGGTTTTCGGCGGTGAACCATTTTCCAAAGACACTCTCAAAGGCGGTGAATTTGAGGCCGGCCTCCGACTTGACCCGCGCAATTTCGGCCGGGGTACGGGATGTCTGGAGGGCGAGGAGCAAGTCGATTTCCGCTTTGGCTTCGGCGGAGTTTTCAGCCACCGGCGCTGGCAGGAGTTTGACGCTATCGATGGCCGCGGGACGAAGAAAGATCGGTGCAGTTCCTGCGCCTAGGGCCGCAACGAGGAGCACGGCGGCCAAAGCGATACGAGGCGTAAATCGGCGCATATCGACCTCTCGAAGAATCAGTAACCCTTTGGAATATACCATGTTCCGGCGAAAGCTGTTTTTGCATAATACTGCAGCGCCGACGACGTAAATGAGCCACAAATGAACACGAATAAACACAAAGAACGAAACAGAATATGCGGAGGAAAAGCATTTCTGATCCGCGGGCGGCGTGCCGTCCGATACTCATCGAGTTCCAATTATTTTTATCATGGACCACTTTTGAAAGGATCTCCCGTGTCCACCGATGCGCCTTCCAAGCCGAGCCGTATGATCGTTTCCCTTCAAGTCGGCGGCGTCTTCTTCGCCCTGGCCAATGTGATTTGCGTGGCCATTCTGGCTTGGACGTATATGAGCGTGAAGCTGGAGCCCAAGACCATTGAGGTGAAGGGTTCAGCCAAGAAGGCCATCGTTTCTGACCTGATCACATGGTCGGCGACCATCACGTCTCGTAATGCCGACCTCACCAAAGCCTACGATAAACTCAAAAGTGATGGAGACCATGTTGCGGCCTTTCTCAAATCGAAAGGAATTCCAGATAAGGAGGTGACCTTTTCCTCCATCAACACGCAAAAAATTTACGCCCGTGAGGTCCTTCCCTCTGCCCAGGTCAAGACGAGCGAGGAGAATGCTGACGACAATGACAATAATTCGGAAGAAACCAAATCATCGTCACGAAGCGGCCGACCGATTGTCGTGACCTCTCACAAAATCGAAAGCTACGTGCTGACGCAGACGATCATCGTTGAGAGCCACGATATGGAACGCGTTCCCGAAGTGTCGCGTTCGGTCACAAGTCTAATTAAGGATGGCTTGGAGATCGACTCCGGATCGCCCAATTATCTATATACAAAGCTTTCGGAGTTGAAAATTGACATGCTTGCAGACGCCACGAAAGATGCCACCACTCGCGCCACCCAAATCGTTGTGAACGCCAACGGTAAACTTGGGAAATTGGTGGAAGCCAGGATGGGCGTCATGCAGATTAATCCGAAAGGTTCGTCAGCGACGAGTGCCGAGGGGAACAACGACACGACCAGTTTCGAAAAGGAAATCACATCGGTGGTGACGGTGCGGTTCCAATTGAACTGATCACGTGAAGCCCCGTCCGAGAATATCTCTTGCGTTTTCGCTATCATGGCCGATAGAAGACTATTAAGGATCGTCCCGCGCGCGTTGCGTGGGGGCGAGGCCTGAGTTGCCGGGATGGCTGATTCTTCATGAAACCACGCACACCTACTTTCATCTGGATTCCGTTTGTGTTCTCGGTGGGCACGATCAGTTGGGCGCTGTTGCTGGCGGGGCTGACGTTGCTGTGTGCCACGGCGCTGGCTCCGGCGATGCAGGATCGGCGGGCGGCGGAGGTGCAGCGGAACAATCTGCAGGCGACGCTCGATCTGCTGGATCAGAAGATTGCCCTGCAACAGGAATTCATGAAAGCCGCGACCAAGGATCCGCTGCTGATGGAGCGGTTGGCGGCGCGGCAGCTCAATTTGAATCGGCCGGGGGAGGAAGTGATCGTGCTGGATCGCGAGGCGCGATTCCGCGACCACAGCATTTCAACGCTGCTGGCGGAAAGTCTGACGCCGGTGACACCGCAACCGGTGGCGGCGCTGCCGTGGTATTTCGCGGCGCTGCTGCAGCCGGGGATTCGGCCGCTGGTGGTGCTGGGCGGATGCGCGGCGCTGGTGCTGTCGTTCTTTTTGGGCGTTCGGTACGAGCGGTCGTAAATCTCTCAGTTTATTAGTGCGGCGGAAGGACCAGATACTCATATGATCGCTGTTGTTCAACGCGTGGTGTACGGGGCGGTACTGGTGGATGAGCAGATCATCAGCGAGATCGGGGTGGGGATGGTGGTGCTGGTTTCGGTGCATGCCAAGGATGAGGTGGGGGATGTGGAGTGGATGGCGGGAAAACTGGCCGGGCTGCGGATCTTCCGTAACGGCGACAAATATTTTGATGCGGACGTGAAGCAGTGCGGCGGATCCGTTCTGCTGGTGAGCAATTTTACGGTGGCGGCGGAAACGGCCAAGGGACGGCGGCCGAGTCTGAGCCCCGCGGCAGGTCCGGACAAGGGGCGGGAGCTGTTCGACAAGCTGGTCGCGGCGGTGCGGGCGCAAGGGGTGCAGGTGGAGACGGGGCGGTTTCAGGCGGAGATGCGCGTCGATATTGCCAATGATGGGCCGGTGACTTTCATTGTGGACTCACGCGAAAAATAGAAAATGAAAAATGGAAAATAGAAAAATGTGGGGGTGGCTTTTGTGGGGTTACTGGGCGGGGCGATTGTTGGCACGCCAGCGGGTGGTGAGATCCAGGGCCATGGCGGCGGCGAGGATGAGGAACAGGGGCATTGCGGCGAAGCGGTAGCGGTTTTGATCATCGTGGGATAGCGCGATGGTCGTGGCGCATACGTAGACAAAATTGAAGAAGCAGAAGAGGAGGAGGCCGAGCCGGGCGGTCTCTTCGGGTGCGCTATTGCGATGGCGCACGATACGCCAACAGGCGGCACTCAGCACGATCGTCCAATAGGGGATCACGAGGAGCAGGGCGAGGGCGGTAATCCAGCCGGGGCCTTGAGCGCCGATCTGGCCGGCGAATACCCGGTTGAAGCGGTCGAGCCAGGGGCGCAGGGCGATGGCGTTGGCGTAGTCGGGCTGGTTGAAGGGGACGCACTCGTTGGCGGGCTGCAGGCAGCGGAAGAAATTGTCCTGCACGCTCTCCCAATAGAGGTGGGGGTAGCGGCCGGCGACGAGGCGGGCGTCTTGATAGTAGAGGTTCGCCACGAGCGTCATTCCGTGGTGGTGCCAGTTCGGGGCGCCGGTGGATTTCAGGGGGGTATCGAGGAGGGGGATGCCGGTGTTTTGCAGAGGCGGGAGGAGGTCGGCGTAGTCGAGTACGGAGCGGCCGTAGAAATCGATGCCGCTGGCGCGCGAGAGGGTGCCGTCGGCGATCAGGCGCTGGAGTTCCTGTGGCGGCAGGTGTCTGGTGCGCATACCGCTGTAGTTGAATTTTCCGTAGGTGGCGCCGGTGAGCAGGTCGCCGTAGAGGAAGTAATTTTTCGCGGTGGGGAGGAGGGCCAGGAGCACGAACGGAATGCCGCAGCGCATCACCGCAGTCCAGCGCATGCCCGGCAGGGCCGCGAGGGCGGCCAGGATGAGGATCATCCAGAGCGGGTGGAAGGTGCCGCGGGTCCAGACAATCAGGGCGAGCATCAGGAAAAATGCCGCGCCATAGCGCGTTTTGTTGGTGGAGAGATAGCCGTAAAGGAAGGCAGCGGCAAGGATGAGCAGGGCCGCGATTACGTACTCATAGAGCAGCCAGTTTTCGAAGAGCAGGGTCGTCGGATGCACGGCATAGAGCAGGGAGATGACGGTGGCGACGAGCGTGGGGACTTTCAGTTTCAAGAGCAAGCCGTAGAGTGCCGCGGTCAGGGCCAGGCCGAGGACGATGAAGCAGGCGTTGAAGACGAGTGCGTAGTCATGCGGGGCAACTTTCAGCACGACGCCGAGGAACAGATTGAAAAGCGGGGGCTGCTCGTGCAGGTAGTAGAGGCTTTGCCACAAGTGCGTGCGGAGTAATTCTGGATCAATGAACTGCAGGTAGAAGTTGAGTGGCTCGGCATCGAAACGCACGCCGAGTAGGCAATAGGCATACATGCGGGCGCAGACGGCGGCGAGGAGCGTGAGGCCCAGGCCGATCCAACGGGCTCGAGCAGACTGCGGGCGATTCATCATAGTGCTTCTAACAAAATGCCTTTTCGATAGCAGGCAGATTGTGACATGAATAGTGAATTGAGAATAGTGAATAGTGAAAGGACGCTGCCGTGGGAAAGAAACACCCCGGCGCGTATTGACCCATTTTCTATTCTTGCGTTCAGGCGTGCAGAAGTTCGATGGGGGCGAGGAGTTGCTGATCGAAGACGGACTGGAGGACGATGCCGCAGGCGCCCATGGCGACGGCCTGGTTGCCGAGTTTGGAGATGAGCAACTGGCGGTTGGAATGTTTCCAGGCGTGTTTTTCGATCTGGTGATTGAGTGCGGGGAGGTAGTATTCGCGGCCGAGGGCCAGGGGGCCGCAGAGGACGATGAGCGAGGGGTTGAAGAGATCGATGAGGTTGGCGACGCCCAGGCCGAGGTATTGTCCGAGGCGTTCGAGTCCGGCGCGTGCGGCCAGGTCGCCGGCGGAGGCGGCCGCGATAAGTTCGGGCGCGGTGGCGGGGCGGGTGGCGAGGATGGCGGCCAACGTGGGGGATTGATCGGTTGGCCGACTGCGGACAAATTCGTTGATGGCGTGAGTGGAGCAGAAGGATTCGATGCAGCCGCGATCGCCACAGGCGCAAGGCGGACCGTTGGGATCGACGGTGATGTGGCCGAATTCGCCGGCCAATTCCTGCGAGCCGCGATAGACGTCGCCATTGAGCAGGATGCCCATGCCGATGCCTTCGCCGAGGTTGATGCAGAGGACATCGTCGGCGGCGGTGGCTTCGCCGAACCAGCGTTCGGCCAGGGCGAGGCAATGGATGTCATGTTCGATGAGCACGGGGACGGGGATCTGGGCCTGGAGGTGATCGCGAATCTGGACATTTTTCCAGCCGGGCATACGGGGGGCGAAGCGCATGAGCCCGCGGCGGACGTCCAGGGCCCCTTGGGCGGCGATGCCGACACCGAGGCACATGCGCTGGCGTACCGAGGGTTCTTCGAGGGCGCGGCGCAGCATGCCGGCGACGAGGTCCAGCACTTCGGCGGGCGGGAGGGCCAGATCGAAGCCGCGGTTCTCCGACCAGAGCGTTTCGCCGGCGAGATTGAGCGCCAGGCATTTGAGCGAATCGGGCGCGATGTCGACGCCGACGAGCACGTGACTGGCGGGATTGATGGCGAGTTTCACCGGTTTGCGGCCGGACTTGGTGGCGAGCGCACCTTCTTCACGGATGAGGTTGCGGTTGAGCAGCTCGCGGGTCGTGTTGGTGATGGTACCCCAGGAGAGACTGGTGAGGTGTTGCAGGTCGGTGCGCGAGACCGAGCCGCGTTCTTTGATGGTACGAAGGATGTGCAACACGCTGAGAGTGGCCATAGTTCACCGTCAATGCCGAGATGATCCGGAAGCTGTCCGTGGTCGCGTTTGGGCGACGGCGGAAGCTTCCACTAGACGATCCATCGGGTGGGACATGGGTGGGCTTAACAGCCGGAATAACTCAAAAATCGGCTTTTTTCGCATATCGGAGCGAAGCAAGGGGCGATAATGTGGCGTGTGTGAAAATGGGGGACCAATGGACGTTGGAACTATCAATTACCTGAACAGGCTAGGTAGAAGATAGCGCGTCTTGAGCGGCTTGTCGGTGAGCGCTTCGATCTGGCTGAGCAGCAATTCCAAGGCGGTGGAGAGGGCGGCGGGATCGGCGGGACGGTCGGAGGGACGCAAGAGGAGTTCTGATGGCGCGGGCAGGCGGGCCAGGGCGATGAGGATGCGGGCGGGAACGGTAGTCTTGTGTGCGTAGCCAGTGGTGGTGGCTGATCCCCCCCTACCGCTGGCGACCGTTGGGACGCGGGATGAGCAGGCGGTGCAGACCACTCCGCCTGCGGATGGGGCGAAGAGCGTTGGTGTTTCGGGGGCGGCGGTGGCCAGCGACTTGCCACAGAGGGCGCAGGCTTCGAGCTGCGGGGCGTATCCGGCGGCGACCAGCGCGGCCTTGGTGTAGGCGAGCAGGCCGCGGGCGAACTGCGGGCCGCCGAGGAGCTTAAGCGCCGCTTCGAGTTCATCGTAAAGCTCGGGATGGGGATCGAGCGGCTGCAGCAGGCGCAGGGTGACTTCGGCGGCAACCATCGCGGCGTTGAGGCCGGGGAGGTTGGCCCGCAGGGTTTTGCGATGATCGGCCAATTCCCAGGCGTGCAGGGTGCCGAGTTCGGCGGTCTGCTTGGGCGAAATGAAAACGACCTCGCCGGAGGTGAGCAGATCGAGCGGACCGGACATGGTGGATTTCTTGGAGGGGCGTTTCGAGCCTTTGGCGATGAGGGGGAGCAGGCCATGGGTCCGCGCGAAAACGCCGACGACCTGGCTGGTCTCGGAGAAATCGGTGACGCGAAGAACGATGGCGGTGTCGGAGAGGTAAGTGGGCATCGGGAGATTATAGGTTATTTGCTCGAGGTATAGCAGAATCGATGCTACACATTGTCGTGCGAACGGCAAAAACCCAGGTATGGGCGTCGAAATGAATCCCAATTTTTTGTACTAATTTTCTCTAAATTAGTAATTGGCGTTTGCGATGGACGCTGATGCGGTCGTCTGGACCATCGCTTCGCGCGGCGTGGGCCATTGCTTCCCGCGTTGAAATCCTCACAATGAGCGGTTCAACTTTTTCTGGAGGATGTGATGAACATTTGCGTGATCGGCGGAGCGGGGTATATCGGGTCGCATGCGGTGAAGCTGCTGGTGGAGAAGGGGCACGCGGTCACGTGCATCGATAATCTTTCCAATGGGCATCGGGCGGCGGTGCATCCGAAGGCGGCGTTTTATGTGGCGGACCTGGCGAACACCGCGGCGATCATCGCCATATTTCAGAAGCAGAAGATTGAAGCGGTGATGCATTTTGCTGCGTCGGCGTATGTGGGCGAGTCGGTAACCGATCCGCGGAAATATTATCGCAACAACGTGAGCAACACGGTGAGCATGCTGGATGCGATGAGCGCGGCGGGGGTGAAGAAGCTGGTGTTTTCGAGCACGTGCGCGACGTACGGGATGCCGCCGAAGATGCCGATCACGGAGGATCTGCCGCAGAATCCGATCAATCCGTACGGCGACAGCAAGTTGATGGTGGAGCACATTTTGAAGGATGTGGCCAAGGCCGAGGGACTGGCGTTTGCGGCGCCCCGGTATTTCAACGTGGCGGGTTGCGCGCCGGACGGGGCGATCGGCGAGGACCATCGGCCGGAGACGCACATTATTCCGGCACTGCTGAACGTGGCGCTGGGCAAACGGAGCCACATGGATCTCTACGGCACCGATTATCCGACGAAGGATGGAACATGCGTGCGGGATTATGTGCACGTGTGGGACCTGGTCGAGGCGCATCTGGTGCTGCTGGAGAATCTCAAGCCGGGGCAGGGGTTGTTTTACAATTTGGGCGTGGGGCGCGGGTATTCGAACCGCGAGATCATCGATGCGGTGCGGCGGGTGACGGGCAAGAAGATCACGATCATCGAAGCGCCGCGGCGGGCGGGCGATCCGCCGGAGCTGTTTGCGGCGCCGGATAAGATCAAGCGCGAGCTGGGCTGGTCGGCGCGGTTTACGAATCTCGATGAGATCGTGCAGACGGCGTGGAATTGGTTCAGTAAGAATCCCAATGGTTATGACAAGTAACAACGCACGGTAGCCCAGGGACTGCAATCCCTGGGCTTGGATTGATGCGTGTGTTTTCCTATGCGGCTCAATGTGTCAGCGTATAGACGAGGACGTTGGTGCCGAGCTTGAGGGCGTCCTGGTCGGAGTAGGATTTGGCGTAGGGGTTGGGGAGTTGCTCCCAGCCGTTGGAGAGGCTGATGCGGCTGTAGATGACCATGGGGGTGCCGTCCTTGATGACGGCTTCGAGGGTGGGCTGCTTGAGTTCGGGGTGGTCGTTGGTGACGGTGGGGGTATATTCGACTTCCCGGATTTTGAAGACGTTGGAGTAGATGGGGTGGTCGGATTTGAGCACTTCGAGGTCTTTGTTCAGAACCTGTTTGATGAGGCGGCGGAATGAGCGGTCGAAGGAATCGGCGCCCATGGCGGATTCGGCGAAGAGGATGCCGCCGGCGTTGAGGTAATCGCCGAGGCGTTTGGATTCCTTGTCGCTGAGTTTGAAGTCGCGCAAGCCGGTCATGTAGAGGAGGGGGTGTTTGAGGACATCGACATCGTCGAGGGTGACGGTTTCGCGTTTGAACTGGACGTTGAGGGTGGAGTGGGTGTCGATGAATTTGAGGAGGTTGGGCAGGCCGTGGGGCGTGGGATCCCAGTCGCCGTTGTGCTGGAGTTGGGCGACGACGAGCTGATCGCGGGTGGCCAGGTCGGACTGGTGATAGATCTTGGTGACTTCAAAGGCGCGGCCGTATTCGTAATTAGCCAGGACGTAGGTAAGCATGTTGGCGCCGAGTTTGAGGGCGTCGCCCTGGTCGAAGAGCGTGCCGCCGTCGATGGGATGGGCGTTGGCATCCCAGCCCCAGGAGACATCGACGGGGGAGAAGATGACGGCGGTGCGGCAGCCGATGTTCATGCCCATGAGGGTGCGTTCAGCGGGGACTTCTTTCCAGGCGCCGGTGCCTTCGCGGAACTTCATGGTGTCGATCTTGTTGAGGCAGGAAAAGATGGGGTGATCTTGCGGGAGCCAGCCCATGGGGCGATCGGGAAAAAGTTCTTTCTGGAGTTTGAGGAAGCTTTCGTTGAATTCCATGCGGCCGCAGTTGGCGTGGACGACGAGAGTGCCGCCGGCCATGAGGTATTCGCGGATCTTGTCTTTGGTTTTGTCACTGAAGGCGGGGAGCGGGGTCCAGCCGGTGATGTAGAGGACAGGCAGTTCGGTGGGCGAGAAGGAGAATTGGGTGAGGTCGGTTTCGACGAAGCGGTAGCGGAGCTTGAGCTGGGAGTTGGTCCAGCTCATGAGGTTTTCGATATCGAGGGTGACGGAGGGGTACTGGGTGACTTGTTTGCCGTCGACGATGTTGAGGTTGATTTTGCCGACGAGTGCGGGCGGTGCGGGCTCGCGCTTTCGTTCGGTGCGGCGCACGGGGGTGGCGGGGAGCGGGAGGGGCGGTAAGGATTCGCCGCCGGAGATGCGGTTCTGTTTGGCTTGCGGGGGGACGACGGCCTTGGGGTTCTTGAAGTCTTCGGCGCGGGCGGGCAGTGCGATGGCCAGGGAGAGTGCGGCTGCAAGTGCGGCGAAGAAAAAGCGCGAGGTTTTCATGGCGGCGGCTCCCAATAGGCGGAAAGGGGGTTTTCCCATGTTCCATCTTATCGACTAAACGCTTGAAAAGGGGGAGTGTTGCGGGGGGAGCGTTGGGGGTGGCGAAGTGTCGGGGTGAGGGGGTATGGGAGAAACGGGGGAAAGGGTGGTTTTGGGGGGGATTTTGCGGGTTTTGGGGAGGGGATGGGGGTGTGGCGAGTTATGGGTTATGGGCTATGGGGGGGGGCGGGGTGGAGAGGACGATGGTAACAGTGGAGGGAGGGGTTTGTGTCAGTTGATTCGGTAACTCCTAGATCAGCTTTTCTTGGGGCGGGCTTGTTCGAAGCGTTCATTGATAAAAGCCTGAAGGTCGGGCGAAGCGTTGTCGAGGGGAAACACAACTGAATGACCGCCCTTTGTGAAGAATATCCAGACGTGGGGAAGGCGCACGATCTGCTGGACCAGCCGCCAATCGAGTTCCGTTGCGAAAAGATCAGTGTGATACCGGAGGCGTGTTTTTGTAAATCGCCATTGAACCGTCTCAGCGCGGGAAAAACGGCGAGATTGAGCGAAACCACGGGCGAATCGCGAATACTCGGAAAACGAGACGAGTAAAAAACCTGCGGCGATGATCAGCAGGCCCCAACCAATATAGACGTGGAAGAAAAATGCAACGATTGCGAAGGCCATAGCGATTGTGCCAATCAGGGCGTCGCGACTTGAGTAATGTTTCCACAAATACCAGGTGAGGCGGCGGGAGTGTTCAATCGTATAGTGTGCGGTGCACTCAAACGCTTCCGAAGCTTCACTACATGGGTCTTGCATGCGGGGTATTGTAGACCAGGCACGAAATTCGCGACAATCCGGCGGGAGTTCAGCAGTGAGCCATCTGGCCGATGCGGCCTGAAACCAGTTGCCCCCTCTCGGTTCGGTGCTAACCTGCAGCGGGACGGAACCGCGTCGCGTTCCGTGCGTCAAATGCAGCGACAGCCGAAGTCATCATGAGGAGTACATCGTGAAGTCGATTGCCGCGACGTCTCTCCTGGCGTTTTGCATGGGTCTCATGGCATGCGCGGGATCGCCGACCGCCCCCGCCACCAGTTCCGCCGACGTCACGCCTGGCGACGAAGCCGTCAACGGACTGAAGTTTTCAATCGCCGCCGAAAAAACCGCCCTCAAGCTGACCCCGATCGAACGGGACAAGTCGACGCCCAATTCCCCGGAATATTCCCCCGAAATAACCAAGCTCACGCTGACCTTCACCAACATTTCCGACAAGCCGATCAAGCTCAACCTTTACGATTATGCATGGAGTTCGCTGAATTTCGATTTGCGCTTCGACGGCCTGCCCGTTATGGTCGATGATCTCCGAGCGCTCGTCGATCGCGAGATGATGCCACCTGCCGAGATGCATTACCCCACGATCGAACCCGGCAAGTCGCTGGCGCTGGAGGCGGCTTTTCCCGGCCGCATCGGCGGCAGGGCGCTCATGCTCGACAAGCCCGGCGAATACCAACTGAAAGTGACCTACTCGCCCCACCAGATCGAAGTGGCTGGAAAGGGCCCAGAGTTCACACGTGGCGCCTGGTCCGGCGCTGTCACCAGTAATGAAATCGTCTTCAAGTGCAGGGTGCAGGCCGAATAAGAGTGCGCGCGATGTGGCGGGTGGGGAACTTGGGGCAAGATGGGGTTTGATGCGGGGGCTTGTTTACGAAAGTCGGTCGGCCCACGCCAACGTAGTTGGCGGGCTTTGGAGGAGGCGCGGGGAGTGGGCGAGGAGAGGGCTGGAAGGGGCGGCATGAAAAATGGGGGGAGGGTCGATATACTGCTCTGGCGAAACGTGGCCTCAAGGAACGGATGGGCATGGCGCAGGCAGATATCAGTGTGGTGACCGAGCAGCAGCTTCCGATGATCGTGGAGCTGTACAACAATATTTTCCGTCCGCCGGAGGTGGAGGAGTATTTTCGCCGGCGTTTTCAGGGCCGGTACAACGTGCTGGTGATGATGGCGAGTCTGGATACGCGGCCGGTGGGGTTTACGATTGGTTTCGAATTGAAGCCGTTCGTGTTTTATAACTGGCTGACGGGGGTGGCGGGGGATTTTCGGCGCAAGGGGGTGGGGCAGCAGTTGATCGTCAGCCAGGCGGAGTGGGCCAAGAATCACGGGTACGAGTATCTGCGGCTGGAGGCGTTGAATCGGCACAAGCCGATGTTGCATCTGGCGGTGTCGGCAGGTTTCGATGTGACGGGGACGCGGTGGGATTCCACGCGGAGCGATTTGTTGATTCAGTTTGAGAAGCCGCTGGTGGATGAGTTGGCGTGAGCACGGGCTTGGGCCGCTAAGAGAAAATCTCAAACTCTCAAAACTGATGGAACCGCCGATGAACGCCGATGAACGCCGATATTTGAGTTGGGGTTGGGTGGCGGCAGCGGCAGGGTTGGTGTTGGCGGGCGCGGTGTGGGGGCAGGCGACTGGGGCGGGGGGGGCGGGGGCGAAGAAGGATTTGGCGGAAGATTTGCAGGAGCAGTATCGAGCGGTGCTGGCGGTGATGAAGAAGCCGTCGACGACGGGGGTGCTGGTGACGGAGATTGGGCCGCAGTCAGGTGCGGGGCGGGCGGGTGTGCGGGGCGGGGACATCATCTTGAATTATGGCGGGCGCGAGACGCGGGATCTGGCAACGCTGCGGGGGCAGGTGGCCGAGGCGCTGGCGTCGCGGGAGACGACGGAGAATACGGGGAAGTTGCTGATGATGGTGCGGCGTGAGGGAGAAGAGAAGCCTTTGATTTTGCAGATGCCGCGGGAACCGCTGGGGATTCGGGCGATCGAGGTGGAGGCGGGGGTGGCGGCGGCGTTGAATCCGCCGGCGGGATTGCGGGGTTCGTTTGCGATGGAGTGGGAGAAGTTGCCGGCGGTGGAGGAGACGGACGATGCGGCGCTGGCGCGGGAGGTGACGTGGTATCGATTGTACGAAGGCGGGGAGTGGGCGGGGTATGTGAAGGCGGAGCGGCGGCTGCGGGGGACGGATATGTGCGAGCTGGACTTGGAGACAACGCATGTGGAGGTGGGCGATGGGGGGGGAGGGGCGCGAGTGGTGAGCACGACGCGGGAGATGGCGAGTTTTCGGATGGGGGATCAGAAGGAATCGCCGGCGCTGACGCTGGAGGCGCTCGAATTTGCGGATAGCACGCGGGCGGTGGATTGGCATACGAGTGCCAAGCGTGTGGGCGCGAGGCTGCTGGGGTGGGTGCAGGAGGAGCGCGCGGGGCCGCAGATGCCGCGGGATGTGGGGATGGGATTGTCGGCGGTGAGCGGCGGAAGTGTGCGGGTGCTGGCGGCGGCGCTGCCGCGGGAGAAGGGCGTGGTGCTGGGGTGCAGCGTGGTGAGCGGATGGGATTTGCTGCCGCGGCCGGGGTATGTGCTGGTGGCGCGGGGGTACGAACCGAAGGATGACGGCGGCAACGGGTGGCGGGTGGATTTGATGCATTGCGGGGTGGTGGTGGAGAGTTACTGGTTCAGCGAACAGCGCAAGCTTTTGCGGATGGCGACGGCGATGGGGGTACAGCGGGAGTTGCTGAAGGTGGCGGGCGAGGGTGAGGCGAAGGCGAGCGTGACGACGCAGCCGGGGAAATGACGCAATGACGCAATGACCAATGACCAAGTTTCAAGGAGGATCAGAGTTACTTGAAACTTGCACCGTGAACCTCGACACTGGCGGGCTTGGTTCTTCTTGTGATTTGGAAAGTTGTTTTACCCATGGCTGTTTTTTCGCTGTTGAAAGATCCCGCCGACTACCGGCCGTGCAAGCATGAGATGGTGAGGGATGCGGAGTTTCGGACGCATTGGCTGGCGCATTTCGAGCATCATTTTGAGTTGGTGATGCACCTGGCGGTCGATACGTACGGGCCCCAGGCGCAGGGGCGGGCGGATGCGTGCAAGGCGGCATTCCTGGGGGATGTGCGGGCGTTTCGGGAAAAGCCGGACCGGTGCGGGGAGTTGACGCTGTTGTCGATGGATCGGTTGCGGCAGGAGCGGTTGATCGAGCATGGGTTGCCGGATCCGTTTGAGAAGATGAAGCAGCGGGAGAACGAGGCGACGCTGCCGTTGTATCCGCAGGTGGTGGCGGAATTGGATAGCCACTCCTCCGAGGAAGAGGCGTTGCTGCTGGCGACGGAGGGGGTTTTTGCGGGGAATATTTTTGACTTGGGGGCGGGTGCGACGGCCAAGCGGTATGCGAATGAGTCGCCCGACTTTAATGCGGTGCGCGATGGATTGGGCGGGACGCGGCCGTGGCTGGTGGATCAGTACGATGCGCTGGCCAAGCGGTTGCTTACCGGAGTGAGGCCTCGGAAGGCGATGTTTTTCTGCGACAACGCGGGGTCGGATTGTCTGCTGGGGGTGATACCGTTTTGCCGTTTTCTGGCGAAGCGCGGGACGCAGGTAATGATCGCGGCCAACCGGTTGCCGGCGTTGAATGATGTGACGCATAGCGAGTTGGGGGCGCTGCTGGAGCGCTTGCGGAAGGTGGATGCGACGCTGGACGGGTTGATGCGGGCCGGGCGGCTGGGGGCGATCGATTCGGGGTGTGTGACGCCGCTGATCGATTTACGGGAAGTGTCGGAGGAAGTGCAGCGGCACGCGGCCGATACGGACCTGGTGATATTGGAAGGTATGGGGCGTGCGGTGGAGAGTAATTTTGAGGCGTTGTTTACCGTCGATGCGTTGAAGCTGGCAATGATCAAGGATGAGATGGTGGCGCGGAAGCACGGGGGGAAGGTGTTTGATACGGTGTGCCGCTTCGATCCGGAGATGTGAGAACTGGTACCGCGGCGATGGACGACGAGAATAAATTACCCACCAATAAACTCGAATGAACACAAATGTGTGAGAAGAAAAGAGGTGTCTGCAGTTATCTTCAGCCCTTTTCTGGTTCTGTATTTGTGTTTATTGGTGTTTATTTGTGGCTAATTTACGGCCGTTAACGCTGAAGGATTAGCGTGAGCTGACTTTGCCGTAGGTGGCTTTGGCGACGGCGGTGGCGGTGCTGCGGAGGGTGCTGACGCGGGTGTTGTCGGCGTTGAAATCGGCATTGAGGGCGTCGGCGAGGTCTTTCATCAGTTTGAGCAGGTTATTGCAGTTGGTAACGATGCCGTTGAGTCGGGCGGTATCTTCGCCGCTGAGGCCGCGCTTGTAGACCGTGCGGTGCGGGCGGTGGAAGGTGTCCCAGGTGTCGACGTTGTAAGTTTCGTTCGCGTGGGCTTTGATTCTTTCGACATCGGCAGGGTCTTCGGCCTGGGACTTGGCGATGACGTCTTTGGCGTGCGCGGCCAGGGCGGCTTTGAGGGCCTGGGACTTGGCATCGGCGCCGGTGGCGGCGGTTTCGAGAATGCTCAGTTCGGACAGCGTCTGGGCGAAGGGGAGGATGGCGGGCAGGCCGGTGGACTTGAGGATTTGTTCCTGGCGGCGTTCGGCGTCGCCGCAGGCGTCGGCGAAGATGGCTTTGTAGGCGTCGATGCGTTTGGCGCGGTCGACGATGTCGATGGCGTCTTTGACGTCGCCGCCGCGGGGTTTGTACTTGAGGTTTTCGGATTTCTTGATGAGCAGTTCGAGGGTGGTGGCGGCGAGGATCTTGGGTTTGTCGGTGGTGGCTTTCTAGGCCATGGCGAAGGCGTCTGAGGCGCCGCCGCCCTGGCGGGTTTGCAGCAGGGCCTCGCCCTTGAGCATGAGGAGGACGTAGCGGTCGTAATCTTTGGCAAGAGACGGCGGGAGGTTGATAACCTTGGCGATCTTGAGGATGCATTCCGGAAATTTGCCGGCATCGAAATCGGCCTGGATATCCGCCTGCGTGGGCCGGGTTTCGGCGGCGAGAAGGGGAGTGCCTAGAAGAAACAGCGTGAGGAGGAGCACCGGGATGATCGAACGCATGGGGCCTCCGTTGGGGGAACGGTTCGTGGTCCGTGATCCTTGGTTCGTGGGCTGACGCCTTGTCGAATATCCCGTTCATGGTCGGGCCACGGACCACGAACCACGGACCACGAAAATCGAGCCACTCACTTCACCGGAATAGTGTAATCCGTGTTGAGGACGATGGTGGCTTTGGCCGAAGTGTCATCAGCTTTTTTGACGGCGGGTTGAAACAGTTTCGGTTCAGCACCGAGGGCGACGCCGAGTTCTTTGGCGGCCTGGGCGTATTTGTTGCACGTATCGATGATGCCCTTGAGGACCGAGGCGTCATCGTTGATGAGGCCGCGCTGGCGGAGGCGGTGCTGGGTGACGGGTTTCTTGGTGACGGGATCCATGACGGAGTAATCCTCGTTGACGAGCTGCTTGGCATGAGACTCGATGCCGCCGACCTGGGCAGCCATGGTGTCGGCCTCGGCAGACATGAGGTCGGCGGCATGGGTGGAAAGCTCGCCGAACATTTCTTTCGTGTCGTCATTGTTGCCGTTGACGGCGAATTCGAGGGAGCGGATGCCCGCGACGGTCTTGGCGAATTCGACGATGGGGGGAAGGGACTTGGCGGCTTTGGCAGCCTTGAACTTGGGCTGCATGATCACCATTTCATCGTTGTAAAGCGAAAGCATGGCGCGGGGCCGTTTGATGCGATCGAGGATGCTGATGGGTTCGCGGCTTTCGCCGGTCTTGGGCGTGTAGGTGAATGCCGGCGCGTGGGAGATGAGCGTTTCGAGGGCGACGGCCTTGGCGAAGAGCGGGCGTTTGTCGGCCTCCTGCGATTCCTTGCGGACGAGGGCGAGGGAATCGAGTGCACCGGAGCGGTCTTTGTTCTGCAACTGGCATTCGGCGCGAAGCAGAAGAATTTCGGTGCGGTCGTAGGGGGCGGCGGCATCGCCTTTGAGTTCCAGGACGCGGAAGATAGCGCGGAGGGCCTCCTTGTATTTGCCGGCGTCGACCATCTCCTGCAGCTGCTGGGTGGTGGGAAGCGTATCAGAAGTGATGCGCTGCGGGACATCGGCGATGGCATGCGCGGCGGCCAGAAGAATGCAGGCGGCGAAGACGGCGAGTGATTTGGTCATAAGGCCCTCGGGGATATGAGCGAGAGATATGATAGCAAGAAGTGGCGGGGTGGGGGGAGTGGAGGGGGTCGGGCGTTAATTATCAATTATCAATTTTCAAACTTCAATTGGTTGATTATTGGATAAGGGTGGCGGCGGTGATGCGCCAGGTTTCGCCTGTGCGGGTGAAGGTGAGGAGTTGGCGGGCGCGCTGGGAGGCGACGGTGGCTTGGATTTGGACGGTGGCATCGGCGGAGGTGGGGCCGGGGCCGATTTGCAGGTGGAGGGTTCCGTCGACCGACGAAGGGAGGGGCACGTCGATGTTGCGGGAGGCGTTGCCGCGGGCGGCGAGCTCTGTTTCGGCGTAGGCTGCGCCGGCGAGGAGGAGTTGGCGTTCCTGGGCCTGGGTTTTGGCGGCGTGGGTGCGGCGGGCTTCGGTGGCAAAAAGGGCGCTCATGGCCACGGCGGCGGAACCGACAAGCATGAGCATCATGACGACCGTCATGGTGGCCATGGCGCGGCGGCGGTGGGGAATGGGGGATGGGCGGGGGGAGTTCTTTTTCATGGTGTGCCTCCCGCCAGTTGCACCTGGCTGACCAGCACGACGGTATCGTCTGCGCCATCGCCGACGTGAACGATGACCTGCGGGCCGCGGAGTTCGAAGGTGAGGGCCGGCAGTTTATTCCAGCGGCGGCGCTGTTCCCGGGGGAGTTCCAGACGGGTCAGGCCTTCGGCAGTGGACGACCAGCGAAGCTCATCCTTTCCGCGATGGAGGGAAAGCGTGCCGTCCTGCAGAGTGATGGCCTCGGCGGACCAGACATCGCGGCGAAGCTGGGCGAGTGCGGAATCGACACGGCCGAGAAGTTCATCGCGCCGGACGCTTTGCGTGCTGGCCTTCATGGTCATGATGAAGAGTTCGGTGGCGAGCACCGAGAAGGCCGCCATGAGCAGCACGACTTGCAGCAGTTCCACCAGCGTGAATCCGCGGCGGCGAGAATGATTTCGTCGTGCGTTCATGAGCCACCCCCCCCACCCACCCCACCCCCGGGCACGAGGCCGGTAAGGCTCACGGCATGACCGTGGTGCGTGGCGGTGACTTTCACCCAATGCTGACGAGGCGGGGCAGACGCAGGCAGAGCGACGACGACCACGCCATCGCGCGGCGATTGGCCAGTCTGCAGGCGGATCAGCGATTCCTCGGCGCTGCGGGCCGCGGCGCGAATATCCGCAAGCTGGCCGGTCGTCTTTTTCAACTGGACGGCGGCGTAGAGCATCGTGGTGATGAGGATGGTGATCGCGGCGATGGCCCAGAGGGTTTCGGCAACCATGAAGGCGCGGCGCGATGAAGGATTTCGTTTCATAGCGGCGACCTCCCATCCCAGCCCATCACGGCGTTGATCAAATGAGGCAGCGGGACAAAGATGGCCATCACCACGAAACAGACGACGAGACCCATCGCGATGACGACGGCGGGTTCGAAAGCGGCGCGCAGGACGATGGCGGTGCGGCTGAACCGTCCGCGATAGTAGCGGGCGAGGAACGTGAAGATCTGGGACGCGTCCGTGGAATCGCCGGAGGTTTCCCGCGACGGACCGGTCAGCGTTTCGAGCAGGGACGCCATCAGGGCGGGCAATCCGGCGGCGCGGGCGGCGGGACCAAGGGGTTGGCCCTCCTGCATGCGGCGGGACCAATTCACGATTTTGACGCGGAGCCGGGTATTGATGTCCAGCTCCGAGGCTTGCAGAAGTGCCATGGGAAGGGGAATGCCCTGCTGGGCGGAGTCGGCGAGCACCTGGTTGACGTCGGCCAGGCCGCGGTTGGCTTCGAGGGAGCCGAGGACGGGCATGCCCCAGATCATGGTATCGCGAAAACTTCGAGGCAGGAGACCGGGCCAGCGCGGCGCGAGCGTCTTGCCGAGGCTGCCGACGACCAGCCACAGCATTCCCATCAGGAGTACCACCAACACCAGTTGCAGGGCGTATTCGTCGCTCAGGGAAAGCAACAGTTGTGTCTGCCAGGGTATGACCGCATGAAAATCCTTATAGATCTCCCGGAACTTGGGGAAAATGAACGTCGTCAGGCCGTACATATAGACGATCAGGAAGAGCCCGAGACCGAAGGGATAGATTCGATAGAAAAGGGCCTGGTCTTCCGGTTCGCGCGGTTCGATGCGTTGGTATTCCGCCACCAGGCGATGGAGTGCCTGGCGGAGGCAACCGGTCTGTTCGCCGGCGAGCACGAGGGGGAAGACGCGCGGGGGCAGTTCGGGGACGGCCTGGCGGAGGGCATCGCCGAGCGGATTGCCGTAGCGAAGCAACTGGAGAAGCCGTTCCATGCGCCGGGCCACAGCGCCCGATTCGCCTTTTTGTGCGGCATCGAGAAAGGGGACGAGCGGGAGGTTGAGGCGCACGGCATTTTCGACGTACATCAAGATGAGCCAGCCGCGCTGTTCGCGCATCCGCTCCGTCACCCGCTGGGCCACGAGGATCATCAGGACGATGAAGGCTGGGATCATTCCGACAAAGAATACGACGCCATAGCTGCCGACGAGCCAGACCGCCACGATCAGCAGTGCGCTCAGGAACACCCAGACGAAAGGCCCGGTCACGCCCATGAGCAGACGAATCGCCAGCGGCACGGTGCGCGAAGGATCGGCGCGCCGGTAAGAGAGTGCTTGAGGTTGCCTGGGATCAGGATTCATAGCGGTAATTCCATCACTCGCCACTGACTGACTGGATCAATTTCACCAGCGGCAAAAACATCGCCAGCACCGTGATTCCGACCGTCACCGATAAGATGATGAGGAAGATCGGCGTAAGGATCGTCGGCAGAAAACGCAGGCGATGCTCGGCCTGTTGTTCGTACATCAAGGCGAGCGTTCCCAGCGTGGAGGGCAGATCACCGGTGCGGCTGCCCAGTTCAATGGCGGCGGGAACGGCCGGCGGGATCAGACGCATGCGCCGGGGATCGAGCAAAGATTGTCCCTGCGACATGGCGGCGGCCAATTCGCTGCCTTCGGCGGCCAGACGCGGACTGCCGACGGCGCTTCCGGCGAGTCCGAAAGCCTTGGGCAGATCGATGCCGGATTCGACGCCGAGCTTCAACGCATCGCACCAGCGCGCCAGCAGGCTCAGGCGAATCACCCGGCCAATGAGCGGCATGGGCAGGATGAACCAATCGACGAAGAGCGCGGTCTTGCGCGAGACGACCAGGATGATCCAGGTGGCCAGGACCAGCAAAAGCAAGATGAAAATGCCGAGGATGATCGCGGGCATGTATTGGCCGAGCATCAAGAGAAGTTCCGTGAGCATGGGAAGGGTCGTTCTGAAATCCTTGAAGATTTCGCGGAACTGGGGGAGCACGTAGACGGACATGATGAGGACGACGCCCATGAGGGCCGTGAAGACGACGCACGGATAGGCCAGGATGCGCCAGAGGTTTTTGCGCAGGCGGGCGACCAGTTCAAGGTGTCGTCCGAGGTTGAAGAGCAGGCCCGGCAGGTTTCCGGCCTTGACGCCGGCTTCGACGATGCGGGAGTAGAGCGGCGGGAAGCGATGGGCGTGAAGGGCGAAGGCTTCGCCGAGGGGCAGGCCGCGTTCGAGGTCCGCGGCGACATCATTGGCGGCGGCGGCCATCTTGCCGCGGCCGACGTCGGCGGCGATCAGACGCAGGCCGTACTCCACGGGCAATCCCGCGGCGGTGAGGTGCGCGAGCTGTTGATTGAAGAGGAGAAAATCTTCGGTGCCCAGGGTGCGGCGCATCTTGGGGGAAGCGGGCTCGGCGGCGGCAACGGTGAGCACGCGCAGGCCGAGGCCGGTGAGCTGCTCCAGCGCCGCGGCTGCCGATGCGGCTTCGATCGTGCCGGCGAGAGATTGGCCGGATTGAGTTTGAGCTTCGTAGGCAAATGCACTCGTCGCCATCACGCCACCTCGGTCGGGAGGAAAGAATCAAGAAGCAAGAAGTAAGAAGCGAATGGGATGATTTTTGGGGGATCGAAATTTTCCGGGTTGCCTCTTGCTTCTTCTCAGTTGCCAAGGACTCGTTGCACTTCCGCCGCGTCGGTGACTCCTGCCAGGACCAGCGCTGCGGCTGCTGCCTGAATACTAACATGACCGGCTTGTGCGCCAAAGATTTTTTTGAGCGTTTCTCCATCGGCACGTTTGAGGATGGCTTCTCGAACCGATGGGTCCACAATGCCATACTCCGCGACGGGGACGCGGCCGCGGTAGGCGGCGCCATCGCGCCGCCGCAACAATCGCTGATTGACCACGCCAAAAACGCAGCTGGTGATCTGGTACGGTTCGATGCCCATTTCGATGAGTCGTGCGATCGCGCCGCCGGGGTGGCCGGCATGGAGCGTGCAGATCAGCCGATGGCCCGAGAGCGTGGCCTGCACGGCGATGCTGGCGGTGGCGGCATCGCGGATTTCGCCCAGCATCAGCACCTGAGGGTCTTGCCGCATCACGCTCTTGAGGGCGCGTTCGTACGTCATGGAGCCGTGGGCGGAGACTTCGACCTGCGTGACGCGCGGAAGGATGCGCTCGACGGGGTCTTCGATGCTGATGATGGAGAGGCCGGGGGAGGATTGGGCGATGTATTCGAGGAGTGCGTAGATGGTGGTAGTTTTGCCGCTGCCGGCCGGGCCGGTGATGAGGAGCATGCCGGCATCAGCGCGGGCAAAACTATACAGAGCTTGCAGGATGTCCTGCGGCAGGCCGAGGGTTTCGAGCGTGCGCGGTTGGACGAGTTCCGCGGGCAGGCGGACGACGGCGCGCATGCCGCCGGTGACGGGGATGACGGCCAGGCGCAGGTCCATGGGGGCGTAGTCCGGCAGTTCGAGGCGGACGCGGCCTTCCTGGGGGATGTCCATTTTGTAGGTGAGCAGTTGGGCCATGACCATCAGACGCAGGACGATGCCGCGGCCGATATCGGCGGGGAGGGTTTCGATGGTTTTCAGGAGGCCGTCGGTGCGGAAGCGGATTTCGTAGGAGTCGCCGACGGGTTCAACATGCACATCGGACGCCTGAGCGGCGACGGCGCGGGCGAGGATTCCTTCGACGATGGGTCGTGCGTCCATGGCGGTTTGAGTATCCATGGGGGACATCTTAACCGCGCGCGGGAGGAGAGGGAGGGGAAAAGATGAAACATAAAACAAGAAACATAAAACACAAAACAACGGGAAGGTGCTGGAAAGTCGATGACATCGGCTCATGCCGTCAAACACCTATACAGTCTGGAGGCCATCAACCAACGAATCTAGCAACTGACGAAAGTCGGGACGACGCCCAATTAGTGCTACCCCTCGGCGGTACTGAGCCTTTCGACGCCAAAACGGGAATCCACCAGAACAGAAGGCCTTCCGCAACTCGTCCACAAAACATATGTTTCCGTCACCATCATTATATAGAGTGCCATCAATACCTTGGGACGGAAGTGCTAATCCTTTCGGGTCGCAGTTCGATGCATATCCCCCAACAGGAAAGAACTTTTCAAAAGATCGCGACGGCACTTGCGAGGCGGCACATCGGGCGATCATCTGGTCCCGAAGCTCCAAGCATCGTTCAATGCGCAAAAACACCAGGGGCACATGCAAACCCAGCCCCACCACAGGAAGGTCAGCGCAATCAGCTGACAGGGTTTGCCGATAGAATAGCTGGTCCGGGTGCTGACGAAAGTCCACCGACGCTATGCGCTGATACCACGTCCGCACGATCAACGGCAGGGTGCCCATTGAGAGTTCAAGGTCGATGACCGCGGCTCTGTCCCTCTCGGCCGCGTCAACTATCACTTCCTCAGGTCGTTCAAAGCGATACCCGAGCGCTATCAACCGATCTCGAAGCAGACGCAAATTATGGTGGGCACGGTCAACAATTTCCTCCGCAACTGCTCGCGCATCAGAAAGCAGGGGTTCGGCAAGTGCTGTCGCGCCAAGAGAAAGGAGTTCTCCCCACACAGCTTTGCGTTCTCCCATACGGTATCTCATAAGGTACGTGCTAGCCGACATCGGAACTCCTATAGTACCGAAAATAGTTTAACTCAATTCTCATCAAAGAGGACCAGACCGTCTGCTCGATGCCAGTGAACGAGCGGATCGTCACGTCCGCGGGTGGTACGCGGTCCGCACGAAGACCTCTTCGGCTGGCCGATTCTTCGCGGCGGCGGTTTGCCGTTACAATGCGGAGAGCTGGAGGTATTCGATGGACGCGTGGCTTGCTGGGGTATTGGGTGCGGCGGTTGGCGGCGCGATGGGCGCGACGGTGGCGTATCTGTGGGCGGATCGGCGCGGGCGGGCGGCGGTGGCCCAGGCGGATACGGGGCGGGCGCTGGCGGAACAGAAAGTGATGGGGTTGGAGAGCGAGCGGGCCCAGGCGGCGGCGGCGGCACAGCGGCGGCAGGATGATCTGGCCGCGGCGCTGGAGGCCCAGCAGGCGGCGGCGGAAGCGTTTCGGGCGCAACTTTCGGAACTGGAAAAGCAGTATGCCACAGCCACGGCGCAGCTTTCGGCCAGCAAACAGAATATTGATGAGCAGCGAACACTTCTGGATGAAGCGAACGCGAAGTTGACGGCGGCGTTTGCGGCGGTGAGCCGCGAGGCACTGGAGCGGAGCAGCGCGACCTTCCTGGAGATGGCCAAGACGAAATTTGAGACGCTCAGCACCGAGGCGGCCGGAAACCTGGAGCAGCGCAAGGCGCAGATCGAGACGCTGCTCAAGCCGCTGCAGGAAACGCTCGGGACGTATCAGAAGCGCCTGGTGGAAATCGAGACCTCACGGGCCAGCGCGTATGGCGACTTGCTCAAGCACCTCGGCGGGATGTCCGAAACGCAGCGGGCGCTCGCCCAGCAGACGATGCAGTTGGCGACGGCACTCAAGAAGTCGAACGTGCGCGGGCGGTGGGGCGAGATTGCCCTGGAGCGGCTGGCGGAGCTTTCCGGGATGACCAAGGGCGTGGATTACGAATTGCAGGAATCGCTGACGACCGAGGAGGGTGCGCGCCTGAGGCCGGACATGGTGGTGAAAATGCCCGGCAACCGCTTCGTGGTGATCGACAGCAAGGCGGTGATGGATGCATTCTTGAACGCGGCGGGGGCGACCGATGATGCGGCGCGGGGCGAGTTCATGAAGGGGCACGCCCGCAACGTGCGATCGCGGGTGGATGATCTTTCGAGCAAGGCGTACTGGAGCCAGTTTACGAACACGCCGGAGTTTGTCGTGCTGTTTCTGCCGGGGGAAAGTTTTCTGTATGCGGCGTGCGACCAAGACCCGGCGCTGATCCAGGATGCGATCGTCAAAAAAGTTCTGCTGGCAACGCCGACGACGCTGATCGCGCTGCTGCAGACGATCGAGCGCGGGTGGCGGCAGGAGTTGCTGAGCAAGAATGCGGAGGAGATTCGCAAGCTGGGCGTGGAGATCTACGACCGGCTGGCGATCCTGGGGGGAAACATGGCGCGGCTGGGCAAGTCGCTGGATGGCGCGGTGGATCAGTTCAATACGGCCGTCGGCTCGCTGGACGCGCGGCTGCTGGTCAGCGCGCGGAAGATGAGCGAGCTGGGGGCGCATTCCGATCGCGACCTGCCGGAGTTGCCGCCGGTGGACAAAAAGACGCGCGAGCTGGGTGCGAGTTTGAATCCGGAAAAATCCCCGCTACTGCCGGAGTGAGGGGGGAGCGGGGGAGGAATTCAGAATTCGGAGTTCAGAATTCAGAATCTAACGAACGACGCCGGCAACATTTTCTTGCGCTGAAACCGCTACTAAAATTCTGCGCTATAATCGTCCGCTGCGCCGCGGTGGGCGGCCAGATTTGATTCAGTTTTTGCAGTGGAGTTTGCGATGGCTAAGACTTTCGACAGAAAAGTGGCCCTGGTGACGGGCGGATCGCGGGGAATCGGGGCGGCGATTGCCCTGCGTTTGGCGCGCGAAGGGGCGGCGGTGGGGATTACGTATTCCAGTTCGAAGCCGCGGGCCGAGGAAGTGGTGCGCGGCATTGAGGCGGCCGGCGGAAAAGCGGTGGCGATTGCGGCCGACAGCGCCGACGCGCAAGCGGTGAAGGCGGCGGTAGTCGAGACGGTGAAAAAGTTCGGCCGGTTGGATGTGCTGGTGAATAATGCGGGGATTGCGGTAATGGGACCGCTCGCCGACTTTTCGCTGGAGACTTTCGACCGCATGGTCGCGGTGAACGTGCGGGCCGTTTTTGTCGGATCGCAGGAAGCGGCGCGGCACATGAAGGAGGGCGGGCGGATCATTACGATCGGCAGCGTGAATGCCGATCGCATGCCCTTCGCCGGCGGCGCCGTTTACGCGATGACCAAAGCGGCCGTGGCCGGATTGACCCGCGGCCTGGCGCGCGATCTTGGCCCGCGAGGCATCACCGTCAATGCCATTCAACCCGGGCCGGTGGATACCGATATGAATCCCGCAGAAGGCGCCTTTGCCGAACAGATAAAAGCCCTGATGGCCCTCCCGCGTTACGGCCACGTGGACGAAATCGCCGCGATGACCGCATACCTGGCTGGCCCGGAAGCCGGCTTCGTCACCGGTTCCTGTCTGACGATTGACGGCGGATTTGCAGCGTAAGCTAAGCCGCGTTGCACGTGGCCGAAGGGACTGCTCTCAGCGTTCCGCCTTTACAACAAGGTCATAGTCTTTCCTGGCCGGCCCCTCTTTGGCTTTCGGCACGCCGCCATCGTCTTTCAGATTCGGGCCGACGCTGTAAAGCACATACCCGTCGCCGCTGCGGTGATAGATGAAGGGTTGCTCCACGAAAGGATCCACTCGATCGGCGCGATCCGCGGGCCCAAGATCCTCCAGGCTTTCGGGAAATTTGGCCGTCCGGATTTCCTGCTCTCGCAGCGCCAATGCCGTCAGCGCCAGATTGCGTTGAGACAGGTTCGCCGTATACATATTGTCGGTACGACTGAAGCTGGGTAGGGAAACAGAAATCACAATCTTTTCCACTCGGCCAAGGCTCTCGTACCGCGCATCAGAGCGCACTACGGAATCCGCAAACGCCTTGCGGCGTTCCGGGAACGTCGGCATTCTAAAAGCAGCCGTTTCCTCATCGAAAAGTTGGTTCGTAAGGCGCAGGCACCGATTGAAGTTCACGGGCCTGGTTCGCCACGAATTCGTCTCGGGACTGGGAGGATCAGAAATGCCGATTTCGTCGTACCGCGCCAGTTTGCAGATGCAGTCCAGGCACAGATAGCGCTCCTGAGTGTCGATCTGCCGCACCGGCGAGGGAAACGCACCTTGCGCCGCGATCGCTTCCCGAAGCATTTTGCAGGCCGGCGCGTCAAGCTTGCGCGATGAAGCCGCCGCCTGTACCGCGGTCATGGCTTCCTCGTCCAACGCCCGTGCCGGTAAATACTCGATGACCGTCGGCGACTGGGCCAGCAGCCGAGTCAGCTTCATCGTCACCAGCACATCGGCACAGAATCCCACTTGATCGCCGGCGTCCAGCCTCATATTCGCCCGCGCCAGGCAAGAGCCCCCAAGCACACGATACGTCCCTGTGCTCGGAATCAATAGACCCAGCACAGTTTCGCGACCCAGGCCGGCCAGTGTTCCCGCGCGGCTCGCGATCGGCACATAGTACCGCGATCGTTCCGTTGCCGCGTAAAGTAACTCCAAGGCAGGCTCGTTGGCATGCACCCACTGAACCCATTGGGCATGATCGACCGCCGACCACGACGCGCGACGAGCGAGCGCTTCCTCCTCGTAATACCTGTCTTCATCCGCGTCACTCAATTTCGCGGCCGCTTTCGCAGTAGTCGTAGTGGATGCCAGAGCCATGCTTACCGATTGCCCCAGCGTGAAAACGCGCCCCGGCAGCGGTGCGGAAGGCAAGCCGAGTTTCGTCTTGATGGCGGCACGCCATGGTTCCTGTCCGCCTTCAAGTCCCACGGCTTGCAGCAGCAGCGGCGCGGCGTTGTTCTCCGGTGTCACGCCGGCGCTACATTCCGCGTTGATGGCCGCCAGATAATCCGGGCAGCCGCTGGGCTCCATCGGCGCGAGAATACGCGTGGTGTCACGTCCCACCTCGATCTGCCGCCACTTCCAGACCCACACCTGATCGACGATGACGATCAGCAGCGCCAATATCACGAGCGACAGAACAACTCGTATCCAGCGTCTCTTAGGCAGCAGTCTCATCGAAGATCTCCACGATGCGGGCTAGCGGTCCACACGCGTTTTCTATTTTCTATTTTTCATTTTCTATTCATCCCGCGTCAGCAGCAAGCGCAGCCCATTCGCCACCACCAGCACTGTCGAGCCTTCGTGGCCGATGACGCCGAGGGTCATGTTGACCGCGCCGATGCTCGTGCAGATCACCAGCACGACGATCACGGCGATGGCGAAGGCGAGATTCTGGATCATCACCGTGCGGGCGCGGCGGGCGGTGTGGACCAGCCACGGCAGGCGGTCGATGCGGTCGGAAAGCAGGACGACATCCGCGGCCTGCATGGCGGCTTCGGAACCGATCGACCCCATCGCGATGCCGACGGTCGAACGGGCCAGGGCCGGGGCGTCGTTGATGCCGTCGCCGACCATGCCGACGACGGTGTATTTCTCGACCAGCTCGGCGACGTGCGTGAGTTTGTCCTGCGGGAGCAGTTCGGCGCGGACTTCATCGAGGCCGAGCGAATCGCTGACGGCCTGCGCGACTTTCTTGGCATCGCCGGTGAGCATGACGAGGGGGCGCACGCCGAGGGCGTGAAGGCGATCGACGGTCTTTTTGGCATCCGCGCGCAGCGTATCCTGAAATTCGAGCAGTGCGGCGCGGCCGCCGTAGTACATGACGACCGCGGTGCGTCCGGCGGATTCGGCAGCGGCGATGCGTTCGATGATCAGCTCCATCTGCTTGGTGTGGCAGAGGCCTTCGAGCAGGTTGGGGCTGCCGATGATGCAGAGCTGGCCCTGGATCATGCCGCGGAGACCGTGGCCGGGCTCCTGCTGAAAATCCTCGATGGGCCACGCGTCGAGTTGGCGATCCTTGGCGGCACGAACGACGGCCGCGGCCAGCGGATGCGTGGAATTTGCTTCGAGCGTGGCGGCGACGCGGAGGAGTGCATCATCAATTTTTCCGGCGGCGGTCACACCGGGCAGCGGCGGCGGCGCGGGCAGATCCGTGGCACACCTCTGGGCTTCGTGTTCGTGGTCATGATGCATGGCGAAGGCCTTGGAGGCGTCGATGACTTCTATTTCAACGAGGCGCACCTGGCCGGTGGTGAGGGTGCCGGTCTTGTCGAAGACGAGGGCCTTGAGTGCCGCGAGCGATTCCATGTGCCGGCCGCCCTTGAGCACGATGCCGCGGCGGGCACAGGTCGCGATGGCCGAGAGAATCACCACCGGCGTGGAGATGATGAGCGCACATGGCGACGCGACGATGAGCAGCGTGATCGCGCGGTAAATCGCGCCGGAAGTCAGCACCTCGAAAGTTTTCGCATCGTGGATGCTCATCCAGGGAACGTTGAACGCATAGTGCATGAGCAGGCAGGCCGAGACGCTGCCGACGAGCACGATGATGGTGTAGATGGTGCCGACCTTGTCGAAGAGGCGTTCGACCGGGGCTTTTTCTTCCTGGGCCTGCGAGACCAGGTGAATGATGTGGGCCAGCGTGGTGTCGTGGGCAGGCTTGCGGACTTCGACCACGAGGCGCCCGGAAGTGTTGAGTGTGCCGGCGAAAACGTTTGCCCCGACGGTTTTTTCGCGGGGCATGAATTCGCCGGTGATGGCCGATTCGTCGATCGCGGAAGTGCCTTCCAGCACGATGCCATCGGCGGCGACATTTTCGCCCGGCTTGATCAGGATGCGGTCGCCCATCTTGAGTTGTTCGAGCGGCACCTTGGTCTGCGAGCCGCCCTCACCGAGGACAACGGCCTCCTTGGGAAACAGTTTCATGAGCGATTCGAGGGCGGCGTGCGTGCGTTGCATCGCGTAGTCTTCGAGCGCCCCGGAGAGCGTGAAGAGGAAAAGCAGCACGGCCCCTTCCATCGCGCTGCCGACGAAGATGGCCAGCACCGCCCCGAGCACCATCAGGAAGTGAATATCGAGTTTTCCCTGGCGGAGAGCTTGCCAAGCTTCCGCGGAACCGAAGATGAAGCCGAGGGCGAAGGCGATGCCGACCATGGTGTAATACGGGACGCCTTCGAGGCCGGTCTGCCAGTGATAGATCGTTGCGGTGAGCAGAAGCACGCCGGCAGTGATGGCGCAGATCATTTCGCCGTGACGCGCGAGAAACGAGCGTGGTTTTTGCACGTGGAGGTGGGCGGGTTTCGGCAGGGCCGATGCGGTGTCGGTCGGCGAATTTTTCTGCGGGGAAGCGGGGGGTGCATCCATCGTGGTCATGTGAATTCATCTCTTACAAAAAGGGTGGAACACCACAAGCCTAGAGGCTGGGGCATCAGTAATTCAAGCGTTAGACGACTAAACACATGAAAATTCGCCAATTGAAACCGAGTCGCAGCGGCTTGCCTGTTTTTCGCCCGCAGGTCACAATTTCCCCAGCATCCACATCTCACCCTTGGAGACGCCATGAACAACCGCCCCGCCGCTCTGACCGTACTGGCCATCCTCTCGATCATCTGGGGCGCTGGGGCGATCCTGATGTCATGCGGCGGCTGGATCATGTACTTCGTGCCGATGGGGCCAGCCAATCCCGCGCTCGAGGAGCTGAAGCACTCCCTCGTTTACAAGGTGATGCTGTTTGGCCTCGGCAGCGTCGGGTTGATGCTGGCACTTGGGCTGCTGGCCGGAGGAATCGGGGCACTTTCCATAAAGCCCTGGAGCCGCACGACGCTGCGAGTCTATGCGATTGGCAAGATCGTCCTTGTCGTCATTCAGACGATATTGAACGCCCTCTTCATTATTCCCAAAACCTACGAAGCGACGATTAGTGGCCCTGGCATGCCCGCGGGGATGGAGAAAATCATGATAGTTAGCCTGATCGTCGGCGGTTGCATCGGCGTACTGATCGCGCTGGCCATGCCGGTGTACATTCTCATCACCCTGCGCATGCGCGCCGTCAAAGATGCATTCAACGGCATCTTTCCGCCCCAAGGCGGCTTCGAAATGAATATGCCCCAACAGTAAATATCTTGATTGTTCATCCCGCTTTGGCGGTGCGGAACTGCGTATGGTAAAGCCGCGCGTAGAGGCCGCCGCGCGCCAGGAGTTCGACGTGGTTGCCCACATCGAGCACGCGGCCCTGGTCGAGCACGACGATGCGGTCGGCGTTGAGGATCGTGCTGAGCCGGTGGGCGATGACGATATTCGTTCGATTTTTCATCAGGCGCGCCAGGGCATCCTGGATGAGCTGCTCGCTTTCGGAATCGAGGGCGCTGGTGGCTTCGTCGAGGATCAGGATGCGCGGATTGCAGAGGAAGGCGCGGGCGATGGCGACCCGCTGCTTCTGCCCGCCGGAGAGCTTGGCGCCGCGCTCGCCGAGTAGGGTGTCGTAGCCGTCGGGCAGTTCCGCGAGGAAATCATGTACGCGGGCGGCGCGGGATGCGGCGATCAGTTCCTCTTCGGTGGCGTCGGGGCGTCCGTACAGAAGATTATCGCGTGCGGTGCCGGAGAAGAGCAGCGTTTCCTGGGCGACCATGCCGATCTGCGAGCGCAGGCTGCGCAGATTCACGTCGCGGAGATCGATGCCGTCGATGAGCACCCGGCCGCCGGACGGATCGAAGAACCGCGGCACGAGTTGGACGATGGTGGTTTTACCGGCACCGCTGGGGCCGACCAGGGCGATGATCTCGCCGGGTTGAATGTCGAGCGAAATGCCATGGAGCACCATGCGCGGCGAGGCGGCGTCGGTCGCGGCCGGCGCGCCATCGATCGCCACGCCTTCACCCAGCGGGTAAGCGAAACTGACATTCTCAAAAGTCATGCGTCCCTGCAGGCGGGTGAGCCGGATAGCGTTGGGTTTTTCCCGCACGTCGGGGTGGATGTCGAAGACTTCGAAAACGCGTTCGATCGCCGCCAGCGAGTTGTGCAGGATAGTGTTCATCTCGCTGATGCGGTTGATGGGCATGTAGAGTTCGCGCACCAGCATGATGAACGCGACGACCGTTCCCGGCGAGGTATAGCCCAGGTAGAGGCGGTAACCGCCGAACCAGATCAGGCCCAGCGTGGCCATTTGCGTGAGCCACTGCACGATGGTGTTGGCCAGGGCGGTGGTTTTGACGTTTTGCATCGTCAGGTGAAAAAGCTGGCGGGCATTGCCGAAAAAGCTGCGCGCTTCGCGTTGTTCGGCGGCAAAGGCCTTGACGACGTGGAACCCGCTGACGCGTTCCTGCACGTCGCCGCTGAATTCCTCCATGGCCTCCTGCACGGCGCGGGAACTCTTTTTGCTGCGAACGCCCAGCGTGCGCATGCTCAGAATATAGAACGGGAAGACGATGAGGCTGGCCAGGGCCAGCGGCAGGTCCATCGAGAAGAGGACGTAGAAGTAGAAGATGCAGGTGGCCAGGTCCATCCAGATGTTGGTCATCGCGCTGCCGACGAAGTTCTGGGCCAGGGCGATATCCGACATCAGCCGCGAGACGATGCCGCCGCTTTGGCGGGTCTGGAAGAAGCTGTGCCCCATGCGGGTGATGTGCTGGTAGAGATCGGTGCGGAGGTCGAGGATCACGCGGTGGCCGGCGAGCTGCGAGAGGTAGCTGCGGAAGTAGAGCGAAACGCCCCAGATCGCGTAGAGCACGGCGAGCGTCACCATGAGCACGTTGAACGTGCCCCACTGCCCCTCGATGTGCCACGAGGCGGGAAGCTGGTGGGTCATCCACGCGGTGTAGCGATCGAGGACGTTGGCGACGGCATCGCTGCGGGTGGCGTGGGCGGCGGAAAGTTTATCGCCGGCGAGTCGGTCCGTCAGGTACTTGACGGAAAGGGCCATCGTGGAGGGCATGATGAATTTGAGGACGCCGCAGAACGTGGCGCCGGTGATGAGCCCCATGTAGGGATAGACATAGCGGAGGAAGCGGCGGAGCGACTTGCGGGCCGGATCAGGAGGCGGCCCCTCGTGCCAGACTTGCAGCTTATTGAACTTGGACGTGCCGATTTGCATCGATGGGAATCAATATAGCAGATTTGGCACCCGAATTGATGGAGCGGACCGCAGATTTGTCGCCCGTCTACTGTCTACCGTCTACCGTCTAGGCGCTCAGCAGCACTTCAGACCACCGGCGTTTGCCGTGATCGCGGAAGAAGACGCCGAAGCCGCCATCGCCGTAGATTTCAAAAATGACCGAGCGAATTTCATCTCCGCGTTGATCTTCGAGGCTGGCGACGTCGATCTGCATAAGTTTCTGATGCTCGACATAGGCGATTTTTCGATAGAGATGTTCCTTGAGCCAGACCTTATCGCCGATGTGGGCGTGGCCGTAAAAATGGATGCGCACGCTGGCGGGCAGCGGCAGCAGTTGGCGCATCAATTCAGACGGCCGATTGCCGCCGGGGAACGCTTCGTGACCGGCGATGATGATGGGCCGGCGTCTTGCGGCGATTTCCTCGCGCAGTTTGGCATACGCCTCGGGACCCCACGGATAGGCTGCCGCATCGCGATGCACCTTGCCGTGCGTGCAGATCCACCGCGGCACGCCCCCCGGCCCGCCGGAATCGACGTGATCCGACAAAAACAGCACATCGTGATTGCCCAGCGAATCCCAAAAATAAAAATCATCCAGCTTCGCCGTGGTCTTCCACCCCGGCACCGTCTTGGCCGTTTCCCAGAAAGGCGCGACGACGGGACGATTCGGCTCATACTGAAATGGATCGAAATCGTGATTGCCCATTACGTACCGCAGCGGCGCCCCCAGCGGCTGCAGCAACTCCACCTGCATGGCCACCATTTCACGCACACGATCGATACGCTTGCCTTCCACAGCGTCGCCGAGATACCAGATCTGATCACAGGGCATATTCAGGGCGCGGTAATCTTCCACCGCCATCGTCATGCACCGCCGCGCCCGCACGGGATCGACCTGCTGAAGATCGGACATGACCCAAACCCGCTGCAAAGCGCCGGGGCGTAATTTCAAAGTATCGTCAATCATGTCCGCACTTTACCGCGAAACTCCGCCTTTCACTATTCCCTGTTCTCAATTCACTATTTTCCCCGCATCGCATACACTCCTTGGACTATGGCAACATCCTTTCAATCTCCCAAGGGCACGCGCGACTTTTATCCGCAGGATATGGCCGTTCGCCGGTATGTCGAAGATACCTGGCGGAAGGTCTCGATTCGTCACGGGTTCGTCGAAGTCGACGGGCCGACGTTCGAATTCCTGGATCTGTACAAGATCAAGTCGGGCGATGAGATCGTCTCGCAGCTTTTTCATTTTGAGGGGCGCGCGGATAAGGAAGGGCGTGCAGAGCACTATGCGCTGCGCCCGGAGTTTACCCCCACGCTGGCACGCATGGTCGCCGCCAAGGCCAGCAGCCTCCCGCGGCCGATCAAATGGTTCAGTCTGCCCCGTTGCTATCGCGGCGAGGCGCCGCAGAAGGGCCGTGGACGCGAGTTCGGCCAGTGGAACGTCGATATTCTCGGGGGCGACACGCCGGAAGCGCGCCGGCAATTCGATCTGGAATCCGCAGCCCTGTGCCTCGACGGCCTGCGCGAACTGGGCCTGACGAAGGATGAAGTGGTCCTGCTGTGGAACGACCGCTCGCTGGTCGAACATCTCTTTGCCATCGTCGGCGTCCCGGCCGAGCGCTACCCCTTCGCCTTCTATCTGCTGGACCGCATCGCCAAGCTTTCCCCCGAACAGCGCCGGCAGCTTTACACGCAGAACGCGCTGACCGAAAACGAAACGGCCTTCTTTGAAAAACTTGCAGCCGGGCAGGATCCGCTGACCGATGCGTTCTGGGCCGATCTGCCGCACGCCGATGTGGAGGCCTACCGCAAACCGATTCTCGACGCGACGGCGAGCATCAATGCCGCCCTGGCCGCGATGGGTTTCGACGGCTGGGCGCGCTATGACGCGTCGATCGTCCGCGGCCTCGCCTACTACACCGGCTTCGTCTTCGAAATCGCCGCCAGTGCTGGCGATTTGCGCGCCGTTGCCGGCGGCGGGCGCTACGACAAACTCGTCGAAATGTTCGGCGGCCCGTCGCTTGGTGCCACCGGCTTCGGCATGGGCGATATGGTGCTCTCCGTACTGCTGCAGGAAAAGAACAAGCTCCCCAAACAACTGCTCCCCGCGCCGGACGTCTTCATCGTCAACGCGCTCGACACGCCGGCTGCAGCACAAAAACTTCTTGCCGCCCTGCGCGCCAGCACGTTCAATGCCGACCGCACCGCGATCGCCCGGCCCGGCTTGATCGCCATCACCAGTTACAAGGCCAGCAAAAACATCGGCAAACTTTTGCAGGACGCCTCGGCCAGCGGCGCCAAACTCGCGATCATCCTCGCCCCCGCCGAGTTCGAACGCGGCGTGGTCAAACTCAAAAACCTCGCCACCCGCGAAGAAAAAGAAATCCCCCTCGCCTCCATTCTTGAAGAAGTCCACGGGGCACTGCGCTGATCTTTGTGGTGCAGGCTTCCAAGCCTGCATGGCCCCTATCAACATAGATTGACGACCTACGTGCAGGCCTGGAAGCCTGCACCATAGTCGAATGCCGCGTCACAATACCGGTGTCAGTGTTGTGCGCATTCTTGCTCGGTGCGGCATCTGTGAAGCAATTTCACTATTCATGAGCGTAAAGGCCGGACGAAATGACGTATCCGGGCCTGCATCTTTCGCGCAAGAAGAAAACTCGCTCCACTTTTTTATGAAAATCTTCACCCGTCAGTTGATTCCCCGGACCAGCCCTCTATCAATATTTCAATCCGCTCGGCGTGGACACGACGGCCTGTGGTGCAAGTGCAACGCGCTGCCGTGAGGGCGGGCTTTTGATCGAATCGATGAAAATAAGGAGAGAGTTATGTCTTCTCATCATGGTTTCAGGGATCTTTATCTGGAAGAGCTCCGCGATCTTTACAACGCGGAGCATCAGTTGCTCAAGGCGCTGCCGCGGATGGTGGCAGCCGCGTCCTCGCCGGAGCTCCGGCAAGCTTTCGCGGATCATCTGGAAGAGACCAGGGTTCATGCGGAGCGGCTGGAGCGCATTTTCGACCATCTGCAGGAAAAGCCGACGGGCGAAATCTGCGAGGCGATGCAGGGCCTGATCAAGGAAGCACAGAAGGTCATCGGCCAGGATTATGTGTCCGAAGTGTGCGACGCGGCATTGATTGCCTCGGCGCAGCGCGTCGAACATTACGAGATTGCCGGCTACGGCGTGGCCCGCGCATTCGCCCGGCTGCTGGGTGAAGACGAGGCAGCGCGGATCCTGGACGAAACGCTCGAAGAAGAGGCCGCCGCCGACAACCTGCTCAATGACCTGGCCGAGAACACGATTAATGTCGAAGCGGTGCACGCCGGCTAGGCGGCGATCCCGCGCGACGTCCCGAGTACCACCACCCACATTCCCGCGGGCAGCATTCCGCTGACCCACGGGAATCTTTTTGCGCCCGACTGCCCCGGCAAACAAAACCCTGCCCCCCCGCCTCCTGACTCCCGGCCGCCCATGACATACACTACCGGCACCATGATCCAGTTACCCATCGAGCAAACGCTGCACCTCGGCCTGCAGCATCATCAGGCCGGCCGACTTGCACAAGCCGAGGCGCTCTATCAGCAGGTGCTGGCGCGCGATCCGCACAATGCCGACGCACTGCACTTCCTCGGCGTGATCGCCAAGCAGGTCGGCCGCCACGATGCGGCGATCGAGCTCATCGGCCGGGCGATTGCCTTGGCGCCGCATGTGGCGGCATTCCATTCCAATCTGGGCGAAGCGTATCGCGCCCGGGGTGAACTCGAGCAGACCGCGGCCTGTTGCCGGCGCGCCCTGGAACTTCAGCCGAATTTTCCCGACGCGTGCAACAACCTGGGTTTGTGCCTGCATCAGCTCGGCCGCCGCGATGAAGCACAGGCCGCCTTCCGCCGCGCCATCGCGCTGCAGCCGGATCATCCCCTGGCCCATTCCAATCTCGCCGACACCCTGAGCGACCAGGGGAAACTTGATGAAGCGGTTGCCGAATACCGGGTCGCCCTCCGCATCAATCCCGCCTCGAGCACGGCGTATAACAACCTGGGCGCGGCGCTCACCCGCCTCGGCCGCGTCGAGGAAGCCATCGCCGCCTTTCGCAAGGCCATCGAATGCACCCCACAGGATCCCGTTCCCCACCAGAACCTGGCCGAAGGGTTATACAATACCAGCCGCGCGGACGAAGCCGCGGACGAATACCAGGCGGCCATCCGGCTCGATCCGCGCCTCGCGGCGGCGCATTGCGGCCTGGGCAACGTCCTCAAGAATGGCGGACGGCCTGATGACGCCATCGTCGAGTACCGCCGCGCCCTGGAACTCAAACCGGACGATGCAGTCGCGCTGGCCAATCTCGGCAGCACCCTCCGTGACCGGGGCGAAATTGCCGAAGGCCTCGCGTGCCTGCGTAAGGCCCGCGCGCTCGACCCGGCTTCGGCCGCCATCCAGAGCGCCCTGATCATGTCGCTGTTTCTTGTCCCCGGGATCGACTCCGCCGAAATCGAAAACGAAAAACGCCTCTGGGATGAAACTCACGCCCGCCCGCTTCGCCCCGCAATCCTCCCGCACGAAAACAGCCCCGATCCCGGCCGCCGCCTCCGCATCGGCTACGTCTCGCCGGATCTCCGCGAGCATCCCGTCGGCCGCTTCCTGCTCACCCTCCTGCCTCACCACGACCGCACCCAATGCGAAATTTACTGCTACTCCAGCACGCTCAGCGACGACCCCATCACCCGGTCGCTCCAACACCTCGCCGATCACTGGCGGCCGGTCGCGGCACTCGATGACGCCCGCCTTGCCGCCCTGATCCGCGAAGACCGCATCGACATCCTCGTCGACCTCGCCATGCACGCCATCAAAAACCGCCTGCTCACCTTCGCCCGCAAACCCGCGCCCGTGCAGATCACCTACCTCGCCTATCCCGACGGCACCGGCCTGAGCACCATCGACTACCGCCTCACCGATCCCTACCTCGATCCGCCGGATCGCGGCGACGACCGCCCATTCGAACGCCCCTTGCGCCTGCCCGAAACCTACTGGTGTTATACACCCGCCACCGAAACCCCCGCCGTCAATGCACTTCCCGCGCTGGCCGCGGGCCACATCACGTTCGGCGCGCTCAACGATTTCTGCAAAGTCTCGCCGCTGGCGCTGGAAACCTGGGTCCGGATTCTCCAGCGCCTGCCCACCGCCCGGCTCATCATGCACGCCCCCGCCGGCAGCCCCCAGCAGCGCGCCCGGCAATTCTTCCTCGACCGTGGTATCGATGCCGCACGCATCACACTGACCCGGCGCATGCCCATCGAACAATACTTCGCCGCCTACCACCACATCGATATCGCCCTGGCCCCGTTTCCGTACCCCGGCGGCACGACGCTCTGCGATGCCCTCTGGATGGGCGTGCCCCCGATCACGCTGGCCGGCCCAACCTCCTACTCCCGCGGCGGGCTGAGCATTCTCTCAAATGTCGGTCTGCCGCAGTTCATCGCGACGTCGGCCGATGAATATGTGGACATCGCCGCGAACCTCGCCGCCGATCTGCCCGCACTGGCCACTCTTCGCCAGGAACTCCGCCCGCGCCTGCAGCGCTCTCCACTGGGCGATACCACGCGCTTCGCCCGCCATATCGAAACCGCCTACCGAACCGCATGGAACCAGTGGTGCGCAGAACGCACAGCAGGCGGCAACGCCTGAAACTGCGGTCTACCCCGCCACCTTTACTTCCACCCGCCCCACCATCAAACCTGTCGCCCGTCCGGTCACCACGACCACGCCCTTCTCCTCATCCATCTGCAGGATGGCCTGGCACAGTCCATTGAACGCACGCCGGTGCGTGGCCTGGTCGGCTTCGTGGCTGCCCGGATGCCCATTGCCCACGCCCAGGATTTTTCCGCCGCCCTGCACCTCAAATACAATTTCGTTGTCCGCCGTCGGCACGACGCGGCCCGCTGCGTCGATCACTGCGGCATCCACCACGCAGACATCCCCAAAATGCTCCGCCGTCAAGCGCACCCCATGCGCCGCACCCGTCGTCTCCACCCGCGCCGTCGCCGCCACCGTGCCGCCCCGATAGCCCCTTGCTTCCAGCACCCCGGGTTCATAAATCACGCCCGGCCATTCCAGATGCCCGTTCTTGACCATCGCCTTGCGCCCCAGGCTTCGCCCGTTCAGCAACAGCTCCACTTCATCGCAATTGCTGTAACACGCCACATTGATCGGCGCCCCCTCCTCCCCCGCCCAATTCCAGTGCGGAAACACATGCACCAGCGGCTCATCGCGCCATGCCGCGCGATAGTAAAAATAGTTGTCCTTCGGAAACCCGCACGCATCCAGCACGCCGAACTGCGAGCCCACCGCCGGCCAACGGTACGGTCCGGGCTCACCGCGATAATCAAAACCGGTCCAGATGAAAATCCCGCTCAGGTACGCATGTTCCGCCACCAGCGACCATTGCTCCTCCGCATCACGGTACGGAACCTGCGGCCCATCCCACGCCAACAGACCCAGCTCGGCCTCGGAACGCCTGCAACCGCGCGTGCGCAGATTGCTCGATGCCTCCGAAATAATGATCGGCTGCTGCGGATAACGCGCATGGTATCCCACCCACTCGCTCCAGGCGTAATTGAAGCCCATCACATCCAGCGCGCCGCACGCCGGCGGCGCTTCATCCAGCTTCTCCTGGCGCTTCGTCGCCGCGTTCCAGAAACAGATCGCCAGCGTCACCGGCCGCGTCGGGTCCAGCGCATGCGCCCGCTCCTGCAGCGTCCGCACGAGCCGCACCGACTGCTTCGTCCATTGCACGTGCCCCTCTTCGTTGCCGATGCTCCACATGATTACGCTCGGATGATTCCGATCTCGCCGGATCATCGACTCCAGATCCGCCAGTCCCTCGCGCGAACTGCACAAACGGCGGTTCTCATCCATCACCAACATCCCCAGCCGGTCCGCCGCATCCAGCAATTCCGGCGTCGGCGGATGGTGCGCGCAACGATACGCGTTGCACCCCATCTCCTTCAGCCGCTGCAACCGAAATTCCTGCAACCCGTCTGGGACCGCCACGCCCACGCCCGCATGATCCTGGTGACAGCAGACGCCTTTGATCTTCACCGCCCGGCCGTTGAGAAAAAATCCCCGCTCCGCATCAAACCGGATGTGACGGATGCCCGTCGTCGTCCGGCACTCATCCACCGTCACCCCGTCTACTTCCACCAGCGATTCCACCGTGTACAAGTAAGGCGTATCGATTCCCCATAGCCGCGGGTGCTCCACCGCGATCTCCAACACGCACAGCGCCTCACCACCCGCCGCCAGCGGCACATCCATCACCGCTTTCCCGACCTCCCTCCCCTCCGCATCGCGCAACCGCGCCGTCACCTTCGCCGTCACCGCGCGCGACAGTCGATTCCCCACCTCCGTCCGCACCTTCACCACCGCCCGCCCCGCTTTCAAATCCACGTCCGACGAAACAAACGTCCCCCACGGCAACACGTGCACCGCATGCGTCTCCACCAGCCACACATGCCGGTAGATTCCGCCGCCTTCGTAAAACCACCCCTCCGGCCGCGTCGCATCCGCCCGCACCACCAGCAGATTCTCGCCGCCGTACTCGATTACATCGGTTACGTCATACCACGCGCTCGTATATCCTGACGCATGCCGCCCGACAAAAAATTCATTCAGATAGACCCGCGCATCGCGGTACACGCCATCAAAATACAAATATACCCGCTTGCCTTCCGCCGCCGCCTCCACGTTGAAACGCTTGCGGTACCACCCCACACCCCCCGGCCGCGAACCGTGCGTCGTGTGGTGTACCTTGAGCTCCTTGGCGACGAAATGCTCCTCCGCAATGAATTCTCCTTCGATGACAAAATCGTGGGGAAGATCGATCTGGCGCCATCCCTCAGCGGAATCGTCAAAGCTCCGCGCCGGCACCCCCTGCCGGAAATCCGCTGCCTTGGTCCACGTCTCATACCCCGCCAGCAATTCCCCCGCCGCCAACTTGAATCGCCAATCTTTGTCCAACGACACCCGCGTTCGATTCGTCATTTGTCATGTTCCTGCTTGGGTTGAGCATTGCCTTTTCACGTCAAAATCCACCTTTCGGCAGCGACGCATCGCCGCATTGTATCAACGCGCCCACGTGTGAACAGGCCGAAGCCGCGGCGGCGAATCGATGCAGCCGATACACAAAATGCCTAAAAACGCCATCCACAGAAGGACCAATTTGCACCTTTTTTCACATTGTTAACCTATTGTACAAAATGACTTTACATTCACACACCAAAGGAATACTCGTCCCGCGGAGTTGACTAGTACCTTTTTTCACAATATATTAAGCCTAATTAGTCGTTTACCCCGTTACGAAAATTCACTTCCGCACCGCAAATCCACCGTCCCGCTGCGCCAGCGCCGACGCCACAATCCTTCCCCCCCCTTCCCACAAGGTCCCGGTCCCCCCGACCGGGATCATTTTTGCCCCGCCACATAACTCACAACACATGGCGTCCCCCCGCCACGCCATCCCACGTTATGCGCTACCCCGACAACTCCGTTGCACGCAACGATTTCGCCGCGTAATCTAACACGGGTTCGGGGCCACTTGGGCGCAACACTGGACGAACGCACTCGGAGTAACTGCACATGACTAACACACCAAACGAACAGAACGATCCAAGCAAAATACCCGCGGCCGTTGATCCCTCGCCCATTCTTTCGCTTTACACGTCCCCAGACCCGCGCTTTCTGTCCGCGAGTCAGGCCCGCGCCTTCAAGATGGCTCAGAAGCGCGCCGTAAAATCGTTGAAGATTGCGTCGGTGGTCCTGCTTGTCGCCGTCGTCATCGTTGTGTGTGGCATCTCGCTAGACCGTGACTTGCGACAATACATACTCGTGTGGGTGGGGCCTTTCCTTCATGGCACAATCGCGATTGGTCTTTGGATTTGCGCTGAGATGTTGGAGCGCAATCAACTAAAAGCCATGTTTGCGGCAAGGATAGGCATCATCTGCTTTGTGAGTTGGATCGTCTTCAATTTCGTCGCAACTTGGTGGATCTCGGGCAAGCTGGGCAGCCCCTCTTTCTGTTTTGGAGTCCCCATATTTCTTTTGCTGTTTCTGATGGCCTGGATGGCCATGGACCGCGTCAAATGGACCTTCACGCAAGCCGACCAGAAGATCCGCTCTACGAAAAGTTCTTGAGCAATTTCCTTGGTGCCTTGAATTCCTGATGGCTCAAATTCTCCCGCGAAGTCCCAGGCACACCAAGGCCGTCCGTGCTGGTCACTCACGATCGCCGCAACAATTCCAGCAACTCCCGATCCAACTTGTGCTCATGAAAATCCTCGTACGCCACATCCCCTCGCTCCGAATCCACCACCCCAAACGGTCCGCGAAAATTCCACAAAGCCCACCCTATCCCATGGCCCTGCAGAATCTCCAGCACTTCCGTGAACCACGCCAGGAACACCGCGTGCGGCGTCTTGTTAAAACACCCGCCCTCGCCGCAGTGCACGCCCACCCCGCGCTGCACCAGCGCCGCCCACGGGGCATAATACGCCTCCAGCTCCGCCCGGCCCCACGTGCTGCCAAAATGATCCGCCCCCGGCCACCGCGGCGCCTGCGTCCACGGATAGTTCACCCACGGCGCCTGGTAATGACTGATCCCAAACGGTCCATACGCCCGGCAACTCTGACCCACCTGCTGATCCCCTAGATCGATAATCTCCTTCACCACCTCCTGCCCATACGTAAGCCCGTCGGCCACGATCAGCCGCTCCGGATCGACGCCGCGAATGGCCGCCACCGCGCCCCGAACCACCTGCTCGTGATTCTTCCGCGTCAAGCCACACGCGCCCGGCGATGGCGGCTCGTTCACCAGATCGAAACTCAATCGCTCCGAGGGAATCCCCTTGTACCGCAGCGCCAGCGCATGCCACTGCGCACAAAACATCCCCTGCATCGCCGGATCGGTCCACAGACTCCGCGCCTCCGCCGGCGGATTCACGCAGTAACCCGGCGCCCGATGGAAATCGAGCGACACATGAACGCCATACTGCCGCCCCAGCTCCACCAGCCGATCGATCCGCTCCAGCGTCTCCACGCGGAACCGCCACGCCCCCCCCGACCCCCCCGCCGGATCGGCCACCGTCCAAAAACGGTAATCCATCGGAATCCGCACGAAATCAAAACCCCACTCGCGGATCCATTCAAAATCCGCCTCCCGAAAATCCCCCGCGCCCCCGGCGCTGACCAGTTCGCCCCCCGGCTCCCAGATAAACATCTCCAGCAGATTAAACCCGCGCCACCGCGGCAGCTTGTTGGTCATATAGCGTACCTTCTTGAAGTTCCTTCTCAAAGCACAATCTCGCGCTTCGTTCGTGCGCTCTCGTAAATGGCGCACCGGATCGTGAGTCACTCGTTGTACTCATCGCCGAGACGGACCGCAACCGGCGTGAAGCAAAACAACGACGTAAATAAATGAGCCACCATTAAACACCCAAAACACAAACCTGTGAGAACAAAAAAGAGGCGGAGATAATTGTTCTAAACAATTATCCCCGTCTCTGTCCTGATTCACTATTTGTGTTCATTCGTGTTCACTTGTGGCTAATTTACGTTCGTTTTCGCCGCAGCGTTAATAATGCTTCACCTCCACCCCCACCCGCGGCGCCAATTGATTGACCACCGCATAACGCAACGCATCAATCGGATGATCGTGCGTCCCATCCTTGATCGGCTTGCCCGCACTGTCCCGCCGATACGCCTGCATCGCCGCAATCAAATGCACGCACGCCGGATCGATCAGCAGCCGCGGCTCCCCGATGGCCGGCTCCAGCAGATCGTCGATCTGCCGCAACCCCTCATCGATCGCCATCGCCCGCGTCCGCACCGCAAACCCCGCCTCCTGCAACACCTTCACATCCGTCTTGCCGGAATGACTGTTCGTCTGCCGCCCCGCCACATCGCAATAAACCACGTCGATGGCGCGATTCCGCTGCCGCATCGCCCGAATATTCTTCTCTAGCGAGAGCTGCCGCGCCACCAGCTCATCCAGCACCCACAACATCGGCCGCCCGCGCTCGTCCCGCAGCACAGCGATCCACAAACACACGAACGCCCCGGCAAAACCAAAATCGACCCCGGCAATCTGCATCTCCGGCACCCGCGCCCCCTCCCATCGCCGCACGTGCTTCTCCACCCGAAACCCCGCAAACACCGCATCCTTCCACCGCGGCGGCATGCACAACATTTCATGCTCCCACGTTGCCTGCCCCACCCGCCCCTGCATCGCAATCACGTCGTCGATCTTCATAAATCCCTCAGCCTTCCTGGCCTTCCCCCGGCAATCGCCCCACAACGGACACTCCCCACACACCCGCGCCTCCGGACACTTCTCGATCACATCCCACACGCACCACGAAAAAACCTTCCGCCTGCTCCCCGATGATTCCAGAATCTCCTGCATCAGCCCGCCCGGTTTGTGCATTGTCGAAAACGCCTCGATCGCCTCGCGCATCGCCACCCCGCCGCGACCCTCTTCGCCCACGCTCCGCGTCACCAACTGCGCCGCCGACCACACGTCCGGATCGAACAACTCCACCTCGTCGCAGCGCAGTTTCTGAACCCGCTGCCCGCGCACCGACCGATCCGACTGCGCCAGAATCTCCACGCGCGATCCGTTGGTCAACTCCATCCGCCGCCGCGTCGGCGACGCCGCCAGCAGATGCTCAAAATTCGGCTCGATCAATTGCCGCAGATACGCATACATCTTCTCCGACTGTTCGAGACTCCCACCCAAAATGCGAATCTGCACCCCCGGCTTGAACAGCAGATCGAGCAACGTCGCCACCGCCCCCAGCATCGTCTTGCCCCCGCCCCGGCACGCCCACACCGCACGATCCCCCGGATGCTCGAAAAAACTCGCGCACAAATAATCCAGCGGCGAAACATGCCCCCTGCAAACCCCCTCCCGCGGCAAACGCAACTGCAACTTCCATTGCAGCCAGATCCACAACGTCCCCCGATCCCGCGGCGCCCCCTCCAGCGCCCCATCCGTCTTCTCCCCCCATTTCTCCACGCTCAACCGCGTCTTGCGCATGATCCCCCCCTCGCCTCTCAACAACATCGCGTTCATTCGTGTTCATTTGTGGCTAATTTGAGTCGTCCAAAATCCCATCAAAAAACCTCTGTGCGTCCTCCGTGTCTCTGTGCCTCTGTGGTAAAATTTTCGCGGTCCGCCGTCCGTCGTTGTTCAATTCTCTTCCTCTCTCCAACATTCGTGTTCATTCGTGTTCATTTGTGGCTAATTTATTTCCCTCGTCGACCGCCGTACTCTCCGACGATTCACCGCCTCGCACCTCATCAGGCCCACACCCATCCCCCCTGCTCTCCAGCGGCCGCAAGCCCGCCCGCCTCTCCAACACTTCCTTCAATCCCGAAATAATGTCGCGCTGCGACTCCTCGTTCATCGGCCGCTTGACCGCACGCTTCGCCGACTTGCCCAACTTCGCTTTCCCGCGCCCGCCGCCCTTGCGCCGCAGACCGGATATCTGCAGCACCTCCAGCGCCGCTTTGAATGCCAGTTCCGGATTTTCCTTATCTTCCACAAGCCGCAGCACACAGCCCATCGCCGACGGCGCAGAGCTCCCCGCCAAAATGATCCCGTGAATGTGCGACAACACCCGCCGACTCGTCAACTGTGCCATCCCGTTACGCGTCTGCAGCATCTTGAGCAACTGCATCACCGTCAGACGCTCCTGCTCCAAAAGTGTCTTCAAATCGCGCGTGGTAGCCAGTTCGTCAATCACGTGCCGGATTCGCTCTTTCCGCTTCATCTTCATCCCCCTTCCAAAAAAGTTCCTCAACGACCCATCGCATTCCCACGCTCACGGCACCAACTCAACAACGCCGCCGCCACGTCACCGTTCGTACGCTTCAATTCCGCCACCAGCCGCCGCTTCTCCTCCCCCGGCAAAAACACCGTGAACGCCTCCGGCATCTCCGCCGGCAACGACGCCGCGGCCGGCAGCGGCGGCGGCCCCCGATACAGCAGCTTCCGCAACGTCCGATCATCCTCCGGCAGCAACATCGCCAGATCGCCCACGCCCGCGGTCTGATCCAGTTCACGCACCAACGCCAACCGCTTGCCCGGCACATCTCTGCCCGCAAGACGATTCACCGTCGCCAGCATCAGCAGCGATTGCGCATCATCGAGTTCCCACACCAAACACGCCGCCTGCCCGTGCCCCAGCCCTTCCAGTATCCGCTTGCGATGATGCCCGTTGATGAGCTGATATTCGCCACCGATTTCCGGGTGCGGCCGCACCAGCAGCGGCTCATACCGCCCGGTCTTTTCAATATGCCGCGAAAGCTTCCGCAGCGCCCCCGCCGCCATCACGTTCGCATTCGCCGGATGCGCGTGCAACTTCACCAACTCGATCCAATGAATCACATGTGCATCATTCATAACTTCCCCTTTCCCCAAAAAAACCTCTGTGCGTCCTCCGCCCCTCTGTGACTCTGTGGTTCAACTTTTTCCCTTTCTCAAACATTTGTGTTCATTCGTGTTCATTTGTGGCTAATTTATCTTCGTCGTCGCGCATTGTAGTGCGAGCGTCATCACCCCTCCGCCACAGGTAATACACCGGCTGACTCAGTAATCTCTTGCGTGCCGCACAGATCAGCGTCGGTGCATCGCCAGTCTGCAACCGCGTGAAACGCTGCAGCTCACGCACCAGCAGCAGTGTCACACCGATCCGCCCCGCGTCGACCAGATCGATCGGCCGAAGCCCCTCATGTTCCAGCGCCGCCATCAAACGCTGTGCCCCTGCGTCCGCCGGCCGATCGTACGATTGCATCCCCGCCTGCGCAAAAAACGGATGCACCCGCCCCATCGCCGCCAACGCCTCCACGTACGGCGTCTGGGCCGTCGCCAGCGCCTCGCGCACCAGCGCCCGCGCCAGTCCCACCGAACGAAACACCGGATGCACGATGACGCGCGAAATCGTCCGCATCTCACTGTTCAGCCGCGCCGCCAGCAGCGCCCGATCACCGCCCACATATCGCCCCGGCAACGCCGCGTGACGCAACGAACAACACAACGCCGGCAAACTCTCCACCAACACCCCCGCCACACACCCCGCGCCCCCCGCCGGCTCATACCGCGCCACCAACACCCGCATCACCGCCCGCGGCCGCCCCGATCGATAATGAAAAGCACTCAGCCCATGATAATCCGCCAAATCGCCCACACCGATACGCAAATCATTCCAAACCGTACACACCGCCATAATCGCCTCCCCCCATCATTCCTCGTTCGGCCTTTCATCGTTCATCGTTCAACGTTCATCATTTCGCTCCCCACTCTCACCTTTACCGCCGGCAACAGATCCGCTCCAAGATCCTCATACGTCGTCGCCAACACCGCCGCCCGCGGCCGCCCCGTCTCCACACTCCGCCGGATAAATTTCCCAAGCCCATACGCCACCACCTTCGCCGTGACCCGATCCAGCGTCGCTCCAAACTCATCCGCCATCAGCACCGCCGCATCCGACGCAAAAAACTGCGCCAACCGATACCGAAATCGTTGCCCCTCCGACAACACCGCCGGCGACCGCAACAGCACCCGCGCATCCGACAATCCCGCCCGCGCCAAATGCCCCAGCGCCTCCTCCAGCGGCACAGCAAAACAATCCACCAGCGCCCTATCCGTCGGCAACTCGATCTCCTCCAACCGCATAATGCGCCACCCCGGCCGCAGTGCGCGAATCTGCGCCTCCGCCGCCCGCAGCAAAGTCGATTTCCCCACCCCCGACGCACCGGTGATCAACACCACCTCCCCCGGCGCCACACGCAACTCCACCCGCTCGAACAACGCACATTCGCCCCCCGCCTCCAGCCCAATCCCAAACAACGCCGCCACACTCAGCACCCGATCGCTCACCGCCACCGGCCGCACCGGCACCCGCGCCGACAAACACATCGTAATCCCCGTCTCCATATTCCCCCCCTCTCTTCCCAATATTTGTGTTTATTCGTGTTCATTTGTGGCTAATTTACGTCGTCGCCCCCCGCTCTTGAAATTTGCGCCTCGAAACTCGAAACTCCCCCCATGCTCCTTCTCAAACGCCATCTCGTGCAACTGGTCCGCGAAGGCAAAAAGCGCCAGACTGTGCGCCTCTGGACCCGCCTCATGCTCCGCGCCGGCATGATCAGCTTCACCCCCGGCCTCGGCCGCATGCGCATTCTCGCCGTCGATGAACTGGCCTCCCTCCAGGACCTCACCGAAGCCGATGCCCACGCCGACGGCTTCCCCTCCCGCGCCGCTCTCCTGGCCGAAGTCCACCGCATCTACGGCTCAAAAATCCCCGCCGGCCGCCGCATCTTCCGCATCCGCTTCGACTGGCCCATCGATGACCTCGGCCGCAAACTCGTCCTTGCCGATCCCGCCCCGACCCTTGCCGCCGCGCCCGCGCCTCACGCACTCCCGCCAAAACCACGCTCTCCTAAATCCCCCTCCGCCAAAATTCCCCGACCCCGACCCCGCAAATCCACTTCCATGTCCGCCGCCCAGCGCCAACAACTCCGCGCCTACCTCCTCGCCTCCCAACCCGCCTGAAAAATATCGGCGTTCATCCGCGTTCATCGGCGGTTCCCCCCCTCTTCAGATTTTCCCCAGGACTCCCCGCCTCACGCCACCCGACCCAGCAACGTCCGCGCCGCCAACTCCGTCGGCACCTCCTGTTGGCCCGCCAGCATCATCACCAGCAACGAACGCGAAAGATCGATCTCCTTCCGCACCTGGTGCAGCGTCTTGCGATGGTCCGTCGCAATCTCGCGCATCACCCTGCCGCATAAAAAATGCTCGCGCGCCGTCGTCTGCAATTGCCGCGGAAGCCTCTGCCCAAATTCCACCGCCAACGGAAAACACGGGTCCAGCATCGCATCGCGCAACGCATTGAGCCGCCACCGCAAACGCCGCGGCTTCACCTGATGAATCAGCGCCAACTCCCGTACCGATACGCCCCGATCATAATGTGCCTCCACCAGCGCCCGCTCCGCCGCCGGCAGATTCGCCGCCCGCCTCACCACCAACTGCCGCGATGCCCGCTCGTTCGCATATCGACCCGTCCGCCGCCGGTTACGTTGGATAGACATCATATGCACATCGTGCGATTCACGAGCTTCGTTCGGCAATTTCCGTGATGCCTCTGCCAGCTCCTCCGTCTCCCTAAAATCGTCAGAATCCATGTCATTTACTGATTCACGAATATCATCTCCCCCCATATCCTCCCCCACATCCAGCCGCCCACCACATTTCATAACTTGATGCCCTAACTTGGGATAAGACTTAATCATGATGCTCTCCATTTACCGCTAAAAGACACTTCTTCCCGCCCCCGGACATCTTTCACCCAAAATCGCATAAACCGCCTCTCCGGGACTTGAAACGGCCGTTTAACTTTGTATGATTATAATACAACAGTCAAACAGATGCAAGAAAGAATCCTAATAAAAACCTAACTTGTGTCTGCCGTTACAGTTGAATCAAGAACGGATTCGTCCCGTCAAGGAGTGACCCATGAGCAAGAAAACCGAAGCCCCATCAAAGACCTCCGCTTCCGAAAACGCCCCCCCCCATTCCACCCCCCACACCATGCCCCGCGCCGCATCCCTCGAAGCTCTCGGCGCCGCACTCCGCCACCGCCGCGAAACCCTCGGACTCACCCTCGACGCCCTCACCGCACTCACCGCCATCAGCAAACCCTACCTCTCCAACATCGAAACCGCCCGCGCCCCCGGCCCACCCTCCGAAGAAAAACTCACCAAGCTCGCCGCCGCCCTCAAAATCGATGAGCCCTCACTCCAGGCCGCCGCCGACTGGCTCCGCACCCCCGCCTCCGTCCGCGACCTCCTCCAACAACTCGAACACGCCCAGGAATCCCTCGCCCACCCCGCGCGCCGGTTAGGCATCGCCGGCGCCCTCCCCGTCCGCGGCGTGCCCGTCATCAACAAAGTCGCCGCCGGCCGCGCCACCGACTTCGGCGACCTCGACTACCCCGTCAACGTCGCCGACCACTACGTCCCCGCACCCGACCTCCCCTGCGCCGACGGCACCGAAGTCCGCGCCAGCTTCGCCGTCCGCGTCACCGGCGACTCCATGGCCCCCGATTACGCCGAAGGCGATCTCGTCGTCGTCGCAGAAGGCGCCGCCGCCGACGGCGACGACTGCCTCGTCCGCCTCGGTGCCCGCGAAAATTTTGCCACCACCCTCAAACGCATCTACTTCGAAAAAGAAGGCGACACCATCATGCGCCTCCGCCTCGTCCCCTTGAACCCCGCCCACGCCACCTGGAAAGTAAAAGCCGAAGAAGTCACCGGCGTCTACCCGGTGTTATACAAGATTACGCCACGGCGTGGGCGATAACCGATAAAGACTAGAACCTGCTTTACATTGTGCGTTCTGCGAACACTAGCCTCGCTTCTCATGAGATCTTTACAATGGAATTAGCTACCCGTCTGTTCGTTCGATTCCTCGTCATGTGTCTTGCTGCCACACTTGTCGTTATAGGCATCGTCGCATTTTCGTCCGTACCCGGTGAACAAGGATTCGACAGTATGGCTTCCATGCTGATCGGAGTCCTTATGATTGCTGGAGGTGGCATAATCGCATTTGCTGCCTTCTTTCTGCGATGGGAAAAATTCAAGCAAGTTCTGAAAGCGTTGTTGAGTGGAATATGAATCCTGAACGAAACGCGCTGAAACGGGCATTGTCGCGGAATTCGGCACTTGTCATTCCGAACCCGCAAACCCCAGCGATTCATCCAGCCAATCGTCCGAGCGCAAAACCGATCGCCGTTGATATCGCCCCAGTGAGTTCATTTCAACACGTGCATTTCCACGGCGCGTATCGCCGATGCGAATCGGGTTTCCCAGTCCCCTGAAATCATCACGTATGGCAAGCCACGCTGGTCGAGTTGGTCGAGCATTCGTTGGCGCATCAATGCGCGTTGCGCTGGTGCGCCGAGGTCGCGACTGGTGTCGGGTATCCAGGGAACGTCGATGTCGGTAAAGAGGTAAAGATGGACGAACTGGTGCATACGATCAGCCATTTCCGTGACATATGCGGGCGAGCGGCCGTAATACTGTTGGGAATAGATGAGGGTGGTAATGGCCTCGGTATCCATGAAGAGAATTCGGTGGGCTTGCCGGCGGAAACGGTCGTGATCGGCAAAATGACCGCGAGCGATTATCTCCATATCTGGGTACTCGCAATGCCGTTCACCGAGATAGTCACGTGCCCATTCGGGCTGCCAGATCGTGCCGAAGTGCCGGGCCAGTTGTTCGCAAAGCGTGGTCTTACCAGTAGATTCGGGGCCGTAGATGCAGACGGTTCTGACGAAGTAAGCGCGCACCACCGGATCGAGATATTCCCAGCAGGCCAGCGGATTGGCGCGCACTTGAGTGGCGGATATCGGTACGGCGTTTCGGGCCTTGTCGACCAGCACGTGGCTACAGCCCAGGTATTGCGCCATGACCTCGCCATAGTCTTCGCTGGTGAACAACGCTTCGGGGCTTTGGCCGTCGCACACTTCCCGCAACGCCTGGGTCCAGAGGAGATAGAACTCGTCCGGCGTGGTGCATTCATGCGGGAAATACGGAAGTGTGCTGGGCTGCACGACGACGATGACATCGGGGTAGAGCTGGCGGATCCAAGCGGCACGGATTTCAGGCGAAATAGATTCGTCGAGACGGCTGCCCACGGCCACGTAAAGTTTGCTACAACGGCGGCGCGCGGTCTCAATGAGGAACTGATGACCCTTGGTCAGGGGATAGAACTTGCCAAGGACGAGGCCGGTTGCAAAGCGTTCAAGGTCTTGCGCCACGCGATGATCCCCATGATGCACAGCACGGTAAATAATCCGTAAGTGCCCAGGGTAATCCACATTCCCAGGCACGCCAGCACGATAAGCGAAACGAGATCTGCGACGAAATAGACGCCCCAGGCCTCGTAGAGTTTGATGCACAGCATATACTCCGCGACGAGGCTGGCTACAGTGATGAGGCTGTCCCAAAATGGCGCGGGGTCTTCCGTGATACGAAAGATCGGATAAAGAATAACCATGCCCAACACGCCCGCGATGATCAGAAATCCGGCCGTGCGTAGTTTCGTCTTGCCGATGCGAATCAATTTCATTCCCGAGCAGTGGTCGCGGCGGGTCCACATCCACCAGCCGTAAAGGCATTCGATGACGTAGAAGATCTGCAGGCCGACTTGGGCGTAGAGTTTCTGCTCCCAGAACACATTGAGGAGGGCGACCGAACCGAGAACGCCAATGGGCCAGTTGACGTCTTTCTCCCGCACAATCAAGTAGACGCATATCACATTAGTGATGAAGGCGACCCATTCCATCCAACTCATGTTGTGTGTTCCAGATAAAAGTTATTCTGAACCCGCAAACCCCAGCGATTCATCCAGCCAATCATCGGATCGCAAAACCGAACGCCGCTGCTGCAGCGCGATGCGCTGCGCCCGCTTCTGCGCCCGCACAATCGCCCGCCCCGCCAGCTTGGCGACCATCCCCGTCAGCGGCGCCTTCGTACTGCCCGCAAGTCTTCGCAGCAGCCGCACCATCCGCGGCGTATACCGGGCCATCAGCTCGTCTTCCAGAGACACCATCGCCACCGCACTGCCCGGATCGCCCTGCCGTGCCGCACGCCCGAACAACTGCCGGTCGACCCGCCGCGATTCATGCCGCTCCGTCGCCAGCACGAACAATCCCCCCAGATCCGTCACTCCGCGCGCCAGCTTGATGTCTGTGCCGCGCCCCGCCATGTTCGTCGCCACCGTAATCCGCCGCAGCGACCCCGCCCCCGCCACAATCTGCGCCTCCTCCTTATGCCGCACCGCATTCAACACCTGGTGCGTCAGCGCCGTCGGCAACCCCGCCAGCATTTCCGAAAGCCGCTCCGAATTTCCCACCGAACGCGTCCCCACCAATATCGGCTGATCCTTATCGTGCAGCGCCACGATCTGCCGCGTGATCGCCACCCACTTCGCATCTTCGCTCGCAAAAATCTGATCGGGCAGCTGCCTGCGAATGCACGGCTTGTGCGTCGGAATCACCACCACCGGCAAATGATAGATCTGCCACAGCTCGCGCGTCGCCTCCCGCGCCGTCCCCGTCATCCCGCACAGCCTCTTATAACTGCGGAAAAATCGCTGAAAGCTGATCCGCGCAAACGTATCCTTCGGCGGATTCACCTTCAGACTTTCCTTCGCCTCGATCGCCTGGTGCAGCCCCTCGCGCCACGTGCGGTCCGGCATCAACCGCCCCGTGAATTCGTCGACGATCACCACCTTCGGATCGCCCGACTCCTCATCCGCCGCCACCACATACTGCTTGCCCAACCGGTAAAACTCCCGCGCGGTCAGCGCCTGCGTCACCAGCTCCTCCGCACGCCGCGCCCCATGCCAGATCCCCCCCAGCGGCTCCCCCGCCTCCATCACCTGCGAAAACCCCTCATCCGTCAGTTCGATCTCGCGAAAGCGCGCATTCACCTTGAAATGCTTCTGCGGCATCAGCGTCGACGCAATCTTCGCCGCCTCCTGAAACGCCTCGATCTGCTCTTCGTTGGGCGCATCGCCCGAAATAATCAGCGGCGTCACCGCTTCATCGATCAAAATCGAATCAGCCTCGTCGATAATCGCAAACGCCAGCCCGCGCTGCACCAGCCGGTCCGTCCCCTGCCCATACAACACCTTGGCCAGAATTGCCGAAGGAAGATTCCGCATGTGACCCAGCGCCAGCCGATCGCGCAGAAAATCGGCACACACTTCCTTGTTGGTGCAATACGTGATGTCGCAGTGATACGCATGCCGCCGCTGGGCCGGCTCCGACTCGCCATTAAGCGAATCCACCGTCAGCCCGCAAAACTCGTAGATGGGCCGCATGAGATTGGCGTCGCGCTGGGCCAGGTAATCGTTGACCGTAATGATGTGGCAACCCTTGCCGCGCCACCCCGCCAGCACCGCCGGAATCGTCGCCGTCAGCGTCTTGCCCTCGCCCGTCGCCATCTCCGCGACGCACCCGTGATACAGCGCCAGCGCCCCAGCCACCTGCACCCGGTAATGCTTTTCCGACCGCTTCCGCGCCGCCACCTCGCGCACCAGCGCCGCCGCCCGCAGCACGTCCTCCGCCGTCTCCTTGCCCGTGCGAAACTTCGCGCGAAACTCCAGCGCCGCCTCATGCAGCGCCGGCTCCGTCAACTCCGCAAAAAACTTGTCATACGCCAGCACCTGATCCGCCATCCGCAGATACCGCGCCGTCGAATGCTTCAGCCGGAACAAATACCCCCGCGCCGCATCAAACAGCGCATCAAAATCCTGCGGCAACGGCGAAGTCGGCGCCCGATGCGCCAACATCTGCCAAGTAGCCGACGGCACCACATCCACCGGCAAAGCCGGCGCCGGAGCCTGATCAGAAATGGTAGTGTTCAATGCCATAGGAATGTTTCACGTTTCAAGAGTACAACAACTCCGTTGATGTTAACACCAACAAACCCACGAAGGATGACAACTTCACGCAAAGCGACACGTGGTGATTATCTTTCCGCACGGCGATTGTGGGCAAGGAACGCTCAGGATGACGGATTTCGTCACAGGCGTTACAAGTCCAGACCATCTGGCTGGTTTATGATAGCTCCTGACGCCATTGGTGACTGAATCAGGCAACTGCGAAGCCTTGAGCACATCGGACCGAATTCGCGAGTATTCGCTTGCAACCTTGGTAAGTTCTTCAGAATCAACATCGCGCGGATTCCTCACCCAGACCGTCTTTCCTAATTCGCGTGTAACCAACCGAATGGGTTCCGCAAGATCCGAGTCGCCCGATACGACGATCGCCCGGTCATATTTGCCCAGATGTGCGTCATTGAGCAATCGCGCCGCCAGGTTGACATCCGACCCCTTCTCCGTACGCACCCATACGCTCACCGCGCACGAAGGCGAATTGGCACATCCAACCAGAGGCTGATATTTCTTGTGACGAGCGAACTGCCCCTTGATTATCTCCACGGTGGGACAGGCGATGGCCAGAGCACGATGATAAACATCCTGCCGCTGTGCTTTTTGGGGATCGGAGGGTGTACTGGAAACCATCGCGGTGCAGTAAATGACCTTCTCAACCGGCAGTCCCAGATTCAGCCGTTCCGCGAATTTTGCTAGGTCGAGCCAGTGAAGGCGGTGAGGCCTGATAATGCCGTGATACAGATTAAAACCATCGATGTAAACCCGTGTTGCCGGCATAAATTCCCTTTCAGTACCCGTGCTTGAGAAACCGAAGTAGTATGTATATTATAATTCCCTATATGGGCTTCTAATAAGTAAGCCACGCTTGCGTCTCTGACGCAAGTTTCGAACCGCCGCCGAAAGACGGCGGTTCTTTTTTTCCCATTACACGTCTACCCATTCTGCAGCTTGCGATGAAAAATCTGCAGCAGCTTCGTCCACGCCTGCATCACCAGCGGCTTATTCTGAAAATCAAACCGCACCACCACCGTCTGCCCCGGCAATAGCGGCAGCGGCCGATCCGCCAGTGCGGTATTCGCCAAATCTGTCGGCGAGTAAAGAACCTTCAGCCGATCGATGCGCACCTCGAAAAAATGCTCCGTCGTCTTCGTCCCTTCGCGATCCTCACCCGTCGTCGCCAAATCCCCGCCCACCGCATACCCCAGCGCTGCCGACGGAAGCTTCTGCGAACCTGCCGGAAAAATCGCCGCAATATGACCCGACAATAAAATGTCCGGACGCCCGCGCACCCGAATCTCCACCTGCCGATCCGCCTCGTTCGCCAGCAACCCCGCTTCATCATTGGCCACCGCCGCCCGCACCAGCAGATGATCCAGCCCCGCCACCAGCCCCACCTTTTCATACCGCTGCAAATACGCGAACCGCCGCGACTCCAGATCCGGCGCCACCACCGTCCCCGCAATCGCCGACCGCATCGTCAGCAGCGCCATCCGCTGATCCGCATTCCGTAATTGCTCATCCACCGTCGCAATCTGATCCTTCACCAACTGCGAACTGCTCTGCTGCCCCCGGTTCGCCCCCCCCGCCCCCCCGCCCGCCGCCGCTCCACTCGCCCGGTTCACTTCCTCAGCAAACAGCAAATCGTATTGCCGGCTCAACCGCGCCCGCTCGGCCACCAGCTCCTTCCGCTCCGCCTCCAACTGCGGACTCTGCGCCACCACCAGCGGCGTACTGGCCACTGCCAGCGGCATATTGAAACGATCCCGCGGCAACCCGTCATCCAAATGCCGCACGAATCCCTCCACCTCCACAAACAATTCCTGCAATTCCACCGGCTCCACCACCCCCTGCGCCCGCCCATGCGCCGGCGCCGGAATAATCCCCACCCCGAAAATCGCCGCCGCCGCAAACACCGCCGTCGTCGCCTGCGCCCGCCCGCGATTCCGCGCCAGCTCCGGCGAACTCACCAAATACCGCAAAAATTTCCCCAGCGGATACAACACCCACCCCACCACCGCCGCCACCGCCATCACCGTCGCCAGCAGCACCAACATCCCGTTCAGCGTCGTGATCAGGTAAATCATGATGCTCACCGAAACCACCACCCGCATAATGAACGACGCCACGGCATACGCAAAAAACCACGCCTGCTCCGAACGGCTGAACGCTGGATTCCGCGTCTGCTTCAACCCCCACACGTACCGCTTCACCAGGTAATACACATACTCTTTCGATCGCTGGCCGAGATTCGGAATCTCCAGCAAATCCGAAAGTATGTAGTACCCGTCATAACGCAACAGCGGATTGGCATTGAACACCAGCGTCGAAAAACTCGCGATGAACATCACGTTGTACGTAAAACTGTGCAGCCAGTGCCCCTCCGGCGTATTCGCCCACACCATCCCCGCCACCGCCGCTATCGCAAACTCCACCCACATCCCTGCCGCCCCCACCATCGCCCGATGCCATTTGTTCCGCAACGCCCACGAACTCGACGCATCCACATACGGTATCGGCGTGAAAATCATCAGCATCAATCCGATGACATGCACCTCGCCCCCCGTCCCCGACTGCACGCCGAATTTCTTGCACGAAATGGCATGCCCCATCTCATGACACGCCTTGATGCACGCAAACGCTACATACAAGTACGCCAGATTCTCCGGATTCAAAATCCCCCGCGCGCCACCCGCAACTTTGTCCTGCCAGTCCGTAACGTGCGCTATCATATAAAACGCCGTCCCCACCAGCCCCAGCCACACCACCAACCCCACCGGCGAAAAGATCCACCCCAACGCCCCCAGCCACCGATTCAGAAACGCATCCGGATCCACCAGCGGCAACCGCGCAAAAAGAATGTTCATCAAATAACTGGTGATCTCCCGCTGCTTCCGCTTCTTGTACCGCGCAAATAACGCATGCGTGTCCGGCGTCGTGTCCGCCTGCAACAGGTTCGACGTGTACAACTGCCCCAAAAGCTGGATCACCTCGCCCTGCGTCGGCGCTTCGTCACCCAACTCGCCGCAGACAATCTTCCACGCCTCCGCCACCGTGCGCTTCCCGTCCAGCACGCCGATGAACGCGTACGCCGGCTCCGCCAGGCGAAAAAACGCATTGTTCGTGTGATCCTGCACCACGTGCCACGACTGCCCGCGAAAATGCTGCCGCGTCACCTGCACCGTGGACCGCAACCGCGGCCGCAACTCCGCCACGCGATACCACGACTCATGAAATGTCGGCCGCTCCACACCCATAAGAAGTCTCCCAAGTTGAACCCCCCAGAGTGTACCCGAATCCCTCCACCCACAAACAGCGCCCCAACCCCCAACCCCCAACCCTCACCCCTCACCCCTCACCCCTCACCCCTCAAGACTCAAGACTCAAGACTCCCCCGCTCCCATTGGCAATCCCCCACCCGCGCGGTACAAAACCCACCTGACCGGCAACACCGCACCCACCGAGGAACCCCCATGGGCCCGCGCAGCAAAAAAGTCATCCACTACGAAGCCGCGTTCGAAGATTACCTCCGCCAGAAAGGCCTCCCCTACATCGCCGTCGATGAAGCCAAGAAAGCCCTCTTCGCCGGCGCCAAACTGAAATCCTTCGACTTCGTGGTCTACCGCCCCACCGGCAAAAACCTCCTCGTCGACGTCAAAGGCCGCAAACTCTCCCCCGCCAGGAACGGCAAAGGCGGCGCCACCGCCCTCCAAAACTGGACCACCCGCGAAGACATCGACGACCTCCGCCAATGGCAGGAAATCTTCGGCGACGGCTTCTCCGCCATCTTCCTCTTCATGTTCCACTGGCCCGCCCGCCCCGAAGAATCCCCCTTCCCCGACCTCTTCGCCTTTCAAGACAAGTGGTATGCGATGCAAGCCATCTCCATCGCCGACTACCGCACCCACATGAAACCCCGCTCCGCCGCCTGGGGCACCGTCCACCTCCCCATGGCAGATTTTCGAAGATTGGCCAAACCGTTTGAAGAATGGTTGTAGCGTTATGGTACGACGCTTATCTTGGCCTATTGGCCATTGGGAGGAGATGTGGTAACACGTAACAAAAATGAGGGGGAACACTCGCCGCCTCGAGAGGTCGTTGAAGCATGCGCGATCTTGCTCGACAGGGCGGCAGATGCCGAATCACTCTCCAATGACGACAAAGAGGGGGTGTACGAGGGGGTAATTGCAGAAGCTCGCACGCTACCGCCAACCCACATACTCGCTGCCGTTGATGCCGCAGTAAGGGCGAGAAAAAGGCGGAAACACTACACGCTGCTGATTCTTGGCTCGTTTGCGGATTTTCCGGACGTGACTGAGCGGCTGCGGGAAACCCTGTCATCGTCTGACGAACAGCAGAGAGCAGATGCACTCCAGTTGATTGGCATCCACCGCCTCCGCACGCTCGCACCCCTCCTCGCGCCCGTCATATTAAGCGACACGAACCAATTCTGTCGCATGTCCGCCATCCACGCTGCAGGCATATTGCATGATCCAGTGAATCTGCCAGCGATTCTCGAAGTAGCCCAACAACCCTCTTCCGACCTCGATTGGTCAATCGTATGGGCTTTAAAGCAGTTTGCCACCCCCGAGTGCGAACCATTCCTCCGCCTATATTATGATGCCGAGCGGGAGAAATCACACCGTATTGTCGCGGCTTGGGGTCTCTCCAAGTTGGGTGATACCAATGCACATTCCTACCTTATCGCCATGTTGGACGACCCAGTTGTGCATCTCCCGCATATGCATGATCCGGGGCAATCACTGCGGGCAGCGCAGGCGATATGTGATATCCACGGATGGCCGTTCAAGTGGGACCGCGACTATGTGGCCGCAACAAAGAAACGAATTAAACGAGCTGGATTGTTTTGAACTTCTCGCTGTCTTGAGTACTCCGGTAACTATGTAATGAAAACAGCCCGCCCCAGGCGGGCCGCCAACAAAGACCCCCCTTGGTGCCTTGGTGTCTTGGTGGTGAAAACTCCCCCCGCCTCGCGCGCAAAAATCACGCACTCGTCACCGCATCCGTCCCCAGCTTCCGTATCCGCTCATACCGCTGATCCACCAGCTTCTCCACCGGCACACGCTTCAACTCGCGCAGCGTCTTATCGATATACTTCTCCACCCCATCCGCCGCCGCACGCGGGTTCCGATGCGCGGCCCCCAGCGGCTCCTCGATAATCTCATCGATGATCCCCATCGACTTCAAATACTTGCTCGTCAACTTCAGCGCCTCGGCCGCATCCGCCGTGTTCTCCCCGCCCTTCCACAAAATCCCGCTGCACCCTTCCGGCGAAATCACGCTGTACCACGCGTACTGCATCATCGCCAGCCGATCGCCCACGCCGATGCCCAGCGCCCCGCCGCTGCCCCCCTCGCCGATCACAATGCACACGATCGGCACCCGCAACCGCGACATCTCGCGCAGATTCACCGCGATCGCCTCGGCCACCCCGCGCTCCTCCGAACCGATCCCCGGATACGCCCCCGGCGTATCGATGAACGTCACCACCGGCAGCCCGAACTTCTCCGCAAACTGCATCTTCAGCAGCGCCTTGCGATACCCCTCCGGATGCGCACACCCAAAATTGCACGCGATCTTTTCCTTCGTGTCCCGCCCCTTGTGATGCCCGATGATCATGCACTTGTGCCCGCTGATCCGCCCCATCCCCGTCACCATCGTCTTGTCATCCCCGAATTTCCGGTCCCCATGCACCTCGTCAAAATCCTTGACGATCATGTCGATGTAATCCCGCGTCTGCGGCCGCGCCGGATGCCGCGCCACCTGCACCGTCTCCCACGCCGTCAGGCCCTGGTACGTCTTGCGCAGCATCGCCGTCAGACTCTGCCGCAGCGCATTGATCTCCGCCGAATAATCCGTCCCCTTCGTCTCCTGCAGCGTCACCAGATCCCCGATCTGCCGCTCCATCTGCAGGATCGGTTTCTCAAATTCCAGCGTAAACGCCGTCGAAGTACTCGCCTGCTTGGCCATGGCAAACTCCCTAAACACGAACACCGCCTCCTGCAGCGGTGCGGCGATTGTATCAGAACCTGCCCCCAGCCTGAACGGCACCGCCCCAACAACCGCTATCTCACACCCCCTCCGCGTCCCGTTTGAAAACTGAAAATTGAAAATTCGCCCCCACGCCGCCTTGGTCGTAAGCGAGCGGCCAATCCCTCACCCCCTCTCGACCTCCACTTCCTCTTGGTCCCCTTGCCAATTGCATCGCGCCCTAAATCCATCTGAGATTCTCACATCTCAAATCAGCATCCATCGGAATTCGGTCGTGGCAAAAACCTGTAGCTGATTGTGCCAACGCGATCGCAATTTCATATATATGATCGACTCCTGAATTCCCACCGCCAGCCGCCTGCTGTTTACTAATCTGACGATCACGAATCGCAGCGAACTCCGCCGGCAGAGAACCTGTTGTAATCAGGTGCCAAGTTCCCCGATTCAAATTGTGCTCGATCGACCAGGTACACACGCCATCGCGCCAGCCGCTCGCCGTACTCTCCATCGAGTGCTCTTCAAACCCGCAAGTGACGACCTCAGTATCCTTTGAAGCCGCCATGAGCGTCTTAGGCAGCCTTAGTTGTGGATCATAGAAATTCGAGATCACGAGATACCAACCGGTTGGCAGCCCAACCCCTTGTAGCGTGTCACAGGGGTCAGACCATTCACCCGTAGATTCTAAGCCCAGCGACTTCAAAACCTGATCGCGCTGACCACCACGAACGCCCAGCCAAAAATTTGAATATCCCACGAGCACACCCGTTTCACGCAACACTGATTCATCTGAATATAATTCCGATCCCCCGTTCTCTCCAACGTCTTCTGCAATCTTTTCACCGCCCCCACTCCCGCTGCCGCTTCTTATCCAAAGCCGCCGTCGCCCGCTTCGCCAACTTCTTCTGCTTCCGCCCGGTGATGCGGTTTTCGCGCTGGGCCAAAACCGCCACCTCCCGCTGCAACTTCTGGTAACTCTCGAACCGCCCCGCTTCCAACTCGCCACGCTCCAGCGCACCCTTGATCGCGCACCCCGGCTCCGTCTCATGCCGGCAATCCGTAAATTTACACTGCGCCGCCAGCGCCTCCACATCGCCAAACGTCCCCAGCAACGCATCCGTCGCCTCGCCCAGCGAAAGCCCCCGCAGCCCCGGCGTATCGATGATCAATCCCCCCGCCGCGGTCCGGATCAAATGCCGGAACGTCGTGCAGTGCCGCCCCTTGTCATCGAGATCCCGCGTCTCCATCATGTCCTGAATGTCCGCCTCCGCCAGGTGATTCACCAGCGTGCTCTTGCCCACCCCCGAACTGCCCAGCACCACCGCCGTCGTCCCCGGCTTCAGATATTCCTTCACCGCATCCATCCCCGCCCCCGTCACCACGCTCACCACATGAATCGCAATCCCCTCGCCGCCAACGCGCCGCACCTCCGCCACAAACGGCCCCGCGTCCGCACACAAATCCCCCTTCGTCAGCAACACCACCGGCCGCGCCCCCGCATCCCGCGCCAGCGTGATGTACCGCTCCAACCGCCGCAAATTAAAATTCTCGTTCAGCGACGTCCCCAAAAACGCCACATCCACATTCACCGCCAGAATCTGATCGTCCCCGCCCGCCGCCCCCTCCAGCCGCCGCACCAGCACCGTCCGCCGCGGCAATATCCGCGTAATCACCAGCGACCCGCCCGCGCTCTTCTCATTCCGGGTGCCATGCCCAGTGGGGTCGGGGCCCCGCTGGGCATGTTTCCCAGCGGCCACCGCATTCAGTTTCTCCCTCTCCTCCATTTCGCGTTTCGCGCCGCCCGTTTCCTGTTTCGCGTTTCGCGTTTCGTCTTTCGCGTTTCCTATATCGCGTTTCTCCTCCATCCCCCGCAGCGTCACCCAATCCCCCACCGCCGGAAAGTCCGCCCGCACGGCCCCCTCATGGCGCATCTTGCCGGAAATCTCCGCCCACAATCGCCCCGCCGCCGTCTGCACCAGGTACGCCTCGCGATGTTCCTGGATGACGCGCGCAATCGTATCGTGTTGCACATCCTCTTCCAGCGTCGCCAGCATCGCCGCGAACCACTCATTCCAACCATATTGTTCCAGATGCAACAAAGCCCAATTCCTCCAATCCCCCATTCTACCCGAGCCGCCCCCACAAATGATCAATTGCCGCGCTCCGTACCGTTGCCCTCAATAGCGTTCGAGGCCGAACGCATCAGTCCCTTCGTTGCGCCTGCAGTACAACTGAAATGTCGTCGACAGGTCCGTTCTGCTCGATCCGCGGAAGACTCGCCAGAAACTCCGGCCCGCATCCGTCGATCCACAGCCACTTCCCATCAAACTTCTTGGGGCGAAGCAGCAGATTTCGCCGGACAAAGTAGCTTACCAATAGGCAGCACCAAATAACTACGATCATGGGCACTACAATTCCCACCTCTTCATCGTGCATACCATAAATTAGAAACAGGAATACGCCGGCGCTCAGAACTCCAGCCCCGATTGAGCACAAGACCCACATATGCTTTGCCCATCTGTGGCGTGTGCATAAATGGGCCTTGATCTCAACGATCGTGCCGATTCTGCAATACCCGAAAATAGCATCCAATTTGCGAGCCAGGACCAAGCCGATAATCAATCCCACAAGCCCATGCAGCCCAACATCTCCTTCATTACCGTAAAGTAATCGCTCGGGTCGTAGTTGTGCGCCATCACGATTGCACACGGCACATCGTTCCGGCAATTCGGCGCCATGGATCACCGCCAGGCGTTTTCCGTCCGTGCCGAATTGACTATCGTCCTCCTCAAACACGGTTGCACCCACCGTGGTCGGGGCCGCAGTTTCAGTTCCATCGATCTCGGCATATTGAACGCCTTGCCGAATAATAGTCCCATCAACGTCCTGGCCCTTCAGATATTCATATGCCGTTACGGCATTCCTAATCCCCAAAATCTTGACGAGCTTCGCAAGCCTGTTTACACCCGATACCTCTTCGTCCGACTCTTGATTGAGCGCCTCTCGCAATGCATCTGCCGTACCGCCGCAGGTTCTCGCGAGGACCTCTGAATCCCCTGACAACTGCTGCTCTAGTTCGCCTGTGTCTTCGCCGTAGAAATATCCGGGTTGGGAGCAATACGTATCTACCAGCTTCCCATTCTCCCAGACCCAATATTCCAGAACATCATCGTCATGCACCATCAATTGCATCACTACCCCGCCCACCTTGTCCGCCACCCCCAGGCCAAACTCTTCGTCCTGTCCATATCCTTCAGAGTAGACCCCCACCCACCCTGCCGACGCCGGACCCACGAGACATCGAATCCCACGCGCCCGCGCCACCTCCGTTGCTATGTGCAAAACCCGCTCTCGTTCTTGGGTCTTCACTTGCACGCATCCGTAACTCTCGCGCATTGGGGAACTCCTCTTGATGTCTACCCGGCCAAGCCCCCGATGTCACAGGACACTCCTCAATGCGCAACATTATGATGCCGGTCTCAAGTACGGGCAACGCTGCATTAGCTCTCATCCCAAAAGATGCGCGTGGAGCCTTCCCAACCTCGCGTCTCGAAGTCCCAATTAACCATTTAACAACTTAACCCCTTAACCAAAAAAAGAAGGCCGCGGGAGCATGTCTGTAGCTGGTGCTCCCAGCGGCCTCGGCGGAGGAGGAATTGACCACCCCACCCCTCATCCCTCTATTTTCTCCCCTCCCTCCTGAAATTCAGAATTCAGAAGTTAGAATGCCGTCCCCGTCTTCTTGCTTCTTTATTCTTGCTTCTTGCTTCTTCGCACCAACGTCGCCCCCCATTCTGAATTCCGAACTCTGAATTCTGAATTCCGCCCCCCCCGCCCTCACGCCACCCGCAGTTCTCGCCTAAGCGCCAGCGACGGATGCGCCGTGATCGACAGCGACTGCGCCGAATTCTCCGGCACCCACAGCACGCTCCCGTTCCCAATCACCCGCGTTCGCAAGTCCCGGTCCTCCACATCATCGATCACAAAAAAAGCATACCGATGCTTCCCCGGCGGCAGATCGATGATGCGCTCCCAAAGATCAGCCCCCACCTGCACCAAGGGATGTGCATTGGAATGCCAATTGTTGAAATCACCCAAGATCGCCACGTGCCGCGCACTGGGCACCCGAATTCGAATCGTATGCGGTACTAAAACGTTCATGTTTTTCCTCGTTTCTTTGCCGCCATCCCGCATCGCAATCCCGCTTTATCTAAAAAACAGGATCACAACCCCGGCAACAGCAGCCGTCGCGCCTCCACGGCGCCTAACCTAACTCTTTGTCATTTCAATAATTTGTGCGTTACATCAAGATTCCGTGTGCCTGCATCTCACCGACACATGCAACACCACATTCGCCCCGCACAAGGCCGCCCGCCGCAGACCGCAGCAAGCATATTAGAGGATGACCCAACCAACTTCATAAACTAAACACCTACTATTCCTATCAAAAAAGTAGGATATCGGCGACCCAGCCCCTTGTCAACATCCTCTTATTCGAAAACTCCCTCCGCCGGAGACCATCAAATTCCCCACAGGTCGAACCCCTCCCTCACAAGAAATCTCAAAACGGAGGGATCCGCCGATGAACGCCGAGAAACGCCGATGTCGGACATAATCCAAAAAATATCTGCGTTCATCCGCGTTCATCGGCGGTTTCCCTCGCCAAGTCTCGAAGCCACGAACCAACACCCACGCCCCAAAAATTTGTGCCCATTTGTGCCCATTTGTGGTCCCGTCCCGTCGTCCCCCCATTCTGAATTCCGAACTCTGAATTCTGAATTCCGCCCACCCCCGCCTACACCGGAAACCCCCGCCCCACTCTCGGCTTTCCCGTCTTCCGCCAGACGATCGCCAAGCACCCCGCAGCAATTCCTGTGGGAAACCAGAGCGGAAAAGTAATAATCCACCTCTGAAACGGTGTGGTTGTCTCGCGCCACGCAAAACCGCGCAACAGCAACCCCGCCGTTTGCCAATCAAGAACGAATTGATGACGGTGCGCGCTTACGCGCCAGCCGGGATCCAAGAGGTCGCTATCGGGAAGTAGCAAGCGTTCCGTATACAGCAAGCTCATGTTTCCGTAACCGACGCGGAAGTACCAACCTTGGAAATCGTCTTCAAGGAGCGAGGCAACCGGAGCTCCCGCACGCCGGATCATGCCGACCACTTGCATGTCAACCACATAACTCGCAGCCCACGTCCCCGCGCATAACAACAGCGCGCCCAGAAAAAATCCCCGAATCACCAACCGCCTGCTCATTCCCCCATCCTACCCGCCCCCCAAAAATTTGTGACCATTTGAGCCCATTCGTGGTCCCCTCCCGTCGTCCCCCCATTCTGAATTCCGAACTCTGAATTCTGAATTCCGCCCCTCCCGCGGCCCACGGCCCACGAATCACGGCCCACGATCCGCCGCCCACTAGCCGCCAACCACCCCCCACCGTTACACTGCCCCCATGAACGATACCCCCTTATTAACACCCTTCCCCCGCGTCGCCATCCTCGGCGTCGGTCTCCTCGGCGCCTCCCTCGGCCTCGCACTCAAAAAACGCCAACTCGCCACACGCGTCCTCGGCGTCGGCCGCGCCAACTCCCCCTCCCTCCAAACCGCCCTCGACCGCCACGCCATCGACGAATCCTTCACCGACCCCGTCGCCGCTTGCCAATCCCTCGCCGCCGGCGACCTCATCGTCCTCGCCACCCCCGTCCGCCAATTCCCCGACATGCTCCAGCGCATCGCCCCCCACCTTCCCCCCGGTGTCCTCATCACCGACGTCGGCTCCACCAAATCTCAGGTCCTCCAATGGGCCCACGACCTCCTCCCCAACACCGTCCACTTCGTCGGCTCACACCCCATGGCCGGCAGCGAACAAAAAGGCCCCGCCGCCGCCCGCGACGACCTCTACGAAAACGCAGTCTGCCTCGTCTGCAAAACCCATTCAGAATCCAGCATTCAGAATTCAGAATTATCCCCCACCGCTCGCATCACCGCCCTCTGGACCGCCCTCGGCATGCGCGTCATCCCCACCGACGCCGCCACCCACGACCGCTGGGTCGCCACCATCTCCCATCTCCCCCACGCCCTCGCCGCCGCACTCGTCAACACCGCCGCCGCCGACCCCGCCTCCCTCCAATCCATCGCCGGCGGTTTCCTCGACACTACCCGCATCGCCGCCGGCGACACCACCATGTGGACCGACATCTTCCTCACCAACCGCCCCGCCGTCCTCGCCGCCATCGACCAGTTCGCCCAACAACTCCAAACCTTCCGCACCGCCATCGCCAACAACGACGAACCCGCCATCCGAAAATCCCTCGACTCCGCCCGCACCACCCGCCAATCCCTCGCCGACCCGCGCAACAAGAGGAACTCCGAATGACGACGTCACACGATCTTTCAATTGCATTCCTGCTCATCGTCGGCGGCCTGATTTCGGCCATGATGTGCGGCATCGGCCAGATCCTCTTCTTACTGCTCCGTCGAAAGAAAACTTCGCAAGGCTTTCCGGTCGATCCCCGCGCCAAGGGGAACACCGAATGACCGAAAATATGACTCCTCTATTACTGGTCCTCGCCGCCGCCTTTGCGCTGATGGCCCTCATTACCGTGGGCCTCCTGTTCTTCGTGCGATTCTTGCCGCTCTACCGGAAAACGTCGCCGAACGGTTTTCCGGTCGATCTCCGCGACAAAAGGAACTCCGAATGATGGTTCAAGTAGTGCCAGTGCGGCTCATCATCGTCCTGTTCTCCTGCGGCTTCCTGCTGGCCGTCATCGTCGGAATCGGTGCACTCCTCTTCTTCCTCCTCCGTCCCAAAAACCCCTCCCAAGGCTTCCCCCTCGATCCCCGCGACAAAGGGAGTTCCAACTGATGGGCTTTCTCTTCCTCCTTCTCCTACTCGCCACCGGCTTCTTCCTGGCCGTCCTCCTCGGTGTCGGCCTACTCCTCTTCTTCCAACTCCACCGAAAAAAAGCCCCCCAAGGCTTCCCCATCGATCTCCACAACCAAGGGAGAACCAAATGATGGGCATTCTCGTCGTCCTACTCGCCGCCAGCCTCTTGCTCGCGGTCCTCGTCGGCATCAGCGTGCTCCTCTACGTCCTGCTCCACCGCAAGCAAGATCCACAAGGCTTCCCCATCGATCTCCACACCAAGAGGAACACCCAATGATCACAACTTCGCCGTCGCATGGCCATGAACACCACCAAGTCACCAAGACACCAAGACACTTATTGTTTTTATCTGAAAAGCTTGGTGTCTTGGTGCCTTGGTGGTTGAACTCCGTCCTCGTTTCCGGAATGACCCCCGCAATACGCGCGGTGCACTGATGGCCGGCGCCCTCTACATCTGGATCATGCTCGGCTTCTTCACCTGCGCCGCCGCCCTCATCCTCCTCATCACCGCCCTGCTCTACCTCGGCCATTGGTACCAGAAAAAAACCACCGGCGCCACCCACGGCTTCCTCGAAAAACCCCCCGACCCCCCAAAATCTCCTGCCACACCTCGTCAGAAAACTCCAGCGGTTCTTTCCATAGGCATCGAAGCGCACCTTGAAGAAGATTCGATTCGAAAAGTTCTTACAGAGTTATTTTCGAAACAACGCGTTCGCTCGCACAACGAGCTACTCGAGGAAACAGGTTCGCTGCCTTGGGAAGAAATCGCGGATATTGAGTTTTCCTTGAGCCATCCTCCGAAGGGCGAATTACAGACGGTTCTCGATTTGACAATGTATCGGCACACGGATCAAGATCTGCATCATCTCAACGTAATGATTGCAGGCAATCTGGCGCGCTTGCTCAACTGCCGTGCGTATTGTGATGGCAGCGGGTATGTCAAAGATCTCACGCCATACAGTGGCTTGATGTTTGCACCGGATGGCACGTGTTGGCTTGCGGATGACTCGAACACCGATTTCGCCGACGGTACTGGCGGCTCCATCCGGCTGGTGAAACAGCTCGAAATCGAAATTCCGCCTATGCCCCCCACAGATGAAACACCCGGGAAATGAGTATGCGAAGTTATAATGACTCGATCTAAGACAAGAGACGAGAGATGCCGACCCTGAAATCGAAAACCTCCCGCAAACTCCCCACCACCATGGCCGCACTCGTGGCCCTCTTCCCGCCGCGCGCCATCCACGACAACGTCAGCTACGACAACACCCAGGAAATCATCGACCACCTGCTGTCCGTACCGCACCGCACCCGCGATCAGGATCTCTACCTCGACACGCTCACCGTATTGCTCGAAGCCTATGAAGATGAGCACGAAGCCCTCGATCCCGCCGAAGTCTCACCCCTCGAAGCGCTGCGCACGCTCGTCAGCGAACACGCCATGACCCCCACCCACCTCGGCGAAATCCTCGGCGACCGCTCGCTGGGCACACGCATCCTCAAGGGCCAACGCGAACTCTCCAAAGCCCACATCCGCGCCCTCGCTGCCCACTTCCACGTCAGCCCGGCGCTCTTCCTGTAAGGCCCCGCCCATGCATATCCCCGACGGATTCCTCGACCCCAAAACCGCCCTCGCCACCGGCATCCTCGCCGCCGCCGGCCTCGCCGTCGCACTCCGCCAAACTCACAAAAATCTCCCCCGCAAACAAATCCCCCTCCTCGGCCTCTCCGCCGCCTTCGTCTTCACCGCCCAAATGCTCAACTTCCCCGTCGCCGGCGGCACCTCCGGCCACCTCATCGGCGCCGTCCTCACCGCCGCCCTCCTCGGCCCCAGTGCCGCCGTCATCGTCATCTCCTGCGTCCTCATCGTCCAATGCTTTATGTTCGCCGACGGCGGCATCACCACCCTCGGCGCCAACATCTTCAACATGGCCCTCGTCGGCGGCGTCGGCGGCTGGACCCTCTACCACCTCCTCACCCGCATCTTCCCCGGCCTCTTCGGCCGCATCCTCGGCGCCACCTTCGCCGCCTGGGCCTCCACCGTCCTGGCCTCCATCGCCTGCGCCGGCCAACTCGCCGCCTCTGGCACCGTCACCTGGTCCCTCGCCTTCCCCACGATAGCCGGCATCCACGCTCTCATCGGCATCGGCGAAGGACTCATCACCGCACTCGTCCTCGCCGCCATCGCCCGCACCCGCCCCGACCTCCTCGGCCTCCCACCCGAAACGTGCCCAACAACTCCATCACGGGTGCCATGCCTTACGGGGCAGGGGCCCGAGGGGGGGCGTCAGGCATGCGTTGACCAGCCCTCTGCCGAAAAATCTTCCACACCTCCCTCTACCTCCACCCCCGCCCCTCAACCCTACGCCTCCCTCCTCGCCTACGGCCTCCTCATCACCCTCGGCCTGGCCCTCTTCATCTCCCCCCTCGCCTCCACCTGGCCCGACGGCCTCGACCGCGCCGCCCAATCCCTCGGCTTCCATCACCTCGAATCCACCACCCGCCCCCTTCCCGCCCCCGCCCCCGACTACAAAATCCCCGGCCTCCCCTCCGGCCCCCTCGCCACCTCTCTGACCGCCGCCCTCGGCTCCCTCCTCGTCTTCACCCTCTCCTACCTCCTCGCCCACTCCCTCACCCGCCAAACCAAATCGAACCCCAAGCATTAACGAGCCCGAAGCGTCAGCGCCGGGCCGCCCCCAACCTCATCGCCCCTCCTCTGTGATAATTGAAAATTGACAATTGAAAATTGCGTCATTGGTCATTGGTCATTGCGTCATTGGTCATTCGCCCCCGCCCCTACGCCACCGTCAGCGTCAGCCCCAGCGCCTTCGAAACAGCAAACAACGTCGAAAGCCGCGGATTCCCCCGCCGCGACAATGCCCGGTACAAACTCTCCCGCTCGATCCCCGCCGCCTTCGCCACCCGCGCCATCCCCCCGCGCGCCTCGGCAATGCGCCGCATCGCCACCAGCAACACCTGCGGCTCCGCCGCATCCTCCATCGCAGCCCGCAGATATTCCACTGCAAAATCCGGATCCTCCCTGAGTTTCTTCTTCATAATCGCATCATGCGAAACACTCGCTTTGCTTTTCATAGTCACAGGCTCCGTCGTTTGTAATCCCTCAGATACTCCATCGCCCGCGCGATATCGGCGGATTGGCGATGTTTGTCTCCCCCACATAACAACAATATGCACACGCGCCCAATGACGGCGTAATACACCCGATAACCGGGACCAAGATCGATCCGCAGTTCCCACACACCTTCACCCACCGGTTTGCAGTCCCCGAAATTCCCGGCCGACAATCGTTCCAGCCGCGCCGCAATTCGCGCCGCCGCTCGCACATCCTTCAGCGCTGCCAGCCACGACTCCAATACAATCTTGCCCTGCGCGGTGCGATACTGACGAAGCTCAAACATTACTTGATTGTATCTTATAAGTTACTAACGGGCAACGCAAAAATCTCCCATTCTCCTACCCCGACGCCCCCAATCTCATCCCCCACCCCTCTGTGATAATCGAAAATTGCGTCATTGGACATTGCGTCATTCGCCCCCGACACTCCCACACCCCCAAACTCCAACACATCTCTTCGTGGTCTTCGCCCCTTCGTGTCTTCGTGTTTACGCCGTCCTCCCAATTCTGAATTCCGAATTCTGAACTCTGAATTCGCCTACAATCTCCCCATGAGACTCTGGACCCTCCACCCCCGCTACCTCGACGCCCGCGGACTCGTCGCCGCCTGGCGCGAAGCACTCCTGGCCCAGAAAGTCCTCGCCGGAAAAACCCGCGGCTACCGCCACCACCCGCAACTCCTCCGTTTTCGCGCCCAGCAAAAACCCCTCCCCGCCATCGCCGCCTTCCTCACCGCCCTTGCCCGCGAAGCCACCCGCCGCGGCTACCACTTCGACGCCTCCAAAATCTCCCGCCCGCGCACCCGCCGCCAAATCCCCGAAACCCGCGGCCAACTCCAATACGAATGGCAACACCTCCTGACCAAACTCCGCACCCGCGACCCCCGCCTCTACCGCCAACTCCGCGCACTGCCCCAGCCGGATCCCCACCCCCTCTTCCGCCTCACCCCCGGCCCCGTCCAACCCTGGGAACGCCCCACACCACCGAAACGCAGAACGAACCCCAAAACGAACTCGAAGACGAGCCCGAAGCGTCAGCGCCGAGCCACCCCCGCCTACCAACCCCCGATTCTGAACTCTGAATTCCCCTTCATCCCGCGTCTCTCTCTCCCCGAACCCCCGTTCAAATCCTATTAGCCCAAATTGCGTGAACAGATGCTTTCGACAAGTGCCAGGGCGCGCCCTGCGATCCATCGACCCGCACCCCAGCCAGTGGTTAAGATGTTGATAGACTATGAACGACTTACCAAACATTACGTCTCGAGCTCGCGATCTTCTGTCGGAACATGGCGAGGTACGGGCGCAGCCTATATCAGATTGGGGAGGCACCTTCGAATTACCTCTTGAGGTGGCAGCTTTCTATGCGCAGGTTGGGCCGTATGACATCACGATCGAAGGATACGGCAATCCGTACTTCCTCCCGCGATTGGCAAAACTCTGGGACTTTCAGAAGGGATACCGCTGGCATGGGTTCACTGGCGAGCGGCTCAAGGATTGGGACGAGAACTGGCTGGTCGTTGCGGATGAAGGCGGCGACCCTTTCATTTTCGACCGAGACTCGCGGAAGGTGTTGTTCGCGCTTCACGGAACAGGTGTATGGAAACCGGAGACGTGGTTCCCAAGTCTGCCGACAATGGCCGCGTGCCTCGCAATCCTTGGCAAAATCGTTCGTGCGGCTGGAAAAAATCTTACAGATAGTGACTGTCTGATTCGCCCAAAACATCGGCAACACGCGATTTCTGCCATCGCACGCGTCATCGGATCCCGAGCAGAAGCGGAAGCGATTGTCGGCGGAGCAGGATGGGGTTGACCACCTCGCCGTCAGAGATCAGGAATGCTTTGGTTATCCGCCGCCGCGATGAAGTACCGCAACACCGTTTTCATACCAATCGAATCACCCCAATCGCACATTCACGATGCCCTCCGCAAATGCCGAACATCTCCGCATCTACTACAACACGGTGAATCTCCGTCCAACCATTGCCTCCCCTCCCCTCACTCACGTAGACCCGTCAAGCTCTCCATCACACACTCAAATCTTCGTGCGTCCTCCGTGCCCCCCCGTGTTCTCCGTGGTTAAGAACGTTTTCGTGTCTTGGTGTCGTGGTTCAACTCTGAATTCCAAACTCTGAATTCTGAATTCCGCCACCCCATCTCCCCGCGACCACTTGCCCCACTTCCGTTATAATCCCGCCCATTCCCTTGGCTGACGCCGAAGCGCCCGCCGAATTGAACGAACTTAACCAATTCCTTGAATTGAACGAAAGAACCCATGCCCGTCTACCGTATCGAAGTCCGTGCCACCCATCCCCAGGACGATCCCTCCGGCGCCGGCGTACTCCACGAAATCCGCCAGCTCGGCATCAACGAAGTCTCCGACGTCCGCTCCTCGCGCATCTTCCTCCTCCAGGGCGACGACGCCACCCTCACGCCCCCCAACCTCGACCGCATCGCCAAAGAAGTCCTCATCGACCCCGTCACCGAAACCTTCACCCTCGGCGTCGAACCCCTCCACCCCAACACCCGCACCATCGAAGTCCACCTCAAGCCCGGCGTCACCGACCCGGTGGCGACATCGTGCGAAACCGCCATCAGCGACCTTCTCAATTCAGAATTCAGAATTACCCCTCGTCCAGGTCCTCACCGGCCGCAAGTACACCCTCCTCGGCCAATCCACCCTCCACGACGACCTCCTCCGCATCATCGCCAAACGCCTGCTCGTCAACGAATCCATCGAGACCGGCCACTTCGAACCCTTCACCCCCGCCGAATTCCCCAAGGGCCGCCCCTACACCTTCAACCTCACCCACGTCGCCATCCGCGACCTCTCCGACGACCAACTCCTCGACCTCTCCCGCAAAGGCCACCTCTTCCTCGACCTCCGCGAAATGCAGGCCATCCAAAATTACTTCCGCACGCTCGAGCGCGACCCCACCGACGCCGAACTCGAAACTCTCGCCCAAACCTGGTCCGAGCACTGCGTCCACAAAACCCTCAAGGCCTCCGTCGAATACACCTTCATCGACCGCCGCTCACCGTCTCGTGATTCGTGGTCCGTGGCCCGTGACCCGCAGCCCGAAGCCGCCACCCCATCGCCCACCGAACCACGAACCACGGACCACGGACCACGAACGATCATCATCGACAACCTCATCAAACAAACCGTCTTCAAAGCCACCATGGACCTCCAAAAACCCTGGACCATCTCCGTCTTCAAAGACAACGCCGGCGTCATCGAGTTCGACGAAGACAACGCCGTCTGCTTCAAAGTCGAAACCCACAACCGCCCCTCCGCCATCGAACCCTACGGCGGCGCCGCCACCGGCATCGGCGGCTGCATCCGCGACGTCATGGGCACCGGCCTGGGCGCCAAACCCTTCGCCAATACCGACATCTTCTGCTTCGCCGACCCCACCACACCCGTCGAAACCCTCCCCAACGGCGTCATCCATCCCCGCCGCTCCGCCCAACGCGTCGTCGCCGGCGTCCGCGACTACGGCAACCGCATGGGCATCCCCACCGTCAACGGCGCCGTCTTCTTCCACGATCGCTACGTCGGCAACCCCCTCGTCTTCTGCGGCACCGCCGGCGTCATGCCGCGCAAGTTCGCCCAAAAAGGCCAAGCCCGCCCCGGCGATCACATCATCGTCCTCGGCGGCCGCACCGGCCGCGACGGCATCCACGGCGCCACCTTCTCCTCCGACGTCGTCACCACCTCCCACGCCGATGAATTCTCCCACGCCGTCCAGATCGGCAACGCCATCACCGAAAAGAAAACCCTCGACGTCATCCTCCAAGCCCGCGACTACGGCACGAATTCAGAATTCAGAATTCAGAATTCAGAATTGCCCCCCGGCCCACTCTTCACCGCCATCACCGACTGCGGCGCCGGCGGCCTCTCCTCCGCCATCGGCGAAATGGGCGAAAAAACCGGCGCCACCGTCAACCTCCACAAAGTCCCTCTCAAATACGAAGGCCTCTCCTACGCCGAAATCTGGATCTCCGAAGCCCAGGAACGCATGGTCCTCGCCGTCCCCCCAGAAAATGTCCAAACCCTCCTCGACCTCTGCGCCGCCGAAGACGTCGAAGGCACCGACATCGGCATCTTCGACGGCACCGGCAAACTCACCCTCTACTACAACCCCGCCACCCCAAACCCAGGGATTGAATCCCTGGGCTCGTCCCCATCGACGGAATCCCCGGCCACCCCCACGCAAAACACCATCGTCGCCCAAATGGATATGTCCTTCATCCACGACGGCATCCCCAAGCCCACGCGCAAAGCCGTCTACACCGCCCCCACCATCGTCGAACCCCACCTCCCCATGCCCAAGTCCGGCGCCTTCGCCGCCACCCTCCACCAACTCCTCGCCATGCCCTCCATCGCCAGCAAACATTGGATCATCCGCCAGTACGATCACGAAGTGCAGGGCGGCACCATCATCAAACCCCTCGTCGGCGCTTCCAACGACGGCCCCGGCGACGCCGCCGTCGTCAAACCCCTCCTCTCCTCCAAAAAAGCCGTCGTCCTCGCCAACGGCTGCCAGCCCCGCTTCGGCGATATCGACCCCTACCAGATGGCCCTCAACAGCATCGATGAAGCCATCCGCAACACCGTCTGCGTCGGCGGCAATCCCGAGCGCACCGCCATCCTCGACAACTTCTGCTGGCCCAAATGCTCCGATCCCCAGCACCTCGGCGCCCTCGTCCGCGCCTGCCAGGCCTGCTATGACGGCGCCATCGCCTACTCCACCCCCTTCATCTCCGGCAAAGATTCCCTCTCCAACGAATTCATCACCGACAAAGGCGAACGCATCCAGATCCCCTACACCCTGCTCATCTCCGCCATGTCCGTCATCGACGATGCCGCCAAATGCATCACCATGGACGCCAAACAGTCCGGCAACCAGCTCCTCCTCGTCGGCCTCACCAAGCGCGAACTCGGCGGCTCGCACTACTACGCACTCCATGACTTCATCGGCGCCTCCGTCCCCACCGTCGACCTCAACCTCGGCCCCGCCACCGCCCGCGCCGTCGCCGGCCTCATCGATCAGGGCCTCGTCCGCTCCGCTCACGATCTCTCCGAAGGGGGCCTCGCCGTCGCATTGGCCGAAATGCTCTTCGCCGGCTCCCTCGGCGCCACCATCGACCTCGCCGGCGTCCCCTGCGCCGAAGATGCCGATGCCGACGACGTCCTGCTCTTCTCCGAATCCCCCTCGCGCTACCTCCTCGAAATCCCCCCCGAACATTTCGACACCGTCGCCCGCACCCTCAAAGCCGCAAATGGGGGGGGAGGCATCCGCTTCGGCGTCCTCGGCACCCTCCACGACCGCCCGTCGCTGAAAATCCGCTCCATCAAATCCGCCTGGCTCATGGACGAACCCATCGACACCCTAAAAAAATCCTGGCTCGCCCCCCTCGATTGGTAACGTCTCGCGCGGGTGCACGTCGGCGCGGGCCAATCGGCTATCGCAGATATGACCAGCGTGCGAACTCAATCCAATGCCCCTCCCGGCTTGCCTCTTCGCGGTCCGCCGCCGTCACCCACAATTCTGATGTACACCCTCTCGCGCCGATCTGCCCTTTTCAATTTGGTCACGAGTACAGGGTTGCGGTACAATTCCAACGTGTCGTTTGCGGAGCCTCCCTTATGCAAACCCTGAAACTGCCCGCCAAATCTCAGCTGGATGCCCTGCTCCGCAGGGTACAGCGGAATGGCGCGCTTCGTCTGGTTCGCGGCGGACGAACCGTCGCCATTCTTCAACAGCCCAGCGAACCCTGCCTGGATTTTCGCCCACTCAAACTCACCAAAGAGCAGGAAACACGATTTAACGCCCATTTCGACGAAATGAACCGTAGACATCCACCGCTCGAATTCGCATCCGTCGAAGCGGCTGTCGAATACCTGCGCAAGAGGCTCCCCGATGAAGATACTCCTGCCACCGTCGTTCCTCGAAATGCTCGAAATGCTACCGCAGCAAGATCGCGCAAACGTGCTCCTCGCGGTGGCAAAACTGCAGCAGGCGTTCAAGCATCCTCACGAGCATTCCGGACTCGGACTGCGTAAGCTTAGACCCCATATTTGGGAAATCCGCATTAACCTCGATATCCGCGTGGTCTTCCGCTTGTTCAACGATGTTGCCGAAATCGATCTCGTGGGCAACCACGACGATGTCCAGCGTTATCTCAAGTCTATCCGTTAGAATGAAACCGCATACGATTACGAGGAGCAACAGCATGGCGGTCAATTGGCCGGTCTATCGTCTTCGTGTGGGTTCCATGCTCTTTGGTATCGGCATCGGACTTGCGTGCGGGACAATGTGGGGCAGCGCAACTCCGTTTGTTCTCAAGACTATTGCTGCAGTGTGTATGATATCTGGCGGGATCATTGTTCATATGACCCGTAAGGCTCTTCCCGAGATCAAGCCAAAGGTTGGTGGTGCGCTCCCTGCCGAGTTTCCGACAGGGTCGGGGAGCTAGTTGGCAGGCCGACTATGCTTACCTTGAAGTAATTGGGGAATCCCGCTGAAATGAAGTATTTTTTAGGATGTCTTTGAGCTTTTTCGTAAAATGGCGCCGATGGTTCGATTCTGAAAGGGCATCTCGATGCGAACAGCATTCATTCTTCTGATTCTGGCCGTTATGGGGGCTGGTTCCGGCTGCAAAAAGACTGAACCGCCGAAGGTACCAACAAGCACTGCGGCAACGATACCGATGACGGCGGCGGAGATTGTCCAAGAGCAGGCGGTGGTAGCCGAGATTGAAAAAGCGGGGGGTTGTGTCACACGGGTCGTCTACCCTCCAAATGGACCGGTCACTGGAGTGGACTTCATGAATCCCAACGTACCCAATGAGGTCTTGGATCATCTTAAGGAACTGAAGCATCTTGATTCGCTATCATTGTCGTTCACCGGATTGACCGACGAGCGACTGAAACATCTGGAGGGGTTGAATAATCTTCAAACTCTGTTTTTGCAGAACCCTGAGATTACCGATGCGGGGTTAGTACATCTCAGAGGTCTTGTACAACTTAATCATTTGGACTTGGGTTCGACCAAGATTTCCGATGCGGGATTAGAGCATTTGGTGGGGCTGAACCATCTTCAAATTCTTGGATTGAATGAGACCAGTGTTACTGAAACAGGATTGGTGCGTCTCAAAAAGCTGAATGAACTTAAGGCACTGTACTTACGGAACACCAAGGTGACCGACGAGGGCGTCAAGAGGCTAACGGATGCACCGCCGACGTGGGTAATCGTGCGCTGGTAAGGTATATGAACGGTCCCACCTTTCTCAGCTTTTCTCCCCCAGCCGTAGTGATGAACACCGCAACTGCTTGTACTATTGTCTAAACCAAAGACGCCGGGGCCCCGTCGCCAAGCCCCCTTCATTCTCAATCGCTCGAAACGCAGGAAGCAAAAACCCATGAAACTCGACACCCTCTATAACCGTGACTGCATCGCCGGCATGGCCGAAATCCCCGCCGGTTCCATCGACCTCGCCTTCGCCGATCCCCCCTTCAACATCGGCTACACCTACGACGTCTACGAAGACCGCCGCGCCGCCGACGAATACCTCGACTGGACCAAACAATGGGGCGCCGCCGTCGTCCGCGCCCTCAAACCCACCGGCACCTTCTGGCTCGCCATCGGCGATGACTTCGCCGCCGAAACCAAAATGATCTTCCAACGCGAACTCGGACTCTTCTGCCGCTCCTGGGTCATCTGGTACTACACCTTCGGCGTCAACTGCAAATTCAAATTCTCCCGCAGCCACACCCACCTCTTCCACTTCGTCAAAGACCCCAAAAACTTCACCTTCAACCACGACGCCATCCGCGTCCCCTCCGCCCGCCAACTCGTCTACGCCGACGCCCGCGCCGACGCCAAAGGCCGCCTTCCCGATGACACCTGGATCCTCCGCCCCCAGGACGCCGCCCACAGCTTCACCCCCGAAGAAGACGTCTGGTACTTCCCCCGCGTCTGCGGCACCTTCAAAGAACGCGCCGGCTTCCACGGCTGCCAGATGCCCGAACAACTCCTCGGCCGCATCATCGAAACCTCCTCCAACCCCGGCGACACCATCCTCGAACCCTTCGGCGGCAGCGGCACCACCCTCATCGTCGCCAAAAAACTCGACCGCCGCTTCCTCGGCTTCGAGCTCTCCAAAAATTACGCCGACCAAATCCACTCCCGCCTAAAATCCACCAAAATCGGCGACCCCCTCTCCGGCGCCGCAGAACCCACCGTCTCCGCCCCCACCACCGCCAACGGCAAACAAAGAAAAACCACCAACCCCACCCCCCCCAACCCTATCGCCCCCGCCACCAAACGCCCCCGCAAAAAATCCGCCCCCACACTGCAAACCCCCTCCATGTTCTAACAATTCAGAATTCAGAACGAAGAATTCAGAGTTTCGTCCCCTGTCCCGCAAACGAGCCCCAAGCGTCAGCGCCGGGCCACCCCGGGCCGGAACAATCCCCATGGAACCGCTCCCCCACCCACGCGTCCAACACCATTGCGATCCCCTGTCCTTTCTCGTGGAGGCGGCCATGACCACACTCCGGCTAGTTCTCTCGTGTCTGACCATCCTCTTCAGTTTGCTGCTGGCAGCCTGCGGCACTGGTGACACCCGCGGCACCGCCGCCACGCCCTCCCCCACTCCTCCCGCCAGCGGAAACCCCGGACCCGCCGGCCCCGGTAACGCCTACAAAGTCACCGGCCCCTATGCCCACGACAACCTCACCATCTTCCTCATCCATGGTCCCGACAAAATCAAAGGCAAAGCCTATCTCTCCCTCCAGGAAGCCATGGCAGAGAAAAAAGTCATCGTCCACGAGACCGGCAACGTCAACGAGCTCACCATCGAAAACGTTTCCAATGAAGATGTCTACCTCCAGTCCGGCGACATCGTCAAAGGCGGACGCCAGGATCGCACCATCCAGAACGACCTCGTCCTCCAAGGCAAGAGCGGCAAAGTCCCCCTCCAGGCCTTCTGCGTCGAGTCCGGCCGCTGGTCCGGTCGCCGCGGCGAAGAATCCACCGCCTTCGCCAGCTCCGGCAACGCCCTGGCCAGCAAAAATCTGAAAGTCGCCGCCAAAGGCGCCAGCGACCAAGGCGCCGTCTGGCGTGAAGTCGCCCACTCCCAAACTAAGCTCGCCGAAAACGCCGGCGGCTCCGTCGCTGATGCCCGTTCTGCTTCCAGCCTCCAACTCTCCCTCGAAAACCAGAAAGTCCAGGCCGCCACTGAGTCCTACCAGAAGGAACTCACCCAGGTCGTCCAAGGCAAACCCGACGTCGTCGGTTACGCCTTCGCCATCAATGGCAAACTCAACAGCATCGACATCTACGCCAGCAACGCCCTCTTCAACAAAATGTGGGACAAAAACCTCCAGGCCGCCTGCATCGAGGCCTTCGCCGAATTCCACCAAGACGCTCAGTACGTCACCCTCAAACCCGAAATCGTCACCGCCGCCCTCGCTGACGCCGCCACCGGTCAGGCCGCCGAAAAATCCCTCAACCCCCGCGTCAAACTCATCAGCCGTGAATCCAAATACAACTGGCAGTACGAAACCTACGACAACCAGGCCGCCGCCCCCGCTCATATCAACATCCTCACCCGCGACCCCGAATCCGAAAAACTCATGCAGCAACACAACCAACCAAGTCGCTCGACGGGCAATAACCTCCAAATCAATTCCCCACCCACCACGCAGCGCTAATTGTTTCTGCCTATGGAGAATTCAATTGCCATGCCCCCCAAACGAGCCCCAAGCGTCAGCGCCGGGCCACCCCCGCGCATACCAACCAACCCCCATTCTGAATTCCAATTTCCCGTCACCCCCGAGCTGACCAGCAAGGTGCTGTCCTGTCACGCCGCCGGAACTTGCTGACGTGCGACGCACTCCCCAACCGCACATCCACAATACCCTCAGCAAATGCCGAAGCTCCTCTGCATTTGCAGTGCGGTTCACACCAGCGATAATACTCCATATGTTCAAGCCGTCGGCAACAAGCCAAGCGTGGCATAGTCAGTTAGAACCATGTAACCAAGTTTGAGTGAACATGAGCAAGGCCGGATCGGTAATCATCGCGGGGCTCATGCTGGCTTTTTCATCGCAGCAGGCCCTCGCCGATTGGCACCACCATTCCGGTTCGTCGGGCGTCCCACCCGATCCGCACATGGAGGCTTGTGTTGTAACGGTTGCGGTCAGCCTGGCATCAACTCTCGTGATCCTCTTCCTTGGCGGACCGCTCCTGATCATCTGGGGCCGCAGAATTCTCCACACCTTGTGGTTGCTGCCCCTGGCGAATCTTCTGCTGTATCTGGTGTCCATCTCCCTGCAGCCATACCCGGGAGGATTCGGTGCGCGGTTTGAAACACCGGGACTGTTCTATACGCTCGCCGAGATCGTGTTTGTGCTGGTGGCGAGCATGATCGTAGCTTTGATCGTCATGGCAATTCAGTGGCTGCTGCGAAAGCTCCGCCCGGTGCCCGGCAAACGCCCCACCTCTCTCAACCCGCAATAAACATCCCAACCCTTTCGTGCGTCTTCGTGCGCTTCGTGTCTTCGTGGTTCAATTCTCCTCCTCACTCCAACATTTGTGTTCGTTCGTGTTCATTTGTGGCTAATTCACGTCGTCCAAAATCCCATCAAGAAAACTCTGTGCGTCCTCCGTGTCTCTGAGTCTCTGTGGTGAAAATATCATCCCCTTCGTGGGTCTTCGCATCCTTCGTGCCTTCGTGGTATCGTCGTCCCCCAACTCTGCATTCTGAACTCTGAATTCTGAATTCAATAAAGGCCTCCCATGCCCACCCCTCCCACCCCTCTCCTCTACGAATCCCACATGCACACCCCCCTCTGCCGACACGCCCGCGGCACACCCTCCGACTACGCCGCCGTCGCCCTCCAACGCAACCTCGCCGGCATCATCGTCACCTGCCACAACCCCATGCCCAACGGCTACTCCGCCAGCGCCCGCATGCTCGAATCCCAATGGCCCGACTACCTCGCCCTCGTCGCCGCCTCCGCCGCCCAATTCGCCGGCCGCCTCGACATCCGCCTCGGCCTCGAATGCGACTACGCCCCCGGCTTTGAAGCCTTCCTCGAACATCAAATCTCCTCCAATCCCCTCCACCACGTCCTCGGCTCCGTCCACCCCCAGGTCGGCGAGTACCGGCAAAAATATTTCAACGGCGACCCCATCGCCTACCAGCGCACCTACTTCGACCACCTCGCCATGGCCGCCGAAACCCAGCTCTTCGATACCCTCTCCCACCCGGACCTCGTCAAAAACATCTCTCCCAAAGACTGGCAGCTCCCGCGCGTCATGGACGACATCCGCCGCGCCCTCGACCGCATCGCCAAAGCCAGCACCGCCATGGAACTCAACACCTCCGGCCTCAACAAGGAAATCCCCGAGATGAACCCCGGCCCCGAAATCCTCCGCGAAATCGCCCAACGCAAAATCCCCATGGTCCTCGGCGCCGACGCCCACGACCCCATCCGCGTCGCCGACAAATTCGAAGAAGCCCTCACCCTCCTCGAATCCACCGGCCACACCCACATCCACTTCCACCTCAACCGCCACCGCCACCCCGTCCCCATCCCCACCGCCCGCGCCTCCCTCACCCCGTTACCGTGACATCCCAATATCTTCAATTTTCCGCTTCGCCCCCGAACCCACATCAACCATTTTGCTGATGCGCGCAAAATGGTCGCCCGAATCGTGACCCAATGTTTCACAGGCTGTTACGGCTTTCTGAATCACGATTTCAAAGTTCCGCCATTGCGCATATCCAAGAAGCACTTGCAGATCTCGAGCCAGCCAGAACTCCGTCCCGGTATCGCCGTGCTTTTGAACCATCGCTTCGAAACTGGAGTGCAGTTGGATAATTGTGTTCCTTTCCTGCTCTGCAAAATGCCGCAACCAACAATCTCCGGTTCGAAGCGATGTCCGGGCCAGACCGATAGAAAATGTGCTTTCACACGCGGCGGCAACGGTGAGAATGGCGCGGAGGTTGCGAAACTCCGACGAGGGACGAAGATGGATGGCCTAGCTTGAGGAGTGACGCATGGCGTGGGTGCAGATCGGCGTGTGGGGCGATAGCCTGGTGCATGGAGGCTTGGATGTGGAAATGGGCGGGTGGGTCCACCGCATGCGGTGTTACCTGGCCGGGCGCGGGTTGGGAGATCATTGTTTTGAGCTGGGCCTTGGCGGGCAGAACTCGGCCGAGGTGCTGGAACGGCTTGGGGCGGAGCTGCATTTTCGGCAGGGGTATGTGGATCATGTCATCGTGGGGGTGGGGATCAATGACATCCACTATGCGCCAAAGTTGACGTCACCGGAGGAGTTCAGGAGAAACCTGGAAGCCCTGGCGGAAATCGTGAAGGCGGAAAAAAAGACGCTGCACCTGCTGTCGCTCACACCGGTGCGCGGGGCCGTGGATAGGGCGAAGTGGGACGCAACGAATCGGACGATCAGGGAAGTGGCGGAGGATCGCCGGGCGCACTGGATTGATGTGCGGGAGGCGTTTGATGCGGCAGACCTCGTGGATGATGTGCACCCCAACGCGCGCGGGCACGAGAAGCTATTTGAGACGATCAAGCAGGCCCTGATGGGCTCGGGCGTGATTCCGGGGGAGTAGGCGAGCGCTTCACAATCCCACCACGAGCCTGAAGGGCTCCCACATGATAGCCGGTGGCAAGCGCCGCGAGCCTTGCGAGCCCGCGCCGCCACCGGTTCCCATTCCCACAGCCCCCACGACTCTGAAAGAGTCGCACATCCACCGAAATAAAGAGGACAGGAATCATTTCCCCCTCCGATCCGCCACCCCGCGTTCAACCCGTCTCAAATCCCAACTCTGAAATCTCAAATCCTAAATTTCAAATCCTCCCCACCACCCGCCCCGCCACCCACCAGCAAAAATCCCGTTTCGCCGCGAGCCGCCACAGGCGAGCGCTTCCACCCCAACCACGAGCCTGCAAGGCTCCACCTAAAGTAGCCGTGGGCAAGCACCGCGCCGCCCACGGACGCCGCCAAAAAAAATCCCCCCGGACCCTGTAGGGGTCCCCTTCCTCCGCCCACCCATTTCACATGCTACCTGTCCTCCAAACCGCTATATTGCCCCCAGCAGGAACCGAGCTCTAGGACTTAACATGCAGCGTGAATACTACTCCGCTTCGATTGCCACGTTCTTGGAAACAAGACCCGAAGACATTGTTGGCATCCTCGCAACAAACAATCAATTTTCTCTGGAAACAACTCAACGTGACGCATGGATGGAACAAATCACCATCCTGCGCGCGCTTCTCCCCCCATACGACGGATCGATCTACTTCGAATATTCAATCCCGCGCATGGGCAAACGCATTGACGTCGTCCTCCTCATCGGCCCCATCATATTTGTCCTCGAATTCAAAATTGGCGAAACAACCTTTGCAGCACACGCAGTCGACCAAGTCTGGGATTACGCCCTGGACCTGAAAAACTTCCACGAATCCAGCCACGAACAATTCATCGCGCCCATCCTCATCGCTACGCGCGCCAAAGTCGTTGCCCCATGTGTCGCAGTCACGCCGCAGGATGACAAATTACTTCTTCCCATCAAGACCAACACTGACCTGCTCGGCGACGTACTCGGCAACGTCCTGCGCTTCGCAGAAGGCGCATCCATCGAACGCGATCAGTGGGAACGTGGGCGCTATTGTCCCACCCCCACCATCGTCGAAGCGGCCATGGCCCTATACCGCGGCCATTCCGTAAGTGACATCTCTCGAAGCGATGCGGGTGCCACCAATCTCACCCAAACCTCCGCGCTCATCTCCGAGATCATCCGCTCCTCCAAGGAATCCTCCGTCAAATCCATCTGCTTTGTTACCGGCGTGCCCGGCGCCGGAAAGACCTTGGTGGGGCTCAATGTTGCCACCGAGAACATCGACAAATCCGGAGATAACTACAGCGTCTTTCTTTCAGGCAACGGCCCGCTCGTCGCGATCCTGCGCGAAGCCCTGACCCGAGATAAAGTCCGGCACGAACGGGAACGGGGCCGGAAAATCACCAAGGGCGCAGCCATGAGTGAAGTCAAAATGTTCATCCAGAATGTGCATCATTTCCGCGACGAGTGCCTTATTGATTCCGATCAACCCCCCATCGAACACGTGGCATTATTCGATGAAGCACAGCGCGCCTGGAATCTGGAACAGACTTCAAGCTTCATGCAGCGCAAGAAGAAACGCCCTGATTTCAAACTCTCCGAACCAGAGTTCCTTATTTCCTGCTTGGATCGCCACCCGGACTGGGCCGTCGTCGTTTGCCTCGTTGGCGGTGGCCAGGAGATTAACACTGGAGAAGCTGGCATCAGCGAGTGGATCGACTCACTCAAGCGCTCGTTCCCCCAATGGCACATCTACATCTCCTCGCGCCTGACCGACAGCGAATACGGCGCCGGGAAAGTGTTGGAGCAACTGGAGTCACGCCCTAACGTCGTCGTCAAAGACGACTTGCATCTCGCCGTTTCCATGCGCTCCTTCCGCGCTGAACATGTGTCCCTGTTAGTGAAGCAGATTCTTGATCTCCGTGTGGACGATGCCAAGCTCGCACTGGAAAAAGTACAAGCGAGATACCCCCTTGTTATCACCCGTGATCTTTGCGCAGCGAAGCGGTGGCTCAAGAACAAGGCCCGCGGATCGGAACGCTATGGGATCGTCGTCTCTTCCCAGGCCGAACGCCTCAAACCTCACGCCATCGACGTGCGATCTCCCATGGATCCCATTCATTGGTTTCTTGATGGCAAAGAAGATGTGCGTTCATCCTATTACCTCGAGGATGTCGCCACCGAATTTGACGTACAAGGACTCGAACTCGATTGGGCCTGCATCACCTGGGATGCCGATTTCCGCTACACGAAGGATGGATGGGAACATCGGTCCTTCGTGGGCTCCAAGTGGCATCACATCAAAAAGCCCCAGCGGCAGACCTATCTAAAAAATGCGTACCGCGTCCTGCTGACGCGCGCCCGCCAAGGAATGGTCATCGTCGTTCCCCCCGGCGACCCAGAAGACCCGACGCGCAACCCCAAGTTCTACGACCCCACATTCGAATACCTACAGTCCATCGGGTTCAAAGTCATTTAAATACGAGCCCCTCACATCGTCCTCCGTGCCCTCCGTGTTCACCGTGGTTAAGAACGTCGCGCGTCTTCGTCGTAACGTCGCCCCCAACACTCTGAATTCCGAACTCTGAATTCTTAATTCCGCCGCCTCCCTCCCCTCGCTTCACTCTGCCAAAAACAACCGGCCAGGTCCATTTATAATGGACATATCTATATATAAACTAATAATATGGGTGCCCCCAACTCCAGATAATAGCGCCCCCTGCTTTCCATTCCCATTCAGCATTCATCGTTCCCCTCCTCTCCCCGTCACTCCCACACCCCCAAACGCCGATACCTCCCTTCGTGCCTCTTTGTGATAACCTCGCCCCCACCTCCCCATTCTGAATTCAAAACGCTGAATTCTGAATTCCGCCCCCCCGCGATTCCCGTCAGTTTTCTATTTTCCATTTTCCATTTTCTATTAACCTCCGCCCCTCACCTATACCCCACCTCCACCCTCACCCCCTGGGCCCCCAGCCTCCCCGCCAGCGGCTTCAATACATTCCCCATCGCCTCCAACCCCGCCGCCTCCGCCTCCTTCTTTATCAACATCCCCTTGGCCGCCAGCACCGCCCGCGGCTTCAACTCCTGCACCGCCCGCTCCCGCGTCTCCTGCTTGTCAAACCGCGCCCACCCGCCCTGCACGCTCAACGTCTCGATCTTCGCCGGATCGATCGCCACCATCTCCTCATCCAGCACCGGCCGCGGCACCCGCACCATCACCACCCGCCGGCTCGCCGAATACTCCAGGTCCGACTCCCCAAACTGCCGCAAGTCGATCGCATACTGCACCTTCACCTCGCGCGCCACCACCCGCGCCGTGTTCGTCCCCCAATACACGCCCCAGCTCTGCGCACTCTCCGCCCGCTCGATGCTCGCCGTAACCGTCGTCTGCAACACCACCAGCTTGCTCTGCCGCTGCACATCCTCCACCGTCACCAGCGCCAGCGAATGAATATCAATCTTCGGCCGCGCCGCATCCGCCACCATCCGCCCCGCCGCCCCCACCGCATCCGCCGGCGCATTGACCAATTTATAGATCACATAAATCGTCGGCAGCCCGATCAGCAACATCAGCACAATCGCCACCGTCGCAATCGCCCACGGCCACTGCGACCGCGCCCTGACCACCACCGGCGCCTCACCCCGCCCCGCCCCATCCGCCACCGTCTGACCATCCCGCATCGTCTCATGCTCCCAACAAATTTTCCGCTCGCATCACTCCGCGCACGTCACATCAGCGGCGTCCGCCATGGCCTGATGACTCTAGGCGATCCCGCGAAGACATTCCCCCGCTCATCATCATCATCGGCGTTCATCCGCCTTCATCTGCGGTCCCTCTCCCCCACGTCCGCCAACTCCAGGCGAGCCCTCTTCAAAATCGCTCGAGTTTGCCCCAAACGCTTCAAAACTGCAAAAAATCACCTCAATATCATGCAAAAGCACTCAAAACACATGCAAAACGCGCTCAAAACAGGTCCAAATCAGACCGTTTCCGATCCGCTCCCATTCCCCACCCAAACGCCCGTTTAGTCCGAATTCCCCATTTTGACTCCCGCCACCCTGTCACCCCGATTGTGCGTGGCTTGTGGATAACCTCTTTGGACACTTTGTCGCAAACTAGCCTGTTTGCAGAGCTTACCTAGTCTCTCTGACGCATTAGCATTGACATCAACAGCATTATCGTCCGGTCAACAGGTCAACCCGACACCCGCCCGACATGTTATACACCGCCCCGCAGATGTGCACATGAATGCTAACCCATTTTAAAATCATCACTTACAACTTTTGAATTCCCCTTCTCCACATACTGACAGTCCCTACGACGAGTACTACTGAGTATTTATACAATAAACATTCATAAAGGCTTAAAACTCGGACATTTCGGATACATCCGCCGTGTGGATAACCTGTCGAAACCGCTCCCCTTACGCATCCGACGTCAACCCCCCCTGGACACACGTTTTCACCCTATAAATAGCCCCCCTTGACCCCGTCTGCAGTTGCCGCAGCAACCCGCCGCGCAATAAACCATCCAACTGCGCCCGTGCCGGCGCCGACGCCATCGACACATTCAATGTCCCGCGCGTAAACCCTTGTATCCGCGAGTGTTTATACAATTCCTCCGGCACCAGTTCCTCCCACAATTCCGCGATCCCCTCCATCTTCTTCCCCGGCTTGGCGATCACCTTTTCAAACCACGGCAGCAGCACATCCCCCAATTTCGCCGCATCCCGCGTCCGCGGATTCTTCTTATTCGTCAACAACCGCTGCAGAGAGTAAATCTCCCGCGCATCCCCGATCGGCTCAACATTGGCCACCGACGCATTCCGCACCGGCCCCGCCTTCCGCCCGCCGGCTCCATCCCCCGCACCAGCGCCCTGTCCCCCCGAACCTTTCCGCCGCTGCGTCGTCATCGCCTCACCCTGAACTCCGTTCGTTCCCGATCGTTTTTGACCGGCTCCCCAGCATACGACCTGACCGCACGATCGGCAAAAACGTTGCAGCCAAAGAAAAAGCCCCGGCAATCCGGGGCTCTACTCAGCTAATTTTTCTCTGAAAACGGATTGAACGCGCGATCAGCTCAAATTCACCGGCATGACCACGTACAGGAACCCAGGCCCGCTTCGCAGAAGTCCCGGCTTGTTCGGCGTCTTCATTTCGAACGTGACCTGCTCGTTGTCCGCAACCTTCAACGCGTCCATCAGGTAGTTGGGATTGAAGCCGATCTCGATCGCTTCGCCGGTGTACTCGACGGGCAGGTCGATCTTCGCTTCGCCCATTTCCGGTGCGCGGCTCTGGATCGACAGCGTGTTGTTGCCGAACGCCAGACGCACACCCTTCGATTCCTCGTTCGTCAGCAGTGCGGCCCGGCGGACGGCCGACAGGAAACGGTCGCGGTTCATCGTGACCTTCTTGTCGGAATCCTTCGGGATCACATCCTGGTACGGCGGGAACGTGCCTTCAACCAGCGAGCACGACATCGTCGCCCCCACGCCGCCGGCTTCGGACGAAACCTGCACGAACAGCTTGTTTTCCTTGAACTGCAGCGAAACGGTCTGCTCGGGATCGGTCAGCAGCCGTTCGATGAGGTTGATAGCCTTGATCGGAATCACCGCCGAAATATCCTTGCCCGCCCCGTCGTTGGTGATGTCATCCTTGGTTTGTGCCAGGCGATGGCCGTCGGTGGCGACCAGCGAAATCTTCTTGCCCTTGCGTTCCAGCAGCACGCCGTTGATGGCGTAACGGGTCATTTCGCGGGCCGCGGCAAAGCGGGTGCGATCGAGCAGTTGCCGGAAGCTGCCGGCGGTGAGGGCGAAATCGGGCTCGCCGTCAAAGCCGGAGATCGGTGGGAATTCCTCGGGGTTGTAGCCGAAGACTTTGTAGTGGGCATCAGAGCCCTTGATGGTCGTCGAATCGCCAGTGGTTTCCAGCGTCAGCGTGTCATCCGGCGAGTTGTTCACGATCTCCGAGAGCTTGCCCGCCGGGATCAGCGCCACGCCCGCCGCGGCAATGTCCACCTGCGTCAGCGTGTATTGCAGGGCCAGTTCCATGTCCGTGGCCACGAGGGTCAGCGTCTTGGCTCCGCCGGCGTTCCCGGCCACAAGCTTCACGCAAGTCAGCACGGGCTTGGGCGTGCGGGTGAGCACCACCGATGAGGCCAGACCCAGGGCTTCCACCAGAGCAGCACGATTAACGAGGACTTTCATAGCGTCGACCTTGACTGAAAAGATCCATCGGACAGGATGTGGGGACACTCCCACAAGTGTGCAAATCGTACTGCAAGCGGGGCGGCACGCCAAGCGGTTACAGGCCGGGATCCACCGGCGGCGGCGCGACTTCCACAGAACCCCCGACGGCCGACAATGCCGGGGAGGCTGCCCGCCCGGCGCCGGGGCGCACCGGCGTGCCGCACTCCGGACAACGATCCGAGGTCAGGCAATAGAGGTTGTACCCGCAGACGGGGCATAGCGGCTCGATCACGCGGATGACGAATTGCAGGTGGCAGGCCTTGCACGCCGATTCGCCCATAGGCACCGATTGGTGCACCCCGCAGCGCGGGCAGACCAGGGCCAGTTCCTTGAGTTCCATGGAGACCGGGGCGACGCGATCGACCCGGCGATTGAGTGCGGAGACAACAATCAGGGCCAGGCTGCCGCAGGCCGTGGCGATGGATCCGGCAATGGTGAAGCGTCCGAGCATCGCATCGTCGATGGCATTGATCGGCTGGGTTATCAGGAACAGGATCATGCACAGTGCGGCGGAGGCGGAGCAACCCATGGTCGTCCACATCAGCCAGCTTTGCCCGGGCTTGAGGCGGGCCATCAGCAGAAGGTTGATATGGGCCAGCAGAATGCAAAGGGTCACCAGGATGCCCATCACGCGGCCCCAGAACTCATTCTCGGATTTCGTCCAGACGCCGATGACGCCGATCACCATTGCGGCGAGGCCGAAGAGAAGCCCGGCGAAACGGAAATAGCGGCGATCTCCGCAGCCGAAGTTGACCATGAGCAGCGCGCAGACCGTCCCGATGCCGTAGGGGATCATCGCTGTGCCCCAGAGATTCTCGGAGAGGTGGTCAGAGCTCCAGAGGAAACCTCCGGAGGCGGGCACCCAGGCGCCGGCGAGGCATACCAGGTAGGCGTAAACGGCCATGGCCACGAACAACCAGACCGCGACGCGTGCCCAGCGAACGCTCTGCAGCAGCAGCACGCCCGCCGCCGGAATGCCGGTCAGCAACAGAAAGCCCCAACTGGCGCCGATCCGCCAATACAGGTCGCTGCTGAGGCCCAGCCCGTCAAGCCAGATCAGCGCCAGGACAAACACCCAGCTCAAGAGGATTACGCCCATGGCGGAGAGTCCGCCTGCCCGCAGCTTGGGACGATCGGTCAGCAGCGACGCGGGCAACAACAGCCCGGCCGCCACCGCGGTGGCGATGGACGTGCCCAGCAGCCGCGCCAGCATCTGGTCCGAAGTGACCAGGATGGCCATGATGCCCATGAAGGCCGACGCGGCCAGGGCGGCGAGCATGACGATGAGGAGGAGTTTGCGGGGTGTCATGGGGTGCTCCTTTGCTGCGGATGATACCGCGCGGAATTCGCGGGAACAGCAGAATCTCGCGCGGTATACTTGCGACAGATTGGGCAATCAGGATAGCAGCGTGGAGGCAACGACATGCGGATCTGGCAACAGGTACTGGCGGGGATACTGGTGACGGGGTGCGGGTTTTTGATGGCGGCGCCACCGCCAGTGCGCGTTGGCGGCGGAAACACCATTTCAGCGGAATACCGCGCGGAACTGATCAAACGGCGTGCGTTGGCCGAAGCGACCTATCGGAATTGGGCCGCAGCTACAGCTAAGGCTCCCCCGACGACCGCATCGACGAGGCCAGTACTCCGTTTCTTTCGTATCAACACCGAAAGCCGTCGCGTGGTCTACGTCATCAAGCATAGTGGGTCGATGATGGACAACTTCGATTTTTTGCGGGAGGAAGTGAAATGGTCAGTGCGAAGACTCTCGCCATCGCAGGAATTCAACGTCGTCATGTGGGAGGAGACTGCTGACGTAATTTTCGACAAGGACCGATTGGTAAAGGCGACCCAAGACAACATCCAAACCCTTGCCAAGCGCATTGCGGAGTTTGTGCCGCAGGGCCAAAACGATGATATTTATGACCCTCTCAAGCAGGCTTTCGATGAAGCATTCAAGATGAAACCGGATACGATTATTTTTGTTGCGGATGGGCATTTCGATCCCAAGCTTGCTGAATTCGTCGCGCAAACTAACAAGAAATTGAAGATTTCCATTCACACCGTGGCCTTCGTGAATAAAGAACCCTCTTACGAAGAACGGTTGCGAGATCTCGCCAAAGATAACGGCGGCCATTACACGTTCGTGAGCGAAGAGGATTTCGATGCGCTTGCGGCCCAGTTCGCACCCTCGGCGACTGCCCCCGGTTCCCAACCCGCCACGACAACTGCCCCATCTTCGGCACCAGCGGCTTCGGCAGAGAAGGAGTAGCACCTGTGAGAAGCGTATGGATCGTACTTTTCAGCGGCATCCTGGCGTTGGCAGGATGCATGGCCGCACAGACACGCCATGACGTGACTGCGAGCACCTCGTCCGCTTCGGAACCGGCGACCATGCGCTTAGGAGGGAAAGGCAGGTCCACAAAGAGCATCGTCTACATCATCGACAGCTCGGGGTCCATGTTCGATACCTTCGATTTTTTTCGTGAGGAAATCAAGTATTCCGTCGGGAGGATGGATCCGACGCAAAAATTCGCCGTGCTCATGGTCTCTGATGAAGTCACAGAGGTAGCCGGGGAAAATGAAAAGCTCGTTTACGCGACGCAAGCGAACAAGAGGGCTTTCGAAAAGGCGATTGACGACGTCCGTGCCCAGAGTTGTGGTGATGATTTGCTGCCATCGTTTGAGCAAGCGTTCAAGACGGCATTCGCAATGAAGCCGCGGTACATCTACTTCTTGACGGATGGTCGATTCGATCCCAAGCTCTTGACGTTTGTCAACGAACTCAACACCAAACAAGAAGTCAGGATCAACACCTACCCGTTCGTGAACCGCGAACCCTCTTACGAAGCGGAAATGCAGGAAATGGCCGAGGACAACGGCGGAAAGTGCAAATTTATATCGGAAGACGAACTCGTAGAGCGCCACCGGGAAAGATCGCCGCCCGCAACGACGGCCGCCGCCACGAAATCGCAGGTGACATTTTGCGGCCTTGTCGTCGAGACTTCGCGTGTCGTCTATATCATCGATCAATCGGGATCGCTGCTCGACAACCTCGAAAATATGCGAGCGGCACTCAAGAATTCAATCGCGAAGCTTTCACCATCGCAGCAGTTCGGCATCGTTGTATTCGATGCAGGTGCAAGAATCATCGCAGGATCCAATCAAGGGCTTGTCGATGCGTCCGAGCAGAATATTGAACGAGCCAAAGCGGCGATCGATGCGCCTGGGAAGCCCATGATAAGTGGCGATCTCCTTGTGCCAGCCGCAGACGCATTTGAGCAATCATTTTCCCTGCGCCCGGACGCGATCGTCTTTGTCACAGATGGCCATTTTGATCCCAAGCTCGCCGAGGTGGTCGCGCGACTCAACAAGAAGCACCAGGTTGCCATTCACACGATAGCGTTCGTGAACCGAGAGCCCAGCTACGAGGAACAATTAAAGAAAATGGCCAAGGACAATGGCGGGAAATACAGGTTCGTCGCTGAAAAGGATCTCAGCAAATAGGATATTCGCATCTGCAAGGAGTTTCTCCCATGAATACGCCGCTTTTGATTTTGGTTGGGAGCATCATGGCGGTGGCGGGATTTGCCGCGGCGCAGACGCGGCCGGCGGGTACGGCCAGCGCGCCGGCCACCTCGCAAGCGGCAACGACGACCGCAGCCACGAAACCTCAGGTGACATTTTGCGGCCTTGCCGTCGAGACTTCGCGCGTCGTTTTTGTCGTGGATCACTCGGGTTCGATGCTCGACACGCTCGATGATCTGAAACGGATGGTCAAGAAATCCATCGTTAAGATTGCGCCGCCCCAACAGTTTGGAATCGTTGCCGTTTCGTCCGACAAGGCATCAATTATCGCGCAGTCGAAGCTCAAACTTTTCGAGGCCACGCCGAAAAATATTGAGAGTGCACAGAAGGCGATCGATGAACTTCGAGGGCCGAGTTCGGGTGATGATCTTTTGCCGCCACTCCAGGAAGCTTTCGAATACGCGTTTAGATTACGGCCGGATACGATCATTTTTATCACGGATGGCCATTTCGATCCCAAACTGGAAATGATTGTCGCACGGCTCAACAAAAATCAGATAGTTGTCATTCACACCTTTGCCTTGTTGAACAAAGAGCCCAGCTACGAAGAACAGTTAAAGAAAATGGCCAATGACAACCGCGGGAAGTACAAATTTGTGTCGGAAAAGGACCTTGAGCAGAACAATCGGAAGTAGCCTTGCCGGATGAAAGGAGTTGGCAGCATGAAAAACATTGCGTGGTGTCTGATCGGGCTGGCGCTGCTGACGGCGGGAGTGGTGGCGGGTTGCCAAAGCACGCAGATGGTAGCGACCAGCGCGCCGGCCGCTTCGGAACCGGCGACCATGTATGGGACCGGTAGCATCAGAACCAAGAAGATTCTGTATATCGTCGATGGTTCCGGTTCGATGGTGGATAACTTCGAAGCAATGCGAGACGAAGTGTTGAGAGCTGTCGGCAATCTGCCTCCGACCCAGCGATTTGGTGTCATCCTGATCACTTACGGTGATGCGCTGGTGGTAGCCGGTGAAAAAGAGAGTCTTGTGCCGGCCACGCCGGAAAACAAGAAGGCGCTCAAGAGGGCGATCAACGCAGACCGCTCGGGCGCAGGCGCCGATATGCTGCTGGCGTATGAGAAGGCCTTTAAAACGGCGTTCGCAATGAAACCGGAGATCATCTATTTTGTGACCGACCAATATATTGAACCCAATGTGTTGGGAACCATCGCCGACCTCAATGCTGACAAGAAGGTGAAACTCAGTACTGTTGCATACTTGAATCGCGACCCAGCTCTACAAGAAGAGCTTCGGACGATGGCCAGGGATAATGGCGGAAAATATAAATTTGTCTCCGAAAAGGCTCTCGGCCATTGAATCTGGCGCTCCAGTTGCCCAAGCGCTTCCTCGCATATTTGTGTTCATTCGTGTTCATTTGTGGCTCATTTACGTCGTCTCTGTGACTCTTTGGTGAATCTTCCTCGTCGCCTCGGCGACGATTTGCTCCGCTCAACATGTTCAGATAAATTACCGATATTGATGTTCGGTAGGACGTCGGTGTGCGTTGGGATATCGCCAACCGCTGGTGCTGCCCTCGGGACAGTTCCAGCAGTTCGCGCCATCCTCAGTGGGTTGTACACGCCGTTCCGCCAATCAGGACGCAGGCGTTTTGCGCCCGAACGTGTACTACTGCTCAGGTGGCCGATGGTCTCCGAAGAACTCCTCGTGCAATGCGAAGAAATGCTCGGCTACAGGTTCGTCAACCACGACCTGCTTCAGGAAGCCCTCACCCACGCCTCCATCGCCGACGACCGCCGCCTCTCCAACGAACGCCTCGAATTCCTCGGCGATGCCGTGCTCGGCCTGGTCATCTGCCACCGCCTTTTCGAACTTTTTCCCGATTACCTTGAAGGCGACCTGACCAAGCTCAAGAGCGCCGTCGTCAGTCGCCATACCTGCGCCATCGTGGCCAATGCGATGGGCCTGACCGACCTGCTGTTCGTCGGCAAGGGCATGACCGGCCGCGCCGAACGCCCCAGTTCGCTGGCCGCCGGTGCGCTGGAATCCATCATCGCCGGGATTTATCTCGACGGCGGCTTCGAGGCGGCCCGGGCCTTCATCCTTCGCCATATGGATGCGCACATCGAATCCTTCGCCGCCACCAGCCACCAGCAGAATTTCAAAAGCCTTTTGCAACAGCACGCCCAAAAGCAGCTCAACGCCACGCCGGTCTACGAACTCGTCGACGAAAAAGGCCCCGATCATTCCAAGTGTTTCGAGGTGCGCGTGGTCATCAACGGCCGCGGCTTCGGCAGCGCCTGGGGACCGGCCAAGAAACAGGCCGAACAACGCGCCGCGCAGATCGCCCTGGAAGAACTTGGCGTCATTCAGCCCGGCGAAGGTTCAGAGATGCCGTTCGATCCGGCCGAACACGCCTCATCGACCAATGCCGAAACTCCCCCGCCCGAGCTGACCGATGAAGGCCAGTCCGGCGATCAATCGTTCTCCGCGAATATTTAAAATGCACGAATCACCCATCCCCTCAGAGCCGTGCGGCTCCGCCGCCGGCCCAATGCCCGCGCCTTCCGCGTGCAGTACCCGCTACCCGAAAATCAAAAATACCCTAGAATGTGCAGAATCTCGGTGTTCTCGGTGTCTTCCGTGAGAACCCGTCTTTTGTCGAAGCCCGTTTCAAGGTTTTAAGATTTCAAACGCGCTTCATGGAGATCCACAAAATGGCTTCCCCGGCCGCCCCCATCGGCGTGTTTGATTCCGGACTCGGTGGCCTCACCGTCGCCCGCGCCATCCGCACGCTCCTGCCGCGGGAATCCATCGCCTATTTCGGCGACACCGCCCGTCTCCCCTACGGCACAAAAAGCCCCGCCACCGTCCACCGCTTCACCCGCCAGTGCCTGCGCTTCCTCATGGGCGTTCGCCCGAAGCTCCTCGTCGTCGCCTGCAACACCGCCAGCGCCCTGGCCCTGGCGCAGCTCCGCAATGATTTTGAAGTCCCCGTCATCGGCGTGCTGGAACCCGGCGCCGTCGCCGCGGTGGAAGTCGCACGCCAGGCCGCCCGCTCCGGCGGATCCACGCCAGGCCGCGCCCAGCGCATCGGCCTGATCGCCACCGAAGCCACCATCGGCTCCAACGCCTATCCCGCCGCCATCCGCGCGCTCGATCCGGCCCTCCAGGTCATCGGCCGCGCCTGCCCGTTGCTGGTGCCCATGATCGAAGAAGGCCGCGAGGAAAGCGACTTGATCGTCGGCCTGGTCCTCCGCGAATACCTGCAGCCCTTCCTCGAGATGGAAATCTCCGCCCTCATCCTCGGCTGCACCCACTACCCCATTTTCGCCTCCGCCGTGCAGGAAACCCTCGGCGAGGAAGTCACGCTCATCGACTCCGCCCGGCAAACCGCACTGGTGGTCCGCGACCAGCTCGCTACAATGCACGCGCTTTCGCAGAGCCCCCACGATGGCCGCCTGACCTGCTACGTCACCGACCAGGGCCAGCGCTTCGAACGGCTGGCCTCGCGGTTCCTCGGCGAAGCCGTCGGACAACCCGTGTGGGTGACGCCCGAAATGTTGGAGACCGTGGAATGATCGTACGATTCAGCACTGGAAAACTCTTCGCCGCCGTGATGCTTCTGGTGGCCCTGTCGCTGGGCGGCTGCGGCAGCGGCGACACCTATGCCGCGCGCGACTTCAACGAACTCATCCCCCGCATGATGAAGGCCGTCAATCAGGGCTCGCCGCAGGAAGCCGCCGCCAATCTCTTCAACGTCACCAGCGCCGATGAGCGGCGCGACGCCGTCGCCTATCTTGAAACCCGCCCCTACGGCCATGCCGAAGCGTACATGAAGGCCTACAAACTGCTCGCCACCGATCCGCACCCGATGGTCCGCGCCCAGGCGATGCGTGCCCTGGGCAGCTCGCATGATCCTTCCATCGTGAACGTTCTGGTGAAGGGGCTCAATGACTCCGACGTGACCGTCCGCCGCGACGCCTCGATGGCCCTTCAGTCCACCTATTCCGAAGTGGCCCTCGAATCGATGATCCTGCACCTCAAGGGCGATGAAGACGAGCAGGTACGCACCAACCTTGCGCTGGCGATGGTTCAGGCACGCAATCAAAAATCCATCCGGGCCCTGATCGACGCGCTCGACGATTCCAATGCCGCCGTGAACTACTGGGCTCACCAGTCGCTCATGGGCCTGACCCAGCAGGATATCGAACCCAACGGCAAACTCTGGCTCGAGTGGTACCGCAAAACCTATCCCGAACCCGGCACGACCCCAAGCGCCACCACCCGCAGCAAATAGCACGGCAGCCCTGGACGACGGCCGTAAATTAGCCACAAATGAACACCAATGAACACAAATGTAAGAAAAAAGAATTGTTGGGATTGAGATCATCAAGACTTTTCTGATGCAGTATTTGTGTTTATTCGTGTTTATTTGTGGCTAATTTAGGGTGGTTGGCGCCGTAGCGCCAGTCGGCGCTTGGGCGACCCAGTGCAGCAATTTCAGGTGACTATGCGCGCCCTCCATTTTGATGGCTCAACCGTCCAATTCAAACGCGCCTGCCCGGAACCGCAGCTCGCCGGTGGAGCAGGTGGCGAAGCCCTCATCAAAATTCACGCTGCCGGCGTTTGCCAGACCGATTACGAAATCGCCCGCGGCTACATGGGCTTCCAGGGAATCCTCGGCCACGAATTTGTCGGTACCGTCGTACAGCTCAACACCAGCGCGCCTGCCGCGGAAAGCGACTGGCTCGGCAAACGCGTCTGCGGCGAAATCAACTGCGTCTGCGGCTCCTGCGAAATGTGCCAGCGCGGCCTCTCCACCCACTGCTTCCGCCGCACCGTCATCGGTATTCTCAATCACGATGGCGCCTTCGCCGACCTCCTCCGCATCCCCGTCCGCAACCTCCACGCCGTGCCCGATCACGTCACCGATGATGAAGCCGTCTTCACTGAACCCCTCGCCGCGGCCTTTCAGGTGCTGCGCCAAGTGCCGATCGAAAAACGCACCCGCGCCACCGTGCTGGGCGACGGACGCCTCGGCCAGCTCGTCGCGCAAGTCCTGGCCCGCACCGGTTGCACGCTGACCCTCGTCGGCCGCCATCCCGAGAAACTCGCCCTCGCCGAACGCATCATCAACACCGGCAATCTCCGCATCATCCTGGACTCCGAGCTAACCCCCCGCCGCGATCAGGATGTCGTCGTCGAGTGCACCGGCCGCGCCGAAGGACTCCAGCGCGCCCTGGCCATCGTCCGCCCCCGCGGCACCGTCGTGCTCAAAACCACCGTCGAAAAGCAAAAACCCATGAACCTCGCCCCCGTGGTCATCGATGAAATCACCATCCTCGGCAGCCGCTGCGGCCCCTTCGGCGATGCACTCGCCGCCCTGGCCCGCCACGAGGTCAACGTCCTCCCGCTCATCTCCCGCCGTGTAAAACTGGAAGACGCCGCCGAACTCTTCGCCCCTAACCGCAAACCCGACGGCCTCAAGACGCTCCTGACCTTTTAGGGACAGACTTACCCGTGAATGACACGGCCCCAAAAATTCTCGACTACGACCATCATTCGTCCGCGAAGGATCCGCGCGCTCGCTGGGTGCTTCCCGGCTTTCTTCTGGGAATGGTGATAAGCGGAATCCTCATCAATGGTCTGGTTGCATCGATCTTGTTGTGGCAGCGTATGGACTACGATGCTACTTTTTATCCATGGATTGACGGACTAGTGGTTAGCGCGGGCTTTACGATATTCGCTTTTCTACCAAGTAGCCTGGCGCTGGGAATCTGCCTTTGGCTTCGCCGCATCATTGTGAAAGAAGTGCGTTTCGCTAGCTTTCGCGCAGCGTTACTCTGGGGCGTGCTTGCAGGTCTTTACCCACTCTCGTTGGAAAGGTTCTTATCCACCAGTGTTTTCTGGAGCATAGCGATCTTCATCGGAGGCTTGATCTGGCTCCTGCTGATTTCCATCCTCGCGGGTTTCTTCCTCTGCTACCGCAGCCACCTGCGCGAGTGACATCCCCTCCTCCCGCTAAGGTCCGCCGCTCAAACGGCCGATAACGATCATTGGACGTGAGCGGCGCTGGCCCCAGTGGCGTGATGCATTCCACGGCCCGACGCCCCTCACGGTTCCAGTGTCGCCCCGCCCGCGCGCCGCGACCCCGTTCGCTTCGTCTTTCGCACGCGTTCCGTTCGGAGCCTTGCTCATGGCCAAAGCGCCCGCACTGATCCTCTCCTCCGGCGGACTCCACAGCCTCGTCGCCGCCGGCATCGGCAGCCGCGAATACCGCATCGCCATGCTCTTCATCAAGGACGGCCGCGAGTCCGAACGACATGCCCAGGCCGCGTTCGAGCGCCAGGTCGCCCACTTCAAACCCATGAAATACTGGGCCGTCGACGGCTCCCTGCTCCGCCAGATGACCATGCCGCCCGAATCTGCCGGCCTGGTCAATTCCACCTGCTCCGATCCCCAGTCGAACCTGCTGCCCACGCGCGAATTGCAGTTCCTCGCCATCGCCGCCGGTTTCGCCCGCCAGATTCACGCCCAGACCATCCTCTGGGGCGCCCAGTACGATGCCAAACAAAATGATGCCCTCGCCCGGAACATGGAATTGGTGCAGGTCCTCAATCAGTTGCTGGAAATCGTTTCTCCCGAGGCGCCGGTCGTCGTCAAAACGCCTCTCATGGGCCTCGAAGATCAGCAGGTCATCGAACTGGGCTACCAGATGGCCCTCCCCTTCGGCGCTTCCTGGACCTGCCAGATGCCGATGGATCATCCCTGCATGAGCTGCCCCGCCTGCACCCGGCGTACCCGCGCGTTCCGCGCCGCGCAACTCACCGATCCCCTGGTAGTCAAGACCAAGTGATTCTTCCGCTCCGAATCCCGCCTGCACATTGAGACACTCTTAACGATCCCCCGGTTCCCCGGTACAATGCCCGCCATGAACAAAACCCTCCTCATCATGTTGGGATCGCTGGTCGCCGCCGCAGGCTTGCTGGCCGGCTGCGAAAGCAACATCGTGCCGATGAAACCGCTGCAACGCATCGAAACCTGGCAGCCCGATGAGGTGGTCCCCCTCCAGCCCACCACCACGCAGGCCGCGGAAGAACCCTCCACGGCGCCGGCGACACAAACCGCCTCCTCCCAGCCTGCCACCGAGCCGTCCACCCAAACCGCACTGACGGAGCCCGCCACCTCACCCGCTACCCAAACTGCAGACTCCCAGCCCGCTTCCCAACCGGCAACCCAGCTCGCATCCACCGAACCGGCCACGCAGCCGACCACCCGCCCGGGCAAAATGATCGTGAAAATCATCGACCCCAACCAGACCATCCGCTACGTCTACCACGCCAGTTACGATCGCACCTGGCAGGAAGCGATGACCCTCCTCAACAAGACCGGATTCACGCTCGATCGCAAAGACTACCGCCTCGGCGTGCTGACCACTCAGGCGCTCCCCTCCGCACAGATCGTCGAGCCCTGGAAACGCCAGCACGCCGGCTTCACCAACGCCATGGAAAACACCCTCAACTGCCAGCGGCGGCGCGTGCGGCTGACCGTCTCGGCCGTGCTGAACAAACCGGAATTCTACGAAATCGCCGTCCAGGTGCTCGTCGAACGCCAGACCAATCCCACCGAAACGCTCACCGCGCCCGCATTCGTCCAGGGATCGGGCTTCGGACGAAGCTACGAATCGTTGCGGACCGACTACGGCGCCGACGACACAGAAAAATCGATCTGGGTTCTCCTCGGCCACGATCCCAAGCTCGAGAAGAAACTGCTGGACCAGTTGTTCGAGAAAATCTGACCCCCCCCAAATATAGTGATCGCCCCACGATCGGCCCGCCACCGCACAACCGCGCGCCGCTTCAAAATCATGCGCTGCTTCAGAGCCGTGCGGCTTCGCCGCCGGCCCCATGCGCCCCGCCTCATTTCGTCGCATCGCCGATCTGCGCCAGAATATCCTTGGCCTTGGTGGTATTTCCGGCACTCTGAAGCTTGCCGGCGTACATCCTCCCCACCTTGTACCAGTTGCTCTGCTTCATGAACGGCCCGGCCATCTGCTGCGGCCGTTGAATCCGCGTCCACGTCTGCTCGTACAGCGACAAAATCTTGTCCGCCTTGCCGCTCAGCAATTCCTCCGCCTGCGAAAGCGCATCGAGCACGAACGGACCCGCGTTGCAGTAACGCTCGATGACATCCATGTAGCACTGCCCCGCCTTGTTCTTCTGCTCGTGCTTCTCCCACATGTGCGCCTGCCCCATCCGGATTTCCGCCGCCAGATCCGACCGGTTCTTGAACATGTTGAACGCACCGTTCCACAGCGTGTTCTGATCGGCGGGATCGTCCACCGTCTCAATCATCGGCCCCAAAACCGACAGCGCAAAATCCGGATACTTGCTGCCGCAGAGTTTCAGCAGCACCTCGCTCCACTTCTTCTTCTGCTCCAGCGAAAGCTTGCCCTCGCTGGCCAGATCGCGCACCGCAAACCACGCGCGTGGATTCGCACGATTGAGATTCAGCGCCGGTTCCAGCAGACCCAGCACCGATGCCGCCTCCGCCCTGCGCGGAGCGGGGCGGAGATTGGCCGGCTCGATATCCCATGCCACAGGCGAAAAATTCTCCGCGCTCTTCAGACGCAGCGCCGCATCCGTCAGCGCCACGCAGTTCTGCCGATCGACAGGCTTGGTCCCGATCAACTCCGCCAGCAGCGAAACGTAACTGTCCGGAATTTCCTGCTTCGCCTGCGGATCAAACACGTTCCCTTTGACCCCCCGGTACTCCTCGTAACGCCCGACATCAAAATTCCAGAAGCCATGGCCATTCTGCGCCTGCAAAAATCCCACCCACGCATGTCCCACCTCGGCGCTTTGCCCCACGGTGTACGCCGTCGGCACGCCGATCGCCTTGCCGATGGCCATCGCGTAATACGCCTGGTCCGCGCACACGCCGCCGTATTTCAGGATGTTCGGCAGGTTGAATCCCTTCTCCGTCACCTTCTTGGGCGTGGCATGAAGGAAATGCTCGTAGTCGTAGGCGATGTCGAAAAAGTGCCGCCCGATGATCTCGTCGTGCACATACTTGCCCAGCGCCCACTTCATTTCATCGATCGACGCCGTGGTGTCGACCACGTAAATCAGCAGTTCCGCCGGCACCTGCTTGATGCCGAAGTTCATCACGCTTTCGTTCTTGACGTAGTAGTCGAAAATATCGATCGGATCGGCCGATTGGGTCGAATTCTCGTTGATCTGCCGTGAGAACGGCTTGTCGTGCACCACGCAGATCGCGGCCGCCAGCGTGGCATATTTGTCGAGTTGCTCGCCGCGCTTCTCACGCAGTTTGTCGAGCATTGCGTAAACGTCTTTCGGATGATTCCCGGGATTCAGCAGAAAAACCAGCGTGTGCGCCAGGCCGTCGTTGGTACGCAGATATTTAAGTAGCGGCTGGCGGCTCTCCTTCTTGGCTGCTTCGAGCGTCGCGACCAGCCGCAACGCAAAATCGGCCTCGCGAAAGGCATCGAGGCTCTTCTCGCCGGCCGTCGCCGCCACCTGGTCGAACAATCCCTGCGCCTTGGTGTGCGCCGCCGCAAAATCGCCGTCGTTCTGCAGCGCATCGAGAATCGCCGCCGCCTGCATTTTGACCGTTTGTTCAATCGTGATTCTCGAAGCCGGCTGCGATGCGGCCGTACCCGGCGCCTTGGCCGTAGTCGCCGTAGGCACCGGCGCCGTCGTCTGAGCCTGCGTGAAAAATCCACCCGATACCGCCAGCACCGCCACCGCCAGACCCGTTGCGATTCGTCGCATGTCTTCCATCCTTTTGCGTGAAACCCCGAGAAATGAACCCCCTCAGCGTATCTACTTCACCGTGCCAACGTCAATTGACGGAAGAAGAATCGGAAATGAAAACGGAAAGATAAGGGAAACGGGTGCCATGCCCAGTGGGGCAGGGGCCCCGCTGGGCATGCTTCCGGTAGGAGTTGTCCGGACACATTTTCACTTACCTTGCAGAAAACCGAGTGTTACTCTTTCTCCCAAAGATCCTCAGCACCGGCAAACCTGCACGCGTCTGGACTTCCCTCGCCGCATCAATTGACGAAAACGGAAACGAAAACGGAAACAAGAAACAAAGACGGGTGCCATGCCCAGTGGGGCAGGGGCCCCGCTGGGCATGCTTCCGGTGGGAGTTCTCCGTACACAATCTCACTTGCCTTGTAAGAGCCTCGCGTTACTCTTTCTCCCATGGATCCACAGCATCGAAAAACCTGCAAGCGCCTAGATTTTCATGGCCACGCTCATTTCCTCACCTTTTCTTGTTTTCGCCGATAACCTTTTCTCAGCAAAGATCGTTCGCGCCAGTGGTTAATCAGGGCGATCGCCCGCGCCAAGCGCCTTCATGACTTTCATCTCTGGGCATGGGTCATCATGCCCGAGCACGTCCATCTGCTGATCTGGCCACAGCGCGAGGATTACTCGATTTCGGCGATCCTCACATCGATCAAGAAGCCTGTTACCAATGCGGCGCTCCGTCACATTCGTCGCACCGCTCCTGAGTTTCTGAATTTCATGCGGGATGAACAGCCCAACGAAAACACCGAGTATCGATTCTGGCAGCGCGGCGGCGGTTACGACCGCAACCTTTGGACGCCCAAAGACATCTGGGAAAAGATTGTGTATATCCACCGCAACCCGGTGCGACGCGGACTGGCCAAACAAATGGAAGAATGGCCTTGGTCGAGTGTTCAGGACTACCTGAATCTCAGAGAAGCACCATTAATTCTGGATCGCGCCAGTTTACCCGCGTCCTGGTAGGAAGCATGCCCACCGGGGCCCCGCGCCCCACTGGGCATGGCACCCGAAAATATTTCCACCCCCGCGCGCTGGCGGCATCGCCTGATCCTCGCGCAAATGGTTATCATCAAACCATGTCCACCATCAATCACGATCTGCCCTGCCTCACCTGCGGCTACAACCTGCGCACGCTCGATCTCGCCGCCCGCTGCCCCGAATGCGGCCAGCCCGTCCATGCGACGCCGCCCAATCCCGTGACCAATGCCTCGGCACGCGGCGCCACAATCGCGGCCGTGGGAATCCTCATGGTCTTTGCATCATGGAGCGCATTATTTGTGGATGGGATGTATCAGATAACCAATAGCTTGGGCCACACAGGAATTTATTTTGCCATGATGTGGACGATCGCCACGCAGGCCGTCTGGCTGATCGGCATCGTTTTGCTGACCAAGCCGCGGAGCTATGACCTGCGCCCGGTCCTCTGCTGGTTTACGCGCATCACCGCCGCACTGAGTCTTCTCGGCATCACAATGATCGTTATCTGCGGGCTGGCCTGGCATGATTCTAGATGGGCTCGTGAATTCATCGTGCATATGTGGTGCCTGACCCTCGCCACCTGGGCGCTCTCCCTGACCGGCTGGGGATTATGGACCTGGCGCATCGCGCGTTCGCTGAAAAGAACATGGTTGGCGAGGCAGTCCTTGCTGATTGCTTTTCTGATCCCGCTGGAAGTCGGCGCGCTGATTGCCGTTTTGGTGCTGTTTTTTATCGTCTATTCCCTTTTCGATCCCCTGCCGCTTTCGGCAAACGTGATGATCATCTCATTCTTCGGCACTGGCCTGACGCTACCCTGGACCGCAGCAGTATCCTTCCTGCTGGCCCGCGCGATCCGCCGTGAACTGAAATCGCCGCAATCCCCAACCCCCCCAACCCCTTAGTTCTCACCAGAACACCGCCCCCCCTCACCCATTCAGCGTCCGCTTATGCACCGCCAGCGCCGCCTCCTTGATCGCCTCCGGCAGCGTCGGATGCGCATGACACGTCCGTGCGATATCCTCCGCCGACCCCGCAAACTCCATCACCGCCGCCGCTTCCGAAATCATACTGCTCGCCTGCGGCCCAAGAATATGCACCCCCAGCACCCGGTCGCTCTTCGCATCCGCCAGAATCTTGACGAACCCCTCCGCCTCATCCATGCACAGCGCCCGGCCATTGGCCCGGAACTGAAACTTCCCCGTCACGTACTCAATCTTTTTCGCCTTCGCCTGTTCTTCCGTCAACCCCACCCACGCCAGCTCCGGATTCGTATACACCACGCCCGGAATCACATTGTAATTCACATGCCCCGCGCGCCCCGCGATCAGCTCTGCACACGCCACCCCCTCCTCTTCCGCCTTGTGCGCCAGCATCGGCCCGGCCACGCAATCCCCGATCGCATACACCCCCGGAATGCTCGTCTGAAAATGATCGTTGATCGCCACCCGCCCGCGCTCATCCAGTTTGATCCCCACCTCTTTCGCCCCCAGCCCGTCCGTAAACGCCCGCCGCCCCACCGCCACCAGCACCACCTCCGCCGCCTCCGTCATCTGTTTGCCTTCCCACTCGAACGCAACGACCTTCTTCCCGCCTTCATCCTTCGCCCCCGTCACCTTCGCCTGCAGAAAAAACGTCATCCCCTGCTTCTTGAGCACCTTCTCCAACCCCCGCGCCGCCTCCTCATCCGCCCCGCCCCCCCCTCCCACCACCTGCGGCAACATTTCCAGCACCGTCACCTTGGCCCCCAACCGGCACCACACCGACCCCAGCTCCAGCCCGATCGCCCCCCCACCGATCACCACCATCGACTCCGGCACCTTCCCCAGCGCAATGCCATGATCCGAATTGATCACCGTCTTGCCATCATATTTCAAGAACGGCAACTCCATCGGCGCCGACCCCGTCGCAATGATGATGTGCTTTCCCGTCACCGCCGTCTTCGACCCATCGGCTCCCGTCACCTCCAGCATGTTGGGCCCGGAAAACCGCGCCGCCCCCACAATCTTCTCAATCTTGTTCTTCTTCAGCAGCCCCGACACCCCCGATGTCAGTTGCTCGACGATCTTCTCTTTCCGCGCCATCATCGCCGCCAGATCCAGCTTCAATCCGTCAAACGAAATCCCCATCTGCGCATAACCATGCGACGCATGATAGAACTTCTCCGAAGCATCCAGCAGCGCCTTGGAAGGGATGCACCCCACCCGCAGGCACGTCCCCCCAAACCGCGATTCTCTATCAATGCACGCCGTTTTCAGCCCCAATTGCGCCGCCCGAATCGCCGCAATGTACCCCCCCGGCCCGGCCCCGATCACCACCACGTCAAATGCCGTTTCTGCCACTTTTTTCTCCTTGCACGATAGGAAGATCATCATAGCGAAGCGTCAAGCGTCTGACACCTGCCCGCGAAGGTCAATTACCGGCTTAAGTTGCAGCCTCCCCGCGGTCGATAACGAAGTAGGTCCGCTTTGCGCCCCGGGTACAGCCCGAGGTGCCAAACCGGCCCCGGCAGGCCCCCCTCGAACGGATGCAACCGCCTGTCAACACGGAAGTTGAGGATGTCATGACGGTCTCTTCCAGCATCGGCCCGGTTTCGGGCATCGACTACGGTAAGCTCATCACCGCCCTCTCCAGCTACCAGCAGCAGCCCATCGATGACATCACCAAACGCCTGACCACCATCAAAACCCAAAGCACCGCCCTGACCGACCTCACCACCATGCTCACCAACCTGCGCGTCTCGGCCGCCAATTTCATCTCCCCCGCCATCTTTGCCGCCACCACCGCCAGCAGCAGCAACACCGGCGTAGCCACCGCCTCGGCCAGCATCGGCGCACCGATCGGCTCCTACAACTTCACCGTCCAGCAACTGGCTTCGGCCAGCCAGTCCGTCTCCCAGGGCTTCGCCGATGCCTACAACACTCCCTTGGGCCTCACGGGTTCCATCACCCTGCAATCCGGCAAGGGCCGGCTGGACGATCCCAACCAACTCAAAGACCTCAACGGCGGCAACGGCGTCGCCCGCGGCTCCATCCGCATCACCGACGCCTCCGGCGCTTCCACCCTCATCGACCTCTCCAGCGCCGTCAACATCAACGATGTGCTCAACGCCCTCAATTCCAATACCGCCGTCAACGTCACCGCCAAAGTTGATGGCGATCACCTCGTCATCGCCGACAGCTCCGGCGGCGCCGGCACCCTCAAAATCGCCAACGCCGGCGGCACCACCACCGCCGCCGACCTCGGCCTGACCGCCCCCGCCGCTTCCGGCACCATCACCGGCACCTCCCTCACCAAATTGCAGGGCACCACCTCGCTCGATTCACTCAATGACGGCAACGGCGTACGCCTGGCCGGCGTCCTCAATGACTTCTCCATCACCGGCGCCGGCGGCGCCTTTGACGTCTCCCTCAACGGCGCAAAAACCCTCGCCGACGTCATCACCAAAATCAACGGCGCCACTGGAAACACCGGCGTCACCGCCGCCATCTCCACCGATGGCCACGGCCTCACGCTTACCGATTCCGGCGGCGGACCCGTCTCCGTCGCCGCCGAGAATAATTCCTTCGCCGCCTATGACCTCGGCCTCACCTCCGGCACCGCCGCCGCCAACACCCTCACCGGCGGCCGCGTCACCGGCGACCTCAATAGCCCCCTCCTCAACCAGCTCAACGGCGGCAACGAAGGGGCCACCAGCACCCTCCCCACCCCGGGCACCATCTCCATCAACGGCACCAGCATCGACCTCTCCGCCGCCCGCACCCTCAATGACGTCATCAAAGGCATCAACGCCTCCGGCACCAGCGTCACCGCTCAACTCAACGGCACCGGCAACGGCATCTCCCTCACCAGCACTGCCGCCAGCTTCACCGTCGCCGACGTCTCCGGAAATCTCTCCAGCTTCCTCAAAATCTCCGGCGCCTCCACCGCCGCCGCCTTAGGATCCCACCTCAACTCCGGCGACCTCCGCCAGCGCTTCATCGCCGAAAACACCCTCCTCTCCACCCTCAACGGCGGCGCCGGCTTCAAGGCCGGAAAAATCCGCCTCACCGACGGCACCGGCGCCATTCAAACCATCGACCTGTCCACCCCCGACATCACCACCATCGGCGCCGTCATCAAGAAAATCAATGCCTCCGGCCTCGCCATCACCGCCCGCGTCAACGACACCGGCGACGGCATCCTCCTGAATCAGACCGCCGGCACACTCAACGCCAGCGTCGCCGAGACCGACATCGGCCAAACCGCCTCCAGCCTCGGTATCCTCGGCACCTTCGCCGGCAATAAACTCGATGGCTCCTTCCAGAAAACCGTCACCATCGCCGCCACCGACAAACTTTCCGATGTCGTCAGCAAGATCAATTCCGCCGGCGCCGGCGTCGCCGCCAGCATTATCAACGATGGCTCCGGCGCCACGCCCTACCGCCTCAACCTCGCCAGCCGCAACTCCGGCTCCGCCGGCCGCCTCTCCATCGACGGCACCGCCGCCGGCATGAACTTCACCACCCTCGTCCAGGGACAAGACGCCGTCGTCGTCTACGGCGGCAACAGCAACGGCACCGGCGGTCTCGTCTCCACCAGCTCCACCAACGCCATCTCCGGCGTCGTCCCCAGCCTCACCGTCAACCTCTCCGGCATCGGCCATACCACCGTCAACGTCACCAACGATAGCTCCAAAATCGGCGATACCATCCAGACCTTCGTCGATAGCTACAACAAAGTCGTCGACACCATCGCCACCGACACCCAGTTTGATTCCTCCAACCCCGCCAACTCCGGGCCCCTCTTCGGCAACTCCACGGTCCAGCAGGTTCTGCAGAACCTTGGCGGAATCTTCGGCAAAATCTTCACCGGCGTCGGACAGTTCAAAACCCTCGCCGCCGTCGGACTCACCATCGGCCAGGATGGCACCCTCTCGTTCAATTCCAACACGCTCGACGCCGCCCTGGCCACCAGCGCCGCCGACGTCAAGTCGCTCTTCACCACCAACAAAGCCGCCGTGACCACCAACCTGACCTCCAACCCCGTCGTCATCGGATCGCCCGCCGTCAAAGGCGTCGGCGCCACCCTCAGCGACCTGCTCGACAAGTTCACCAACGCCCAGACCGGCTTGCTCTTTGCCGAAACCGATTCCCTCGCGACACAAACCACCCAGCTCAACAAACGCGTCACTCAACTGCAGGACCTGCTGACCATCAAGAAGAACCAGCTCATCCTCCAGTTCGCAAGCTTGGAAACAACCATCTCGCAGTTGCAGTCGCAAAGCAGCGCGATCACGAACTTCAAACCGATCACCAGTACCTCATCATCCAAGTAGTCTCCGGTCCGACATCCACGGCTTAGGCTTCAATACCACTGGGACGAACACGCTTCATAATCGGGTTATTTGCGGTTGACCCTCTCCGACGCGCAGCTATTGCGCGTTTTTAATTGCCCCTTTGCAAGGAAAGATGCAACGAGAGTCAACGACCCATGACATTCTTTCCGATAGGTAAAAGGTTAGAAGTCATTCGAAGCGGTTTCATGACTCCAGGATGCCGCGAAAGACAACGGGCTATCAAGTCGAGACCAGTGTTACGAATCAGCTTGTAATTGTTTGTTGCACTTCAGCGAGATGTACTATGGCCCTGCCCACTCAAGAGTACTTGAAGACCAAAGTCATGACCGCCTCCGCCGAGATGCTCACACTGATGCTCTGGGACGGTGCGATCCGCTTCGCCGAACAGGGCAAGGATGCCATCCTCAAGAAAGATATCGAGAGCAGTTACAAAGCCCTCGTTCGGTCGCAAAAGATTGTCATGGAACTCAATGCCAGCCTCAAACACGATGTCAACCCGGACCTCTGCGGCAAACTCGCTTCGCTCTACAACTTCATCTACCGCCGCCTCGTCGAAGCCAATCTCGAAAAAGACCCCAAGTTCGTCGATGACGCACTCGAAATCATGCGCCACCAGCGCGAAACCTGGGTGCTCCTCATGGATAAACTCGCCAAGGAACGCGTCTCGGAAAACCGCGACACCGTCACGGCCAACGCCGACGCTGTCAGCACCTCCGACCAAATCCCCGCCACCTCCGCCGAGCAGGGCACCGCCCCAGCGCACAAGCCCCACGCCCCCGGCCGCCGCGCCTACCCCTTCGCCGCCACCCGCTCCCCCAACGCCCCCACCACCGCTGGCCTGAGCGTCCAAGGATAAGAGCGGTCCCCAAAATCACGCATCCCCCCTCCAGAGCCGTGCGGCTCCGCCGCCGGCCCGAAAGCCAACGCTTTTGCGCCCAGAATGTGCCTTACGAAAAAAAACTGAACATCCCCATCCCCTCTTCGTGCGTCGTCGCCCGCTTCGTGTCGTGGTAACGTCGTCCCCCCAATTCTGAATTCAGAACTCTGAATTCTGAATTCCGTCCCCCCTCACTTCCGCAAATCAATCTCATCCAGCAAACTAAACCCCTTCTCCGCCAGCACCGTCGCCGCCAGGCTCGGATTGTCCACATGAACCACGATCGACGGCCGAATCCGTTCGCTGGTGATCAACGCATAGCAATAATGAATATCGATCTCCGCCCCCAGCAGCGCCTTGGAAATCCGCTGCAACCCGTCCCCCGACGCCGGCATCTCCACCGCCACCAGATCGCAAATGGTAAACCGGTAGTTGGCATCCAGGAGTTCCTTGGCCGCCGTGTCCGTATCGCTGAACACAAACCGCACGATCGCGCAATCAAATCCCTGGATCACCGCCAGCGCCAGAATCCGCGTCTTCGATGTATCAAAAACCCCCAGCAGATCCGACAACGCCCCTATCCGGTTCTCCGTAAACACGGAAACCTGCCGCACGCTCGGCACATCCCGCCCCCGGTCAGTCTTCACCTTGTCACGAACCATCGGCATGCCGCCAATTGTACCACAACCCATTCAGGGGAGGCGAACAATGTCCACCCTCGGGTGCCATGCCCAGTGGGGCAGGGGTCCCGCTGGGCATGCTCGCAGACCACCCTCTCAAGTAAATCGGAACCCGCCCCAACCTCTGGCCGGGTGCCATGTCCAATCGACCGTCCCCGGAGCCCCGCTCGAAAAGGCGCGGGCCAATCGGTTATCGCAGATTGAACCAAGGTGAGAACTCAATCCAACGTCCATTCAAGCTTGCCACGTCGCGGTCCCCGCCGTCACCCACAATTCTGATGTACACCCGTTCAACCGGCTTTGTTGAATTCCTCTTTGGCCCGAGCGCAGCCCGCGTAAATAGCCAGTGGGTGACCAACGGGAACCCCTGGAAAAAGGCCCACAATACCGCCTGTCTTTGGCCCCATCGGGGCCACGGATTGTAGCCACGGGTGGAGCGGCGCGGCACGCCGCGGAACCCGTGGAAAATGTTATTTATATTCTGCTCGCCCCGGAGGGGCGAAGGAATGTTCCTCACCGACGAAAGGCAAGGTAATATGCGGAAGACTATATGGAAAATAATGGTTTTGGGTGCATCAATCTTTTTGATCGGCGCTGCATTCATGGTTTGGCACGCCTGGCAAGCGCAACTCGATCAGCAGGCAGAACTTGGGCGGCAGGTTCTGCACTTTGACACTATCGACTTGTCGAAAGAAGGGACAATTTCGTGGAGTGTCCCAACTGACAAGTGGCAATATAAGGAAGGCGAAGCAAGGCTCTCACTTGTTGTGAACCGCGTTCCCAATCTATCCCTGCCGCGCCGTGACGGCTCAACTCTTCGTATCAGGATAACAGCAAAAGGTATACTTCATGATGGTGCCACTAACGACCGACTCATACGAGACTGGTACTATACGACGGATGAACCTTTTACGAATGAACCAAAATTGTGGGAATCAGGAGGTCCAGATTCAGAAGAATTTGGCCTTGGCGGTATTGCCATTCATCCTTTTGAACGGTTAGTCATCGGCATACAAGTGCTGACCCCTTACGCTGCCCTTCAGGAAGCAAAGCCTCGACTCAAACTTGCAGCTAAGTATGACTATGCCATCGATGAACATCTGCCATTCATGCGGTTTCTCGGGCACATCGCATTTGGATTAAGTGTGATCGCCATTTTGATCCTGTTCCGGCATGGCTGGTATCGCTGTGCTAATTATAGTAATCCCCCGACATGATAATAAAAAAACAGGTGGACCAAATTAAGCCTTGAGTCTTGAGCCATCAAACTTGGGCCCTCTGAACCAAAAACAGGGACGCAAAATATATTCATCATTACTCACTACTCCAGCGCCGCATCACGATCCAATGAGTCGTATCTCCGCGCACGATATCTTATTCATTTCATAATATGTATACGAATGTATATATAATATAAATAACACTATAAATCTTCGTCTCCAAAATATCATCCTCCACCCCCTCCTCCGTGTTCTCCGTGCCCTCAGTGGTTCAACTCCACCAACGAGCCCAGTTACCCCCCCTCACATCACCACAAAAGTCATGCAAAAACTGCAAAATACCACCTCAAAACGCATCAAAATCACTCCAAAACGATGCAAAGTCGCGCCCAAACGCGCTTCAAATCGATCCAAAATCGCCCGCCACCCGCTCTCCAAAACAATCGCCCCTCTCCCTCCCCGTCATTCTGAACTCCGAACTCCGAATTCTGAATTCATCTCCCCCCTGGACTTCCCCACGTTTAGTGGGCGCTCGCAGGTTCGTGCGCGCTAATGCTCAGCCTCGAACGCTTCGGGGCTTAGATAGCCTAGCGTACTGTGGCGCCTCTGGCGATTGTAATACACCTCGATGAACTCGAAGATCG
>CAIMWO010000020.1 GCA_903845195.1 uncultured Phycisphaerales bacterium
GACGAATTCAGAATTCGGAGTTCAGAATTCAGAATGACGGGGAGGGAGAGGAACGATCATTTTGGGGAGGTCAGAACGGCGCGATTTGGAACCATTTTGGCGCGCTTTTGGAGGTGTTTTGAATGTTTTTGATGCGTTATTGAAGGTTTTGAGTTATTTTTTTCTGGTTTTTGCATGATATTTGGGATTTCGGCGACGACGTCACCACGAAGTCACGAAACGCTCGAAGGGGCACGAAGAGGGCGAGAATTGGCCGCCGCTGAACGCTGATGAACGCGGATTGGGGAATGGGGGTGGGACAACAAGCATCAACGCCGGAGTAAAACCACGGAGGGCACGGAGAACACTGAGAACGGGGCTGAGGAGGGTTAGGAGAGGCTGAGGCGTGTCGATATTTTTGTTATATTAACATAAGAGCATAATTAATATCTATTCTCGTCCCAGTTTATTTCCATAAACTAACTGCGTCCGGGTCGAGTCATAACCGCTGCGTCCGAGTTTCGCTCGACCGTCAACGGGAACCTGCGTTGACGTGAGGCGTCTATGCATAAGGAGAATTTTGGAGACACGTGATGCACAGATATGCTGTCGTGGGATTGGGACTGTGTCTGTTGTTCATGGCATCTTGTATTGCTGAACAAGGCGACGGCGTGTTGACGCGAGCATCGTCTCTGGCGGATGACACGCCAACCACATCGCCGCAACCTCGAATTTCTGTAGCGGGTTCACCACCGATCACAGCTCTATCCGCAGGTGGAAAAATGACCATCCATGAGCATCCGAACCAGATCGGATTAATTGCACAGCGGACATTCGAGGAAGACGGGCGGGTTGTCAGGATCATCCACTATTGCTTGGGGCCCAGCGCCAAGCCGTCACCAACCGTCGAAGAATCGGATTTAGTGGAGGCGGGGGTCACCACAATCAAGTACGACGCCAATGGGCGGGAGGTCGAGACGCATACCACGGGACTCACGAGCGTCATGGCTGGTGCGAAGACCGAATACAACGAGGATGGCAGCCCTCGTGAGATTACCTTTTCGGATGCCGGAGAACGCGTCAGCCACCGGAATCTCTACCGGAATAACATGTGCGTCACGGAACTTCATTACAACGCCGACGGCGTGCTCGCCGGCATCCGCGGCGAGGTCACGCCGAAGCACGATTTGCCCGCCTGGGGCAAGGCTGTGGATGATGTGGCCTGCGCAGTGGTTCCGACTCGCGCGCGGGGAGATTTTGCGGGGATGGGCCTGTGGATCACCGCCAGAAACACCGGTAAAGGTGAACGCAAAATCGTGACCATCGGCAAAGATCGCCCTGAATTTCTCGTCGAAGTCCGCCACGCCGATGGCACGCTCGTGGAGCAGGATCCAAAATACGTCAAAGAGCGATTTGAAGAGGGCCAGCGCGGCAATCCGAACGACAAGGATGTGGCGCAGACGCTCTCGCCCGGCAAGGCGGAAATGGTCCAGTGGGGACAACAACTCAGTCATTGGTACGCCGATCTTCGACCGGGAAAGTACCAGGTCACCGTCACCTGTCGCGCAGGTGAAGAATTCAACGTGGTGTCTAGCGCAGCGGCTTTCGAGATCGTTGCTGCTCCGCGATGATGCGGGCGGGGAGCTGCCGCGTCGCTCGACCGCGTGGCAACAATCCGCGGCCCCGGTTGGGGGCGATGATGCGGATTCCGTCGGCATGGTCTTGGCACGCGGCCGGCTTTGGGGAGTAGCTATAAAGCTGGCGTACAATTACGGGTGGGGGCAAGCGTGGTTCTTCTTGTCAAAGTCGATGATGTCGCCTAACGTATTCCGGATCGTTCTTGCGGGTTTTGTGGATCGGTATCGCGTATGGGATACCGGTTATTTTTGTCTTTGTGTCAGAGACGGTGTTCAGTGTATCCAGATATGCGGGTTCCGGGCGTGCGCCAGGTCTCATCGGTCGATGACAGGCGCGTTATTTTTCCAATCATTATTATTATGGGTCTTGCGGGCTGTCAGAGGCAGCAGGAGATGCCCAAGCCGCCGCCGCCACCGGTCACGGTTACCAAGGCGATTGCGCAGGATGTGCCGGTGTATCTGGATGAGATCGGCAAGACGACGGCGAGCGAGGTTGTGACGATCCAGGCGCAGGTATCCGGGCAGATCATGGAGCGGCATTTTGTTGACGGGGCGGAGCTGAGCGTCGGCCAGCTTCTGTTTGTCATAGACAAGCGACCATTCCAGGCGAAGGTGGCGGAGGCTTCGGCCAATGTGGACCAGGCCCGTGCGATGCTAGAATTGGCGCAGGCGGATTACAACCGGATTCAGCGGGCGTTCAAGGTTGGGGCGGCGACACGTGAGGATGTGGATACGAAGAAGGGAACGCTGGATAGTGCCGAGGCGCAGATCAAGGCGACGCAGGCGGCACTCGATACGGCCAATCTGAACCTGAACTATTGCACGATCAATTCGCCGGTGGCGGGCCGTGCCGGCGCGCGGTTGGTCGATACGGGGAACATCGTGACGGCAAATATGACGAATCTACTGACGATCCAGCGGATCGCGCCGATTTACGTGGATTTCACGGTGACGGAGCGTGAGTTGCCGGATGTGCGCAGGCATATGAATGCACGGACGCTGCAGACGCGGATCAGTTTGCCGCAGACGCCGGGGGAGTTCCGCACGGGCGACTTGTCGTTTCTGGACAATTCGGTGCAGGAAGGGGCGGGGAGAATCCGGGTGCGAGCGACGTTGGAGAACACCGATCGATATTTCTGGCCGGGACAACTGGTCAACGTGAGGCTGGTTCTCGAAACGATTCCGCAGGCGGTGCTGATTCCGTATGCGGCGGTTCAGATCAGCCAGCAGGGTCCGTATGTATTTGTCATCAAGTCCGGGGACATTGCGGATCAGCGGCACATCACGCTGGGTCAGAGGCAGGGAGACTTGGTGGTCGTCAAGGAGGGTGTACGCGACGGTGAGACGGTCGTGGCGACGGGGCAGCTTTCCGTAACAGACCAGGCGCAGGTTCACGTGCTGGAACCGGCCGGGACATCAGCCAGTGCGCCGGGCACAGCGAAGGCGCCGGCGACCGAGCAGTCGGCCAGTGCACCGAGCACTGAGGCGTCGGCATCGACGGCGGCTTCACGACCCGTCGAGGAGCAGAAGTAGTATGCGTTCCCTCTCAGATCCATTTATCCGCCGGCCCGTGCTGACGGTATTGTTGACGATTTCCATGATTCTGTTTGGCGTCATGGCGTTTCGGCAGCTCCCGTGGAACGATCTGCCGGCGGTGGATTATCCGGTGATCCAGGTGTCGGTGAATTATCCGGGGGCATCGCCGGAGACGATGGCGAACAATATTGCCACGCCGCTGGAAAAGCAGTTCATGCAGATATCGGGCCTGGACCTGGTGACGTCGAAGAGTTCGCAGGGCTTCTGTTCGTTGACGCTGCAGTTTAATCTGTCGAAATCGGTGGACGCCGCAGCGACGGACGTGCAGACGGCGATATCGCAGGCGACGGGATCGCTGCCAACGGATCTGCCAGCGCCGCCGACATTCTCCAAGACCAATCCGAACGACCAGGCGGTATTGTACATTGCGCTGACAAGCGATTCGGTGACGGCGGCGCGGCTATACGATTACGCATCGACCAACATCGGGCAGCGGATCGCGATTCTTTCGGGCGTGTCGAAGGTGGCTGTGTACGGCACGAAGTCGGCCATTCGGATCAAGGCGGATCCATCGCTGCTGGCGGCGCGGAATCTATCCATTGATGACCTGACGACGTCGGTGCGGAACGCGACGGTGTATTCCGGCGCCGGACAGTTCGACGATTCAAGCCAATCGCTGGTGCTCAATCCGAACGGGCAGATCGATACCGTTGAGGGGTACAACCAGATCATCATCGGGAGTCGAAACGGCACGCCGATCTACCTGCGGGACGTGGCGACGGCGAAGGATACGGTACAGGACGAGCGTATCGACATGCGATTCTGGGCGCGTGGGTACAAGGTGCCGACGGCGACGGTGGTGATGGCGGTTTTCCGCCAGGCGGGGGCGAACGCGGTAGAAGTGGCAGCTTCGGTCAAGAAGCTTGTCCCGCAAATTCAGGCCGAGATTCCCGGTTCGGTGCGGATCATTCCGATTTACGATCGATCGCAGACGATCGTGAATTCGGTGAAGGATGTTTCGGAGACATTGTGCATCGCATTCGTGCTGGTGATCATTGTTATTTTTGTGTTTTTGGGCAGGGTGGCGGACACGCTGATACCGGTGGTGGCGTTGCCGCTGTCGATCTTGCTGACGCTGATTGTGATGCGGGTGCTGGGGTATTCTATCGACAATCTTTCGCTGATGGCATTAACGCTGGCGATTGGGTTTTTGGTCGATGATGCGATTGTGTTTTTGGAGAATACGGTACGGCGGATGGAGCACGGGGAGAACGTGCTGCAGGCGACGTTCCATTCGGCGCGGGAGATTTCGTTTACGATTCTGTCGATGACGCTGTCGCTGGCGGCGGTGTTCCTGCCGATGGTGTTCATGCCGGGGCTGATCGGGCGGATTTTCAACGAGTTTGCGGTGACGATCATCGTGGCGATTTTTGCATCGGGCGTGGTGTCGCTGACGGTTACGCCGCTGATGTGCTCGCGGCTGTTGAAGGGGCGAGGTCCGGGTCATAAGAAGTCGTTTGTGGAACGCGTGATCGGGGCGGTGGAGAAGCGAGTGCTGGGTGCGTACGGAAAATCGCTATGGTTCTTCCTGAAACATCGGTGGATATCGCTGGTGATATGGTTCATCTGTCTGGCGGGGACGGGAATTCTTTTCTACGAGGTGCCGAAGGCGTTTTTGCCGATCGGGGATTCCGGATTTATCCGGGGCATCATTCGGGCGCAGGAAGGGGCATCGCCGCGGCAGATGCGGCAGTATCAGAACCAGGTGGAAGAGGTACTGCATGCGAACCCGGCGGTAGGCATGACGTTTACGATGACGGGAAATGCGCAGTTCCTATCCTCGAGCGACGGGTTGGTGCTGGCGTTTCTCGACGACTACATGCGCAATGCAAAGGGCCAACTGATCACCGCCAAGGGCGAAGCCATCAGTGAGAAAGGCGAACTCCTGAACGAGAAAGGAGAACCGGTCGCCAACAGCCCCAAGCAGGAGCCGGTCAAACGCCCACCGATCCAGATGGTGGCGGGTCAACTGATGATGGCGGGCTATGCAAATCCCGGGTTTCACACGTTGCTGAGCGCCAATCCGGTGCTGCAGATTTCAGTGGGGGCGACGGCCAATCTGCAGGGGCAATTTGCGTATTCGCTGTCGGGGTCGGATCCGCAGCTAGTGTATTCGTCCGCGGAACGTCTGATGGCGAAGCTTTACGATCCGAAGGGGTACAACGGATTTGCGTTCATCAGCAGCGATTATCTGCACAGTACGCCGCAGCTGGAGATCACGCCGCTGCGCGATGAGGCGGCATCGTACGGCGTTTCGGTCAGTCGCATCCTCGCGCTGCTGCGGTCGGCGTATTCGCAGAATTATGTGTATCTGATCAAGCACCCGCAGGACCAATATCAGGTGATCATTGAGACGCGCGACTCGGAACGCTCGCGTGCGGAAGACTTGAAGCTCTTGTATATCCGCTCGGATGACGGGAAACGGACCATTCCACTGAGCGCGATTGCGACGTGGAAAGAAACGCTGGGATTGCAGGCGGTCAATCACATCAACCAGTTCACGGCGGTGACGCTGTTTTTCAATCTGAAGCCAAATGCCAACATCGGCGAGGCGACCGATTACATCGAGAAGTGTGCGAAGGAAGTGGTGCCAATTTCTCTTCGTGCGTCGCTGCAGGGCGAGGCCCAGACGTTCAAGGAGACGATTCCCGCGCTGGTGATCCTCATGTTGCTGGCGGTGTTCATCATGTACGTGATCCTGGGGATTTTGTATGAATCGTACCTGCATCCGATCACGGTGCTTTCGACATTGCCGGTGGCGTTGATCGGCGGGCTGGCGTCGCTGTTCATCTTCAACATCGTGGGCTTTGCGCTGCTGGATCACAAGATCATCAGCGGCTTCACGCCGGCGGAGGCTTCGCTGTATGCGTTTATCGGCATGTTCATGCTGATGGGCATTGTGAAGAAGAACGGCATTTTGATCGTGGATTTTGCGATTCAGCGGGTAGCCGAGGGGCAGGAGGACAAGCAGGCGATTCACGATGCGTCGATGGATCGTTTCCGGCCGATCGTGATGACCACATTTGCGGCGCTGATGGGGGCGTTGCCAATCGCGCTGGGGATCGGTGCGGATGGGGCGTCGCGCCGCCCGCTGGGATTGGTGATTGTCGGCGGATTGATTGTTTCGCAGTTCATCACGCTGTACGTGACGCCGGTGATCTATCTGTACCTGGAAGATTTCCAGGAGCATGTACTGGACAAGATTGCATTCCTGCGGTCGACGCGGACGCATCATGAGTTGCTGGAGGCTGCAGAGAAGGCGGCGGCGGATGACCCAACGCCCTAGGGAGTGGGCGTTGTTCGCGGGTTCGTAGGGGACACGACCTCGAAGGCTTGCGTCTTTCCGATGCGCGCCTGCAGGAGTGCACGCAGGTAGACGATTTGGTCGGGCGTCATGGTGCGTTTGGGTAAATAGAGCAGCTGCGAGGTCAGCAGGGTCAGATAGAACCATTGCGCGTCTTCGTCAAAGCGTTTGAAATAGGTCCATTCATAGGCGACGCGGATACCAGGGCGCTTCCACTGCAGTTCTTCGGTGTCGATCGTGACCGTGTGCGGTTCCAGATCACTCGAGGCGGGCTTCGCATCTTTTCGCCGCAACGAGCCAAGCAGCATCACGAGTGCCAGAACGCCCATGCCCAGTAGCCAATAGCAGGCAATGGTGGCGAGCGTGTGGCGTAGCCCACTCCAAGACCAATCGAATCCCGACTGTTCGTGATTAGTACCGAGCACGACGAAAAGTGTCACGGCAAGGCCGATGACGGCCTGCCAGGCGAGCCATTTCGCCCACTGGTCCCACCAGCGCCGGACGGGTGAGGCTGCTTGCGACACGCCCTTCTGGACGGAATCTTCCTGATGGTAAGTGAAGGAGAGGTGAATGGGTTGGGGTTGGATCATGGCTGAATTATCAGGGCAGGGGCGGCTGGGGACAAACACATGCCGGGGGCTCTGATGGGGAGAGAGCCGGAAGTCATCGGCTGATGGATTTTACGAATGCGGCGAACTGGTCTACACTCTCGCCATGTCCAAGCTTAAGACGTATTTCCTTTGCCGCAACTGTGGCGCGATGGCTCCGAAGTGGATGGGGAAATGTCCGGAGTGCGGGGCGTGGGATGCGCTGGATGAGATGACCAAGGCGACGGAAGATCCGCATCGGCCGAAGTCTTTGACCGTGGCGGCAGCTCATGAGGCGGTGGTGGGGGTTCAAGGAACATATGCGGATTCGATGCCGATAGCGATTTCGGAAGTGCCTCCGCTGGAGGTGCCGCGGTTGCCGACGCGGTTTGCGGAGTTTGACCGCGTGCTGGGGGGTGGGATTGTGCCGGGGTCGGCGATTTTGCTGGGGGGGGAACCGGGGATCGGGAAGTCGACGCTGCTGCTACAGGCGCTGGCGCAATTGGCGAGTCCGTCGGCGGGAAGCGTGCCGGTGCTCTATGTGACGTCGGAAGAATCGGCCCAGCAGACGCAATTGCGGGCGCGGCGACTGGGGTACGGCAGCTCGACGCTGAAGGTTTACGCGGAGACCAATCTGGAAAAGATCGCGGCGCAGATTGGGCGGCTGCGGCCGGCGCTGGTGGTGGTGGATTCGGTGCAGATGATCTACAAGCCGGACAACCCGTCGGCTCCGGGATCGGTGTCGCAGTTGCGCGATTGTTGCACGGAGCTGGTTTACCTGGCGAAGGCATCGGGGACGGCGATCATACTGGTGGGGCATGTGACGAAGGAGGGGATTCTTGCGGGGCCGAAGCTGATCGAGCATATCGTCGATACGGTGCTGTATTTTGAGGGGGATTCGCATCACGATCATCGGATTGTGCGTTGTGCGAAGAATCGTTTCGGCAATACGCTGGAGATCGGTTTGTTTCGGATGACGGAGGCGGGGTTGGAGGGTGTGGAGGATGCGTCGACGCTGCTGCTGGATCGGACGCACCTGGGCAAGGACGGGCAGTCTCCGGCGGGGGCGGTGATTACCGCGGCGTTGCAGGGTTCGCGGGTGTTGCTGGTGGAGGTGCAGGCGCTGACGACGGATGCGATGCTGGGGACGGCGAAGCGCAAGGTGACGGGATGCGATGCGTCGCGGGTGGCGATGATCATTGCGGTGCTGGAGAAGCGGGCGGGGCTGCGGCTGGTGGATAAGGATGTGTTCGTGAATGTGGTAGGGGGGATCAAACTGAACGATCCGTCGGCGGATGCGGCGATAGCGCTGGCGATTGCGTCGGCACATATTAATCGGTCGCTGGCGCCGTCGACGCTGGTGTTGGGCGAGTTGGGACTGCTGGGGGAATTTCGGCCGGTGGCGCAAGCGCAGCAGCGGCTGGGCGAGGCGGAGCGGCTGGGATTTGCGGCGGCGATTGTGCCGGTGTCGAAGACAAAGGTTCCGGTGAAATCCAAGTTGACGCTGCATGTATGCCGGCGGCTCGATCAGGCGGTGGCACTTTTGGAGTAAGAGTTGCCTGCAATAACGAGTGGGGGAGGCGGTTGTTTTATAACGTTGTATTTTTTGAGGTTAGAAAATGAAACTGTCGTCGGTATTTTCGGATCATATGGTTTTGCAGCGGGATCAGCGTGTGGCGATTTGGGGGTGGGGTGTGGCGGGGGATCGCGTGACGGTGAAGTTTGCGGGGCAGGAGGCTTCGATTGTGGTGGGGAAAGACGGTCGATGGCTGGTGAGGCTGGAGCCGATGAAGGCTTCCGCGGAGCCGCGGGAGATGGTGGTGAGCGCGAGCCGGGAAAAAGTAGAGGTGCGGATCAAGGATGTGCTGGTAGGGGATGTGTGGGTGGGGTCTGGGCAGTCGAATATGGAGTGGAGCGTGGGGCAGAGTGCCAATGCAGCGGCCGAGCTTGCGGCCGCGAATCATGGAACGATTCGGTTGTTTGGCGTGCCACGGAAGGCGTTTGTGGAAGTGCAGACGGATGTTGATGCGGCGTGGCAGGAATGTACGCCAAAGAATGTGGAGAATTTTTCGGCGGTGGCGTATTACTTTGGGAGGGCGCTGAAGGAGTCATTGGGGGTACCGATCGGGCTGATCAATTCTTCATGGGGTGGGACGCGAATCGAAGCGTGGATGAGCAAGGAGTCGCTGAAGACAGTGGACAGGACGCGGAAAGAAGTGGAGGCGATGGAGCGGTCGCTGAACGATCCGAAGATTCAGGAGTCTGCGGCAGAATATACGCGCGATCCGATCGGGTGGACGCGGAAGCAAGTGATCGCAGATCCGGAAAACGCGGGGTTTGGCAAGGGCTGGGCCTCGGCGGAGTTTGATGATACGGGTTGGCGTGAGATGAAGGTGCCGGCGCGGTGGACCGAGCAGGGTCACCCGTACAGCGGGGTATTCTGGTTTCGGCGGGAGGTTGACGTGCCGGCGGCGTGGGCGGGGAAGGATCTGGTACTGGCGATGGGTGCGTGCGACAAGCATGACACGACGTACTTCAATAATGTGAGGGTGGGGGCGATCGGGTGGGAGAAGGTCGAGGCGTGGTGCACGCCGCGGGAATACCGGATACCAGGGGGGCTGGTGCGAGCGGGAAAGAATGTGATTGCGACGCGGATTTACTCGTATCTTTTTGATGGCGGGTTGATCGGTCCGGAGAATCAGATGAAAGTGTCGGTGGCGAATGATGGGGAGGCTTCGATTCCGCTAGCGGGATATTGGAAATATGAGGTGGAGAGCAATTTTGGATTCCAGGCGGCGCCGATACCGCCGCTGAGTGAGGGCAATTCGAACGCGGTGCATATTTTGTATGACAGTATGATTCATCCGCTGCTGCCGCTGGGGATCCGCGGGGTGATCTGGTATCAGGGAGAATCCAACGAGGGGTATCCGAAGCTGTATCGCGAGCTGTTTCCGCTGATGATACGGGATTGGCGGAAGGCATTCGGGCAGGAGTTTGCGTTCCTGTTTGTGCAATTGGCCAATTACAAGCCGTTGCAGACCGAGCCGTCGGAGGGGGGCTGGGCGACGCTGCGCGAGGCGCAGACCGCGGCATTGGAGGTGCCGGGAACGGGCATGGCGGTGGCGATTGATGTCGGAGACGCGATCGACATCCATCCGAAGAATAAGCAGGAAGTGGGCCGTCGGCTGGCGCTGGCGGCACTGGCGAAAGAGTACGGGAAGGATATCGTGTACAGCGGGCCGTTATACCAATCGCACGCAGTGGAGAAAGATGCCGTGCGTGTGAGGTTTGCGCATGTGGCGGAGGGATTGCGGACAACCGACGATGCGCTGCCGACGGGGTTTGCGATTGCGGGGGCGGACGGCAAGTTTGTGTGGGCAGAGGCGCGGATCGAGGGAGATGGCGTGGTGTTGCGCAATCCGGAAGTGAAGAAGCCGGCCGCGGTGCGTTACGGATGGGCGATGAATCCTTGTGTGAACTTGGTGAATTCGGCGGGGTTGCCGGCATCGCCATTCAGGACGGATGAGGATGCGAGGTAAGCGGACCTATCTTGCCGCCGAAACGTGCCGGACATATAGTTCCGTCCACAGCATTTCGAGCAGTGATGATAGCGGAAGGAGCAAATATGCCGGGCGATAGCCTCAATGTCGGATTGGTCGGATATCAGTTCATGGGCAAGGCGCATTCGAATGCGTGGTTGCAGGCGCCGCACTTTTTCGATCTGCCGCGGCAGCCGGTGATGCACACGCTATGCGGGCGTTCGCTGGAGCCGTTGAAGGCGACGGCCAAACGGTGGGGGTGGAAGAATTACACGCAAGATTATCGCGAGATGCTGAAGAATCCGGAGATCGACCTGATCGATGTGAGCGTGCCGAACAATGCGCATCCGGAGATTGTGATTGCCGCGGCGGAGGCGAAGAAGGCGGTGGCGTGTGAGAAGCCGCTGGCGCGGACGTACGAAGAAGCCAAGGCGATGCACGCGGCGGTCAAGAAGGCCAAAGTGAACAATTACGTCTGGTTCAATTACCGGCGGGTGCCGGCGGTGGCGTATGCGCGGCAGTTGGTGGAGCAGGAGCGCATCGGGAAGATATTCCATGTTCGCGGGCTGTACCTGCAGGACTGGATCAAGGATGCCAACATTCCGCTGGTGTGGCGGCTGTCGAAAGAGGTGGCGGGTTCGGGATCGCATGGCGATCTGTGCGCGCACACCATCGACATGCTGCGTTACATTTCGGGCGACGAGTTCACCGAAGTCTGCGGGATTTTTGAGACGTTCATCAAGCAACGTCCGATTGGCCGGATGGTCGAGGGACTGACGACGAATGCCCAGGAGATCAAAGGTCCGCGGGAGATGGGCAAGGTGGAAGTGGATGATGCGGTGTGGTTCCTGTGCAAATTGAAGGGCGGCGGGGTGGGGACGTTCGAGGCGACGCGCTTCGCGACGGGGTATCACAACGCGAATTCGATTGAGATTAATGGCGAGAAGGGTTCGTTGCGGTTTGATTTTTCGAATTTTTCGTACCTGGAATTTTTCGATGATACGTTGCCGGCGAGCGAAAAGGGGTGGCGGAGAATTTCGTGCACGACGGGCAATCATCCGTATGCGGGCAAGTATTGGCCGGCGGACCATCCGATCGGGTATGCGGAGACGTTTGTGAATACGGCGGCCGATATTGTCGCGCACGTGGCGGACAGCAAGGCGAGTGCAGGGGATTTCCATGCCAACTTTGATGATGGGTTGGCGTGCCAGGCGGTGCTGGAGGCGGTGACGGTCAGCGCGAAGGAGAAGCGCTGGGTGAATCTGAAGGAAATCAAATAAGTCGCGACAAACGATGCGCCCCAAATTGACCGCCTGCGCAGGTTTTCGTAGACTAGGCGACTCGCTCGATTGAAGGTCTATCTCAAA
>CAIMWO010000021.1 GCA_903845195.1 uncultured Phycisphaerales bacterium
ACCCCCCCCGATACCAGCCACATCTCATCCGTGCGCACGCCTGTCACCCCCCATCCGCCCCAAGCAAGAAATAATTCCACCGCTAACTCCCGCCCCTCCCACTACCTAAAAATTTTTCCCCCAATACTTGTGCGCACAAACATGGTCCTCCACCCCTTATATAGAAGCTCGCACCGCGCGCCCACGAATAACGGCCCACGGCCCACGAACCACGAACTATGCCCGGAGCCCTCATGCACCGCCCCCATTCATTCTCCAACAAACCTGCAGCCCGCTTCCGGTTACCCTCCAAGAAACCTGCAGCCCGCTGCCGGTTACACACCAAAATCATGCCACACCCTCACTTTTCGTCCTCTCCCACCCCCGTTTTCACCCCCAAAAAACCAAACCTGCAGCCTGCTTCCGGTTTATTAAACCAACCGGCCCGCGTCCAACAAACCCGCAGCCAGCTTCAGGTTTGTCCCGCCTCACATCCCCGCCTCCCCATTCGTGTCCATTCGTGCCCATTTGTGGACCGTCCCCGTCGTCCGTCGTATCGTCGCATCGTCGTGGCTCCCTCCCCCCTCTCGCAAAAAACATGCGCATCTACCTCCCAAAAACCCCTCTCCTCTCCCAACCCAAGGAATCAGTGGAACTTACGAAAACGAAACCAAAAAAACGCTCTGCGCAGGTGCGCAAAAAAACCTGCGCATCTTCCCCCCAAAATCTGCGCAGGTGCGCAAACCTCCCACGGCCCACGAATCACGGCACACGACCCACGAACCACCCATTCCGACACACCCCACCCCTCCCTAGAATCCGCACCCGCAACCTGCTACGCTGTAGGGCTCGACTTTTTCTCGGAGCCCCAATGCCCAAACGACCTTCCAAACCCGCTGCAGCCCCCGCGCCGGCAACCGTGCAATCGATTGCCTTCGTTTCCCTCGGCTGCCCCAAAAATCTTGTCGATTCCGAAAAAATGCTCGGACTCCTCGCCGAGGACGGCATCGCCATTACCCCCGATCACGATGCCGCCGATGCCATCATCATCAATACCTGCGGCTTCCTCGACGCCTCCAAAACCGAATCCCTCGAAGTCATCCGCGAAGCCATCGCCTCCAAGCAGGCCGCCGGAAAAGAAGGCCGCCACAAACGCGTCATCGTCGCCGGTTGTCTCGTGCAGCGCCATAAAGCACAACTCCTCAACGAAGTGCCCGAAGTCGATGCCCTCGTCGGCGTCTTCGATCGCGAGAACATCGTCCAGGCCGTCCGCGGCGGCAATTTCGAACACCTCCCCGAAGCCGGCAAAAACCTCGGCACCTACCACGCCGTCACCAGCTTCATTCGCAAACCGACCCGCGCCGACATCGGCAAGGGCTACCAGGAATCCGACCGCGCCCGCCTCCGCCTCACCCCGCGGCACTACGCCTACCTCCGCGTTTCCGAAGGCTGCAACCAGGGCTGCACCTTCTGCACGATCCCCTCGATTCGCGGCCGCATGCGGTCCAAGCCCCTGCCCGACATCCTCGCCGAGACCGAGGAACTCCTCGCCGACGGCGCATTCGAAATCAACCTCATCGGCCAGGACACCACCAGCTACGGCGAAGACATCGGCTACAACGCCACAGGGGAGGGCTTGAGCGGCATGTTGAAGGCCCTCGACAGACTGGTCACCAAGAAAGCTGCCGGCAATGCGTGGCTGCGGTTGATGTACGCTTACCCGAGCTGCTTCACCGATGAAATGATCCGGACGCTGGCCGAATGCCGCCACGTCGTGAAATACATCGACATGCCGCTGCAACACATCAACGATGAAATCCTGCATGCGATGCGTCGCAAAGTGACGCGCGGGCAGATCGAAACACTGCTCGGAAAACTCCGCAAGTGGGTCCCCGGCATCACGCTCCGCACGACTTTCATCTCCGGCTTCCCCGGCGAAACCGACGCCCAGCACAAGGAACTGCTGAAGTTCATCACCGACTTCGGCTTCGAAAACGTCGGCGTCTTCGAATTCTCGCCCGAGCCCGGCACCCCCGCCGGCCGCCTGCACGAAACCCACCCGGTTTCGCCCGCCGTGGCAGCGAAACGCAAGGAAGAAATCATGCTCGCCCAGCAGAAAATTGTGCTGCAAAAGAATGCCGCCCTCGTCGGCAAGACGATCAAGGTGCTGATCGACGAAGCGAATCCGCACAAGAAAACCGCCGTCGCCCGCCACACCGGCCAGGCCCCCGACATCGATGGCCGCGTGCTGCTCAAGTGGAAAGGCGACAACGCGCTGACGCCCGGCGAACTGCTGAGCGTCCGAATCGACGACTTCAACTATTACGATCTTATCGCCGCGCCGCCGACAGCATCCGCCGCCAAGTCCGCATCGCCGTCCGCAAAATCCAATCGCCTTTCGCTGCCGGTCGTCGGTGTCGTCAGTACCAGCGTGGAGACGAAATCAAAACACGGGTGAGGGGCCATTTGCGCCGGGGGAGGGAAGCTGAGTGAGGGGAGTTGAGCGATTGTCATTTGTGCAGCGCCGCACGATAATCCGAGCCGCGTGGGCCGTGCCGGAAATTGCGTGTATTGCTGCGGGGCCGCATGCCAGGGAAACTTCCATGTACCGTCACATTCCGAATCTGATCACCATCGCCCGGCTCATCCTGACCGTGGTCTTCTTCCTGCTGCTCCACGTGCACGATCAGACCAATTTCCAGCGGCAAATGTGGATTGCATTCGGCGTGTTTTGCGTGGCGGTCTGGTCGGATGTGCTGGATGGTTACCTGGCCCGCACGTGGAAAGTAGAGTCCGCCTTCGGCCGGGTGGTCGATCCATTCGTGGACAAGATTCTGATCTGCGGTGCGTTCATTTTTTTCTCGTCGAACGATTTCGTCGACGTGGCGGAAAAGCTGTTTCCGGCCGACGTTACTTCCGCCGCGACGATCACCGGCGTGGTGCCGTGGATGGCGGTGGTGCTGATCGGGCGGGAATTCCTGATCACGAGCATTCGCGGCTTGGCCGAATCGCGGGGCATCGATTTTCGCGCCGACTGGGCGGGCAAGATCAAGATGTTCACGCAATCCATCGCCATCGGCGCGATTCTGGTGGATCTGGCGACGATTGACCGCGTGCGGTGGATGCACGTGACCCGGGACGTGGCGATTTACACCACGCTGATCGTGACGATTCTTTCGATGACGACGTACATTGTCCGAGCCCGCAAGCTGTTGCGTGACGACTGAAGCGACTATGGGCCACTCCTCGAACAAACTTTACGCCGCGGCCGTCGCCAATCTGCCGACGCCAAAATCGCGCTGGCCGCGGTGGATCGTCAGCGGTGGGGGGGCAGGGTTTCTGCGTCCGGCGCCGGGCAGTTGGGGGACGATACCGCCGGCGACGGTCTATTGCCTGATGCTGTGGTGCAAAGTTTCCGAACCGATGCGTTCCATGGTTTTGTTGGCGCTGGCGCTCGTGACGGGGACGCTTCTGGTCGCCTTCGGCAAATGGGCGTGCGCATATTACCGCCAGCCGGACCCCGGAACAGTCGTGCTCGATGAATACGCCGGGTTTGCGATTGCGGCATTGTTCATGCCCGTACCGCACTGGTGTTCCGATCACGGCCGATGGGGCCTGTTCCTCTTCACCGCCGCTCTCTACGTGCTGTTTCGCGCCACGGACACACTCAAGCTTCCGCCGGCGAACTGGCTGGAGCGACTTCCATGGGGCTGGGGCATCCTTCTGGACGATATAGCATCAGCGATACAGGCGAACGTGATTGCCCAAGTAGTGATTCAATTATGGCTTTTGTAAATCCGGAGCATATGTGAACGATTATCTCGCGTCGGTCATCCTGGGCATCGTCGAGGGACTGACGGAATTTCTGCCGGTCTCCTCCACGGCCCACTTGCGTCTGCTGGAGCCGTGGCTGGATATCAGCCTGAAAGATCCGTATTGGAAAATGTATACGGTGGTGATCCAGCTGGGCGCGATACTTTCCGTCGTCGTATATTTCTGGGGTCGCATCCTGCAATTCTGCCACAGTTATCCCCGCGGCGAGAGCGGCACGAAACGCTGGTTCAACCATCCGCTGGCGTTGACGATGCTGGCGTTCGTGGTGACGGCGGGGCCGGCTTTCCTGCTCACCAAGAAGATAGAGGACAATCTCGAAAGCCCCTATGTCATGGGCGGAGCGCTGCTGGTCGGCGGCATCATCATGTGGGTGGTTGATGTGCTGTTCACGCGGCCGACAGTTCCGCGGATGGAAGACATGAAGGTGATCGATGCGGTGGGCATCGGCATTGCACAGATTTTTTCTGCGGTGTTTCCAGGGACATCACGATCCATGTCGACGATCGCCTCGGGACAGATCTTCGGCCTTTCGCGCACGGCGGCGCTGGAATTTTCCTTTTTCGTGTGCATTCCCACCATGATGGCGGCGACGTTGTACTCGCTGCTGAAATTCGTGCGCGGCAAAGAAGGCCAGGTGCCGATGGATGCGCATCGCTGGGTAATATTGGCCATCGGTTTTGTTATTTCGTTTGTCGTGGCGCTGGTCGTCATCAAGTGGTTCATGAACTGGGTGCGGACGCGCGGCTTTGTGCCGTTTGCGGTTTATCGCATCATCCTGGGGATCATCGTGGTGGCGCTGGCGATGAAGGGCATTCTGCACGCGTAGAGGTCGCATTCGGCAGGAATAAATAAGGGCCGGCGTTTTCGCGCCGGGCCTTATTTTTGTCCACATGACGAGGGGGCAAGGATTACTGTCCGGTGACGGCCATGGCGGGGGTGGGCGCGGCGGCGCCGTTGGATGCGGGGCGCGGCTTTTCGATCGAGACGCCTTCCAGGGTCCCCTGCGGATATGCCCGCTGCAGTGCCGCTTTGACCAGACCGAGGAACATGCCGTCGGGGCTGAGGGGCCGGCTGGTCAGGCAGGGATGGGCCTGGGTGCCAACGAAATAGGGGTGCATGGACTGGGGGAGTTCGAGCATCTGCATGATCGGCTGCGAGGGATGGCGGCCGCTGAATACCAAGCCGTGCTTTTCGAGCGTTGCGATGAAGCGGGGATCGACTTCGTAGCGATGCCGGAAGCGGAGGCGTTTGATTGCGGAGTTGTCATAGAGGCGGGAGATCATGGACCCTTCTTTGAGGTCGATATCCTTGGCGCCAAGGCGCATGTTGCCGCCAAGGCCTTCGAGTTTTTTCTGTTCGGGGAGGATGTCGATCACGGGGCTTTTGCACTGCGGGGCGAATTCGGTGGAGTTGGCGTCATCGAGCTTGCATACGTTGCGGGCGAATTCGATGACGGCCATCTGGAATCCGAGGCAGATGCCCAGGAACGGGAGTTTGTTTTCGCGTGCATGCTGGACGCAGGCGATTTTGCCGTCGACGCCGCGGTTGCCGAAGCCGCCGGGCACGATGATGCCGTGACAATGCTTGAGCTTTTCGGCGACGTTGCGGGGCGTGATTTCGGTGGTGTCGATCCATTCAATGTTGATGCGGCAACCGGCGTGGGCCGAGCAATGCTCGAGCGCCTTGTCGATGGAGGCGTAGGCATCGCGGATCGAGGTGTACTTGCCGGTGACGCCGATGGTCACCTCGCGATCTTTCTGGGCCAGCAGATCATCGACAAACTTCACCCACTTGCGGCGGGCAGTGTCTTCGGAACGCTGATTCACGCGGTCGTGCAGTTCCAGGATGGTCAGTACCTCGCGGTCCATGCCGGCCTCGCGGAGCATCTCGGGAACGAGGTAAATGGATTCGACATCATGCATGGAGAAGACGCGGCGCTGGGGGACGTTGCTGAACATGGAGATTTTCTGTTTCACTTTTTCGGTGATGGGGCTGGGACAGCGGCAGGCAATGATATGAGGGACGAGGCCAGCCTGCATGACCTGGCGGAGACCGAGTTGGGCGGCCTTGCTCTTCTGCTCGCCGAGGGTCTTGGGTTCCATGACGTAGGTGAGGGCGACGACGCAGACGCTTTTGTCGCCTTCTTCATAGGCCAGTTCGCGCAGGGCTTCGATGAAGTAGCCGTTTTCGTAATCGCCGACGGTGCCGCCGACTTCGATGAAAACGACATCGGCCTGGCTCTTGGCGGCGAGTTCGCGGAGGAGGCGTTTGACCTCGCCGGTGACGTGGGGAATCATCTGGACATCGCGGCCGAGGTAACCGCCCTGGCGTTCGCGGTCGAGCACGCGGGTGAAGATCTGCCCGCTGGTGGTGAAGTTCATTTTGTTGAGGTTTTCGTTGAGCATGCGTTCGTAGGTGCCGAGGTCCATGTCGGTTTCCATACCGTCGTCGAGGACGAAGACTTCGCCGTGGCGGAATGGGTTGAGGGTACCGGAGTCGAGATTGAGGTAGCCTTCCATTTTGATGGGGGCGACCTTCAGGCCCTTGTCTTTGAGGATCTTGGCCAGGCTGCTGGAGAAAATGCCCTTGCCCAAGCCGGACATGACTGTCCCGAGGACGACGACGTATTTAGTCTTGCCGGGAACATAACCTTCGGGGGTGGGCGAGTAGAACTCCGTCTCATACGACGTGTGTCCTACGGACGCCAGTAACTCGTTCACTTCATCTGCCATTGCATCCTCATGGGTTTCTGGTTCTGTTGTTCATCGGTCCGCACGACGCACATTAGTTCCTGACCGCTACCCCATTTGCACCATTGTACCGCTTCACAAATGCCGCGTAATCCTCCGGCGTATCGATGCCGTGGGGCGCGTGGGGCAGGTCCAGCACGTGAATTTTCATTCCGAGGTAGAGGGCACGCAGCTGTTCGAGCTTTTCGAGGCGCTCGAGGTCGCAGACCGGAGTGGCGGCGAGGGTCAGAAGCGCCTCACGCCGGTAAGCGTAGATTCCGAGGTGTTTACGGTATAGGCCGGCGAGCAGTATCGGTATGGTGCCCGACGTCACGCGGTCGCGATCGAAGGGAATGGTCGCCCGGCTGAAATACAAGGCTAGATTGCGGTGATCGACGACCACCTTGACGATGTTCGGGTTTTCGATTTCGTGCGGATTTTCGAACATTGCCGCGGCGGTGGCCATCGCGACGGCTTCGGCGCCGCTCTGGCTGGTCAGACGGATGAGTTCGTCGATGACGCCGGGATCAATCTCGGGCTCATCGCCCTGCACGTTTACGACGATTTGCGTATTGGCGAACTCAGGCTTGTGCATGACCTCGGCAATGCGATCGGTTCCGGAGTGGTGGCTGGCGGCGGTCATCACGGCGTTTCCGCCAAAACTGTGGACGGCATCAAGAATTCGCGAATCGTCGGTGGCTACGACAACCTTGTCGGCGCGGCGGGCGCGAGACGCCTGCTCCACCACATGCTGTATGAGGAATTTTCCGGTCTGTCGGGCGAGAGGTTTTCCGGGGTAGCGGGTTGAACCGTAGCGGGCGGGAATAACAATAATTGCGGTCACGCGTGTGGCCTCATCTCGGGACCAGCAACATATATCAGAGAGACGGCGAAAAGGCAAAGCAGGAAAATAAAAAAGGGCCCAGGAAATAGCCGGGCTTGCGCTTCATCGCCTGCAGTTTCAGTTGCTTACTTATTTTCGATTCGGATTCGCCGCGATTCCGAACATCCACTTGGCGAGCACGCCGGCCCAGAAGGCCAGTGCCGAGACCGCCAGCAGAAAGAACAGCGATGACATTTGGCCGAGCGTCCAGCGCACGGAATATCCCAAGCCTTCCAGCAGGCCGTCGAGGATCACCAGCGGCACGGCGACGGCGATCGCCACGCGGTAGGCGATGAATTTGGGGATGATCATGCGGCCCTTGCCCGGAGTGGCGGCGCCGATCATCACCAGCGGGGCGACAATGACCATCATGAGCAACGTCCAGAGGCCCTGAATTGTCGCCGTGACAAAAGCGATCAAGCCGCCCCAGAGTATATAAATCCATCCTTGGTAACTCGTAATCCACCGCGTCATCGTCGTGCCGTTGATTTCGGTGGCCTCGCCGGCCTTGGGAACCAGTAGATTCAGCAGTAGATATTCCTTGATCGGAATTGAGCCCTCAAGAACATTTCGCGTATGGACGTCTTTGCTGGTAATCAACATGGCCACAGGCGTTGTGATGGAGTCGAGTGTCGTCCGGTCTGAGGGGTCGATCACCAGCGTTCCGGGCCCGTTATTCACGCGAATCGGTTCCTTCAATTCGCCCTTGGTGCTCAGCACGCCATCACTATTGATCACCAAAGGGGGATAGAACTTGTCGTATTGGGCGGCAAAGCCTTCGATTCCTGCCACCGTTCGATGCGCGATGCCGATGCCGGTCATCAGGCCCGAAAGGATCACCGCGAGCAGGGCCACCAGCATGGTGTTCCACAGCGGATACCGCGCGGCATCCGCCCAGGCTTCGGGTTTCAGGCAAAGGAAGATCAGGCGTTTGTACAAGGCCGGCGGGTTGGGATAGCGCACCACCACGACCGGACGTCCGCCGATGCGTACCGGGGCCGGCGGCAGAGGAGGCGGTTTTCTGACCTCGCGTTGACCTTGGCTTTCGGGATTTTCCTGCGGGCCATCCATTGCTACGCCTTCATGACAAAAAGAAGCGTCCGGCTCATCACCGGACGCCTCGTCTATCTTAGCGATCGACATGTCGGAATCCCAACGGCCCGGATCGGGCGTCGGTCTTTCGACTTTCATCTGGGGATCAGTCGTTGACGCGGCCCAGGTATTCGCCGGTGCGCGTATCGACTTTGATGACTGTGCCCTGGCCGATGAAGTCCGGCACGTTAATGATGAGGCCGGTTTCCAACTTGGCATCTTTGCCGACGTTGCTGACCGTGGCGCCCTTGATGCTGGGCGGGCAGTCGACGATTTCCAATTCGACGGTGTTGGGCAGTTCTACAGAGAACGGTTTGCCCTGGTACATGGTGATCTGCACTTGAGTGTTGGGCTTGAGGTATTTCACGGCTTCTCCGACGACTTCGCCGGAGAGTTCGATCTGGTCGAAGTCGGCCAGGTCCATGAAATGATGTTTTTCGCCTTCGGAGTAAAGGTATTCCATCGGCTTCTGGTCGAGGAAGGCCTGCGTGAGTTCGTCGTCAACGCGGAAACGCTGTTCGATAATGGAGCCGGTGCCGGTGTCGCGGAGTTTCACCTGCATGAAGCTGCGCCAGTTGCCCTTGGAGACCTTGGCAAAGTCGTGGACCGTGTAGAGCTTATTGTTCCATTCCACGGCTACGCCGCGACGCAGATCGATGGCTTTGATACCCATTATGTTTCCTCAGTGGCCAGTGGTTCAGTGGTTAGTGGCCAGAGGTGTGGCGTGGTCTTCTGACCACTGACCACTAACAACTGACCACTCGAACAATGCCCCCATGGGGATTCGAACCCCAGTTACAGGCGTGAAAAGCCCGTGTCCTAGGCCTCTAGACGATGGGGGCGCCGATAAAGAGCACAGCAGTATACCAACGCCAGTTTATCCTGACAAATCCCTCTGAATCTATGATGCTTTGACGGGGATTTGGCCGGGATTCTGCTGACATTCGGCGGGAAATCCCATAGGCTGTTGCCGTCATCCCGCGCCCGGGTGGCGGAATTGGCAGACGCTCAGGACTTAAAATCCTGTGGACCGAAAGGACCGTGCGGGTTCGATTCCCGCCCCGGGCATGAGCGCTAAGAAACTCAAGACAAACCATGATGACTCACATTCCTCTTGGGAATGTGAGTCATCATGGATGGCTGACGAAGCGTTGATCTTGCCTTGCAGCGTCACCTGCGTGGTGTCGCATGCCACGACTCAGAACGACACGAATCCCCAGAACTGCGGTTCGAGGCGTGCCTCTGTAGGCTCATCGCTGGTGCCGGTGGCTTGCGTGTTGGCCCAGTAGAGACGTTGTTTGACCTGCGTGCCGTCGCCGGTGGAGAGCAGGCCCCAATCCATTTTGACGCGCATGCCTTTCTTAGGTTTGAGTCCAATATCGGCCAGCGGGATCGAGACTTCGAGGGTGTAATCGTTGCCGCCGTTGTAGCCGACGACGGCACTCTTTAGTTCCACGACGCGCTGGAAGGCGGTTTCGCCACCGGCTGGCGTGTAAGCTCGCCACGCTTCCGACGCCGCGGCATTCGGGGCGATCGGCTGATACAGCACCACTTTGGATTTGCCGCCGATCATCGTGATCAGGAGCCGCAGATCGCCCGCGGCGGGCTTGGTGCGCGAATTGTCAGCGGTCGGGTTTGTCGAGAGGAACAGGTCTGCGGCGGCCCCGGTCTTGAACAAACGCTGGAACTCCGTGCCGGTGTTATTCAGCGGGCCCATGCCGCGGGTGGTCCAGCACAGGTAGAGTTTCGACGTGTCGTAGGACATGGAGAAGCTGTGGGCGTTGTTGTCGCCCATGTAGGCGGCCTGTCCCCATTCCTTGTCTTTGCGGATGCCGTCGATCTTCGGAGTCTCATCATCCACCGGGTCGATCTCCTTGGCTTTGAGCAGGAGGGGTTTGCTTTCGATCAGGCGTTGGGCGCGCTGGGATTCCCAGGCTTTCATGTGATCGATATCGGCCTGTGTGACGGTGAAGTCGGTGGTGGAGCGGCGGAAGCGATCGAGCCCGCCGACCTCCATGACGTTGATGCTGGTGAAGCCCGTGATGATGTAATACTTGCCGGTGGCTTCGTCTTTGGTGAAGAACCCGTGGAAGTGTTCCTGGCTGGCGGTGAGCGGATCCACGCGCATGCCGGGCTTGATGCCGGGCATGGAAAGGAAATGGGCTCGCGAGTCAAATTTATGCAGAAGCACCTGGCCGGCCAGCAAGCCGTCGGAGGTCCAGATACGCCACTGGCCGTCGTTGGCGGAGGTGACGAAGAATTCGCCCAGCGCGCCGGGATCGGTTTCATGTCCGATCACACAGAATTCGTTGGTGACATTTCCGGGGGTCCATCCGGGAATGCTCAGGCCCGACATGCCGCCGTGCGCCGGATAGGCCCAGAGTTCCTTGCCGGTCGGATCGACCACGTAGTTTTCCGAGGGGTCAGTCGGCTTGAATTGGCCGTGCATGATCAGGTAGTTGCCGTCATTGAGCCGCAGGTAGGCATTCTGGGCCCAAGCGGGAACCGCGACGCGTTCAAAGATGGGCGTGCCATCAGGCAGGAATTCCTTCGGCTGATAGCGGCCATCCGTGCCCATGCAACCAAGCTGGGCGTCGAAGCCGCCGAGGGACAGTGAGCCGGCCTTGGGACTGAACTGCACTTCATCGGCATCGACCTTGCCATTGCCGTTCTTGTCTGACCAGATGAAGTTGAAATCCTTCGGCGGCTTTCCACCGAGCAGCGAGATGATCGCACCTGTGCGCAGTGCGCCAAAGCTGTTGGCATCGCCGAAGGCGCTGACCAGCCGCACCGGTGCGTCGCCGTCGGCGAGGTAGACGTAGCCCACGCTCTGCCGCTCATTCATGCTCAGTGCCGCGGAAACCAGATACATGTGGTTCTTGACCCGCAAGGCCACCACGTCTGCAGGAAAATAGGAATCGGACAGCCGGCTGCGGATCTTCGACTTGTTCTTGGCATAGTCGATTTCAAACTCGATGCCCTGGTAATAGGCGCGTGAGATGTCATAGCGATTGAGCGTTCCGCCTCCGCCGTACCACGTGCACCCCGTCATTTCCTTGAGCAACTGTCCGGTCTTCGTGTCGAATTCCAGGATGCGGCGGGGATTGTTCGATGCCTCGGGGTACCACAGGTGTCCGTCGCGATCGACGGTCATGGAGTTGATTTCATTGGAGGGCGCTTCGGCGTCCCACGGTCCAGCCTTGAGGTTGGTCGCGTGACCGAGGGTCCGAATGAATTTGCCGGTGGAAAGGCTGTAGACCTGGATCGCCGGGCTGCTGCCGTCGTCGGCCCAGGGTTTGACGTACGCATTTCCATCCGGGCCCACGGTGGCGCGTGACGGTTTGCATTCGGGAACCACGGTGGTTTCCGCACCGGTTTCGGTGTTCACGCGAACCATGTGGTGGTGATCGCCATTGATCGAATACAACTGGCCATCGGCGCCGAACGCCATGCCGCCCCAGCCAAGCCTAGTAGGCAATTCACGAAGCAGTTTTCCCGTCGTGCCATCGTGAACTTCGACACGGTGAGTGATCAGCGAATCGATTGGCGGGGCGCCGCTCATCGACTGCATGGGGATCACGCCCAATACGCGGCAGCGGCGCGTGTCCAGTTGCATGATGTAGGACTGCGAGATATGCACGCCGTGCTCGGAGCGACCGTCGTGGCGCTGGCAGCCGCCGTTGGCATTATCCAGCCATGGCTCGACGATTCGCAGTCGAATGGCTCGCGTGGTCTGCGGGGCCAAGGCTCCCTTTTCGCGGAATTCCACTTCGCCATCCATGTAACGGGCAAATTGATTGTCATTGCCGGAATAATCCGCGGTGCGGCGTTTCTGATGATACGTGGCGACGTTTTTCCAGCCGTCGGTTCCCGCCAGGGGAATCGTCCCGGTGGCGGCGCCGGTCCAGACGTCAATTTCGGCCCGCGCCGCGTCGATTTCCTTAATCTTCAGGCCATCGATCTTTTGCGGCGTATCCCACTCCATCAGGTAGATGCCCGGCTTGTCTTCACCGATGGCGTCTTTTCGCTGGCCATCCCATTCGCCGGTGGGCGAAAGGACGCCGGAATTGACGCGAATTTTGGCCGTCAGCGCCAAATCTTTGAAGCGGCGACTGAGCATCTGGAGACCTTCCAGACGTTCAAACCATTGCTTTTCGGACAGGGCTTCTCCACTGGAACGCGAGAACTTGATGCGCAGCGCTCGCGTCAGGGTGTTTTCCGGCGCGGCAAGACATTCCCAGCGATCGGGCTGTCCTTGGTAGGCGAAAGGTATCCAATCGGCATTCGTGCCCGGGCGTGGGGGGAACGGAGCGTCGGCCTTGGCCACGCTGATCTGCATTTTCACCTTGGCGCCTGGATGCGGCAGTACCACGCTGCCGATGGGCACCGGCCTGCGGAAGGCAATCACCATATACTGTTCATCTTCGGGGCCATAGGTGGATTCGAGGAAGGTGTGCCCGTTGCCTTGCGGTTTGGGGCTGTTGACGTCAACGCCCTGGCCCACGGGCGTGCCGCCGAAACGCAGCATGCGTTGGAACTCGCCGCCCCAGGGTTTGGGGGAGCAATGATCGAGATCCAGGCCATCCTGGGCGCAGGGGTTATCAAAGGTCGGGACATCGCCGGCGAAGGCCAGATACACCTTGTTGTCACGTGCGGCCATCGCGGTGAACCATCCGCGGCGCTCCACATTGGCTTCGCGTTTGTCCGCTTGGAAAATGACTTTCATTTCGTGGGTTTCCGGATTCATCCGGTAGACCTTTTGATCCGTGGCCATGATGTACAGGTTTTTTCCCGTCTCATCGGCAGTCATGGAGTTGACGCCCAGCCAGGCGCCGAAGTTGTTGCATCCCCACAGCTTCTTTCCATTGAGATCCATCTCCATGAACGTGATGCCCGCTTCGGCGATGGACGCGCCGAAATAGACCCGATCGCCCAACGTCGTGCTCGCCCAGTGCTGCGCATGATCGGATAGCCACCCATCCGCGCCGGTGCCCGTGAGCCACGGCACATGTTCGGGGAAATAGTTCTGGACGTTCGGATAGGGTGTGTTTCTGTAGATCAATTCCGGTAGGGGACCTGTGATGGTTTTCAGCCGGTATTTGCCGGGCGCAACGAATTTTCCGTCAGGGCCGCGCAGATCCCAGGCAAAATCGGAGACGTCCTTCGGAAGTTCCGTTTGGGCCATGATGTTCTTTAACCGTCGGCCGTCAGCGGTGTCGATCACGACGGCGCTTTGGCCTTCGCCGCCGAGTTTCGCCGCGATGCGGAACGGAGGCCGGTCATCGCGAACGACCGCCGCCGGCGCTGGGCCATCTTTGATATCCACGAACGATCCCAGGCCGCTGATCCAACCTGTGCCGCCTTCGTGCGTGGTGAATTCAATTTTGATGGCCTTGGTCGCGCCTGCCGGCAGCGTCACCCAGCGGGTGAAGTAATACCACCATTGGAATTGATGCTTGCACTCCCGTACGGCGGCGGCATCGATTTTCTCCCAATCCCTGGCCGTGGAGAATGCGGGATCAGCGGTTGCATCAGCCTTGAATCGATAGACGGCATAGGCGTTGGCGTTCGAACTGAAGAACACGCCGCCAATGTTCTGCGGCTTGTCCCAGGCGAGAATATACCAGCCCGGGTTCTTGTCATTGATCGGCGCGGGTTTGGTGGCACCCGGCGCGGATGAAGCGGTGGACCAGCCATCGCCGCGCAGGAGTCCTGCCGGATCGGCTGACGACCTTCCGCCGGAAGCGAAGCCCTTGCCCTGCCCGGTGATGTTGCCCAGTCGCGATGCGTAGAAGTTCCAGTGACTGATGCTCGAAAAGCCTGCCGTGCGGATGTCCCGATACACAAACGCTCGCGACTTGATTCCCGCCGGCAGGATGCCGAAACGAAGGAACGGCTGCACGCCGACGAATTCCAATTTGGTCCACTGGGCTGCGTCGGCCGGATTGGGCGCGCCGGATACGCTGTCTTTCAAATAGAAGAGTTCACCGCCGTTACGCGAACCGCCGTTGTCAGGATAATCCGGCAGATCGATGGCCATTGTGCCCACCGTCACGGGTTCCTTCAGCACGAGCAGGTATTCAAAGGTGGTGGCATCGGTCGTGGTGACCTTGCCGGCGTCCCAGCGGCCTTCTTCCCAGTTGCCGGCCGGAGCGTTGAGCCCCAATGCCCGTGTGACCTTCGCCGCGTCCGCGGCTTGTGCGGTTCCGTTCAGAAAGGTCCGGGTCTGCGCCATGTCGATTTTGTCGGCTGTGAATGCGGGCGAGAAAAAGTCGTTCGCCGTCCGCGGCTCCGCGCTTAAGGGCAGCAACGCCATCGCAAAGAGGATCATGGCCATGGCCAAAACGCCGGACACGCGTCGTAGAATCATGAATATGCTCCTCAAGCACCGCCGCAGACAGTGATGTTCACTATACGAATAACGGATGATACCGATATTTATGACGTGTGGAATTACGTAAACATCTCTGGCGCAAACTGCATGAAAAAAGGCGCAATTGGTCACGGAATGCTTTTGCTTTGGGGCTCATTGCTATCGAAGTCGCATTTTCCGTTCTGTACGCTATTCTGGCTCCATGTCGACGCAGAAACTCCACATTCAACTTACCATCGCTGGATTTCCTGTTGAGGCTGCGGTTGCTGTGCCTGCCCAGCCGGCGCCGCGGCATCTGCTGCTGCCGATCCTGCAGAACCTTACGGACATCGTGGTGCAGGTCGCCGAGCATCAGGCCGGGATTGAAGGTTTCAACGTTTCCTGCAAGAAGGGATGTGATGCCTGTTGCCGGCAGATGGTTCCGATCAGCCCGGCCGAGGCGTATCATCTTGCGGCAGTCGTCGAATCGCTTGCACCTGAGCACCAGCGCCGCGTTATGAAGCGTTTCGACCGTGCCGAGAGACTGCTCGCACAATCAGGACTCCTTGCACGGCTTGGTCAGCGTCACACGATGACCGAGGGGGAACAGCACCAACTCGACATTGATTATTTTCAAGCTCAGATTCCCTGTCCCTTTCTCGAACGTCACGCCTGCTCGATTCACTCTCGCCGACCGCTGGCGTGCCGTGAATTTCTTGTGACTTCGCCAGCCATTCACTGCCGCCATCCGACCGCCGAAAGAGTGCGACAGCTTCGACTTCCCGCGAAAGTCTCCACGGCCTTGGTCACTCAGGACACAGCGGGGTGGCTTCCGCTGATTCTCACGCGGCAATTTCTTGCGGAGCAGCCGGAGCCCACAGATGGCGATTTGCCGCACGTCTTGCGTGCGATTCTTGCCGCACTGTGAATCTTCGTGCTCGTGCTTCCTCAGACGGCAAAGGCATCCGGCAGCTGCCTAGTTCTGCCACTGACACGTCCTATTGAATGATGACATGCTCATTAATTAGGCAAGTCTATGCTTTGTTTTTGCTGGCGACTAGCATAGGATAC
>CAIMWO010000022.1 GCA_903845195.1 uncultured Phycisphaerales bacterium
CGTTTGATCCGGCACATCGCGTCCAGACAAACACGCTCTTTCGTCGACATCAAAAGCTCACTCATCCGGCCGGTATACCCCAGCCACGGCGGTGACACTTCTATTTGAGCTATGGGGTGACAATTCTACTTGCGCACAACAGAACGGCCACCGGGGGGCGTGCAAAGTGGCGGGGTTTCATTACAATGCGGTTTTGTGCATCGGCGGAGTGACGCTGTGGTAGATGTTGATGTGTCGGTGATTGCGCCGGCGTTTAACGAACTGGAGAACATGGAGCCGCTGGTGGAGCGGATCCGTGAGGTGTTTGAGCCGACGGGGATGAAGTATGAGGCGGTTATCGTGGATGACTGCTCGACGGATGGGACGGGGGAGAAGTTGGTGGAGTTGGGACGAAAATATCCGTGGTTGCGGGTGATTCGGTTGGACAAGAACAGTGGGCAGACCGCGGCGATGGATGCGGGGTTTCGGCATGCCCGCGGAAAGGTGTGGGGGACAGTGGATGCGGATATGCAGAATGATCCGGGGGAAATTCCGCGGCTCATGAAACTGTTGGGGCCGGACGTGGACATGGTCAATGGCTGGCGGAAGGATCGCGCGGATAAGAACAAATTCATGCGACGGATGCAGAGCAAGATCGCCAATGGGATTCGGAATCGGCTTTCGGGAGACAGCATTCAGGACTCCGCGTGCGGCCTGAAGGTATACAAACGTGAATGCCTGGAGGGGTTCACGCTCTATAAGGGCATGCATCGATTTTTTCCGACGCTGGTGAAGATGCGCGGGTTCAAGGTGATCGAGGTGCCGGTGAGCCACAACGCGCGGCTGCACGGGACAACGAAGTACAAGTTCGGATCGCGCGTTATCCGGGCGTTTGTGGATTTGATGGCAGTGCGCTGGATGAAGAAACGAGTGATTCGATATACGGCGCTGGAGAAGACGCCTGGAAAATGAGTGTCTATTCATGGGTATTTTCAGCAAAACAATTTCGGAGTCGTTATAGATGAAGCTTGCAGAATTGGTTGGGCAGTTGACGGTGGCGGAGTTGCAGCCGCAGGTATTTGCATCAGGCAATGGTGGGGCGGTGGTGGTGACGCCGCATGGGGCGCGGGTGCTGGGCGTGTTTACGCACGAGGGGGCGGAGAACCTGTTTTATGTGAACTCGGAGTTGAGCAGTGCGGCAACCGCCAAAAAGTTTTTAGAAGGTGAGCACGTATTGGGGGGAGATCGTTTGTGGATCGCACCGGAGCGCGGCGTATTCTTCAAGGGTGCGAAGTTGGATGATGGCGTAACGACGCCCCGGTCGATTGATCCAGGCGAGTATCGGATTGGGCGGCTGACGGGTGATTCGATCCGGCTGGTGAATGAGATTCATGCGACGTATTACCTGTCACTGGGATCGACGTTGCGGGCAGCGGTGGAACGATCGATTCGAATGGCGCCCTCGCCGTTCGCGGATTTTCCAGCAGTGCTGCCGGCGCTCAAGGGTGTGAAGTATGCGGGGTATGAGATTGCGTCGCGGTTTGAGTTGTTGGAATCGCCACAGGATGGATTGTCTTTTGGCATGTGGTTTTTAATTCAGTTGGCGATGCCGGTGGATGGTGGGGGAGGACATTTGTATGTTCCGACGCTGGGTAGGACCGTGATTGCGGATTACTACGAGCCGACGGGAGCGGATTATCTGCGGGTGGAAGAGAATCATGTGCGGTTCAAACTGGATTCGAAGCAGCGGCACAAGATTGGGATCCGCAAGACCGAAGTGACGGGGCGCGCGGCGTATTTGTCCAATGCGGATGCCGGCGGCAAGGCGACGTTGGTGGTACGGAACTTCTTGAATAATCCATCAGCAAACTATGCAGATGTGCCTCTGCACACGCCGAGCGGTACGCAGGACTCCGTACAGAGTTACAATCACTTTTCGGGACCGGGCGGCTTTGGGGAATTGGAGTACCACGCTCCGGGAGTGAATCGCGCCGCGGCAGAGCCGGTGGTGTACGATACGAATCAGGTGTGGTGTTTCACCGGGCGGCGTGAAGATCTGGTGGCGGTAGCGAGCAGACTGCTGGGGTTGCCGTCGTCGACGTTTGCCTTATGATCATCAGAAGGCCATTAAGATTTCGCGTATTAAACAATAGGTAATTTGTGGCAGAGATTCACTCTTCGGCGGTAGTGTCGAAAGAAGCAAAGCTGGCGGACGACGTGGTCGTCGGGCCGTTGGCGCTCATTGAGGGGCCCGTGACGATCGGGGCGGGGTCCGTGATTCAGGGCGGTGCACGGGTGATTGGTCCCGTGACGATGGGGCAGCGGAATGTGGTGCATGGGACGGCGGTGATTGGCGATTGGCCGCAGGATCGGAAGTACCACGGGGAGTTTTCCGAGACGATTATTGGCGATGACAACGTGTTCCGCGAGAGCGTCACGATACATCGCGGGACCGGGCTGAACACCAAGACGGTGATTGGGAGCCGGAACTACTTCATGGTGAACACGCACGTCGGCCACAATGGCCTAATCGGGAATGACATTACGATGGTGAACGGGGCGATGACCGCCGGACACGTGCAGGTGAGCGACCGCGCGATCATCGGCGGGTACTGCGCGATTCACCAGTTTACCCGCGTGGGCAGGCTGGCAATGACCTCAAACGGGGCGATGTATAACGTGGATGTTCCGCCGTTCTTTATTGGGATGAGCACGAATTTCATTACGCAATTGAATCGCGTGGGCATGATTCGTTCGGGGATGAGTCTCGAGAGCATCAACGCGGTCCGGCGGATGTTCAAGTTTCTATTTCGTACGAATGCCGGGCGAACACTGGGGCATGGGATCAAAGCATTACCGGCAGAGTTGACGCAAGTCGCCGAGGTGCGGGAGTTCGTCGAATTCTGTCAGGGCACGAAACGGGGGATTGCGCGGTTTCAGGCGTGGTCTTCGCGGGATGTCGATGACGCGGGGGAGCGTCAGGACGACTAGAAGCGATCAGAATGGTGTCTGTGGAGTGGAAATGGGGAGTCCAGGTGGGACGGGTGACTGCAGCGGAGGCAAAAAACAGCCGATGTGCTGCTATCTGGACAGTTGGTTTGCACGTAAGTATAGATGTGGCAGTAGTTTGTTTAGCGCAACTCCAGGAATGCTTCCGGGAGCTGCAATCTATTTGTAAGAATATAATTTAGCGTCACTTAGAAGCGTAGTCGGAGGATTTTTCATGCCGATTTTCCAGTATGAAGCGATGAATGCTGCGGGCCAGGAGATCAAGAAAGAGATCGAGGCGGGCAGCGCTGACGAGGCGATTACCAAGATTCGCTCTGAAGGGTACTTTCCCACAAAAGTGAAAGAAAAGGCGGCAAAGAAGCAGAAGCAGGCGGGAGGGCCCGCAGCAGCCGGCGCGAAGAAGTCGGCACTTAACATTCAGATTTCCTTCGGTCGGGTATCGACGAAGCACATTACGCAGTTGACGCGGCAGCTTTCGACGCTGCAGGATGCGGGATTGCCCATCTTGCGGTCGCTGAAGATTCTCTGGCAGCAGCAGAAGCCAGGGCAGCTCAAGAACATTCTGGAGGCGGTGGGGAATGATGTGGAAGGGGGCGCGACGCTGTCGGAAGCCATGAGCCGGCATCCGAAGGCTTTTGATCGGCTCTATGTGAACATGGTTCAGGCGGGCGAAACGGGCGGCGTGCTCGACGTCATTCTGCAGCGGCTCGCGGAATTCATGGAGAAAGCCCAGCGGTTGAAGCGTCGCGTGGTGGGGGCGATGATCTATCCGAGCGTGGTGATCCTGTTCTCGGTGCTGATCGTGACGGGCATCATGATCTTCGTCGTGCCGAAGTTCCGCGAAATCTTCAAGGATTTCAAGACTTCGCTGCCGATGTTGACGGAGATCCTGCTGGCCGTTTCAGATTGGATTGCAGCGCAATACGGCTGGGTGGTGATCTTGGGGTCGCCCTTTGCGCTGATCATATTCTTCAAATTGGTGGCCAAGAGCAAGCTGGGTCGGAAGATCCTGGACATCGTCAAGCTGAAGCTGCCGGTGATCGGGCAGATCATTGCGAAGACGGCCATTGCCCGCTTCACGCGTACGCTGGGGACGTTGCTGGCGGCAGGCGTGCCGATCCTGGATGCCCTGAATATCACCCGTGAAACCGTGGGAAACGTGGTTTTCGAGAATGCACTGCAGAAGGTGCACGACGCGATTCGTGAGGGCGAAAGTTTTGCGGCGCCGTTGCGCTCGGCCAAGGTGTGCGATGCGATTGTGACGAACATGATCGATGTGGGCGAAGAAACGGGCGATCTTGATAAGATGCTCATGAAAATCGCCGATAACTATGATGAAGAAGTCGATGTGTTGATCGGATCACTGGTGAGTTTGCTGGAGCCGATCATGGTCGTGTCGCTGGGTGGCATCGTCGGAACGATCGTGGTGGCGTTGTTCCTCCCGTTGGTCAAGCTGATTCAATCGGTCTCCGGCGAACAGTAGTCGCGGTTTCCGTTGCGGATCAAGCTCGAAGGTGGAGCGCCATGGCGCACTGAAGAAGTGGGGCCGAGCAAGACAGGAAGTGTTTCATGGCAAGACAAATGCAGCGCCGTAGCGCGTTTACGCTGCTGGAACTGCTGGTGGTGATCGGGATCATTGTGCTGTTGATTTCGATCCTGGTGCCGGCTCTGCAGGCTGCGAAAAAGCAGGCGAAGTATGCCCAGACGCAATCGCAGATCACGGGAATCAGCAATAACATCGAGCAATACTTTGCGACGTTTATGGCGTATCCGGGGCCGGTGCCTCTGTCGGGCTCGGGCACGAGCACAACAGGCGCGACGAATAAGATCAGCGGAAGCCAAAATCTGTTGCTAGCGCTTTCTTTCGGCATGATATCATCGGGGTCATCTACTGTGACTGCGCCAAACGTCGCAATTCCAGGCTCAAATCCTATTCCAGGATCAAGTCCGCTCGTTTATCTAAGTGTAAACCCGGTCACATCAAACGGCCCTGTCGATCTAGGTAACGGCAATAAACTGTATATGCCCTTCTACAATGCCACATCGACTGATGTGCAGACAGTCAGGACATCGATTGCCGCTTGGACAACCACAACCCTAAGTGGGTCTCCCAATCCTGACCCAACAACACCTAACGCCGGGCTGTTCCCCGCGCTGCTGGATCGTTTTTCGGACCCGCTACCGATTCTGTATTTCCGGCGGGATTATACTGCTGATAGTACTAAGCCATTGGCCGCTGATTCGGGAGCGCCGGGAGCGGCGTCTTACTATCGCGCTGAGAACAAAGAATACCTCGACGGGATAATAAGATCGCCTTCAGGGGCTACGTTTAACGAGGGGACATTATCACAATACAGTACAGGGCGATCCGGCGCAAGCGGATTGAGCAGCACGATTTCTGCCATGTATCCAACGACCGGCGCGACGTCGCGTGGCGGCTACGTATTGATCTCGGCGGGATACGACCGCATTTACGGCAGCCGATATCTTGGAGCCAGTGTAATGGATGCACCCTCTGACGACGTCGTTTACGTAGGTGGCTATTGAACGCACAGCGCATCAAGACCGGCAGTGCGGGCTTGGAGCCGGCCGGTCCAGCCGGTCGGTGGGTTGGCAGCGCGCCGCAAGCAACACCGGACAGACGCGGCTTCAGCATCATTGAAATGCTGGTGGTGATTTCGATCATCGTGTTGCTGATCAGCATTTTGATTCCGACGTTGAGTTATACGAAGAAAATGGCCAAGAAATCAGCGACGAGCGCGCGGATGGCTGCGATTCAGTCGGGGTTGAACCAATATTTTGTGGATATGCAGATGTATCCGGAGTCCGGAAGGTTCGGTTCACGAGGCCCCGCGGCGCTGGCGGAGGGACTGTTGGGGTATCTGGATACTTCATCGCCTGCCGGAGGCGACGGTGCTGATGGAATGGGTTTTCGACTTCGCACCGGCGGCAATGGGCGAATCTATGGCCCCTATGCGCCATTTGATGCCAAGATACTCAAGGTGACTTCGACCTCGGATATGTCGTTTCTGGACGGTTTCGGCAACGAGATTTACTACTACCGATCGACCCAGACGCCCAACGCCGCAATGCCGACGACGGTGACGCAGGTGTTTGGAACAAGTTCGAACGCCGTGTTTGTTGAAGCCGATAATCCCAATAGCGCCAGCAGCGGAACGTTGAAATTTTTCGCCATGCTGGGTGCGAGCGGCAACAGCTTATCCTCGGGTGGCGGTGTTCTGGGGCGTGACAGCTACCTCTTGGTGAGCGCAGGTGTAAACGGTGGCGGGCCTACGCTTCCAAACAACGGATATTTTGACGATGACGATGTGGTCTCAGGGCGATGACACAAATGAAACGCGAAACTCGAATCTTCCGTTACGAAACGTTGCAGCCGGGCGCGTTCACGCTCATTGAAATGCTCGTGGTGATTGCGATCATTGTTATTCTGGTCGGCTCGGTGGTGGCCATCGGAAACAATATTCGCGCGAACTCGCAGATTCGGCAGACGAAACTCACCCTTCAACTTCTGGACCAGGCGGCCGAGGCATACCGGATGTCCAATGGAGGCGTTGAGCCGGGGCCATCTGGAACTGCGGTGATTGTTTCCAACAGCGATTTCGGGTTTCGGAGTTCACCAGAGGCGATGCGCATACTGCAGAAACTGCCCCCTGCAGTCTGGTCAGGCAGCAGTGCGTTTTACGATGCGTGGGGCAATGCGATTCAGTATGTGCAGGCCGGATATACCACCGCGATTCTGCGCGGATACTTTCAAAGTGCCGGCCCCGATGGTCAGATGGGAACACCGGCTTCACCGAACGCCGACGACATTTTCAGCTATGACCGCTGAGTGGGAACAGACGTGCCGGGCGTTAAAGCGCCGGCGGCATTGAGCAGGAAGGTTAGAGCGGGATGTTGATGGAATCCGACAGGATTGAACGCGTTGCGGGGATGAATCCCCGACGGTTGGCCATGGGCGTCAACCCGTGGAAGTGGGCGTTCACCATCATCGAACTTCTCATCGTGATTGCGATCATCATCATTCTGGTCTCGGTGAGCCTGCCGCTGGTTTCAAAGATGATGCAGAACAACTCACAGACGCAGGCCGTGAATATGGTGACGGCATATCTTGCCAACGCGCGTGGGGAGGCGATCGTACGGAAGCGGCAAGTTGGTGTGGTGTTTTATGAGCAGACGGCGGCGTATGCATCGCCGTACAATAAGAATCAGACGGCGGTGATGCTGTGTATGGAAGATCCGAATCAATCGCAATACTATAAGTCGCCAGATGTGCCTGGAACAACCATCACGATTTTCATGGCGATGCCTGGTCGGTCGCCGGAATATCTACCGAACGGAATCAAGTTGGCGACACTGGATGATAATGCAAGTAACAACAATGACAATACTGATACCGTGTTTCGCCTTCAAGAGGAATCAAGTAGTTCGCGGCGGACACGTGTCATCATGTTTGACGCGAATGGTCAATTGATCTTGCGCAATGGGTTGGGGCGTGCGGATCTCACAATGATTCCGTTTTCCAGTGATCCGGCCGGCGGAAAATACAAGATCACAGGGGATTGGGCCTTCACTACTCCAAAAGGAACTCCGAGCGACGCAGTTACTTCACCTGCGGTCGTTGTTTATGACGGTCGCACATTCGATCAGGCTGCTGTTGCAGGAAATGATAATAACGTGGCCAAATGGATGAAGGCCAATGCGGACATACTGATTGTCAATGCGTATACGGGGAATGTACTTCGATGAAAAATGCATTGATAAATGGACGTTTACAGAGCACGGCCGAGGGGAGGCACGTTCAAAAGCGTGCCTTCACGCTGGTGGAGGTGCTTTTAGCGGTGTTTATTCTGAGCATGGGATTGATCATGCTACTGGCGATATTTCCGGTGGGGGCGGACTGGACACGCCAGGTGACGGAAGAAACGATTGGACAAACAATCGCGCAGAATGCCATGAGCGTCATCCGGATGCGGTATGGGCCGGGAGGAAGCTTGAACGGTATGTTGGTGACGACAAATTTTAATGGCCAGACGCTAGTGCCATTGCCTGGTGTGGCACAGATCCCGTTGGGAGAGCGCGCGTATGCGTTCGGCAGTTCTCCACCCTTTCCGGCAGCCAAGCCTCAGAGTGCGCTGTACTACTGGACGGCGGTGGCGCGTATTCCTCCGGGACAATCAACGCAGTCGATGACGTCATACGATGTCTACATCATGGTGATGAAAAAAGGGCAGATTTCGGACACCTATTCGACGTCCGGAGAACTGGCAGCGACTGGCGCCGGAGGTCAATGCCGTGTTGCTGCCAGCGAAACCTTCGTGCCAATGGTCTCCAACAGCGGTGCAGGGCCGCAGGTCGGCGAACTGGGTATCGGGCAGACGAGTGGAACAGTGTTTCGGGTAGGCCTGACAAGTGCGGGCACAGTACGATCGCCTGCGCCGATGTCGATAGAGTCGATCATTTATGTGCCGCCAGTTGCATCAGGTGCTTCCCCTAGTCCGTTGGTATATGTCTACCAAACAACGTTGAGTTTCTGAGACAGGATGATGAAACAAAGACGAATAATTTCCGGTTTCACGCTCATCGAGATGATGACGGCGGTGGGGTTGATTGTCATCATCATCATTGGTGTGGCCATCGTTTTCCAGAGTGTGGGCAAGGTCGTGGGGCTTTCGCAGGTCACGCTTCGGTTGATGTCTGATGTTCGTGCCGTACAGCAGCAGATGGCCAGTGATGTGGCGGGCCTGGACCGCGGCGGATTTCTGGTGATCCGATCGCGGGTGGATCCGAACGACAACAACCCCAATGCCGATTTGAAGCGGCGCTTTGACCAGGTTTGTTTTCTGGCGAACGGTAGTTTTCGCAACCGAACGGGAACCAAGAGCACCAGCCCATTTACTGATCAGACCACAGCCAATGCAGCGATCGTCTGGTGGGGCCAGTTGGTGTTGGAGGGGGTGCCGGGGATGCTGAATGCCAAACCGACTGCTGACCAGACGGCTGAGTTGGGGATTAGTGACTTACCGAGCGGGGGCACGGACAAAGATTTCATTCTCGGCAGGCATTGCTTTCTGCTTTACGGTATGAGCGCACCACTTGCCGGAGGCACTGGTACGATTTCGGGCACAAACGGTGATCCTTCCACAAATGTGCCGATCAACACTTATCCGGATGTGATTCTTGGGACAACGCTTGATCCCGCGGTAATGATGGGAACCGGCGAAAATAACGCTCTTCCGCGAATCACGTCCTCGCGTCTGAGTGGCTGTTCTCTGACGTCGGCTCAGGTGATGCAGGCCATCATGACCGGAGCGGGCAGTCCGCGTTCGAACGCCCGTTATGAAGCCCATAATTATTGTTATCGCTACAAGACGCTGCCCAATATATGGGCTACAGAACAACAAAAGAGCGGCGCGCCTTACTTGCCCAACGGCTACTTTCGAATGCATCCGATCGTGCTTCAAGGGGTCGGGAGCTTTGCCATCGAATGGACGGACGGCACGAGCGGTGCAGGCGGCACAAACTGGTATGGCTTGGCAAATACAACGATGGGCGTGACGACTGCAAAATACGACGTGGGATCCAGCGACGGTGACAGTTATACGGCGATTTTCAGCTTTGACAACCGTATCAACTGGCCCAAGGCGCTCCGCGTGCGGTTTAGAGTGACGGATCAAAACGATCGAATGCAAGGCGGACGGGAGTTTGTGGAAGTGTTGAAGTTGCCGGATTGATGGTCGGAGTTGTCGGAAGTCAGGGGCCAGTCGGGGGATGAGGTGCATGATGATGAAACGGCGAGATCGAGCGATGGGGCGGCGGGAGCGGGGAACCGTGATCATCCTGGTGGTGGCGGTGCTCACGCTACTAGTTGTGATGGGGACGGCGTATCTGGTTTCATCACGCGCGGAGAAAGGGACGACGCGTGCTGTCGCCGACACGATCAATCTGGATTTTGCCCGCGATGCGGTGATGACTCTGATCCGTCGGAGTATGGAGAACACTACACTGAACCCAGCGGACGGGTCAATCTATACCGTTCCCAAAGCATGGTCGCCGAATGCAGGGACATATACGCAATTTTCAGATGTGGTGACGGCATCTAACGGCATGTCTTACGTGTGCACTACCACGCACACGCCGGATATGCTATCAGCAACCAATGGGCCACCGCCAGCAGGAATAAACTGGAGCGTTCTTCAGCCATGGGCACTTGGGGTCGCCTATCCAAAGAACTGCTTTGTGGTGGGTCCTGACCTGAAGACCTACCAGTGTCTTGTTGCCCATACCAGTTCGGGCACCGGTTCACCTCTCAACAGTCCACCGCAAACGGCGACCACGTATTGGCGGGCCCAATCCGTCGGCCTTGCAGCAGCGCGTCCCTATGACTATCCCGAACTGTCTCCGATCTATAGTCGTGCCACGTCCAATGGTCCACTTCCCGACGAGGGGTGGCTGGCCAAAGGTATCACTCCTTCAAGTTCGGGAGACATTTGCTGTCTGCAGTCAGATCAAGTCATCCCGCTATGGAGTTCCGCTCCAACCTACGCGTCCGGTCAATTGGTTGTCGGGACTGACAAAAACATTTATGTGTGCATTGCCTCTACGACTAACAATACGCCACCCAATACAAATTACTGGCTCATGTTGACGTCGAATGTGGGCAGGTTTAACCCGAGCACCGGGAATGCGGATTTGGCCTTGGGGCAGTTGGCCACCAATGTCGTTGGCGACACGACCGTCGTGGACCCACAATCAGGAACGATCGACGGTATCTGGAATTTGCTACCGTTCAGCGGTGCAGGGGGCGTGCGATATCGTTATTCGTTTCGCGTGATTGATACGGGCCGGATGGCGAATCTGAACACGGGCAACTGGGATTCATCGAAGACGGATACGAAAGGTTTGTACCTGACGTCTGTCCAGCTAAACAATTCCAATATCTTTAACTCGTCCGATAGCGCGACATTGTTGCATACCGCCAATGGCGGCGCTCAGGGGCTGCAGGGACGGGGGTACAGAATCCCAGGCGGGGAAGTATATGCTCTGGATGAATGGCAGTCGCGAGTTCTGGGATTTGAGCGGTTCGGCGTGAATCCGGCGGTGGCCGCGTATAGTCAGCCCAGTGCATTGTGGTTTGATCTATCTGACGAATTGGAATTGCGGTCTTACGGAAGTCGTGGCACTTTTTACATTTGCCGGCCTGACGGCGGCGCGACGATTCCCATGTGGCATAACACCCTTGGCCCGGGATCGACGAAGCGCCAGTTCTATACGACGAACTCCTGGGATCGGAACCTGACGCCACTACTTGGGAAATCATACAAATGGACTCTTGGCTCCGTCACGATGCCAACGGCCGGCAAGATGATGGACCTGACGTCGAATAAGGATCCGATCAAGAATTTCGGAATGCTTGCGAACTTGCTAAGTGCGTCAGGGTACAGTGATGACGAGGCTTGGTCCTATGCACTCAACTATCTGGGGCAGACCGATCCGATATACAAGAACGGCGGCACCATTGGCATTCCGCCGGTCGTCACGCCAAGCGGGCTGGTGACGTTGACGCCGTCAGCGACCCTAGTTACGACGATTACTCCCGCGCCGCTAAAGACGTACATGGCGTACTCGGCGCAGCCATTCTTGAATGAAGCGGCACTGTGCTCCGAATGGATTTCATCGGCGCCGGTAACCACGGATTTCGCCATTGAGTTGTACAATCCATATGCGGTAACCTTGGACATATCGGGGTGGCGCCTGCGGTTCGATAACGCCGCCGACGTCTGGTATACATTTCCGAGTGGTACAACCTTGCAGTCGGGCAAGTACATGGTTGTTACTTCGACGGGCAGTTCATCATCTGCTGGCAAATTCACGACCGTTGGCCTTCCGACATTGGTTGGGGCGCCGTTGCCCGGCGCTATTGGTGATCCGAGGCTGAAGTCGCAGGTCTATTTGGAGCGGCCGTACTTGGACTATCAATCCAGGACACAATACATGGCCGTGGACCGCATTCCGAGCAATTTTGCGACTTATCTTGCCACCTCTTCAAGCACGCCAGTAATTACTTCGCATCAAAGGGCCAACAAGACTTCAGCGTCGCCGACGCCGACCATGGGAGCCAATGCGGTGGATCCGTGGATGTGCACGTGTTCGTATTTATATTCGTATGTCCGCAGCACGGATCCGGCCTGGTCGCTGGGCGGAGACAATTCCGGTGTTGTTGGCAGTCCAACACAGTTTGGTCTCAAACTGGTCGATCGTTTTGCGGTTTCACCTTCGCCGGTTTTGGACAACGGCGTTATTCGTGGCGCGGTCAGCTCGAATCTTTCCAATATCGGGGATCTCGCCAGTTACATGCGAATCTGCAATCGTCAGGAAGCGGACTTGTCGTTTGTACCCGTGGCCGATCAACTTGCCGATCCGTCAAGCGTCTTTACGACGGCGGCAACGGGGTCACAATTTCCACAGGAAGCCAAGGTATTCATGGACTACCTCGCCGATGGGCGGGCGCAGCGATTTCTTACATTCGTAACTTCCGTAGATCGTGCGAGTGACGGTTCGGACCAATTGGGGGACGGTAGCGGCGCAGATTCCATAAACGAGGTTCGGATTCCGGGGCGGATCAATGTGAATACTGCTGGGCCGGAAGTACTGCATGCAGTTGTGGATAATTTCACTTCATTGCCAAACGCTGCTGGCGGGGAAACGGCCACTAGCATCGTTAACGACATCATTGCCTATCGCGAACGCCAGGCGCCATATTCGTCGTTCCCGGGGAAGGGAATTCGGTCGATGGCGGAACTGCTGATACCGATGACCAAGCAGGACGGCCGGATGAACGTATCTGGAGCCACACTAGTGCCGCCAAGCATTTCTTTGACATTGCCCTCATTATCCTTAACGACTGTTATGGGCACAAATGTTACTGGCGCAACGCTTACGAACTCGAACACTACGTGGGCCAAACTTTTTTCAGCGTTTACGACGCGAAGTGATACATTTGTCGTATATAGTTATATGGAGGCGATCAAGGTGCATCCCAACACGGGTAAGACCCTTAGCCAAACTCATGACAACGGACTGAGTTGGTACGATCGTGTCACGGCAGGGACAGTGGCTGCGACGGGCACAACAGATGATTCGAGCTATATACCCCCGAACAACACTACGCCAGTGTTCAATCTCCGCGTCTCCAAGCGGCGGTGGGTGGCGATCGTGGATCGGTCGTGGTGCAATTATTCTCGCGGGGATCCGAATTTTGTACTGCCACGGGTGGTGGCGATCAAGGATTTGCCGCAGTAGAGGGGGCACGCCAGCCGCGGAAGGGTTCTCGTCGAGTTGGAACTGCCGACAACGCGGATGACCGCAGATGTTTGGTCGGTCGTCATCCGCGTTTATCTTGTGCTGGCGTAATTTCTGATGAACAATCCATCCAATGGCCACCGATTTTGCGCATAAAAAAGGACGGTGCCGTGGGGCAGCACCGTCCGAATGGAGAGAGAGAATAGGAGGGAATCGAATACCGCTCAAAGGCGGCAAATATCAAGGGTCAGGTTTCAAGGTGTGAATTTACATCTCGGTGGTCTAGGCACAGCTCGCATGGCTGTGGTCCTTATTTCTTTTTACCTGTATCGGATGAAGAGCCTCCGGAGGATGAACCTTTTCCGCCGACCGGGGCGCCATCGTTGCCGATGAGCCCGTGGCGTTGATGTTGCCAGAGGAGTCCCAGAACTGCGACGGAGAAGACCAGGATGGGCATCAGGATCGGTTTGCCGACGAGATTGGAGTTGATGTCCGCTTTCCACGGGGTGTAGCGAATGAGAAGGGCAGAGGTGCCAAGGACCAGCATGGCGGCGCCCTGCACGCAGGTGAAGAGGATGACGGAGGTTTTGAAGAGGACGAAGGAGAGCATGCCGAGGAGGACGAGGCCGACGAGTCCACCGGCCCAGGCCATGTCCATAGGCTGTTCGAAATAGGCCCAGAGGACCATGCCGATGACCGCGCCGACGAGTCCGCCGCAGATGGCGACGGCATATTTCATGAGGGGCCAGGAAATGGCGGCAAACAGCAGAGCGCCGATGACCGCGGCAACGGTGGCGACCTGGGCTTTCTCGCCCAGCAAACCGCCCAGCCAGAAGCCCAAGGCAATGCAGTTGAAGACGACGATCCATTTGTGGGCTTTGAAGCCAAAGAGAATGAGCAGTGCGCCGATGATGAGGATGGCAATGGGGAAGAAGACCTCGGCATTGGCGAGTTGATCGAGAACCTTGGACTGTTCCGGCAAACTGTGGGCCGCGAGGAGGGCCTGAAGCATAATCATGATAACCTCCAGTATTAGGTAGGGTATCGGTTGGGGGGCGACAGATTCTGCAAGGAAACCGGCCGTTGGCGAAGGGTGATCTGGCTTTTTGACGGCCGATTCCAGGGGATATTCCCAATAGTGAAATATGGGCGGCACATGGCGAGACAAGCCCAAACCACCGCGGATCAGATAGGGCGGAGATTGGGTCTTGGGGGTTCGTCGGGGCGGTCATGGGGGTGTTTGGGCGGGAAGAGGTGGTGTTGGATGAGGAGGCCGAGGAAGAAGAGGAAGGCCAGCAGAAGGTAGTAGGAGATGGGGGTAGCGGGGAAGTAGGAGAGGTATTGTGGGGCGTAGAGTTGAGTGAGGGCGTAACTGCCGGAGAGGATCATGAGGCTGCCGAGGAGGGAGGTGATGGTCCATGTGGTGAGGCGGGGGAATCCGAAGGCGACGAGCAGGGCGATGGCTGCGGAGCCGAGGGCAGCGATGAGCATGCGTTTTTGGTCGGCGCGGGGGATGGCGTTGATTTTGTCGCCGATCTTTCTGAGCAGCACATCAGGCTCGAAATGGAATTTGGCAGAGGCGGCCCGCGTGGCGGGGAAGATGGATGTGGGAATCAGGAGGTCGGGGGCTGTGAGCGTGGTAGGCGCGGTTGTCGGTTGATGAGGGGTATGCCAGCGATAGTAGATGCCCGCGACGAGCAGGCCGAGGCAGAGGGCCAGGACGAGTCCTTGAAGGATCCGGAAGGCCAGAGCGCCGAGGAGCGCGCCGGCAACGAAGCCGAGGATGGCGCCGGTGAGGGGGGAGACGTTGATGAGGCGGGGGAGAAAGGTGGTGCCCAGGGCGGAAAGCGAGGCCCCCAGGAGCATGGTGACGGTGAAGCGGGCGATTTTGACGCCGGTGGCCCAGATGAGGAGGCCGGCAAGGAGAGAGATGAGCCCAAAGACGCCAAGGAGGTCGTGGGCTTCGGGCGGGAGGATGTCGAGGAATGATCCAGTCATCGTACTAGTGTATGTCGGGTGAATGGCGGGGGTGGAATGAGGATTCGTTGGAAGGGCGGTGGGGGCGTGGGCCGTGATTCGTGGTTCGTGGGCCGAGGGATGCGGGGCGTTCGTTTGCAGTTTGCGCACCTGCGCGGATTTTGGGGGGGAGATGCGCAAGGTTTTTTGCGCACCTGCGCAGAGGGATGTTTTCGGTTCCGTTTCGTAAGTCTAGTGGATTCATTGATTTGGGCGGGGAGGAAGTTTTCTGGCAGGGAGATGCGCAACTGTTTTTCGCGGGGCTTCGGTACTTTAACGTACGGCCGAATCTCCTTCCACCGATGACTGAATAGGGGATTACCCACCAGGATTGTTTATGCCCGATCCTGTAACGCTCCTATCGTGCAGAGAGCGCGGGCGGGTCGGATGGGGCCGATGCTTTGTGGTGTATCGCCATCGGGTTGGGGTGTGCCACGGTCGCCGCCGTATGTGCGGAAGTCGGCCACGGTGTGTCGCCGAAGATGTCGGGAATGTTGATCTTGCTGCCGATGTGGAGCATATCCGCCTTCAGTCCGGGATTCAGCGCCAGGACCGCCTGCCGAACTTCGCCGGCCATGTCGTAGCAATCATCGTAAGAGTCGTCGTAGTTGCCGTGCCACTCCGCAAGAATCTTGGCCAAACCGCTGAGCGTGTTTCCTTTCTGAATCATCAGTTCGTAATGCGTCTTGCGCGGAGTAAGCGGCAGCGAACCCGCCAGCGTGAACCCGCCGGAAAGCGTCACCGTCGGCTTGTCGAATTGATAGTCTGCTGTAACGTTGCACGCGATCCGAACCGGCGCTTCTGCCACGCCGCTCCATGTGACTTCCGTGCTGACATGCCGACCCTCGTGATGGTCGATGCCGTCGCCATCGATCAGCAGGTTTCCTGTCACTGATCCCACAAACCGCCACCCATGTTCCGGATCGTGCATGATAAAGACCCGCGTTTCATTGTGGATATACATGCCGTCTCCCGGATGATCCAGGCTCATTTGATAAAGCGTTCCGTGGCGCGGATGCGCCGACGCCACGACCACCGACAAACTCCTGTGGCGATCCTCGGACAGCACCGGCTTGTTCGCATCGCCCGTGGGGTCTACCGCCGCCGTGAGCCGGGCATGGGCCGAGAAATTCGGCTTGCTCGTCGCATTGAAGATCACCCACACTGGAGGAGTTTTCGGCGTCCGCTCACTCCAGTAGTAATACGCCGTGGCGTGGGTAAAGTACCGTGTCCCATCCGCTGCTTTGGCCGTCCAGACGAACTCATACCCCGCCCCGGCAGCATACACCAACGTCGGCGAAGTCAGGTCTTTCAGTGTCTCCAGCGTCGCCGCCTTCGCCCCAATGGTATATCCCGGCGGTATCTCTGTCAGCGTGATTGCATTATCCGCCCGCGCAGTCGCCGTCGCCGCCAGAACCAGAATCGCGGCCAACCCGATGGGCGCCCACCGCATGATGATCTCCTTTCGCTGACACCGGCCCCTCGAAAGCCTATCGGCATAGGCGGCATTTCCTCCCCACCCCCACGCCAGTTTCCTTCCCGCCCGAATACTCCATCCCCTATTTCCCGCTTTGAGCCTGCCGTCACATCACATTTTCTTTCAGCGACCAGTTCACTTTAAGGCACGCACTCACTGGCGTATCCTGTCGGGATGGCGCCAAATTCTCCGAATCTCCGAATCCACATTCTGGGTGCCTCTGGGTCCGGCACGACTACACTGGGCCGCGGCTTGGCCGATGAACTCGGCCGTCCGCATCTGGACAGCGACAGTTTTTTCTGGCTCCCCACGGTTCCAGCGTTTCAGACCGTACGGCGCAAAGAGGAACGGCAGCGGTTGCTGAGCGAAGCGCTCGGTGCCTCGCCCTTGTGGGTGCTGTCAGGAAGCCTTTGCGGCTGGGGCGATCCGTTTATACAGCACTTTGATCTGGTGGTGTTTCTCTGGATCCCGCATGAGCTTCGCATGCATCGTCTCCACGAACGGGAGATCGCGAGGTACGGCCCAGCCGCCATCGAACCGGGCGGAAGCCGACACGACGCTTACCAGGCATTTATGACATGGGCCGCAGCTTACGATGAAGGCGACATCACAATGCGGAGCCGTCGCCAGCATGAGGCTTGGTTCCAGCAGATTCCCTGCCGCGTACTTCGTCTGGAAGGCGACAAGACCATCCCACAACTACTGGCGGCCGTTCATGCGGCAATTCAAGATAGACCGGCGTGATGCCTGGCTCATTGGGCATGGCGTTCGTCGGGGCAGCGAGAGGGATAAAGTTAACAAGACCCGGCTGCTTTTTGGGGCAACCGGGTCTTGAAGTGAGCGGGGGGATTGTGGGTGGGGGTGTTACTTGGTGTCGCCGGCGGTTACGTAGCGGATGGCGACGCCGGTGGACCAGAGTTTGTTGTTGGGGTCCATGCCGCTGGCGGTGAGGTAGACGGCATCGGCGCCGAGGGCTGCGGTCTTGGAGCGCAGGGCGTTATGCATTTTGGCGGTCTCGTTGGGTTGCCATTGGGTGGTGGAAACTGTGCCGAGCTCGATGTAGTGTTTTTCCGGGCGGGTCATGAGGATCTCGATGTTGTCGGGCTTGGTGGGGGGGTAATAGCCTTTGGCGGTCTTGGTGACGTCCACATTGGCGCAGGCGGCCATAAGGGTGACGAGGAGGGCGGCGGACAACAGGGTAAGGGCAAATTTCATGGCAACTCCTATAAATGAAAGACGAAGCAAGAAATGACGTAGATTACTTGGAATATTTGATGGCAATGCCGGCGACGCGTGAGGCGGCGGTAGTGCCTTGGGTATCTTCGGAGGCCCATACGTCGCTCCTGGCCTTTTGGCCACCGAGCCGGGTGACGATGATGGCATCGGCCCCGAGTTTAGCAGCCCAATGGCGCATGTCGCTGGTCGGCATATCGCGGGCCTGCAACTCGGCCAGCAGGGTATAGGGCTGGGGCGGCGCGGCGTCTAGCACCTGCACCTGATCATCGGGGCGAGGGGGGTAGTGCTCGTCAGCGAAGTAACGGGCGGCCTGGTCGGAGGCGCAACCTGCCAGAACGAAAATGGCCAGCACGAGGAAGGCGAAGCGTGACATCATGATGTTCCTAAACTTAGAAGAAATGTAGATGTGATCTAAGCTGAAGGGAAGTCTACCGGAGAGCTTATGGGGCAGCAATGGATAAATGGAGCGTTTTTTATTTATAGGGAGTTGAGGGGCAATGGGGAGGATCAGGGCGGCAGGAGGGAGAGGGTCAGGAGCGTTTTGGTCGGTGGGTGTGGTGGCGAGAGTCAGTCGGCCCGCGCCAACGTAGTTGGCGGGCTTTATGAGTGGGGGGAGGGAGGGGCAATTTTGATCAATTTGTTGGAATGAAAAAAGGCCCATGGAGGGTTGCTCCATGGGCCTTGCTACGACAACTATCCGCCAAGCCGATTGTTGGGGGTGGGGGGGGGTGCCAGGGGGTGGGGTCACGGGTGGTGTATTGACGGGGAGGGTGTGGGTCAGACGACGTTGACGAGGCGGCCGCGGCGGCGCTTGCGGCTGATGGTCTGGCGGCCCTTCTTGGTCTTCATGCGTGCGCGGAAGCCGATTTTGCGGACGCGTTTGCGGTTGGATACTTTGTGGGGGTAATGCATACGAGAAACTCCGTTGTCGGGGCTCGCCGATGTTTATCGGCGGCGGAACACGGCCACGCGGGCCTGAATCATTTGATCGTCACTGTGACGCTCTTATAGCTGGCATTTCCGTGGGCGTCGGTGGCGCGGATGGCGATCCGGTGGCCGCCGGTGCTCAGGGGAGTAGTCGCCGCGGTGAAAGCCTCTTTTGGCGAATCGAAGATAGTATCAGAAGCGGCGGCGGGTTGCCAGTCCCCGCGGCCATCAACTTGGTAGCGGACGTCGACGATGGCGGAGGCGGCATCGGCAGCCTCGCCGGTAATGGTGACCTTGTTGGCGTCGATGGCGGTTTTGAGGTCGCCAATGACGGGGGGGGTATGATCGATGGTGACGGGTGCGGAGAGGCGGGCGACGGATTTGCCATCAGCGGGGGTGTTGTCGGGGGCGTCGGAGGCGATGACTTTGACCTGGTACTTGCCGTCGGAAAGGGCCTTGGTGTCCCAGTCGTAGGACATTTCTTTGAGGTTCTTGGCCAGGGGCGTCCAGAGGTCTTTGGCGTCGGGCGAGGCGGGGGAAACCTGGCGGTAGAGGAGTCGGTAGGTGAGGGAGTCATGGTTGGGGTCGGTGGCTTCCCAGGTGATGTGGAGGAGGGTGGTCTTGTCATCGGATTCGCTGGAGCGATCGGCCTCATCCGAGGAATCGTCGAGGGCGACGGGGACGTCGGGATCGATGGTGACGTTCTTGACGCGCGGGGGAAGATTTTCGACTTGATAGACGATGTGGACGTTGCTGACGAGGGGAGTGGCGGAGTGGGCATCGCCGGTGAGCGTGAGGCGGTATTGGAGGAAGCGGGCGGCGGGGGAGGGAACTGCAGAGCCGTCGGCGGAGTCGATTTCCGGAGACCAGGGGGACCAGAGGGATTCATTGGATTCGACATCGCGGGTGTTGCCGGAGCGTACGGCGAGGGTGGCTTTGGCGCCATCGGGGAGGGTGGCGGTGAGTTTGGCGCGGCCCCAATGTGCGGTGTGATCGGCGTCGAGGACGGGCGAGAGGAACGTGCCGGACGGAGCGAGATTGGCGCCGAGGGTGTAAGCGGCGGCGGCGTTGCCGGTGCCCAGGAAAAGGGTGCCGTCCTTGGCGGCGAAGAGGGAACTTATTTGCTCCTGTTCGAGGCGGGCGATGAGGGTGAGGGATTCGTCGGCGAAGCGGTAGGCGAGAAGTTTGCCTTCGTTGCCGGTGCCGATGAGGAGTTCATCTTTGGCCAGGAGGAGCGAGTAGTTGGCGTCGGGCTCGCTGACGAGGGTGGTGACGATGCCGTCGGGTGTGATGGAGTAGACGGAGGAGGTGTCCTGGGGTTCCTCTTCTTCGTGAAGGGCTGCGGCGCGGAGGGATTTCTTGTGGGCCTTGTTGGTAGCTGGGCGGTTATGTGAATCGGGTTCATTGGGTTTGGTTTGATTCTTCGTGGGAGGATGCGCTTTCTTGAGCGATTCGAGAACTTTGAGGAGCGTGGAGTCGGTTTGGTCGAGGGCGAGGATGGAGGGATCGGGCAGGGTGATCATGGCACCTTTCTTGTCCGTGGGAGCGGCGTCGGCATCGGGAGGGTCGACGGGGAGGGGGTCGACGTTTCCGGGTTTGCTTTTGCCTTGGTGATCGGGCTTGGTTTGATCGTCCAGATCGGGGGAGTTGTCGATGCTCTCGAAGGTGGCGCGGGCGGTGGCGACGAAGAGTTTGCCGGAGTCGTCGCAGATGATGGCGTTGATATCGACCTTGCCGGCGTCGAGGAGGACGAAGGGCTTGCTGGTGGTTTTGTCGACGCGGATGACGAGGCCGGAGCCATCGGTGCCGGCGATGAGATTTCCGGTTTTGTCGAAGGCGAGTGAGACGATGTTCTTGGCTTTGGTTTCGAGGTAGGTGGAGGATTTGCCGGAGGCGTCGAGTTTGTAGACGGTGCCGTGGGGACCGGTGCCGAGGTAGGCGGAACCGTCGGGGCCGATGGCGATGGCCCAGATGGTGGAGACGGTTTTGTCGTGGAAGACGGTGACGGGTTTGGAGTTGTCTTTGGGGTTGATGCGGAGGAGATTGGCATCATCGCCGGAGACGGCAACGAGGAGCTGGTCTTGGTCGGATTTTTCGCCCAAGTTCCAGCGGGTGTCGGGGGCGATGGCGGTGATGTCGGGGGAGTCTTTGGGGGCGGAGAAGACGGATTCGGCGGCATTATCCTTGAGGCGGAAGACTTTGCCTTGCGGGGTGGTGGTGAAGAAGATGGCGCCGTCGGGTGATTGGGTGAAGGCGCTGACGGCGTCGGCGTGATCATCGAGCTTGATGGGCGTGAGCTGGCGGCCGAGGGTGAGCTGGCCGTAGGAATCGACGACGATGTTGTGGAATTTGCCGGGCGCGAAATCTTTTTCGACGGAGTGATTCCAGATTTGCGGACGGGCCGCCATGGCCGAGGCGGCGGTGAGGAGGAAGGCGGCGACGACGGCGGGAAAGCGGTAGTTACGCATGGGAGCTCCGTGACGAGGCATTGTTAAAAATTAAGAATTAAGATTCAGGACGAAATTCAAACGCGCGGCTAAGGCGCGGGGTTCAATTATCAGGCTCTCCGGAATGCGGCGCTGGTGGCGCGGGGGCGGTCAGGGGTGATTTGCCGGGGTGTGAGGATGGGCCGCCGGAGCCGAAGTCATCATGTTTTGGGGTGTAGTAGCGGTCGTTGGCGCGTTTATCGATGGTGATGGAGAAGGACTGATCGCCGCCGGGGAGGAGGATGCAGCCGGCATCGAGGGTGGTTTTGACGGTGCGCATGATAGGGGAGGCGTCGGTGCGTTTGCTGCTGGCGTAGAGTGCGATGCGGCTGGCGGGGAGGTTCGGGCGTTCGCGTCCGTTGATGGCGGCGCCGGTGATGTCGAGAACGAGCGTGGCGTAGAGGCGATCGTTGCGGTAGGCGAGGATGCGGTTGATGTCGGTGGCGAGGGCGGTGATGTCCTGGGGATCGAAATGGTTCGGGGCGTAGGAGATCTCGTCGGAGAGGGCGGAGGAGGCCGGGCCGATGCTGAGCGAGAATTCGCCTTCGGGAGCATCATCGGGAATCTGCAGGGTGATGGGGATTTTGCGGATGTCGGAATGCCAGGGCTCGATCTCGACGATCGCGGTGAGTTTGTCGCCGGGGGCGGCGACGAGACGGTTGACGCTGATGCTCTTGATGGTGGCGCTGTGGTTGACGGTATCGATGGAGACCTGGAAATCGACGCTCTTGAGAGTGAGGTTTTCGAAGGGGTTGTCGGCGAGGAGGGCGATGGGAATGACGGCCATCGCGGGATTGAAGATCTGGTTGGTGTCGGCGAGTTGGAGATTGACGGAGGTGGGGCCGGCGGCGCCTTCGAAGGCGGCGGTGCCGGTGAGATGGAGCGTGAAAGTTTTGGGAAGGCCGCGCTGGGCGGTGATCGATTCGGTGAGTGCGGCAGCGAGGATTTCGGGGGTGAGGCGAGGGTGGGGTGCGAGATGATAGGTGTAGGTGCGATTGACGGCGCCGTCGGCAGATTTGATGGCCAGGGTGATGGGGATGGTAGGGGGCTTTGCGCCGATGCGGCCGACGATGCCGGTCTGCTCATCGACGACCAGCGAGCCTTGCGGGGTGTAGCTGGCGCCGAATTTAAAGGACTGCTGAAGGTTGGGCATGATGGTGTAGATGTAGCCGGTGGAGATGGGCAGGTGGCTGACGCCTTCGGCGAACATGGCGTGCCCGAAGGCGTAGACGGTCTTGTCGCGGACTTCGGTGACGGTGCCGATGGCGGAGAGATCCATATCGCCGGTGAGAATGGGAATGGCGATGGATGAGCCGGGGGCGAGTTCGATGTCGCCCGGTTTGACGTCGGCCAGTCCGCCCAGGGGATTTTCGGCGGGGTTAGTGGTGGGGGTTGCGCCGGCAGAGCCACCGGAGATGGGGACGAGGTGCGTGTATTTGAGTGCGCCTTCGAGGTACGCGCGGGTGGCTTCGGAAGCGCCGCCGACCATGAGGGGCGAGGCGAGGGGTTGCAGGCCCAGAGCGCGTTTGTCGGTTTGAGCGGGACCGTTTGCGATCGGCGTTTCCGAGGGGCGCACGCGGCGGGCGAGGTTCTTGGCGAGTGGACCGAAGGGGGACGCCAGCGCGGTTTGGGTGAAGGGGATGTCGGCGGACCAGCGGGAGCCGCCGGCGGATTCTTTCTTGGCGGGGGTTGGATCGAGAGGGATGCTGAGCATCTGGCGGATGGGTTGGACGCCGGCGATGGGGTCTTTGGAGTAGTTCCAGCCGAAGGCGATGGCGCCGATCATTTTGTCGTTGAGGTAGCAGGGCGAGCCGGACATGCCGGCGATGACGCCGGTGTGTTCGAGGTTGAGTCCGGAGCAGCGGACGAGGATGGCGTTGTTGGCGGGGGAGAGGTTTTTGATGACGTCGATGACTTCAAACTGGAATTTTTCGATTTTCCCGCCGTGCATGACGGTGAGGCCGTAGCCTTTGTCGCCGGGCTTGATCTGGTCTTCGAGGAGGTAGCGGGAGGAGTCGGGGTTTTTGAATTCAGAATTCAGAGTTTGGAATTCAGAATTGGCGGGCGCGGGGCGGGTGTCGGCGGCGGGGCCTTCGGCGCGGAGTGAGAAGGTTACTGCAAGTACGGCCAGCGAAAGAGCGGCGCAGACGAGGGAACGATTCATCAAGACACCCCGGTTGGTGGAGGGACTGAATAATCCGTCACTTTACGCAAGGAGCGGGCAGGGTTCAAACGGAATCGAAGGATGAGTGGTTGAAGTTCGGAGCGAGCGCGGGGGATTTACCAAATGACGATGAAGGACGCGGTGAGGGAGCCGAAGCTGTCGGGGGCGTTTTGGTCGGTGAATTCTTTGCTGCGGAAGGTTTGCGAGTAGGTGAGCTGGAAGTGGCGGAAGAGTTGGAGGGCGATGCCGAGTTCGACTTCGCCGACGACGGGTTCGGGCGTGACTTCCACAGGGCTGTTGTTGAAGAGGGAGCCTTGAAGCGTGGTGTCGTGGGCGATGGCGCGGGCGTTCGGGCGGCCGTAGAAGTAGAGCCAGTTGTCCTGGAAGAGATCGCCGCTGGAGTGCGCGGTGGGGCGGGTGAAATCTGCGGGCAGGGCGATGCGGCCGGGGCCGAAATCGTCGGGGAGGTTCCAACCGAGGCGCAGGACGGCGCCGGCGTTGGCGTCCACGTTGATGGTGCCGAGGGTGAAGCCGGCTTCGGGGAGGACTTCAAAGCGCGGCAGCCACGGCGAGGAATCTTTGGGCAGCGGCAGCGGCTCCCAGCGGTAGCGGCGTTGGTATTTGAAGTTGACGCCGACTTCCTCGCGGATCTGGTGGTTCCAACCTTCGGGGGTAGTGGCGTTGAAGGAGAGATGAATCCACTTTTGTGCGGCATCCGTCTGGCTGGCTGGGCCGGTGACGCCGATGTCGAGTTCGAGATGTTCAAAGCGGGCGAGTTGGGGATCGCGGTTGGCGCGTTGGAGGATGAGGCCGCCGTAGGTCCAGCCGGCGTAGGGGTGATCGTTGAGGATGGGATTGGGGTTGTCGAGATCCTCGGGGGTGAACATATTGAGGGAGGCGATGAAGCCCATAGCAAAGGAGGTGTTGGGAGTTTGCGTGGCGAATTCGTCATTGAAGGAGGGGATTGCGGAGACGAGCGAGTCGACCCAGGGGGCGCGCCATTGGAGGGAGAGTGCCGCGCCGGCGGTGTAGTGGCGATCGGTGCCGCCGTTGGGTTTGACGAAGGTGCCATCATCATCAAAGTAAGCGGTGAGTTTGACGGCGGAGTCGAGCGAGAGCGGGGCGGCGTCATCGGCCCAAGCGAATGTGGGAAGCGCCAGAAGCGAGAGGGCGGCAACGGCGATGGTGGTCTTCATGAATAAGTCCTTGAGTCGAATGATGAATGGGAATCGTAATTGAGGGGAGTCTACACGAAAATGCTCGCCACGGGCTTTCACCACAGAGTCGCAGAGGCACGGAGGACGCACAGAGTCCGAAATGGGAGATTTAACCACGACGACGCGACGACACGACGTAAACGGACCACAAATAAACACCAAGAGGCACAAATGAAATAGATGGTTGAGCCTTGTGGTGACTTCCAAGTCTGCGCGTGGAATTTTTACCGCATGCATGGCACGCTTACAGATCCTCGGTGCAATTCCGCAATGCCTCATCGCACGCCAGCAATGCCGCATTGCAGACTTACATCGCCCCTTTGCATCCTTACAATGCCCCGATGCAGGCTTGCAACGGCTCATTGCATGGATCCATTGAGGCATTCCATGCTTACAACGGCACGATGTAAGGATGCAATGACCCTTTGCAGGCTTACAATGCCTCAATGTAAGCATGGAATGACCCTTTGTAAGCATGGAACGTGGCATTCCATGCATGGAATGAGGCATCCGAAGCGTCGAAAGTGCCATTTTAAGCAGGGAATGCGGTTTCCGAAGGGTCGGATGAGGCTTCCGAAGCTTCGAATGAGGCTCCCGAAGCTTCGGATGAGGCTCCCGAAGCACCGAAACGGCGTTTTTGGGTCAAAAATGAGGGTGGGGGGCGGGAGGGATAGAAAGTAGACGTTAGACGGTAGACAGTAGACGGGGGGCACGGAGCGGAGTTGAAAGGGCGACCGGCAAGGTTCGGAGTTCACGCTTTAGCGTGGCGGAGCGGGCTGGCGGTGCGGCTGGGCCTAACGCCGATTGGCGAGTGGCGACGACGGGGTTGCTCACCAAGAACCCAAAAGAAACAAATGAAGACCTCGGTGTTTCAACGCCATCACGCATGCGCGGGGATGCCATCCTCCACGGGCGGCTCTGCAGATTTAAACGTGTTGGACGACTCAATCGCTTCGTTGCATTGTTCAATCAAGGCATCTGAATCTTCAATAATGTAAGAGCCCGTCCCGATTTGCATCAGGTGCTCGCGCACGCGAATCCGCAATTCTTTGTCATCGGAAATAAACCAAATCGTTTCCCCTTCCTTTGCCAATGCCACCAGCTGCCGAATGATCACTGGGTCTGCATAAGCGTTTACATTTGTAACAAAGGATTTCAGGTCAATGCGCAACAACCCTTCCTTCTGAAACTTTTCGATGCGGCCAATCGCAAGGCGGGCGCGCCGATCTTTATCGTCGTTATATTTGCTCTTGCGTTTAATATTGCATATCTCGTCGAACTGCGATGCGTAGACGATGATTGGCTTGCCCTCCTTGGCCGCGGCTTGGCCAAGGACCGTAAAGAAGACCTCGTATTTCTCGTTCATCCAGATGTTTGAATCGATCACCAAACCGCGACCGATATTCCCGCGAACATACGCCACGAACGAATTCACGCGAGCGATCTTCGCACGCATCGCTTCCTTTCGTGCTTCTGCCTCCATCGCTTCACGTTCCGCTCGTGCGTTGGCCTCTATCGCTGCTTGTTTCGCTCGAACTTCCAACTCTATCGCTTCTTGCCTCGCCTGTGCTTCTGCCTCCCACACTTCACATTGCTCTGGTGCTATTGATTCCGCGATCGTTTCTTGTTTCACTCGAGCCTCTGCCCCCATCGCCGCGGCTGCGGCTTCGGCCACAGCTCGCTGTTTTGCTCGTTCCCTTCCGGCGACGATCCCCGCAGATATAGCGAGCGTCACAAATCCGATTGCGGTTCCCGTGAGCCAGAGACTCTCCGTCTTGAAAAACAGCATGAAAACTGGCCCCATCACAACAAATGCCCAGAAAATTACCAGCAGCGGAGACCAGCGAACTAGGAACCAAAAAGACTGACCTTCGCAAAGAGACCGAAAGTAAGCAATCGGTCTGAGTGCATAAATTAAGATAGCGAACAGGAGTCCATAGCTCAGGTAGATACATAGGCAGATAAACAGATTTTCGAAGCCCCCCCCGGGTATCAAGGCGTAGGACCAGAGTAGGCCGAGAAGCACTATGAGTAACACAAACAACGCAACTGCGACAAGTAAGATGATAGAAACAAGAGCTATCGCTGGAATTCTGCGAACCCATTTGTTCCGCATGCTGCCAACCCTTCCCGCTTGAATCCATGACATGAACAGGTGCTACGACGTTCTCACAAACGTTCAACAACAGAATGAACAGACGCCTGACCTTCACTTGGACGACGGGGCGGACCGAAATGACCAGCCGCGCTGGCGAGCATTAGTTGCAGTCGTTGGCGTGAAGGTTTCAACCGCGGTGCATCTGCACGAACCTATCGAGCGCTTTCTGGATTGTGGATGCGTTTGTATCGGGAAATCGAAAAATGTGAAACTGGCCTGTGCTCCCTTGAGCCATATCCACGGCCGACGGTCCTGCCAAGTGGCGGATTCTTAGTTGATCCAAAAACAGCGTAAGGGCGCTGACCAACCGGTAGGGCACCGTGTTCACTACAACATCTTTTCTATCTTGTTCTGCAATTAATCTCTCCACAGCTACTCTCCTCGTGTCAGAGTTCGGAGAATCCCTCATATTAGGTCGGCGGCACGAAGTAATTATAGTACGCGTTGGACATTTTTTGAAGTGGCGGACCCGGAAACCATCCAGTCGACTGGGACCGAAACTGGGACGAAGTCTGTGGACTTAGCTACTCTGTCTCGACTATCCCCTAACATCCGCGTGAATAACACGTGCGTGTTCAAATCGTTTCCGCTTCGCGCCGTCGCTCTTTTTGTCGTCCGTGCGCATCCGTGGCTCATTCACGTCGGCTTTGTGGGTTAGTCTAGGTAGTTTAATCCGCCAGCCTTCGACGCATGCTGAAGCATGAACTCCAAACCCTTAACCCATAACGCTTAACTCATAACGCGCTCGCGGCGCGACGCGTTTGGCGAGGGTGGCGAGGCGGTCGCCGGTGGAGGAGCGGTAGATGAGGACGGTGAGGGCGGAGGGGGAGAGTTTGGTCCAGAGTTTCTGGAGGGCGTCGGTGTCGAGGCCGCCGGCGCCCATGCCGCGGGTTTTGACTTCGATGGGTCCGGTGGGGCCGTTGGGAGGGGCGTGATGGCGGAGGGCTTCGGCGACGCGTTTTTCGGAGTAAGGGACGGTGGCGATGACGGAGAAGGACTGGAGTGCGAGGTGTTGGAGGGGGAAGTCGGCGGTGAGGTAGCAGCCATCGGCGGTGAGCGGCTGGAGGTTGTTTTGCGTGAGGAAGGCTTGGGAGAGTTGGGCGCGCGTGATGGCGCCGTCGAGTTCGTAGATGAAGGATTGGGGGGTGGGGGTGAGTTGTTCGATGGGGCTGGGGAGGGCGGTGAGGGAGTAGGGGGGGTGTGGGGGTGTGGGAGTATGGGAGTGTCGGGGTATCGGGGTGTCCACTCCGATACTCCCACACTCCGATACTCCGATACTTCTCTCGCTCTGCGGATATGCAGTGCTCAGGACTGTGGCGGTGCGGTGGTTGGGGTGGAGCGTGTCGAGGAATCGGCCGGTGTAGAGGACGGCTTGGACGACGGAGCGGCGGTGGCTGATGAGTTCGACGTGGCCGGGCGGGAAGGTGGCGAAATCGGCGGCAGGGCTGAGCTTGATGGCGACGGCGGGGAATCTCTCGATGAGGGCCAGGAGGATGTCCGGGCCGGGGAGAAGGTCGGCCCATTCGACGAAGCGGTTGCCGGCGGAGCGGCGGGCGGGGTCGATGTGGATGAAGGATGTTGGCGGAAGCACGGTGGAAGACTCAAGAAGCGTGCGGATGTCGGCGGCGCGGGTTTCGAGGGTATGCGGGAGGGGAGGGGAGAGCTGGGCGGTGTTGAGCTCAAGGCAGCGGAGGCGGACCGGGCTGAGATCGACGGCGAGGGTCGGGGCGATCAGGGCGAGCGAAAAGGCGTCGCCACCGATGCCGGAGCAGAGGTCGGCGATCCCGGTAGCGCCGGCGGCCAGGAAGCGGCGGGCTTTGTAATGGGCGACGGGCTGGGCGGTGGCTTGTTCGAGGGCTTCGGGAACGCACCAGAGCCAGGCGTCTTGTGGCAGGTCGGGGAACTTGAGATGGGCATTTTCCTGCAACTTCGCGAGGGTGAGGGCGGCGTGCACGGCATCCGTCGGGAAGGATTTTCGGAGGCGGGCGACATCGGAGACGGAGGGGTCATGGGGGGTTCCGTCCTGGGTGAGGAGGGCGAGGACGGCGGTGCGAAGGGCGAGGCCGGGCTGGCTGGCGAGAAAATTCAGGGAATCGAGAGTGATCCTCGCGTCGTCGGGAACGTAAGAAGATGTAGAGAAGGTGTTGGCCATGAAAAGCCAGTGTACGTGGTTTTCAACATCATGCCAGCGGGTATGATTGGGTAACTGTTGGGATTGTGCATCATCCTTTTACGAGGACGCCCCGGATTTCCGTCCAGGGTTAAGGGAGCAACCATGCGGGGAGCAAAGTTGATCGTGGCGGTGGTGTCGGTGCTGCTGGTGCTGGCGGTGGCCGGTGGGGCGGTGTGGTATCTCAGCACGCCGCACACCGCCGAGGCCCAGTTTCAATATGCAGAGAAGTTGGAAAAGGTGGTGCGGGGGGATGCACTGACCAAGTCGGTGAAGGAATTGTCGCCGGCGATTGAGCGCGTGGCGGACGAATATCGGAAGGTGGGGGCGAAATACGGGAAGAGCAAGTTTGCGGCCGAGGGGTTGAAGCGGATTGCGGCGCTGCAAGAGAGGGTGGGCCAGGATGATGAGAAGGCGATCGCGGCGCTGGAGCAGTTGATCAAAGATTACACGGAAGACGACAACGCCGGGTTTGCGTTGATCGAGGAGGCACGGCTGATCCGCAAGGCGGCCGAGGCGCTCAAGACCGCCAAACCGGAGGAGGCGGAGAAGAAGTATAAGGAAGCAATCGCCAAGCTCGAGGAATATCGCAAACGGTTTGAGAAGGGGAGCCAGGGGGATGCGGCGCTGATGGAGATCGGCCGGATCTATCAGGACGGCCTGGGCGATCCGATGATCCGGGCGATCGAATCGTTTGAAAAGTTGCTGAAGGATTATCCGGCGAGCGATTATCGTGCCGAGGCGATGTACAAGTTGGGGCAACTCTACGAGTACGCGAAGGAATTCGATCGCGCGATGATGATTTATTCGCAGTTGCTGGACGAGTTTCCCAAGAGCGTCTGGGCCGACAAGGCGCTCTTCGCGCGTGGAAAATTGCTGGCTGAGAAAATGGACAAGCCGAAGGATGCGGCGCAGGATTTTCAGAAGTTGCAGGAAGAATTTCCGCAGAGTCCGCTGCGAGAGGCGGCGGGTGGCGAGGAGAAGAGCGCCAAGAGAAATGAAGCCAAGAAGGAGGGGGAGGAATACGGAAAATCGCGGTACGGGGGAAGTTTGCCGTACGACACGCTGAGGGACAAGCCGGTGCCGCCGTCGGCGATGTTCAGGGAATTCAAGGCCCAGAAGCTGGATGCCCAGAAATATGATTTGAATGTGGACATCAATCCGGTGGATCATCGGTTGACAGTGACGGGGACGCTGGATTTGGTCAATCGGGGCGAAGACAAAAAGAAGATGCTGCTGATGCTGGGGCATGAGTTGCAGGTGTCGGAGTTGAAGGTCGGTGGCGTGGCCGCCAAGGTGGACCATCGGGGCGAGACGCTGGAAATCGAGTTGCCGGCGGAACTGAAGAAGGATGCAGCGGCAACGGTGCAATTTGCCTATACCGGGCAATATTGCGAGCCGATTCCGAATATGGAAGACCTGATGCCGAAGAAGCCGGAGAAGGGCACAGCCACGGCGCCGGCGACGGGTCCAGCGACGGAGCCGGCGAAGAAAGCGTTGCCGAAGTTTCCATACAATCCGCAGTTGGGGATTGGGGATTACGGGTTCGGGCTTTCGGGGGCATCGTGGTATCCGGTGACGATCATCGGGGATATTTTTGATGCGAAGATCACGATTCACATGCCGCCGCATTTTGAAGCGGTGGCGAATGGTGCGATCGACAAGAGCCAGCGGAGCGACAAGGACGGCGTGCCGGGGGAATTTGTATTTCACACGGAGAACCCGGTCTTCGGGCTGTACTTCGCCTACGGCGACTACAAGGTGCAGGAGTCGACGGTCGGCGGCGTGAAGTATTACACGTATTTCCGCGCGGAGAACGCGGGCAAGCATGATGATTACGTGAAGGTGGCATCGAATATCCTGGGGTTGTACAGCGAGAGGTTTGCGCCGTTTCCGTATGAGAAGCTGGCGATTGTCGAAGTGCCGCTGCCGCCGATGCTGGGAGGCGTGGGCCCGGCGAGCCTGATGTTCTTGCATGAGCGTCTGGTGGCGCCGAAGGAAGTGCCGGAAAATCTGCTGGCGCACGAACTGGCGCACCAGTGGTTCGGGAATCTGATTCCAATCAACATGATGGATGACAATTACAACCAGTGGTTGTCGGAGGGATTTGCGACGTACTGCGATGCGCTGTACACGGAGAAGACCGAAGGGGCCAAGGCGATGGCCAAGCACATGCAGAAGTACGGGCAGTTGTATTTTCAGTTTGCGATGATGATGCCGCCGGGGAAGGGGTCGATCAAGATGACGTTCATGAACTCGCCGTTCTACCGGGCGGTGGTTTACGAGAAGGGGGCGACGGTCCTGCACATGCTGCGGAAGGTGATGGGGGATGAAAAGTTTTTCCGGATGATGCAGCAGTATGTGGCCGCGTATCGGAACAAGCCGACGACGGTGGATGATTTCCGGCGGCTGGCCAGTGCGGTGCATGGCGAGGATCTGTCATGGTTCTTCGCGCAGTGGATCGATCAGACGGTCTATGCGCACTGGGCAATCGATGATGTGCAAATCACCGGCGGAGAGAAGGCGGGAGACCCGGTGAAGACGCATCTGGAAGTGATGCAGCCGGACGACCTGATCAAGATGCCGGTGGACATCACGTTCATCGGCGCCGGCGGAGAGCGGCAGGTGGCGGCGAACCAGATGATCGACAAGAAGGAACAATCCTTTGATGTGACGATGCCGTTCAAGCCGGTGAAGATTGTGCTGGATGAAAATTTCTGGGTGTTACGACATCCGGGTTCGGGTAATATCTGGCCGGCGGAGAGTGCGGGGGTCCCGGGACCTTGAGACATGCAGCGAGGCAGGACGACATGATCGCGGGTAATGACAAAATTCGAATGCAGCATGACGATTCAAATCCGAAGTCGAGAATCTCAATGACGAGACCGCGGATGAAGATGATGGCAAGAGCAGCGAGGATGATGCGGGGTCGGTCATTGTTGCCGGCCTGGTTTTGTCTGATGCTGATGGTGCTGGGGGTGATGGCGCCGGTGGCACAAGCGGCAGATGTGATTCGGGGTGGGATTATGTCGGTGGGGCTGGGAGGAGTGCGCGGTCGAGGAGGCATGTACCGGGCGGGGTCATGGGTGCCGGTGCGGGTGCAATTGGAGAATCGCTCGGGCAAGCCGTTCGAGGGATACATCGGCGTGCAAACGCACGATCTGGATCAGGATCGAGTGTTTTCACTGCGGCCGATCACGCTGACGGCAGACTCGGTCAACGGGCAGGAATTCTGGCTCTACTACTGGCCGCAGCCTGATGACGACCAGGGCGGCATACGCACCGTGGTGGTGCTGGACAAGGCGCGGAACCCCGTGGCGACGATCGGCCTTGCGGACAGCACGGCGGCATCGGCGGCGACACCGGCGGTCGGCGTGTATCCGCGCGATGACAAGGCGGAACGGTCGGTAAAGGTTGCGGTGGTGCTTGGTCCGCGGCCGGTAGGCATGGGGGCGTATATTGATGCTTCCGGTGGGGCGGAGGGATTGCGATTCACGTGGTTGCAGAATGGCAGCGATCTTCCGGATCGCGTGCTGGGATTGGACGGGGTGGACGTGCTGATCTGGGAAGCGGATCACGTGCGGGTGCAGGATGTGCCGGCGGATTTTCAGATGCAGGCGGTGCAGGAATGGGTGAAAGCCGGGGGGCACCTGATCATTTCGGTGGGGACGCAGTGGCGTGATTTCGGCGATGCGACGACGAAGCTTGGGGCGATGCTGCCGCTGAAGTTGGAGGGGACGCGCGATCTGCGGGTGGCGGATCTGGCGGCATTTCCGGGGATGACGGATATGCGGCAGGCGCGTGGAAATATGGCCGGCAACGCACCGACATTTATGCCTCAGGCGATCGGCAAGGCAGCGGATCAGGATCGGCCGGATGTGAACCGGGTAAGAAATATACGCGCCCAGGGCGAGTTCGAGAAAAATCCACTGGTGCTGACGTGGCAATACGGCCAGGGAGCGGTGACGTTGATCACCGTGGATGTGGCCAATCCGGAGTTTGACCGGCGGGTGGCGGACGGAAACTGGCTGGTCTTCTGGGATTCGGTGGCCGGATGGCCGGGGCAGACGATCACCGCCGTGGAAAGAAGTCGGCTGATCAAGGAAGAAGAAAAACGCCCGAACAGCGAGAAGCGGAACTTCGGCGGGAGCGAATTGGAGCTCGGGACGAAGATTCCGGTATCGATCGATGTGTCGGATATCACTGCGGTGCGGTTTCTCGTGGCGCTGGTGTTTCTGGCGTTTTACTGGCTGGCGGCGGGGCCGATCGGTCACCTGGTATTGCGCTACTATAAGGTTACGCACTGGAGCTGGTGGGTATTTGGGGGCGTTGTGGTCATGGCGTCGGCCGTGGCGGGAATTGCAGTGACGTTGCTGCAACTGACGACGCATGAGATTCGACATCAGACGGTGGTGTTGGGCACGGTGGGGAGTCCGGAAGTATCGGTGGTGGGATTCTACGGCGTGTTTGCGCCGTCGAGCGGGATCGTCAATGTGACGCAGCCGGAATCGGCGGGCATGAATTACCTGGCGCCGCTGAACGTGCCGACGTTGCTGGGGATCAAGGGATTCCCCGATCAGCAGAGTTATTGGCTTTCGGATGATCATGCGAATGAAGCGGGAGTGATTTTCCGGCATACGCTCAAGAAACTGGAAGGGCGTTGGACCGGAAGCCTGCCGGGGATAGCAGGAAAGGTTGCCTACACCGGGAAGCCCGGACATCCGCTGGCGGGAAAACTTGAGAATCAAACGGGCTACAGCCTGCATCACGTGGAAGTGGTGCTGCTGCCGGCCAATGGCGTCATCCCCATGTCGCAAGTGTATAAAGTGAGCGACTGGAAAAAGGGCGCGGCGCTCGACATGAGCAAGGCAATGGAGGCGGAGAAAGTTCCGGGAACGCGGCGCGAACTGGATCTGCGCGAATTGTTGCGCGCGATGGGCCAGGCAAGGGCCGCCAGTGAAGGTACGATGGGCGCGCATCTTGCCGGCGTGGGAAATCCGGAAATTCAGGAGGAAAAGGCCATAGCGGAAGGCCGCGGCGAGGATCTGCTGTATGCCCTGTGGGATGCACGCCAGCCGGAATCGTTCGCCAGTTCGTTTCGCGTGGAAGTCGTGCGGCATTTTCCGCGGCTGATGGATCGGACGAAGGCGTTCCGGTCGGCAGGCGCGCTGCTGATCGCGCGGGCCGGAGATGTTGACGCGAAGGATTTTGTGAAGACGCCCGTGCCGCTGAAGGTCGATGGGCAGGATGTTGCCGGCAAGGGCGAAGTGTTGTTCCTCTGGACGCTGCAGGTGTCGGGCAAGGCGCCGGTGCAAGAGGAAGATTTGCCGGGCATCGGCGGGATCAATTGAAGGTTTCTAAGAGAAGCCTATTCACAGGCGCGCAAGAGGCGGTCGAAAGGTCTTTGGAGCAAGTAAATTTAGAGCCTCCCAGAACGATCAAGGAGTAACCGTGGCCGTCAGCATTCAGACCATCAATCTCACGAAGCGTTACAACTCCGGCGGCAAGGCGCTACTGGCATTGAACAACTTGAACTTGACGATCGAGGATGGGGATTGTTTCGGGTTCATCGGGCCCAACGGCGCGGGGAAATCGACGACGATCAAGATTCTGGCGACGCTGCTGCAGCCGACCTGGGGTGAGGCGCGGATCTGCAATTACGTGGTGGGGTATGAGTCGCGGAAGATCCGGCCGCTCATCGGTTACGTGCCCGACTCGTTCGGTGCGTACGAAGACATGGTGGTTCAGGAATACCTGGAATTCTTTGCCGCGGCATACGACATCAACGGGGCCAAGCGCAAGCAGATGGTGGATGATGTCCTGAACCTGACGGACCTGGCGTACAAACGGGACACGATGGTCGATGCGCTGTCGAAGGGGATGCAGCAGCGGCTGAGTCTGGCGCGGGTGCTGCTGCACGATCCGAAGGTGCTGCTGCTGGATGAGCCGGCGTCGGGCCTTGATCCGCGGGCGCGAATTGAGATCCGGGAATTGCTCAAGGAACTCAAGAAGATGGGCAAGACGATCTTGATCAGCTCGCACATTTTGCCGGAACTGGCGGATCTGTGTAACAAAGTGGGGATCATCGAGCGCGGCGAATTGATCTTTGCCGGGACGGTCGAGGCGGCGGTGCGGAAGGCTTCGCTGGGGCAGATGCTGTTGGTGTCGGTAACGGAACGCACGGCCGATGCGGCGAACCTGCTGCGGCAGACGGCGGGCGTTGCGGGAGTAGCGATCGATGACGGCGTGATGCACGTAACGCTCAACGCGGACGTGACGGAGATTTATTTCGTCGCGGAAAAACTGGTAGCCGCGGGCTACCGGCTGACGTTGATGCGCGAAGAGGAAGTGAATCTCGAAACGGCGTTCATGCGGCTGACGAAGGGCGCGGTGCAGTGACGCACAAGCCAGTAGCCAGTGGTCAGTAGTCAGTGGTCAGAAGGAAATTTCGGATATGGCATCAGCGGTGAATGAGATTCTCAAACTGGGGCCGGGCAATCCGATCCTGCTGCGCGTGGTGACGGCGGGGGGGAAGCGGTTGCGGCATGCGTTTACGCGGTGGGGGTACCTGGGATTGTTGATACTGGTGCTGCTGGTGGCGTTGCTGACGAGCAGTGCCGGGGAGGGTGCGCGCAGCCTGTCGGATCTGGCGAAGGCTTCGGCACAGGTGTTTGCCTATATCTCGTATGTGCAGTTGGGGATGATCTGTCTGCTGGCCCCCGTGTTTTGTGCCGCGGCCATCACGCAGGAACGCGATGCACAGACCTACAACATTCTGCTGGCCACGCCGCTGACGAATCTGCAGATCGTGCTCGGATCGCTCTTTTCGCGGTTGTATTACATCGTGGCGCTGCTGCTTTCCGGGGTGCCGGTCTTTGCGATCACGCTCTTCTACGGCGGCGTGACGGCCGGGGCGATCTCGACCAGTTTTGCGATTGCCATGTCCACGGCGTTTTTCACGGGCTCGCTGGCGATAGCGATCGCCGTGTTCCGGCTGGGATCGGGCAAGACGGTCTTCTGGTTCTACGTCTTCAATGCGATCTACCTGGTGGGAATCTTTCTGATCGACGTGAATATCAGCGGCACCGGCGGGACGGGGCCGGCACAGACCACCTGGCTGACGGGGATCCACCCGTTTCTGGCCCTGCAGTCAGTGGTCAGTCCCTCTTCCTACGTGACGCCGGACCCGACCAGTTTGACCGACACCTGGTGGGGTGTGCGATGGTATTTGGCGTATCCGGCGCAGGCGTACATTGCGATCACGAGCATCGCCAGCCTGCTGCTCGTGGGGCCGTCGGCGATCGTGCTGCGGCGAATCGCTCAGCGGTCGGAAGTGGGGTTGTGGTCGTTTGTCCGCAATATCCTCATGCGCGGCAAAGAGGCTCGCGGACGCAAGTCGCGGACGGTCTGGAACAATCCCGTGGCATGGCGCGAAGCGGCGACGCGCGCCGGTTTCTCGGGCCGCGGCATTGCACGTTGGACCACGATCTCCGTCGGCCTGTCTGCCGCCGCGGTGATCCTGTATTTCTACCATGCCGGCAAGCTCGATGTGGCGGCGACGCGGCGCTTTCTGATGGGACTGTTCGTGGTCGAATTTTCCGTGGCGCTGCTCGTGGCGACGAACACCTCGGCGTCCGCCGTGACGCGCGAACGCGAATCGCAGACGTTGGATCTGCTGCTGGTGACGCCGATCACCAGCCGCTATTACCTCTGGGGAAAACTGCGGGGGTTGGTGTCGTTCATGCTGCCCTTTGCGGCCTTGCCGACGCTGACGGTGCTGGTGGTGATTCTTTACGATGTCGCGGTGGGAACGGCACTGGGGATGTCGAAGGAAACCGTCATGGGATTTGTGCCGCCGTCGCCGACGCCGGTGCAACTGGTGGGGTTCTGGCAGAGATTCAATTCACGGGAATGGGTGGTCTGGCCGGAGACGCTGATCAGTCTGCCACTGCTGCTGACGGCAATGATGGCATGGGCCTGCATGCTCGGGCTGCAGTTGTCGCTCAAGTGGTCGAAGACCATCGTGGCCGTGATGGCGTCGGTGGGCATGCTCGCGGGCATCTGCTCGCTGCTGGGATTATGCGGCTTCACGGCCGCTTCCCACGTGAAAGGGTTCGGCCTGTTCGTCGCGGCATTCTCACCCTTTACGGCAATCTGCGTGATGATCAATCCGCAGGAGTATGCCGCCGAGTCGTTCGGTGCGACCGGCATGTTCAATCCGGCGTCAACCGACGCGTATCCGGAAAGCATCGGACGAGCGATCCTCTTCATATCGATCCTGATGGCCATTGCCGCCTATTGTCTGCTGGTCTGGACGATGTACCGCTCGATGGTGAAGAATTTCGATATGATCATCCGGCGGCAACACTCCTGACGTGTTCGCCGTCGAGCGATGGATTCATTGAGTGGAACGTTTTCGCGATGTCATTTCGATGGAGCATTTTCGGATTTCTGGTTCTGCTGGGCCTGACCGCCGGCGCGCTGGGCGCCGAGCCGCTAAGCACTAAGCTGCCGCCCGACACCCTTTGCTTTATCGAGATCGATCCCACAGCATTTCCTCCCGGACAAGTGAAAAATGCAGATTCGAGTGTCCTGCTGGAACTGGGCGTTCAGACGATGGCTTCGCTGGGCCTGGTGCCGGATCAGGCCTCCGCGCTGGCCGATGGCCTGGCCCTGGCGGCCAATGCGGGAACGAATCGAAATGTCGTGGCATTGCTGGATGCGGACCTGCGGGCAACGAACGATGGCGGACTCGATTGCCGCTCCGTACAGGTGGTGTGGCTTCTCGATGTGAAGGGGCGTCCGCAGCCTGTGCTGGACCGGTTGGGCGGAGTGCTCAAGACGCTGAGCACGCAGAAGACGGCGCGTCAATCGATCAAGAAGACCGCGGAGGGAAAACGCCAGTACGTGGAATTCCGCGACACCTCCTGGCCCGAATGGTTGAAACTGGCGTGGATGCAGGATGGCGATCTGTTCGTGATCACGCTGGGCGATGGGGCGATGGAGCATTACCTGTCGGATCGGCCGGTGGGGGGCGTCCCGTGGGCACCGACGCTGGCCAGCGGCGATGCCCTGGCGGCCAAACAAGGATCGGCCGGCGCGGTGGCGCTGCGCGCCTACACCACATTGAAAACGTTTCGCGAGCGGTTTCCGGAAGTCGCCCAACGGACAGCGGTGGGGCGGTTGATCGACGCGCTGGAATTGGGCGGAGCGTCCGAATGGGCGCTCACCGCGCGGATGCGTCAGCGTCTGATCTCTGTCGATGCGAGCAGTATTGACGCGAGTCCGGCCGGCCGCATGACCGTTACGCCGTGGACGGTTCCCGAGGCCGATACCGTGGCGCTCGCCAAGCTGGTTCCGGATCAGTCACAAGGATATCTGGTGGCGGATGTGGATTGGCCGCGGTTATACGCGCGTGTGACGGCATTGCTGGATGCCGTGCTGTCGGATCCATCGGATGTGTCGATGCGTCAGAAGGTGGATGGTTTTTGTTTGCCTCTGAAGGTGGATATCTCAAAGGATATTTTGGAAAACCTAGCGCCGCGGATACTGATTCACGATTACCCGCAGCATCCGCTGCACCTGCCGCTGATGGTCACCATAGTCGGAGCAGCGAAGGAAGATCGGCAGGAGCGGGTACAGTCCGCGACCGAGACGATCTTCAAGGCGTGGGGTGAAGTGCTGGCAAAGAAGTCAGCAGAACAACGCTTGACGTCTGATAGCACCGGAGGCTCGACGCGCGTGCAGATAAGAACCGACAAAAGTGGTGAGACGTACCTTCAATATGGTTTGATCGGGCCGGCGTGGAGGTGGTCGGACGGGAAATGGATATTCAGTTGGTCGCCGGCGGCGGTGCGCTATAATCTGCCAGGAATAAAGGGGGCATCGGCAAAAGATTTCGAGACCCGGCAGCGGTAAATGCAGTGGTAAGTGAACGCGAGGCTGTTGGCTGGTCGAATCGGCGGAATATGTTTAAGATGAGCATATCCAGATCAAGAGTTACGATTTTTAAAAGTGGAGATATTCATGGCTGAGGCAACCGCACCCGCTGCACCACCCGCCGGCGGCGCTGGACTTCGAGATGTCGTCGCGCTTCCGTCGTCGATCACGTCGATTGAGAACGGCGTGCTGTCGTACCGCGGAATCAACATCGACGAACTGGCCGACAACGCATCGTTCGAAGAGGTGATTCACCTGTTGTGGCATGAGCGATTGCCGACTCAGCACGAGCTGGAGACGATGCGCGGCCAGTTGGCGGCGAACGCGGATTTGCCACAGGGCCTGATCGATGTGATGAAATCCTTCCCGCGGCGGACCACGCCGATGGAAGGCTTGCGAACGGCCGTCTCGGCGCTGGCGATGTTCGATGCCGAATCGGAAGACATGTCCGACGCGGCCAACCAGCGCAAGGCGATTCGCCTGCAGGGGCAGATGGCGTCGATCGTGGCGGCGTATGAGCGGATTCGTAACGATCGCGAGCCGATTCCGCCCCGGCCGGAGCTCTCGCTGGCGGCCAATTTTCTGTACATGCTGCGAGGTATTCTGCCCGACCCGCTTTCCGTGCGGGCACTCGATAAGGCCTTCACGCTGCATGCCGATCACGAATTGAATGCATCCACATTCTGCGCCCGCGTGGCGGCGGCGACGCTGACGGATATGCACTCGGCCGTGACCGCGGCGATCTGTGCGCTCAAGGGCCCGCTGCATGGCGGGGCCAACGAGCAGGTGATGAAGATGCTCAACGAGATAGGGCATACCGATCGCGTGGAATCCTACATCCGAAACAAACTGCAGAACAAGGAAAAGGTCATGGGCTTCGGGCATGCCGTCTATAAGGACGGCGACCCGCGGGCCAAGCATCTGCGCGAGATGTCGCGGCAACTGGGTAAACTGACCAGCCAGGAAAACTGGTACAAGATGTCGGTGATGATTGAGGAACTGGTGACGGGCGCCAAGGGGCTCAAGCCGAACGTCGATTTTTACTCGGCATCGGTGTACCACTATCTGAACATCTCCAGCGACTTGTTCACGCCCATCTTCGCGATTTCGCGCTGCAGCGGGTGGCTGGCGCACGTGCTGGAGCAGTATGCCAATAACAAGTTGATTCGTCCGCGGGCGGAGTACGTGGGGCCGGTGGACCAACATTATGTGGCGATTGAAAAGCGGTAAGACGTATGAACGTTACCGTCATTGGGCCGCATCCTGACGATCAGGAACTGGGGATGGGGGGCACCATTGCGCTGCTGGCGGCGCAGGGGCACCGGGTGACGCTGGTGGACATGACGACGGGCGAGCCCACCCCCCATGGGTCCGAAGAAACGCGGGCACGGGAGGCGGCGGCAGCGGCCAAGGTGCTCGGGGTCACGCGGATCAATGCCGGCTTCAAGAATCGCGAGGTGCTGTATTCGCTCGAGGCGCGGCATCGCATGGCGGGGTTGTACCGACAACTGCGGCCGGAAATTCTGTTCATGCCCTATCCTCACGATGCCCACCCGGACCACATTGCGGTGACGCGGATTTGTGAAGACGCACGGTTTGACGGCAAGCTGACCAAGTCGGCGATTCCCGGTGAACCTTACTACTGCCAGCGGATTCTTTACTATTTCTGCACGCACCTGCGGATCAGTTTCCCCGCGACGTTCTGCGTAGATGTCTCGCCGTACTGGCAGAAGAAGATCGAGGCGGTCAACTGCTACCAATCGCAGTTTTACGCGGGACGCACGGGGGCGGAGCAGGGGGCGGTCGTGCGTTATGTGACCACGATTGCCGAGTATCTCGGCGGAACAATCAACCGCTCCCATGCCGAGGGATTCTATGCAATCGAGTCGCTCGGGCTTTCGAGCCTCGATCATCTGGTGAGATGAATAAGGATAAGTCCCGGTCTTGTCTTGTGGCGGAAAGGTTCTTGACGGATACTGGTGAACTGTGGCGATGACCTGATGACGAACCGGGTGATGGTAAGTTATTCCCATGTGTTTCATGACCGTGACCTTCATCCGGTTTTCTTAATAGACGGCAGGTGTAAGCATGTCGGATAAAACCACGATCTCGGAAGACGCACCGAATCCTGCGCTGGCGGTCACTGCAGGCGAGGGACGGGCGAAGAAGCCGGGGCTGCATTCCTTTCTTAAGACGGTGGGATCGGTGAATGCTTCGGACCTGCACCTCAAGGCCGATACGGTGCCGCGGGTGCGGATCGGCGGCGACCTCAAGACGCTCAAGACCGAAGCGCTGAGCAACGACGACATCGAACGGCTGGTCGAGGAAATCCTGACGCCAGCACAATTGGATGAATACCGCGCACGCGGCTCTCTGGACCTGGCCTATGCGATGAACCGCACGGAACGCTTTCGTATCAATATTTTCCGGCAGCGCGGCTACACCTCGCTGGCGGCAAGGCGGATCAATCCACGCATTCCCAATTATGCGGAACTGCACCTGCCCCCCGTGCTGCACAAGATCGCCGAGGTGGAACAGGGACTGATCCTGCTTTCCGGCATTACCGGATCGGGAAAATCGACGACCATCGCAGCGATGATCGAACAGATCAACGCTTCGCGGGCCGTGCATATCGTGACGGTTGAGGATCCGATCGAGTATTCCTACGTGGATAAAAAAGCGTTCATCAATCAACGCGAAGTGGGGATCGACTGTGAGTCGTACGAACTGGCGGTTCGCTCGCTGATGCGCGAAGACCCGGACGTGATCGTGATCGGCGAAATGCGCGATCGCAACACGCTGCAGGCAGCGATCCAGGCTGCGGAAACCGGGCACCTGGTGTTTTCGACCATCCACGCGTCGTCGGCGCCGGGGGCCATCACGCGCATTCTTGAGCTGTTCCCGCAGGACCAGCACACGCAGATACGGCAGGCCTTGTCGGCAAACCTGCAGGCGATCATTTATCAGAAGCTCGTTCCATGCTTGGACACAAAGATCAAACGCGTGCCGGTGGTGGAAGTGATGCTTCAGTCACCGAGTGTGCGGAAGTTCATTCAGGAAGGCCGCGAAGACGAATTGACCTCCGTGATCCGCAACGAGCGCGGGACGGGGATGATCGATTTCAATGACATGCTGGCGGAACTGGTGCAGAAAGAGATCATTGCGTCGAAAGAGGCATTGCTGGCCTCGCCCAATCCGGACGAATTGCGTATGCGGATGAAGGGCATCAACACGTCGTAAAGGCTTGCTGACCGAAAGGGCCGGGAGTGTTGCTTGAACTTCCCGGTCCCGCGATGATAGGGCACGACAGTTGTTTACTGAACCCCGGAACCGACCATGTACGAATATTTTAACCTGATTTACTGGCTGATCGCATTTGCCGTACTGGTGGCATGGGCGCGTTTCGCGACGCAGATATCCCGTGATGCCCACGAGCGACTGGTCAACATCCCGGAGTTGCCCTGGAAGCTCATGGGCATGGGGATTTTGCTGGTCATGTTCCTGGTGTTCGTGCTGATGCCGTCGTTCTGGATCGCCCTGCCGCTGAACCTGCTGATCGCCGCCGGCGGCATCGCGGCCTTCTGGCGGGTGCGTGTGCGGGAGCTGGGTGAAAAAGGGCATCTCTTTCGCAACTTCATACAATCGGCGAGAGGCGCTTCCCGCGCGATGGAATCCCGCCGCGTCAATCGGCAGGTGCAGCTTTCCTACATGTACAATGACGACACGCCCATCCCACTGCCGACTCCTGAATCCCCCGTGGCGGCGGGCCTCGCGTCAGCCGACCAGATGATCATCCAGGCCCTGCTCAGGCGCGCCTCGCAGGTGGAGTTGTCGCCATCGGCAGGCAATTACGATTTGAAATTGTTCGTCGATGGCGTCTCCTATCCCCAGGCGCCGTTGCCGCGGCCCGTCGCCGAGGGCGCGATCCAGGCGCTCAAGACCATCGGCGGGCTTTCGCTGGAGGAACGCCGTCGCCCGCAGGTTGGAAAATTCAAGACCCGCGATGCCGAAGGGGTAACGACGATCTGGTCCGCGCGCTCCTCCGGGACCACCGCCGGAGAGCGCATGATCCTGGTCGCCAACGAGCATGACCAATGGGATATGCGGCTCGAGCAACTCGGGATGACCGCCGATCAGTTAAATGACGTTAAGAAAGTGACGGAAGATACGCAGGGGGTGGTGCTGATCGCCTCGCCGCGCCATGCGGGGCGTTCCACGACGTTGTACGCGCTGCTGAGATTGCATGATGCGTTCACCAATTCCGTGCAGACCATCGAGACCAATCCCCAGGCGGATCTCGAAGGCGTGACGGTAAATCGCTTCGATACGCGGAATCCGGATTTGAGTTACGCCAAGGTGCTCAGTTCAGTTTTCCGGAAAGATCCCAATGTCGTTCTCTCGGCGCAGTGCCCGGATGCGACGTCGGCGGAAACGATCGCACGCTTTGCCGAGGAGGGCCACCGCGTGTACGTGGGTCTGCCGGCGTTTGACGCGATGGCCGCCCTGGAATTGTGGCTCGGTCTCAGTCCGGACAAGATGCTGGCCATCAGCGCCCTGCGGATGATCGTCAGCCAGCGCCTGGTGCGCATCCTGTGTCCCAACTGCAAGATTCCCTATCAGCCTGACGAAGGCACTTTGCGCCGGCTCAACCTGCCGGTGGGGCGCAACCTCCAATCCTTCAAGGCGAATACCGAACCGCTGGTGGACAAGAAGGGCAACCAGATTTTGTGTCCCGATTGCGGCGGCACGGGCTTCCACGGCCGGACCGGCATTTTTGAAGTGCTGATGATCACCGACGAAATGAAAAAGGCCCTCTCCTCCAATGCCAACATCAGCCAGATCAAGGCTATCGCACGCAAGAACAACATGATTCTGCTGGTCGAGCATGGCATCCGGAAGTTTGCATCGGGCATCACGGCCATCAATGAAGTGACCCGCGTACTCACACCGGAGAAAGGGACGAACCCCTCGGCGTCCAGCGGCGTATTGCCGGCGCAGAAATAGGCTGGAAAAAGATAAACGGAATTTAATTATGATCCTGAGCCTGCTAGTCCTTTTGATCATCATTCTGCTGACCCTGTACCTGGCCACGCAGGGCGCCTTGAGCGCGGCGCTGGAATTGGTGGCCGCCGCATTCGCGTCGATCGCCGCCATGGCCTTGTTTGAGCCGCTGCAAGGGATTATTGCCGGATGGCGACCGGAATACGCGCGGGGCGTGACGTTCCTGGTGCTGTACTTTCTCATTTTCTCCGGCCTGCGCCTCGCGACGGACCAACTGGTTCCCAAGAACGTGGTCATGCCGGCGTGGATCGACCGTTCGCTCGGCGCCGTGGTGGGATTCTTCGCCGCGATGATTGTGATGGGTACGACGGTCATTGGGGTTGAAATGCTTCCGCTGGGCACCACGCTGCTGGATTTCGACCGATTTCCGACCGCCAACCGGATGCGTCCCGAGGCCGATGCGGCGCCGGGCGCGTTTGCCAGTCAGAACGGCCTGTGGCTGAATCCCGACCGCTTTGTCCTGGGATTGTGGGGCCTGACCAGCGGCCGAGCACTCGGCGGCAGCCAGTCCTTCAGTCGGATTCATCCGGATCTTTCGGTGGAATCCTACGGCTATCGTAATGTGGTGCAGCAGGGCGCGGGGCAGGCCCTTCAGGACAGAATCGTGAATGTTTCGGGCACCGCGCTTGTGAATAAGGCCGATCCCCTTTGGAAAAGAGTTTCCGGCGGTTCGTCTGAGAATGTGCTGCTGGTGAGAACCACGATCGACCGGGGAAATATCCGCGTGGCCACCAGTGCCGACGGCGACGGCCTTTTCCGCATCACGCCGACGCAGGTGCGGCTGGTGACTTCCGCCGGCCGGCAGTATTACCCTGCAGGGTATCTGGATCGCGGTACGGAGTTGGTAAAGACGCCGTGGGATACCGGATATGTAGTGGATAACTACAGCGATACCGGAAAGGTTGTCTACGACTGGGTGTTTGCCATCGGCGAAAATGAAGATCCGACGTGCATCGAAATCAAGCAGCTCGCGCGATTCCCATTGCCTGCGCTGGCCAGCCTGGAGAAGGCGCCGGAGTTGCCGGTGCTGGAAGCTTCCGCATATCCGCCCCGGCGCGAGAGCCCCGCGGAACTCACCGTCACCGTGTACCGCGCCGGCCTCAACGATCGCAAGACGCCCATGGCCAAGGCGGACGTCTGGGTGCTGTCGCCGATGGTGAAGAAGCGCGATGTAAGAGCGGTCGTGGATCATGCGTATGACCTGGTCCTCGAACACAAGAAAGCCTGGGAAAAAAATGAAGGCGGCTGGGGCGATCAACTTGCCGGTAAACCGGGCGTTCCGGGATTCGGACATTTGAACGCGGCCCAGAATCACGGCCTGCTGATCAAGAACTGGGGACCGGAGGAATTGATCCATTGGGAGAATCTGCTTGAGTTGTTGCTGGTTTCGGAGATGACGACGAACGGTTCGCAGAATCTGTCCTCGGTGAGCAAGTATTTCAATGACACGGTGGTGCCGCTGTTCGATGCGACCAAGTCCGTCAATTACCAGGGCACGACCAGCGCCGATGGAAAATTCAGCGTGAAACTGCGCCGCGACAGCTTTGTGGTGGTGGTCCGGGACCTGGAGTCCGATGCCTTCTTCATCTGGGCCAATCCGATCACAATTTCGCCGAAGGAAGGCGACGGGAATACCGTCTCGATGGACTGCTCCTCGGCTCAGGCCACTTTCAAGATAGACCTGAAGCCCTGAGCGCCGGCACCGGAAAGTGCGCCGCAAAAGTCGGCCGAAAATCATCCACCGATGACGGATTGGATGATCCGTTTGTCCACCTCACGAAATCACGAAAAACTCGCGCTTGACCGCTGCATTGCAGCTACTATAAAGAACTCATCTCATGGGAGAGGGCTTTGGCGATCGTGCGATCGCGGCTCCCCGGACCACGCTTGAATAGGATCTTATCATGGCTTTCACGCTTCCCGCTTTACCGTATGGGTTCGATGCACTTGAACCCGTCATCGACACGGCCACCATGCAGATTCACCACGGAAAACACCATCAGGCCTACATTACGAACCTGAACAACGCACTGGCCGGCAAGGATGATCTGGCTGCCAAGTCGGCCGACGATCTCATCAAGAATCTGGCCGCCGTTCCGGACGACATCCGCCCCGCGGTGCGGAACAACGCCGGCGGCCACGTGAACCACTCATTGTTCTGGACGTTGCTGGCCCCCAAGGGCCAAGGCGGCGAACCAACCGGCGCCCTGGCCGACGCCATCAAGTCGGCCTTCGGCTCTCTGGCCGATCTCAAGCCGAAATTCCAGGAAGCCGGCGCCAAGCGGTTTGGATCCGGTTGGGCCTGGCTGGTGGTCAAAGACAGCAAGCTGGTCATCGGCTCGACGGCCAACCAGGACAATCCCACCATGGGCGACGGCGTGCTGGCGACCTCCGGCGGCATCTCCGGCAAACCGATCCTCGGCGTCGACGTGTGGGAACACGCGTACTATCTCAAATACCAAAACCGCCGGCCGGATTACCTCACCGCCATCTGGGATGTGATCAACTGGAAGCGCGTGGGCGAACTGTTCGCCGCGGCAAAATAAATCACGGATGATTGTTTACGAAATGAAGCCTCCCGCGCATCGGCGCGGGAGGTTTTTTTTGTGAGAGGATGGGACAGTCAGGGGACCCAGGCGAGGCGGCCAATCTTGCCGGCCTTGGCTGCCGCCAGGCGCGCCGCTACACGGTTCCACGCGATATGACCCATGAACGTCTCAACGTACGCCAGGCGATTGTTCCCGAAATCATAGAAGTATGCGTGACCGTAGAGGTCGACCGCGAGGATGGGAAAGGTATTCCAGACGGGCATGCCGTTCTGCGCTCCGGCCTCGTAATTGAAGAGGTACCCCTGATCGAGGTCATAGGCGGTCCAGGCCCATCCGCGGCCCAGCAGGGCCGTTTGTTTAAGGTCCAGCAGGTATTGGGGAACGCTGTGGAAACTGCGTGCGATTTCCTCCGCCAATTCCCCGGTCGGCTCGTGTCCGTCGTTGCCTAGAATATCAAAGTAGAGTTCGTGATTTTTGATGGCGCCCAGGGCGAAGGCAATGTCGACTTTCAGACTTTCCTTGTCGCCGCCGGCACGGACGCTTCCCAGCGCCTGCAGCGACTCGAGCTGGGCAAAAAGCTCGTTGTATTTACGAACATACCCCTCATAGAGGTGGAAATGGTCCTTCATGCAGCGCTCACTGAGGCCGTCGAATCCGGCGAGGTGCGGATACTGCTGAACCGGAATCGAACTCATCGCGAATGTGCCTTCCTGTCGCCCACAACCGGCCCCACAACACGAGTCTACAGGTCCGGAAGGCGGCGGGTCAACCCGGCAAGGGCCGACCGGTCCGGCATTGTCCCAAAAAGACCCCGCCCATCGCCTTGACCCGGTGCGCGTCCGGTACGTAAGATGCGTGGTGAGATGGCGTTCCGAGAGTCCATGTGTCCGACAGATCCACATTTCCGGCGATTGGCCTTGTGCACTCGCGGGAAGCGCAATTCGCTGGATCGCAACCGGCGCTTGGAATCCAATTTTCCGGCATAGAAGCCAATACCTTTTTGTGGCAGGTCCGACATGGCACGCAAGCGTAAAGAACTCACCGATATTCTGATCGAGATGGGTGTCCTCAAGAGCAACGATGCCCAGCGCGCAGTTGACGAGGCGACCAAGAAACGACGCCATGTTCATGAAGTGTTGCTGGATCTAAAACTTGCTTCGGAAGAGGACATCACCAAGGCGCTAGCGCTTCAGTACGACATGGAATACATCGATTTGGATAAGTCGATGCTGGCCGCGTCAAACTTCGATCTGATTCCGGCGGACCTGATCAAGCGCCACCAGGTGCTGCCGATGGAGAAGAAGGATGGCCGATTGCGCGTGGTCATCGGGGATCCGACGGATCTGGATGCCATCGACGCACTGACGTTCCGCCTGAATACCAAGCTGGAAACCTGTCTTGGCGCCAAGTCCAAGATCAAACTGCACATTGAACACATGTTTGCCGAGGAAAACGCCTCGATCGACGATGCGATCAAACGCGTCTCCTCAATGGACCGCGGCCAGTCGATCGATTTGGCCAAGACCGGCGGTCAGGAGGCCGACGACGCGCCGATCATCAAGCTGGTGCATGCGATCATCTCGGAAGCAGTGAAGTCGCGGGCATCGGATATTCATATCGAACCGATGAAGGATCGCGTGCGCGTCCGTTACCGCATCGACGGTGTGTGCGTGGAACGCGACAATATTCTCAAACGCATGCAGGGGCCGGTCACCGCGCGTCTCAAGATCATGTCCGGAATGGACATTGCCGAGAAACGCCTGCCGCAGGACGGCCGTATCAAGATGGAAATCGATACGCGACCCATCGATTTCCGCGTGAGCGCCTTGCCGGGATATCACGGCGAATCAATCGTCCTGCGTATTTTGCGGCCGGACAACGTGAAAATCGGCGTCCAGGCGATGGGCTTTGAAGAAGACGACTATGTCAAATTCAAGCGCATCATCTCGCGTCCCGCCGGCATCTTCCTCGTGACGGGCCCGACCGGCTCCGGCAAGACCACCACGCTTTACGGCGCTCTCCAGGAACTCAACAAGTCCGACCGAAAAATCATCACGGCCGAAGACCCGGTGGAGTATAACTTCCCCGGAATCAATCAGTGCCAGGTGCGCGAAAACATCGGATTGACGTTCGCCAAGATTCTTCGCTCGATGTTGCGTCAGGCGCCGAACATTATTCTGGTCGGTGAAATCCGCGACTTGGAAGTCGCGGAAGTGGCGATCCAGGCGTCCTTGACCGGTCACTTGGTCTTCTCCACCCTGCACACGAACGATGCGCCCTCCGCGATCACGCGTCTGATCGATATGGGCGTCAAACCCTTCCTGGTCGCCTCGTCCATTCAGGCGATCATGGCGCAGCGCCTGGTTCGAACGCTCTGCGAGAAGTGCAAGCAGCCGGATCCCGAGCCAGACAAGCGCACCCTGCAGATTCTGGGCTTCACGGAGCGCGAACTGGTCGGCAAGAAGATGATGCGGCCGGTGGGTTGCCCGTACTGCAACAACACGGGTTATCGCGGCCGCAAGGGCATCTTTGAAATGATGACGATGAATAATGAAGTCCGTGAGTTGGCGTTCAAACGTGCGCCGACGAACCTCCTGCGCAAGGCGGCCCGGGCGTCGGGCATGAAATCCCTGCTCGATGACGGAAAGATCAAGATTCTTAACGGCATCACGACACCGACTGAAATCGCCCGCGTCACCCAGGCCGAGGGTATCATCACGGATTGATTGCGGATTATCCGCCACGGTGATTCGAGGAAGTGTCTTCCTCGAGGTCCGTCCGGCGTTAGAGCGTTTCGAAAATTCGAGTTCTGCGGAATCAGAGACGGGAAATGCGTTCATGTCCATCATCCAAATCGACCGGCTGTTGGAAACCACCATCAAAAAAGGCGCTTCGGACTTGCACTTGGCGGTGGGACGGCCTCCCGTTCTGCGGCTGAACGGCACGCTGCGCGACCTGCAGACCAAAATCCTCGCACCCGACGATACCGTCTCGCTGATGAAGGCCATCACGCCCGATCGCTCCCAGCAGGAACTCCAGGAAGTGGGTTCTTCCGACTTCGGCTTCTCATTCAAATCGGCCGACGGCCAGGCGGCGGCACGCTTCCGCGTCTCGGTATTTCGCCAGCGCGGCAACATCGGCATCGTGATGCGTAAAATCCCCTACAAACTGCTGACGTTCGAGCAGATCGGCCTGCCCGCCTCCGTCGAGGAATTGTGCCGGCGTCCCCGCGGCCTCTTCCTCGTCACCGGCCCGACGGGCTCCGGAAAAACGACGACCATGGCGTCGATGATCAACTACATCAACATCAATTTCGACCGGCACATCATCACCGTGGAAGACCCGCTCGAATATTATCACGAGCACAAGAAATCGATCATTACCCAGCGCGAAGTCGGCGGAGATGTGCCGACCTTCTCCGAAGCCCTGCGGCGGGCCTTGCGTCAGGACCCTGACGTGGTGCTGGTCGGCGAAATGCGCGATCTGGAGACCATTTCCGCCGCGATCCGCGCCGCTGAAACCGGCCACTTGGTTTTTGCCACGTTGCACACCACCGGTGCCGCCGGCACCATCAACCGTATCATCGATGCGTTTCCGACCGACCAGCAGGAACAGGTTCGCGTGCAGCTATCCACAACCCTTCTGGCCGTGCTCTCGCAGGCCCTGTGCCCGCGCATCGATACGGAGGGCATGGTGGCCGCGTACGAATTCATGGTGGTCACGCCCGCACTGGCCAACCTCATCCGTGAAAACAAGACCTTCCGCATCGATTCGATGATCCAGACCGGCAAAAAGTTCGGCATGCAGTTGCTGGATGAGCACCTGCTGGAACTCTACAACGTCGGGAAGATTTCCGTTGAGGAAGCGATCGACAAGTCGCGTCGCCCGGCCGAACTGGCCGAACGCATGGGCAAACGCCTCAATCGTCCGGATCTGGAAAAGGATACGACGCCTCCGGAACGTCCCGCCCCGGCCGCTCGCTGATGTCGTGGCTGATTTATGGTGATGAGATCTGTAGTGTGAGTAGTTATTTAGTCTGGAATTCGTCTAATGGCTGAACCGATCACGACCGCTTCCGGGAGTTCCCGCATGTCCAACGTCCCTCCTGGCAAACCCCCCGCCGGCTCGAATGGCGGCGGCACGCCGACACCTCCGCCCAGCGGTCCCGCCGGCCCGCTCAAGATGCCGCCCATCGACCAGCTCAAGGGACGCCCCCTTGGCCGCGTGCTCATCAAAATGGGGCGGCTGACGCGCGAGCAGGTCCACAAGGCGCTGGCGCTGCAGGTGGAACAGAAGAAGTCCGGCGTGAATACGCCGATCGGACAGATTCTCGTCGATCTGGGCATGATTACCGAACACGATCGTAACCTGGCGCTGGCGGCCCAGATGGGCTACGAGGTGTACGATCTCGAGGGAAAGGACATTCCCAAGGAAGTGCTCGACCAGGTGCCCGCCCAGATGGCCTCGAGCTACAAGGTGATTCCCGTCGAGTTCGACGCCAAGAGCAAGACCCTGAAAGTGGTTCTCGCCTCGCCGGACAATTTCCGCGCTGTGGACGATCTACGAACCTTCCTCGGCTTCAACGTGATCGCGGCGATCGCCGACCCGGAGGCCATCAATCGCCTGCTGGCCAAACATTACAACGAGCGGCAGGAATCGTTTTCCGATCTGCTCTCCGAGGTTTCGACCGATGAGACGCTCAAACAGCTCGAAGGCCGCGACCAGTCGATCGACTTGGACACGCTGAAGGAACTGGCCGAATCCAATCCCGTCAAACGACTGCTCAACATGGTCTTGCTCCAGGCCATCAAGGAAAAGGCCTCCGATGTTCACTTTGAACCCTTCGAAGATGAATTCAAGATGCGCTACCGCATCGACGGCGTACTGTACGAAATGATCCCGCCGCCCAAGCACATCGCCATGGCCATCACCTCGCGTATCAAGGTCATGGCGAACCTCGACATCGCCGAGCGCCGCATGCCCCAGGACGGCCGTATTCCGCTGGTCGTACAGGGCAAGGCGGTCGATTTGCGCGTCGCGGTCTTGCCGACGATCTTCGGTGAAAGCGTCGTCATGCGTATCCTCGACCGGGCCAACGTGGCGCTGGATCTGGAAAAGGTCGGCATGCGCGAGGACGACTTGCGCACCTTCCGCCAGTTGATCAACAAGCCCAACGGCATCGCACTGGTCACCGGCCCGACCGGTTCCGGCAAAACGACCACCCTCTATGCCGCGCTCAACGAGCTCAACAGCATCGAAGACAAACTGATCACGACCGAAGACCCCGTCGAATACGACATCGACGGCATCATTCAGGTGCAGATTAAGCCGGAAATCGAACTGACCTTCGCCCGGTGCCTGCGTTCCATTCTGCGTCAGGACCCGGACATCGTGCTCGTCGGTGAAATCCGCGACAAGGAAACGGCCGTCATCGCCACGCAGGCCGCACTGACCGGCCACTTGGTCTTCTCGACGCTGCACACGAACGACGCGCCGTCGGCCGTGGCACGTTTGCTTGATCTCGGCGTCGAGCCGTTCTTGATCACCGCGACGGTCGAAGGCATCATCGCCCAGCGTCTGGTGCGGCGCATCTGCATGAATTGCCGCGAGGAATACGTGCCGACCGAAGAGCAGCTCATGGAACTGGAATTGCTGCCCGAGGACGTCAAAGGCAAGGTGTTCGTACGTGGCCGCGGATGCGATCAGTGCAACAACACCGGCTATCGCGGCCGTCTCGGCATCTACGAAATCATGCTGTTCGATGACGAAATCCGGGAAATGATCATGCAGCACGCCTCGACCAACCTGTTGCGCAACGCGGCCCGCAAACGCGGCATGCGCACCCTTCGCCAGTCCGGTTTGATGGCGATCTACGAAGGCCTCACCACCATCGAAGAGGTAGTGAAACAGACGATTGTCGAGGAATAATTCCTCGCTGTCGTTTTCGATGCGTTGACAGCGGGTCTCGTTTGGCTAAAAATCTTCGCCCGAGGGTAGTGCGGCTTCCAGGGGACAATGCATAGTGGCGGTGGAGGCCCGTGGCAACGGCAACTGGCCCAGGTGAGGTAATGCGCAATGTTTTCCAACCCGCGTGATCTGGAATCGGCTCTTGGCGTAAACGCCCTCGGTTATGACTGGGACTCTCCTGTGGCCCGCGATCGTGCCTTGCAGGTGAATCTGCTGCTCATCGCCAATGGTCTGCCCGCGGTGAAAGACGATGATCTGCACCTCGGCGAAATCTCCCGCGGCGTTCTGGAAGGCTACTACGAACAATCGCGCCTGCTCAGCGATCATCGCTGCCCCGTCGATCAGCGCATAGAAAATTTTCTGCGCTCGCATTTCAGCGAAGTCGACAAACCCGGCACCCTCAAGCTTCCGGCCAAGACGCTCATTCTCGGCCGCCACGGCGTGGCCCGCGTGCTTTCGATACCCGCCGATGGCGACGTCTTCACCAATTCGGTCCTCAGCAGCTACCGCATTCGCAACGGTGTCCTGCACAACCCGCGGAGCGACCGCCGCACCACCAAGGGCACCTTTCACGTCACCGAGGGCGGCCTGCCGATCGTCGGCGACAAAAATGCGGTGCCCAAATCCGTCTTTGCCCAGCTCTTCCGCCATGCGGTCAATCCGCCGGCCGACCTGCTGACGCTCCCTTTCACCGCCAATCAAAAGACGCCCGCGCGAACGTTCGTGTCGCTCCTGTTGCGTCCCATCGTCTGTCCGGAAGTGCCCGGCGTCTGCGCCGAAAAAAGCATGGAAATCCGCTTCTTCGCCCCGGGCAGCCTCGTCAGCAATCTCGATTTTGTCGAATCGATTTTCGGCAACGCCGGCGATCCGTTCCTGCCGCGCGACGATGCCGGTCTCGATGTCGAACACTGGACCGGCCACACCGGCTGCGTCATCCTGGCTCCGCACCTGGTCAACCTCACGAAAAAAGAACTCGGTCTGCCGACGCATGATGAAGCCACGGAACGCCAGCGCCGCGACGGCATGTGCTGGAAAGACCCCGCCGAAAAATACAACGATGGACAAGCCTTCAAGATCACCTGCCGCACCGCGCAGGGTGTGATTGTTACGATCATCGCGGACAACTACTACGGCTACTGCAAGAAGGAAGTCAAAACCCAGATCAGCTACGCCGCGAACCTTTTCGGAAACGTCGAAGAGGAACATTCCGGCGGGGCCCTGGCATTTGCCGGCTACGCCATGGGCGAAGAATTCGTCCCGGACAGCAGAATACCCACCAATGACCGCACCTGGCAGGACGTGGTACGCGACTACGGCACGATGATGCAGATCCAGCCGGAAGGCTACGGCATCGACAAGGAGTTTCCCAACCTCATCTACATTCCCGAATCCGCCCGCGCCAGCATCGCCAAACTCAAGGTGTGGTGGACCCAGGACGAAAAAGAGCAGTCTATTCCTCTTCAGCCCGGGCGCATCTACATGACCCCGTCCGGCTATAAAATTCACATGGAAAAACACCCTGGCGCGCCCAGTTGGCGCCTGATCGGCACCAATGGCGACGGCACTTTCTGCCACAAACCTTGCACCGTCTCCGGTGGCGGAAAATCGGAAATCTCCAAGTCCATCCGCGACTACATGATCTACGGCCCTATCTTCGTCGCCGATATCCAGAAAGATCTCGATCGTGTCGAGGAGATTTTCAGAAAGGATTATTCCACACGCTGGATCGGCGGCCCCGCCAGCAAGCCCGACTACGGCCATCGCGCCAGTCGCCCCATCCTGGGCCCCCAGCGCTCCCTCGGCAGCGTCATCAAACTCCTTACACCTTCACCCGAATACACCCCCGAATTCAACGCCTGGCTGGCCTCCATCCCCAGCCACGTCTACGCCATTGTCTTCATCATTAAACGTTTCAGTCGTCCGGAATGGGCCGACAAGTGGCGCGAACACTTCGGCGTCGACATCATCAACGGCTCCTCGGGCAATGAACTCAAACTCGAAGACCGCAAACTCGTCGGCACCTACCTGCGCGTCGGCCTCATGAACGACCAGGCCTGGCGCACCTTCAAAGTACGCCAGGATTTTGCCGCCGCCACGAAAATCCAGACCGAAGATGACATCTCCGCCTCCGTCGTGGTTCCCGCAAAGCACCTTCCATTGCTCAAATCAACGATCGAAACCTGCAGCCTCAAATTCGCGATCAACTGCGAGTATCGCCTCTTTCAGCGCCCCGATGATGCCGTCCACCGCGGTCTCGACAAGCAAACCGAATCCGACATGGCCCGAAGCGATAATTTTCTCTCGAATTACGAGCCCCTGACCCCCCAGCAGGTGCGCGACATGGTGGCGCGGGTCACCGAATTTGAACGCTTCACCCCGCCCATGCAGGACATCCTGAAAAAAACCGCCGACGCCGATCATGGCTACGCCGTCTGCTCGGCCATTCCACGCATCGTCGATGGCAAGTCCTCCAAGAATCCCCGCTACCTCCAGACGCGTCCGGATCTGGTCGATCCCACAGCCCGCTACGTGGCGCTGCAGGGGCTCCGTTTTCATCTGGCCCTCAAGGCCGACCAACCCGTCCTCACGCCCGTGCATTCCGTCCTCATCGGCCGGCGCAACAATCCCGCGGACCCCGCTGCCGGCATCCGCGGCCTGGCGGTCTACAACCCCATCCACTACCAGGAACTCCCCGAACTGTTCATGGATTTCATCAGCTCCCTCACCGGCAAAAGCCCCTCCACCACCGGCGCCGGCTCGGAAGGCGCGCTCACCAAGAGCCCCTTCAACGCTCTCCGCACGATTGTCGACCTCAACAACGCACTCGTTAGTTACATCCTGACCGGCCTTGCGGGTTTCTCCACCTCGGCTGGCTATGTCGGTCCCAACGTCCGCATGGATCACGATATCAGTCTGTTGATTCCCGAAATCTGGTGCCGCCTGACGCCGCGCGAACGCGACCCCAAATTCCTCATCGCCGAAGGATATCTCGAACCGCTCAAGGACTACACCGCCGATGGCGCAACCATTCTCGCCAGCCGGCTCGGCTATCGCATCACCGGCCGCTTCATCAATGCCTTCTTCGGCCGCGTGTTCGATAATCCCGCCAAGGTCTTCGATGAGGCGATCCTCCGCCCCGAAACGCAGGACCCCGCAGCCTTCGCCGATGGCGTGAAAAATATCACCGAAGCCCAGCAACGCGTCGCCCAACTCTATCTTGACGACGGCTCCATCAACGACGCCTGCCCGCCCTTGAAAGCTCTGCTCAACATCATGGCCACCGGCGCCTACGAAGGCAAAGACGCGCACCATCCGGAAATCCGCGCGCTCTTCACGTTGGAATCGCTGCTGAAATCCGACTGGTACAAGGCACGCCTCTTCGCCAAGCAGATGCGCGACGTCTCGCTCTGGAAACGCCACGTGGCATATCTCGACGCGTTCATGTCCCGCTCCACCTACGCCGAGGAAATCGAACGCATGCGGATTCGCGATCGCCGCGCGCTGGCCGCCGCGGAATTGCAGAAAGTGCAGCAGATCTCTTACGTCGAGTCGCTGGTCGGCTCGCTGGGAGCCGACCCCAGCATCACCTACGTGTGATGCCACCGTCGCCCGAAAGCATTACTCGTGCGCCAGCGTACCGCGCGTGACGCCCAGTTGGTTCAGCACCCGCAGCGTGCGAAGCGTCTGCAAAGGCGTCTCCAGCCCGCACACGACCCGCGTATAACGATCCATAATCCGAATCGCGTCGGCCGCATCTTCACGCAGCAATTCGACCCGAAAATGCCGGATGCCCAGACGTTTCATTTCCGGAACATATTCCGCCGCGGTCTGCGCCGTAGCGTTATAGACCGTATTGCGGCAACCCACATCTGGAATCAATGGGTGGGCCTCACCGACGCGGTCACCCAGATCCACCTTGTGGCGCTCGCAGGGCCGCCCACAGTCATGAAAATCCTTCCCCGTTGAAAGCGTGTGCGCAAACACGCAATGCTCCATGTGAAACATCGGCATGTGCTGGTGAATCACGCACTCCAGCATCGCCGGATCCATCCGCCCGATCATCGCCGCCATCTGCATCCAATTCAGATCGTAACTGGGAACCATCCGCACCAGCCCGGATTCCGCCAGCACGCCCGCGGTGAGCTCGTTGGCGACATTCAGCGAATAATCCCCGATTTGCGGCACATCGGCGGCCTGCTCCCGATAGTACGCCACCGCCGCCAGACATCGCACCAACAACGCATCCGGCCGGCAATCACTGATCTGCTTGAGAAACCCCTCTTCTCCCGGCTTGACGATCCGCAGCGTCGACAGCGCGATCAGCATTTTCTGGGTCCGGCAACGGCTAACAGCCTCCGGATAACGCCGAACATCCTCAAAATCCGCGTAAATCATCGCCGGTCGAATCGGCCCGCGATGCGCCAGCACCGCATCCAATTGCTCAAGCGTACGAACCAACACATAAAACGACGGACCATCGCTCCTTGGCACCCCAGCAGGGCTTCCTTGCACGCGCTGGCGAAGCGTCTTCAGTGCATCCGGCTCAATAATCTCATGAGCGTAAGCACGTTGCCGCAGAAGCCTCTCGACGCATTGCCGCCGCAAATCGTTGAGCACGCTTTTCGGAACCATCGGATCGCCCGCCAGGTCGACCGTAAGCTCACCCATCGCAAACGGCGTATCTCCAAGACGATCGAGCTGCTCGCGTAACATCGCCTCCGTCGCGGGAAACTTCTTCGCCCGCTCCAATGGCTTCTCCCACGACGCTTCCGCCGTATGCCCTTCCGCACACATCGTAAGCTTGAGAAGCTCCCCCGCATGCGCGCTCACCGTCATCGCAACCGGAATCCGATTCGAAACCGTATCCCGGCTATACGAATGTTCCAGCCGTCTCTTAATGTGCGGATCATCCGTCTTCCACACAATCGCGCCGGCATTGATGTACGAAAGATTGACGTCCCCCGCGCGGAAATCGAGCTCCATCCGGCCATCACGGCAAACCTCGGCCAGAAAAACGCGCCCGCCCTGTTCGTCCTGCTCCGGATGGCCCTCATCAAAAACGATGCCATCCCCCGCCTTGAGCGGTACCGTCGATCCCTTGAATGCCGCGTCAATCGTCACAATGATCGATCGGGCCGTCTTCTCTGCGACCACGCCCACACGCGTCCCACGTGCCTTCGGAAACCGTGCCGCCACCAGTTCCTGGTGATTCACGCCTCCCAGAAATCCGTGCGTAAACCCGCGCGAAAACGTCTGCTCCAGATCATGCCTTCGCTCATTGGTGATGGCAAAGGATTGTCCCCTCACCGTCGCATCAATCGCTTCGCGATACGTTTGGCAGGTTGCTGCAACGTAGTGCGCGCTCTTGAGCCGCCCCTCAATCTTAAAACTGATCACACCCGCACGCGTCAAGTCGCCGATCATGTCGTACGCCGCCAGATCGCTCGGGCTGAGCAGATACGCCTTGTCCCCAAGATCGCGTACCTGCCCATCGACGATCAATTGATAGGGCAGCCGGCAGGCCTGCGCACATTGCCCACGGTTGGCGCTGCGTCCCCCAAGTGACTCACTCGTCAGGCACTGCCCGCTATAGGCGACACAAAGGGCGCCGTGCACAAAAACCTCGATCGGCATATCGGACTCGTGCGTGATTCTTGTAATGTCCTTCAGCCCCAGTTCTCGGGCCAGGACAACTCGTCGCACGCCCAGTTCTTTTACGAATGCGATGCCCCGCGGTTCCGTGAGCGTCATCTGTGTAGACCCATGTATCGCCAGGCTCGGCGCCAATCGATGGACCAGCCGTGCCAGTCCCAGATCCTGAATAAGCACCGCGTCCACACCTGCTTTGGCGATGGCCGAGACGTACTTTGCCGCGTCTTCCAGTTCGTCCGAAAAAATCAGCGTGTTGAAAGTCAGGAATCCCTTCACATTGTGCGTGTGCAGAAAATCCATGAGGCGTGGCAATTCTTCAAGCGTGAAATTCGCAGCCCGGTGGCGCGCATTAAATTGATCCAGCCCGAAATAAACTGCATCCGCCCCGTTGGCCACCGCAGCGCGCAGCGCATCCCAGTCCCCCGCCGGTGCGAGAAGTTCCGGCTTATGAGCGTTGAATTCCATCGTGTACGGCCTTTCATTCGCAATTCGGTCTCGTGGAATTCTCTCCGGATGTGCATCGCTGGAACGTTTGTACTCGGGATCGACTCTCCGTTTCAAGCGGTTTGCAATTTGTGCTGGACGCTTCCTTAGAAGACCCTCCAAAGATGATGAATTCGCGACTAGGTGCAACGAAATTGAATTATCAAGATTGACTCTCGACGTGATTGTGAGATTTGGAGATTCTGGGCAAGTTTTGTTGGCACTGGCCGATACATATTGCATGTTAGATGGGGCATACAATTGACTGAGACTGGTCGCGCGATGCGGCACGGTTGCAACCCCTCAGAAGAATTCGAGTTCATGGTGAGGCATTGCTCATGACGGTACCGCAATCGACTAATGGAAAAATAGACCATCGATCTCCGTCTTCACCGGCGGCATCTAAGCGACCCCAGTCGCTTCACATCGAAAGTCTGGAAACACGTCTGTCACTTGTCACCTCATTGATCCCGACGCTGGCGGGGTACGCACTCACATCTCTGGTCAGTTGCACGGTGACGCAACCCCAGATCATCAGTTTGCCTCCAGTTGCGTCCGGCACTATCGCGCAAAGCTCTTCGCCGAATTTGCCGGGAACGACAGTTGCGACGATTGCGGCACCCACCGGTCTACGGATTCGCGGCGTCAATTCGTCGATGGTGTCTCTGGATTGGAAGGCTGTGCAAGGCGCTACAGGCTATCGCATTGAACACTCGACGGATGGTGTCAGCTTTAAGGGAATTGTAACGGTAGGAACTCTGAGCTATCCGACCTGTTTGGACGCCGGCCTATCTTCAAACACACAATACTACTATCGCGTCATCGCACTGGCGGGCTCCAGGGAGTCAGTTGCGTCAGTCGTTGTTTCTACTACAACAAGTGCCGCTGCGACATCGGCGCTATTGCCTTCCGCGGCACCCGCTCCGACCCAGGCACTGATGACATCGTCCCCGCCAACCAGTCAAACGACGAGTGCTTTGAAGCGGCTTACCCTTAGTACCGACGGGTTCGCAATCAAGGACGGATCGGTTCAGTCCGCAAGTCAAGGCTTTCAATTGTCGGGATTCGGGACGGTAAAGCCTACACTTAAGAACGGCGCACTGACTTATGTCTATACGGGTTGGACTATTGCGTTGACGCCTACCGAAGACGCCAGCGGCATTCATTTCGCCATCAGTATCACGAACACAGGAAGCAAGGCATCAATAGTCCCGGACTTCACGTTGGGCGGATTGACCGGTAGCCTCAAGGACATGTGGGCCAATAATCAGACGGCACCTTTTGTACTTGATCAAACACTTGCCGATGGATCGCATCTGGCCCTGACTATCGACGATCCGACCTACCCCATCGTCGCCGAATTCGTGCACGCCTCATCGAATCCTGCAAATACCATCCAAAACATTGTCTTCCATCCTACCGGCAGCAAGTATGTGCGCTACGACCTCGGCCTGGTTCCAGTGAGTGTCGCACCAGGGGCGTCTACGACGATCCGTGCTTCGCTTCGGTTCGGGAAGGATTCGGCCAGCGTCTCGGCGGCCGCCGACGCCGCGTGGGCCAAGGCCTATCCCTATGCACTCCAGTGGACAGACCATCGCACGATGCTTCGAGGCAGCATGTTTGGAGCTACCATCTCGGCCGCGAATCCAGAGGGCTTCCTGGGTGGATTTGACATCAATCTCCCTGCGAATGCACAGAAGTTTGACAACTGGGTGATGACCTATGTCGCGAAAAGCATTGCCACATGCAAAGCGATCAATGCGGGAACGTGGATTGAATGGAACCTCGAAGGAATGCAGAACGGCTTCAACTACAAGGGTAATCCCGAACTGATCGATGTGCTCAATCCCGGCTGGGCACACAAGGACGCCTCGGGTGTGAAACTTATCGACCGCTTCTTCAAGGCGTTTCAAAATGCGGGAATCCACGTCGGCGTAGCCCTGCGTCCGTGGACGCTCGATGTCCAGGCCGACGGCACTCTCAAGGTTGATAAGAGCGTAAGTGGCGTCGAGTCGGTAGCCAATCACATCGACTATGCGTATAAACGTTGGGGAATTGATGCCTTTTATCTGGATTCGCCGGAGCTCCATCAAACTGCGGCATACCGCTCGATGATGCTGGCGCGCCCGAAGGTGTTGCTGATTCCCGAAGATGTCCCTGAATCGTGGTTGCAGTTCTCTGCTCCGTTGGTGTGGGCATCGGGCGACAACATCAACTGGGTGTCAGTGCCGCGGAACATCTACGGAAACCAGGGATGGGGAGTTTATTTCCACCAGAATCTGACGGATCCGGTCGTGGCAGCGCGTTTTCTGCTGGACGCTAAACTTGGCTCTACAGCGATGCCGGATGGTTGGCTGGGCCCCACATATGCGCAGTTAGCAGCCGACTTGATTAAGAAGGCACGGGGTATCTGAAACTCCGGTCTTCCAAGGAATAGTGTGTGACGGCACAGCGTGCCGCCACCGACATCCCACGTCGAATCACTTCAATTCCAGGCACTTGCCTTCGACGGTGTTGCGCGCGTAAATCCGGCCGTTCGAATACGCCGGCGCCGTCCAGTTCTTCCCCTTGAACTCATTGACCCGCCCCAGTTCCTTGTACCCCTCAGGCGACGCCTCAACCAACACCAGATCCCCCGGCGGCGTCTGCACCAGGAGCTTATCGCCCAGCAGGATCAACCCGCCCTGGCTGCCGAATCCCTTCTGATTCCATTTCATGTCCCCCGTTTCGATGTCGATGCAAGCCAGCGGCGCCTTCCCATCGTTGTGGCCGAAAAGGCCGTAAATATAGCCGTCGTGATGCACCGGCGTGGACCAGTGGCTCAGATTTTTGCCTTCCGTCCGCCAAAGCTTCGTCGCCGCCCAGCCATCCCCACTCTTGCTGATGCGACACGCCGCCGCGCCCACTCCGTACCCTGCCGAACAATAAACGATGTCCCCGTTCTTCCCTCCCACTACCGGCGAAGCCGCGGTCGAAATTCGATAAGGATGCTGAAATGTCCAAAGCACATGCCCGTTGGCCGGATCCACCGAAACCAATCCGCTCTGCATGAAGCAAATCACCTGGCGCTGCCCCAGAATCGTGGTCGGTGTCGGCGTCGCGTGCGTGGGTGCATCGTTGGTCGTCGCCCAGGCCGCCTTTCCCGTGCCCTTGTCAAACGCCATGATTCCCTTCCCCTTGCCGCCTCCAATGACGATGACCACGTCTCCCTCTACCACCGGCGATGCCGCATTTCCCCATTGCAACACATTCCCCCCGGCCTCCGCCACCAGATCGTGCTGCCAAACCGCCTTCCCCGTATTGATATCCAGACATGCCAGTTTCAGGTACGTGCTGTAGATATAGACGTGCTCACCATCGATCGCCGGTGTCGTCCGCGGCCCGTCTCCGCCCTGTTTATCAGCAATGGTCTTGTCGATCGGCGTCACCCAAAGCTCTTTACCCGTCTTGGCGTCCAGGCAGATCGCAGCCTCGCCGCCGTCGCGCTTGATGAACGCCACCGCTTTGTCCCCCGCCACCGCCACCTGTCCAAACGAATCCCCCAGCGGGGCCGTCCAGATCTCCTTGAGCGACTCCGCAGAAAGCGTACTGGGAGCCGCCTTAATGTCCGCTGTTGCCGCCCCATCTACGCCGCGATAGCTCGGCCAGTCCGCCCGAACCAGCGATACCGCTCCCGTCACCAAGATAAGAATCGCCGCAACCGTCCACGTCTTCATCTTTGAATCTCCGACTAAATACTCGCTTTATTGATCGCAGTCTATACGATTTGTCCGTGATATCAAATGAGTGGAACCGCCGATGAACGCAGATAAACGCAGATATATTAGATTCCTTCGTGTCGATCCGCGTTCATCAGCGTTCATCTGCGGTTAAATCTCGTCTTCGTGGTCCTTCGTGTCTTCGCAACTTCGTGTTTTCGTTGCAGCCATGCCGCGATACACCACCCCTCTTCACCCCATCTCAAGTCCAGCATTTGTGTTCATTCGTGTTCATTTGTGGCTAATTTACGTCGTCTTTCGAGGTAGCGCCCTGTCATCACCCCGCCGGCAAAAGCCCCAGCTTCCGCGCGAATCCCCCCAGATCCGCCGGCAGTGGCGATTCATAATGCACCCATTTACCGCTGATCGGATGCTTGAATCCCAACCGGAACGCGTGCAAACACAGCCGTGGCGGATGCGGCACCTTCGCAGACTTCGCCGCCGCCCCAGCCACCGCCGGAAGCGTATACAGATCATCCCCCCACACCGGCGTTCCCAAAAACATCATGTGCGCGCGAATCTGGTGCAGCCGCCCCGTCTTGATTTTCACCTGCACCAGTGATGCCGCCGCCGGATGTGCCGGGCCTTCCACATGCGCCATCACCCGGTACGTGCTCAGCGCCTCCTCCCCTTGCCGCGAAATCGCCGACTTCTTCACCGTCCCCCATTCCGGCCCCGGCACGTTCACTTCCTTCAACCGCGCCTGCACCACTCCCTGCAGCGGCTTGGGCACGCCATGAATAATCGCCAGATATTCCTTGTCGATCTTGCGATCCTCAAAATCCCGCCGCAACTGATCGTAAGCATTCGGCATCTTGGCGATCACCAGCAACCCGGACGTGTCCTTGTCCAGCCGGTGCAGCAATCCCCAATCACGCTTCACTCCCAAGTTCTGCAGCAATTTCCCGTATCGCGCGAACAACCCATTCAGCAGCGAATCCGTCGTGTGCCCCTTCCCCGGCTGCGTCACCAGCCCCGCCGGCTTGAGCACTACCAGAAACTCCGCCTCCTCATGCACAATCTCAAATTTCACATGATCGTTCGGCTTGATCGCAAGTTTAAAAGGAATGTCCGCCATCACAGCTCATTCAAAAGTAGAAACGAAACCACCAAGACACAAAGACACCAAGTTCGATTATCTAAAAAATCTTGGTGCCTTGGTGTCTGGGTGGTAAAAAAAACGATATCAGGTACCCAATTCCGCCAGGTACTTCTCAACCGCCGCCAGCTCTTCCTCCTGCTTGCCGAGTTGATCGCGC
>CAIMWO010000023.1 GCA_903845195.1 uncultured Phycisphaerales bacterium
CCAATCGTCTCTATAAAACCTGGAACGATCTGAAAGAAGCCGCCATCGATGGTTGGCGGCGGATCTGCCTCGTGCCCGACTTGGTCAGGTCCGTTTGTGCCGACACCGCAATGCGCGGAAATCAAATGTGATCCGGATTACTTGCCAACTACAATGATTTCTGGATTCTCGGAGCGATTACCGAGCGAGGGTTTGAGGAGGGCGACCGAAATGCGGGTTTCCGCGAATCTTGCGACTCGTTCGAGAGGTTGGGTTTTCCAGTCGACCTATGCCATAAATTGCGGAATGGCATGAACGGTAATTTGGCCGATGCCATTCGCCAGACGGATGCGGAATTGTGCGTTTCGCAGTTTCCCTCAAGCTGCCCCGACATTCTGGCAAAACGCTCTTCCGACAGGCAACTGGCAATCGAAGCAAAACACGTCTACGACATGACACTAGCCAAGTATTTCGCTCAAGTGACCGCCGACCGAAGCAAACTGCTGAAATACAAGGCCGTGAACGGCAGCGCCGACGTTTGGCAGGTTGTATTCTTCGTTCAATTGCCGGAAGCCGATTATCCAACCGGTCGATGGTATGGGAACAAACAAGGCAAACGCCGATGTGACTACATCAAACACCGCAACATCTTATCGCAGTACAAGAAAGTCGAAGGAGCATTGGGTGCAGCAACCTGGCCAGCCGGTTCGCCCTACATCCAGCCACTGCGCTGGCCACCGGTATCGTTCGATCCTGTGCTCCTGTCGCGCTGGTTCGACGACATTTTCAAACCAGATCAGTCATGGAATTTCGATCCACGGACCTACCTGCACAATGCGGCTGTCGGCGTGGCCACGTGGCGACACTGATGGGCCGTATCCTTCCAGAATTGGGTGGCGTGCAAACCAACTGGACTAACGCAAGATGACCACAAGGAAACTACGAAATAGATCCGTTTGCCAAGAGGGGTAGGCAAATGAATTTATGATACTTGGTCATTGCGACTGACGGCCCTTGATTCCCTTAACGCCGGCACGCGGCTCGGGCAGAAAATTGTCGCGTGTAACAACACGCCGGCCCGTCTTGCTTTCCAGTTCGAGGCGGGCTTTCCTGGCAATACTCCCGCCCGTTTTCGCGGCAGTCTGGTTTTCGTCCATGCCGGTGGCCTGCGTGGTTTCGGCGATCTGGCGGGTGGAAAGCTCGGCAAGAGCCGTGAAGATGAGTTCCGCCTCGCTCATGTGGTCGCGCAGGTTCTGGCTCTTGAGCCCCTTAATGTCCTTGTGGTCTTGCACGGTCAATCCAGACCATTCCTCGTGAATCAGGTTGGTGAGGATGGCGTATTCCTCCCCCTCCTTGATTTCGTGACTGGCCCAGTAATCGGTGAGCTTGTTGCGGGTTTCCTGTCCGGTCATCCGCTGCTGGATCCATTTTTCGCTCCGGCCGTGCTTTTTCCACGTCTCGCGGGCCCGCTCCAGGGCGCTGGCCGGATCAGCCATTTCCTGCATGCGCTCATACCCAACTTTGGCCAGCCAAAGCTTGATCGGCTCAGCCTTGGGACTCGGAACGCTCTGGACGAGCCGCAACAAGGTTTCCGCAGACGCGACATCAGTAAGGTAACTTTTGCCATCAGCGGCAGGGAGTTTCAGTCGGTGACAATTTGTCACCGACTGACTTCCTTCCTTATTTAGCCGCTCTTTGAGCTTGTTCCAGTACTTTCTGGCAGTCTGAAAATCAGACTGCTGCGTCAACACCTGAATGATGTCAACCACCGAAAAGTACCAAGTCTGGGATTTCTCATCGTACACGCGGCGAATGTCACTGTTTTCGAACTGAACGGGCATGACTTTCATAGGTGCTCCTTGATGTCTGACTCTTATCTTGATCGGAGAAACTGAAAAAGTAAACGGTCCCAGTCCCGGTCATCAGTCATTGGTCATTGGTCATTGAATCTTAGCCATTCGCCCGCAAACTCACGCCTTAATAATCTTCTCCCGCCCCACCATCACCTTGCTCGTCGCATTCCGCGTATCCACCACCAGCTTCGCATGGCGCACGATCATCGCATAGTCGTACGCACTGTGATCGGTGGAGATCAGCACCAGATCATACTTCTTCAAATTCGCCGCAGTCAGCGGCACGCTCTTCAATTTCAAATCATGCTCCCGCTGCTTATGCGTCGTGGGAATGTGCGGATCGTTATAGTCCACCTTCGCCCCACGATGCTGCAATTGCTCGATCAGCACGATGCTCGGGCTCTCCCGCAAATCGTCCACATCCTTCTTGTACGCCAACCCCAGCACGAGAATCTTGCTCCCGCGGATCGCCTTGCCTTTCTCATTGAGCGCCTCGGCCACCTTGCTGATCACGTAGTACGGCATCCCCACGTTCAATTCGCCCGCCAACTCAATGAACCGCGCCGTCACGTCGTAACGCTTGGCCTTCCAGCTCAGATAAAACGGATCGATCGGAATGCAGTGCCCGCCCAGACCCGGGCCCGGATAAAACGCCTGGAATCCGAACGGCTTGGTCTTCGCCGCCGCAATCACCTCCCACACATCGATCCCCATGCGATCGAAAATCACCTTCATCTCATTGATCATCGCAATGTTGATGCAGCGGTAACAGTTCTCCAGAATCTTCGACGCCTCCGCCACTTCGCAGCTATTCACCGGCACCACCGATTTCACCGCACACCCGTACAACGCCGCCGCCGCCTTGAGGCTCCCCGCATCGTACCCCCCCACCACCTTGGGAATCGTCTGCGTATCAAAATCCGTCCGACCCGGATCTTCCCGCTCCGGCGAATACGCCAGCAGAAAATCCTTGCCCACTTTCTTCCCCGTCTTCTCCAGCGCCGGCAGCACGATCTCCCGCGTCGTGCCGGGATAGGTCGTACTCTCCAGCACCACCAGTTGCCCGCGCCGCAGATGCTTGGCGATCGCATCGGCCGTCGACTGCACGTACCGCATGTCCGGATCGCGATTCTTCGTCAGCGGTGTCGGCACGCAGATGATCAGCGCGTCGCACTCCTTCAACCGCGTGAAATCCGTCGTGGCGTCAAACTTCCCCTCATCCAGCAACTCGCGGATGTACGAAGACGGAATGTGCTTGATGTAGCTCTGCCCCTTCAGCAACTTGCTGATCTTCGTCGGATCGACATCAAAGCCGATGCATCGCACCCCTCCCTTGCCGTTGCCGCGCGTAAACGCCCGCACCAGCGGCAATCCCACGTAGCCCAATCCCAGCACGCCCACCACGGCCGACTTGCTCTGAATCCGATGGAGAAGTTTCTGCAGCATGTATGTTTCCGCCAAGAGGAAGTGAAAACCGCCATTATATGCCAGATTGCCGTTTGAAAAAGCTCCGCAAGCGAAAGACAATACCCCCCGAACGGATTTTTCCCCCACCCCCCCCCCATTCCCCCGGTTGTTCATGGAAGGAACAGTATGCAACGCATCATTCATCTCGGCCTCGGCGAAATCGGCAAAGGCGTCATTCGCGCCATCGCCGCCCGCCCTCAGCACGCCAAACTCGTCGGCGTCATCGATATTCACCCCGACCTCCAAGGCAAATCCCTCCGCGACCTCATGCCCGGCGATAATGTTCCCAATCTGCATATCCGCGGCAGCGTTCGCGAGGCACTGCAACACGCCGGCTGGTCCGTCGATACCGCCATCCTCACCACCGGCTCGACGACGCAATCCGTGCGGAAAACCCTCGAAGAACTCATCGCCGCACGCATCCACGTGGTCAGCAGTTGCGAAGAGCTTTCGTATCCCAACCTGCGCTCCGCCAAACCGGCCGCCGCGCTCGACGCCCTGGCCAAAAAAGCCGGCGTCGTCATCCTCGGCACCGGCGTCAACCCCGGCTTTGCCATGGACGTCTTCGCCCTCACCTGCACCGCCGTCTGCTCGCACGTCTCCGCCATCAAGGTCGTCCGCACCCTCGACGCCGGCCGCCGGCGCTACATGCTGCAAAAGAAAGTCGCCGCCGGAATGACCGTCGCCGCCGTGCGCAAGCTGATTCGCGCCAATGCCATCGGCCACGTCGGCCTGGCCGAATCCGTCGCCATGATCGCCGAAGCCTTGGGATGGGATCTCGATGACATTCAGGAACGCTTCGTCCCCGTCATCGCCAAACGCCCCGTCCGTAGCGATCATTTTACCGTCAAGACCGGCCAGGTCCGCGGCATGCAATCGATCGCCATCGGCATCGTCGGCGGCAAAAAGAAAATCGAACTCGACCTCACCATGGCCCTCGCCGCCGACACCTACGACGAAGTCACCATCCACGGCACCCCCTCCATCACCGTCCGCACCACCACCGGCTTCCCCGGCGACGCCTCCACCGTCGGCATGCTCGTCAACTGCGCCGCCGCCGTCCACACCCTCCAACCCGGCGTCCGCACCATGCTCGACGCCCTCAAAATCCACAGTATCGGAGTGTGACGCTCTTCAAATCCACTTGCGCAGATACTCGCGGGCCTTCTTGGCCGCCTGCTCGGCCGTGGTCTCATACGGATAAAGTTCCGCCGTGATCCAACCGTCGTAGCCGATGTCGCCGATCGCCTGAAAAATCCCCTCCCAATCCATCGCCCCCTCGCCGGGAATGCGATGCTGGTGCACCCGATTCTCCTTGATGTCCTCCAGATGAATATGCGCGATCCACGCCGCACAATCACGCACCACCGTCGCCGGATCTTCCTCCACGCAATAAAAATGCCCCAGATCGCAATTCATTTTCAAATTCGGATGATCGATCTTTTCGAGAAATTCCATACACTCGTGCGAATGCTGAATGACCAGCCCCGGCTCCGGCTCGATCATCAGAATGACCCCGCGCTCCTTCGCCAGCGGCAGCACCTCGCGCAGCCCCGCCGCATACCGCCGCAGCGCCTCTTCCCGTGAAAGATTCCCCTGCGGCCCGCCCGGCTGAAGGGAGATCGTCTTGGCGCCGAGTTTAGCTGACATTTCGATGGCGTTCTTCGTGTGCTCGATCCGCTGCCCAATCAGCTTCGCATCATCCTCAATCCACGTCGGATGATACGTATCCCCCAGCGCAAAAAGCGTGAACGCATTCACGTTCGACACCTGCATCCCCAGCCCCGCAATCTGCCCCTTCACCCGCTCAATCCGCTCCACTGGCATATCCGGCGGATAAGCGTGCGGCACATCGGCCATGATCTCCACCCCGGCATAACCCAGCGACGCAATCGAATCGATCGCCAGTTCCAGCGTGGTCTTCTTGTACGCATTGGTCGAAAAAGCTAGCTTCATGCCGACATTGTAACGGCCAACATCAAACTGTCACTTCACCCGCACCACGCCCCGCGCCCGCGCCGTCCCGCGCACCACGCCGATCCGCACGTCGATCTCTTCCTTCACCGTCTTAAGCAAATTCGCCACGTCCTCGATCGAATTCACATAATACGGCCCCATCTGAAACAGCACATCGCCCGGCTGCAGCCCCGCCGCCGCCGCCGCCGAATCCCCCTTCACCACCGTTATCAGCACCCCCTGCGTCACCGCCAGCTTCTGCTTCTTCGCCAGCGCCGGCGTGACCGTCACCGCTTCAATCCCCAACTTGCCCGCAATAATCGACTCGCTCTCCGGCGTCGCCGCCTTCTCCACCGGCACCTTGATCTCCTTGATCTGCCCCCCCCCACCCGCCCCCCCACCGCTCACGCTCAACATCAACGTATCCCCCGCCTTGGCGTTCGCCATCGCCACCAATGCATCGACGACACCCCCCACATCCGTCTTATTCACCGCCACCACGCGCATTCCCTCCACCAGCCCCGCCTTGGCCGCCGCCGACCCCGCCTGCACGCGCTTCACGATCACCGGCGAATTCACCACCGCCGGCGCCGCCACACTGCGCTTCTCCTCCACCGAAAAACCGATTTCCGCCCGGTTCAGCGCCTCGGGATTCAAGAACGTCGGCAACAAATCGCGCATCCGCGAGATCGCAATCGCAAACCCGATCCCATGCGCATCCGCCCGAATCGCCGTATTCACCCCGATCACCTGCCCGTACGCATTCAGCAGCGGCCCGCCCGAATTCCCCGGATTGATCGACGCATCCGTCTGAATCAGCCCCTTGTAAGACTTGTTCGGCCCCGCCTCCAGCGTCCGGTCCAGCGCCGATACAATCCCCCGCGTCATCGTCCCCGAATATCCAAACGGGTTGCCGATCGCATACACCGGCTCGCCGATCATCAGATCCTCCGACGCCCCCAGCCCAATCGCCTGCAGCGGCTTCTTCGGCGTCACCTTCAACACCGCCAGATCATGCTCGCTGTCGGTCGCGATCACCTGCGCCTCCAGCTTATCGCCATCCGAAAGTATCACCTGCACATCCGAAGCCTGATCCACCACGTGTTCGTTGGTGATGATGTAACCGCTCGAATGAATCACAAATCCCGACCCCAGCGACTGCGCCGGCACCTGCCGAATCACCCCGCCGAAAAACCGGTCGAACACTTCATCCCCCGTCCCCACCCGCGCCGTCACCACCTTCGTCGATGAAATATTCACCACCGCATCCTTCACCGAGCGATAGACGCGCGCCTCGTTCGTCTCGCGCAGATTCACCGCCGCCGCCCCCGGCGTGTCGGCAAAAGCAATGCCCCCCACCACCAGAGCCAGCACCACAACCCCATACGATAAAAAATGATGACGCATACCCAGCATTACGACGCTCCCACACAATCGGATTCCAACTCCAACAGTCCTACATCGTCGGCCGAATCAAGGCAAAAACTTAACCGGCGGCTTATCTGTCACCGGTGTACGATGAATCCACCGCAGGTAAGCAAACAGATCCTTGGCCACCACAGCCCCGATGGCCAGCACAACTGCCGGAATCATCCAGACCAGCGTTGACCAGTCCCTGACATGCACTTTCGGAAATACCGGACCCACCAACGCCACCGTCGCCATGATCCCGCCGGTCGTAATCATCACCGCCACCAGCAACGCCACAACGATACTGCTCATCAAACATGCCCAGCGATAGCCGCGCCGCACCGGAAAGGCCATCGCCAAGAGACCCATGCCTAAACCCGTCGGCACAAGTGCAAATAGGAAAACGATGATCATATCCCATGCCCCGGAAGTCAGTTCCCGAAACAATTCCGTTGGAGAATAGTCCCACTCACCCCAGAGCCCCACAAAAACATACCAAGGCATAGCCGCCAGGATGAGGTAAACCCCGCCCATCACCAACATCAGAATAAACGCAACCTTCCGCACCCGCGTCGGCGTAATCGCACTATCCGGCGTTAAGTAACTCAATACAACAGTCTTCGGCAGATCGCTCAAAGGTTGGCTCATTTTCCCCTCGTGGCCGATGAATTCCCCACGCGAACGGATTGCGATTCAACCAGCCATCCTTCGTCGGCCGAATCACGGCAAAAACTTCACCGGCGCTTTCTCGGCTAACGGATTACGCCGAATCCAAAGCAAGTACCCAATGAGATCCTTGGCAATCAGTACCAATAATCCCAGCACCAGCGCCACGGGCATCCATGCGAGTGTGGTCCAGTCTGGCGACCTTTCTGTGGGCCATATCGGGCCGAGCAATGCTTTTGAGCCCATCATGCCACTTGCGATCAGCAACAGTAGCGCCATAACGCCGACGAAAAAGGTTGCTACCATACAGGCCCCCGCCCTCCCCCGCCGCACAAAATGTGCCAACCAGAAGAGCATGAGTCCGCCGACAAAAAGATAAAAGCTTCCTGCAATCACGATCGCCAGAAAATAACAGAGTTCAGGATTGTACCCCCATTTTGCTACAACAGAGCTCCAAGTGAAGGAACGAAACCAATACTCGATTTCTGAGTATGCGACCCACCCACCCAACCCCGCACCCAGCAGATGCAAAATTCCCATGCCGATCGTCGACCAAGACGCCACCCTTCGAATCCGGGTCGGCGTAAGCCTGCTGCTCGGAGTCAAGTAGCTGAGTACCGTTGCCCTGGGTAACTCCATCGGTGATTGGCTCATAGATGCCTCTTTACGCAACACAACCCGTAAGATAGGTCTCTGCCAACCCCCACGCAAATTTCATTTTCCCATTTTCCTTGCGACAAACCTCCTTCCACGGCAACATTGAGGGGTTGAACTTTTTCCCGGAGTATTCCATGCGTCTATCCCGCCGTCTCATCCCCGCGCTACTTTCCCTCCTCATCCTCCCCGCCCTCGCCCGCGCCCAATCCATCCCCTTCGAAACCGAAACCCTCCCCAACGGCCTCCAGGTCATCTACGCCCCCATGAAAACCTCTCCCGTCGTCCACACCGAAGTCCTCTACCACGTCGGCGCCAAAGATGAACGCCCCGATCGCCAGGGCTTCGCTCACATGTTCGAACACATGATGTTCCGCGGCTCCGCCCACGTGAAACCCGAAGAACACATGAAACTCATCCAAACCATCGGCGGCTACTCCAACGCCTACACCAGCTTCGACCAGACCGTCTACATCAACACCGTCCCCGCCACCTACGTCGAACTCCCCCTCTGGCTCGAAGCCGACCGCATGGCCAGCTTCCGCGTCTCCCCCAAAATTTTCTCCACCGAACGCCTCGTCGTCACCGAAGAATGGCGCCTCCGCCAGAACCAGCCCTACGGCACCGTCTGGGAAGAAATGCTCTCCGAAGTCTTCACGAAACATCACTACCACTGGACCCCCATCGGCAACATGGACCACCTCCGCGCCGCCGCCGCCCAGGAACTGCAGGACTTCTTCAACACCTACTACGTCCCCAACAACGCCGTCCTCGTCATCGCCGGCAACATCGACGTCAAAGCCGTCCGCGAAACCGTCCGCAAAGACTTCGCATGGATCCCCAAAGGCCCCGCCATCACCCGCGTCTCCCCGCCCGAGCCCGAGCAAAAAGAAGCCCGCCGCAACGAAATCACCATGCGCGTCCCCCTCGCCCGCCTCATGATCGGCTACCCGGCGCCCAAGTTCATCGACGACGACCAGGACGCCCTCGGCGTAATGCTCTCCATCCTCGGCGAAGGACGCTCCTGCCGCCTCGTTCAGGCACTCGTCACCAGCCCCACCCCGCTCTGCACCCAGGCCGACGCCTTCGGCATCAACCTCGAAGACGGCGGCGTCATGGGCGCTTCCGCCATGATGCTCGACGGCAAAGACCCCGCCGACGTCGAAAAAATCCTCCGCGCACAGATCGCCGCCCTGCGCGATCAGCCCGTCACCGCCGAAGAACTGGCCAAGGCCAAAATGGCCGCCCGCCTCGAACTCGTCAAACGCTGGGAAACCGCCGACAAAGTCGCCGGCGAAGTCGGCGAAGAAATGCTCTTCCGCGGAAATCTCTCCCGCATCGGCACCGAACAACAGCGCATCGACGCCATCACCGCCGCCGACATCCAGCGCGTCGCCAAAAAATATTTCAGCGATGAACGCGCGAGCACCCTCCTCATCACGCCGGACCCCAAAGCCTCCCTCACCCCGCCATCCACCATCACCCCCGCCGCCGCCACCCAGGCCAGCACCCAGCCCGTCGCTGCCAAGATGGTCAATTTCCCCACCGACTACCCCACCCAGGCCCCCTTCACCGGAACCGTCCCCACCGCCACCTTCGAAAAGGGCGTCGAAAAAATCATCGGCGGCGTGAAAGTCATCGTCATGACCGACCGCCGCCTCCCCATCGTCAACTTCTCCCTCGTCACCCGCCGCGGATCCTATGATGAACCCGCCGAAAAAACCGGCCTCGGCGGACTCACTGCCACCATGATCCGCCGCGGACCCGCCGGAACCACCTACAACGCCTTCAATGAACTCCTCGAATCCCGCGGCGTCACCCTCGACGTCTCCGGTGGCGGCGATTTCGCCCGCCTCAACGGAAACTGCCTCACCCAGGACCTCCCCTTCGCCCTCGAACAGGCCCGCAAAATGCTCCGCGACCCCGCGCTCGACCCCGCCGAATTCGCCAAGCTCAAATCCCAGATGCTCAGCAGCATCATGGTCTCCCTCAACACCTCCACCACTGTCGCGGAAGATGAACTCGATCACGCCCTCTTCGGCGACACGCCTCTCGGCCGCACCGCCATGCCCCAGACCCTCAAGGCCATCACCCTCGATGATGTCAAAGCCTTCTACAAACACACCATCGACGCCACCGACGCCATCATGATCCTCACCGGCGACATCTCCGTCGAGGACGGCCAGAAACTCGCCACAGAATTCCTCGCCAACTGGCCCGCCGCCGAAGCCGCCAAACCCGCCGCCGTTTACCCCCCCATCGCCCGCTCCGAGCGCCACATCGTGCTCATCGACCGCCCCGAGTCGCGCCAGGCCAACATCCGCATGGGCATCGGCGCCTACAACATCACCAGCGATGACAAATTCCCCGGCTCCCTCGCCGGCCAAATCCTCTCCGCCGGCATCGACTCCCGCCTCGGCCGCTACGTCCGCGCCGAACGCGGCCTCACCTACGGCATCTACGGCATGTTCTCCCCCACCCGCCAGAGCGGCGAATTCCTCGTCAGCACCGACACCAAGGTCGAATCCACCGTCGACTGCATCGAAGCCACCTTCAAAGTCCTCGACGACATGAAGGCCGCTCCCGTCACCGAAAAAGAACTCACCGACGCCAAACTCCGCACCGCCGGCAGCATGCTCATGCAGATGCAAACCACCTGGCAGCAAGCCCAGCGCCGCGTCGACGGCATCCTCAACAACTACCCCCTCGACTACTACGACGTCTACCCCCAGCGCATCGGCAAAGTCACCCTCGACCAGATCCAGCAGGTCATGAACAAGTACGTCGACAACACCAAAATCAACATCATCGTCGTCGGCCCCGCCGACCAGCTCAAAGAAAAACTGGAAGCCCTCGGCAAAGTAGAAGTCCTCCCCATGCCCCTGAAACGCTAAAAGCCCAAAGCCCGCCGACGCCGTCGGCGCGGGCCAAACGGCCATCGCAATCTCGACCACCCTGCGAACGCATACGATGCGCCTCGCCCTGACATCCCCTCGCGTCGTGTGCCTTACGGGGCAGGGGCCCGGGGGGGGCGTCAGGCATGCCTAACTTACTCTCCTCGCGCGGTTTGACTGCACCGCGTTTTCAAACCGAGCTTAACCGGGCAACACCGCAAGCAGGCCTCGTGCCATCAGTTGCGCCCGGCTGATTCCCTCATGCTTGGCCCAGGCATCCGCCCGTCGCAGCAGATCGCGCTCGACCGTTAACGCAATCGTCTTGGCGCCTTTGCCAATGCGGGGCCGGCCCAACCTCCGCGCACCGGCGTGCAACGCCTTTTGTGCCGCCGTCAATGGCCGGCCGCGCGGCATCGTATGGTCGTAACGCGCAACTTCGCGGTTCTTGTCATCATCCGACAGCGCTGTAAACCGTTCGTATTCAGATCGTTTGGTTCGCTTCTTCATATTTTTCTTCTTCGCCTCAATCTCCTCAAGGGTGATGCCATGCTCGGTGATGGGGCCCAAATTCCCGTCGATCCAGCGGAAGATCATCCACTTAATGATGTGGTAAACTCCGACGCAAGGCAAAGACTTTCCTATATGATTATTTCGTCGGTACTGTCCTAATTTGAATCAACGTAAACTTCAAATGAGGACACTGCTACTCGGTCACTTTCATCACGACGATCGTTGTATCATCCGTCCGCCGGTTCAACCCCACGAATCGCCGCGTCTCCCACAGCATCTGCCGGCAAATCTGCTCCGCCGGCTCCCCGGCATACTTCAACAGCGCCTCGCGCATCCGCTGCTTGCCGTACTTCTCCCCGCTGTAATTCATCGCGTCCGGCACCCCGTCGGTGAAGATCCACAGAACATCCCCCGCCTCCAACTGCACGACCTCCTTGTCGTAACGCTGCTCCGGATCCACCCCGATCACCATTCCCCCCACGCCCAATTCCCGGATCTGCCCGTTCCGCACCAGCAGCGCCGGCTCATGCCCCGCGCTGCAGTACGTCAATTGCTTGTTCTTGTAATCCAGCGCCCCGTACCACAGCGTGATGAACTCATTGCTCCGCATGTCCAGCGACATGCTCTTGTTCACCCGCGCCACGATCTCATCCAGATCGTACACATTATCCGCCTGCGCCCGCAGCGCCGCCCGTACCGACGCCATCTGCAGACTCGCCGGCAACCCCTTGCCCACCACGTCCGCCACCGTGATCCCCAGCGAATGATCCCCCAGCGGTATGAAATCGAAAAAATCTCCGCCCAGCTCAAAGCACGGCACGTACAACGCCGAAATATCAAACCCTTCAATCTCCGGCGGCCTCGCCGGCATCATCCGCCGCTGCACCTCCGCCGCAATCTGCACCTGCCGCTCCAGCCGGTCCTTCTCCAACGCCTCTTCCTGCAGCCGCGCATTCTCAATCGCCACCGCCGCCTGGCTCGCAATGCTCTGCAGCAGCTTGATCTCAAACTCCGTAAACTCGTGCGGCTCGGCCGTATACACCCGGATCACCCCGATCGGCCGATCCTTGTATAACATCCCCACCACCAGGCTGCTGACAATCCCCTCCGTCCTGGCCTCTTCCGGGTAAATCACCCGCTCGTCGTTGGCCATATCCGCAATCGAGATCGTCTGCCCCGACAGCGCCGCACGGTCGATCGTGCTCATCCCCACCGTCACCGGGCCCTTCTTCAAATAACTCTCCGACAGGCCCCATACGCTTTTGATCACCAGCTCATCGCGGTGCTCATCCAGCAGCCGCAGCGAACTGCACTTCACGTGCAATGTCTCGGCCACGCCCCGCGTAATCCGGTCCAGAATCTGCTGCAATCCCCGCGATCCGGACAGCATCGTGCTCACATTGAACAGTGCCGTCAGCTCCTGGATCCGCTGCCGCAACTGCATCTCCTGGCTGCACAACCGCGACAACGCATTGGCCAGCAGATACAAAAATTGCACGCTCGCCGTCCGCTGCCCCATCCCCTCCTCGTTCATCGCCTCGATGATCGTCCGCACCTGCTCCGCCGGAAACCCCAGCTTCTTCGCCAGCTTCGTCACCTGGCTGTTCTTGATCGGCGCCGCCTTCGCCGGCTCCATCACGATCGTCCCCAGCTTCACCTCGTTGACGATGATCGGCGCCGCGAACGGCTGATCCAGATTCGTATCCCCGCGCTGCTTCCGCGCCGCCGCAATCGCCGCGCTCCGCGTGCTGAAGCGCTCGCTCACCGTCGTCTGCGTCAACGCCTGACCATTGTTATCCAGGATCGTCGCCTTCACCTGCGCCACCATCGCCAGCGAATCCTGAATGTCCTGCAACGTCGCCAGATCCAGAAATTCCGTCAGCCGCACCGCCGGCTGCCCCGTCGCCCCCGCCTGCGGCTTGCTGCTCTCACCGCTTGCTGCCCCCGCCTCCTTCATCTCGCTGGTCACCCGTGCCGGCGCACCGCCCCGGCCGTCGCACTCGGCTCCAGCATCGGCTCGCCCGGCTTCATCTCTCCTGAACCGCTCGCATCACCATTCATCGCTGGACTCATCGCCCGCCTCCCGCCCAATGGCCTGAAATACCCCGCCCCCGCATCCGCAGTGTTCGTCCGTCATTTCTCATCACTCTGATCATCTCATCCCTGTACATCGTCCGTCGAATCCCTTCGTTTCCCTCCCCCCGCGCCGTTTTCACATCCCAGCCTCTTCTAATCTCCCCACCATCCACGCCTCGTCACCTCATACCAGCTATCCTTCCAGTCGCGATTTCCCCACCGCACAAATTCCTTCCGCATTTCCTGCTCGCGCCCCGTCTGGTAGCACAGATAGCAGTACAGGAACGACGCCATATTCCCCCCATCTTCTTTCTGCGTCAGCGGAAATAGATCCTTCACCAGGAAATCGTCGCGCTTCGTCGGGTAGAACTTGCTGAAATCGTAATGCACCGCCATCATCTCCGGCTTCTTCTTGAACAAGTACTTCAAGTCAAACGCCGCACTATCATATAACCCCGCCCCCAGCTCCGCATGCGCCCGACCCACCAGCGCCAGCGCATTGTCCGGCTGTGCCGTCAGCGCGATCTGGTACGTATCCGCCGCCTCAAAATACCGCCCCTCATGCAGATACCCCTCCGCGCGCGTCATCAACGCATTGAACGGCAGCTCACGTCCCATGATCGCCGGGTCCAGGTTCGGCTCAGACTTGTCCGTCAGCGTATCCAACGCCTTCACCTTCTTGCCCGCCTGCAACTTATCCGTCGGCTCGCTCTCCAGCGTCTCGGCCGACATCCGCGTCACATACCCCGGCAACGCCGGATTGCTCGTCTGATACCCCTTCTTCGCCAACTCATCCGCACTCCGCACCGGCCGCAGCTCCCCCGTCACCGGGTCCACTTCCATTTTCGTCAGCCGGCTCTCCGCCGAATTCACGTTCGTCGCATTCGCCGCCACTTCCACGGCCCCTCCCGCGCCCTTCAGCTTCTCCGCCGCCGCCTTCGCCTGCTCCTCCCGCAGTTGATCCAGCAGCGTCCGATACGTCTGGCTGATCCGCATCTCATTCCGTGACGCATCCACGCCCTTCACGCCGACGTTCGCATCCACCCGCGCCGCATCGCCCGCGCTCTGCTCCGGCGTCGTGTTCACCCCGGACTTCGGCGTCGTGTCGTTCGTATCCCCCGTGTCCGGCGTCTTCTTCTCCGTCGTGCCCGTCTTCACCGCCCCGTCAATCGCCTCCGATTTCGGCGTCGCTTCATTCACCTGCCGCAGCCCAAACAACGGACTGCTGATCACGCCACCCGGCTGATCCTGCCGCACTTCCAGACTGTTCGTCCCCGTCGGATCCGATCGATCGTACGCCCGGTACGGCAATCCCACCGCCATCGGATCCCGGCTCAATCCCGCCGCCGCCCCCGTCGACGTCGGCGAAAGCGACGACTGCGGCACATACCGCGCATCGTATCCCCCGTTGATCGACCCCGGATAAAACCCCGTCGTCCCACGCGATACCGTCGACGCAGGATTGTAATACACCGTCCCCAACCCGCTCGAATACGCCCCCGGCCCGTCGCCCGCCGACGTCCGCACAAAATTATTCAGACTCGAACTCCCCAGCGTCCCGCCAAATTCATACTGCGAACGGATCGGCTCGCTCCCGTGGAAATATTTCAGACCCGCCACGTTCCCCGTCATGATGTCATTGCCATTGATCGGCGCATACCCCGGCACCGGATGGTTGCTTCCCCCGGACCCGACTTTGCTATTCGCATCCAGCACGTTCCCCCCCACGATCTGCTGCACCTGCCCCAGCGCCGTCGTACTCGCCGCACACACCGCCAGCACCATCGCCACCGCCACCCCACTCTTCCCACAGCTCTTTCGCACTTGCATATTCATCTCCTGGCTGAACACCATTTCGATACCCTAATTGTACCCATCAAATCCTATTTCACCCAATACATCGCCCAAACCCCGGAATTCCCCTCACTCCACCCCCCGTAAAGCACTGCCCCCACTGACCACTGACAACTGGCCACCAACCCCCAACCATTCTGAATTCTGCACTCTGAACTCTGAATTCTCCCTCACCCCACCCCCTCCCGTTTTCTATTTTATGTTTTATGTTTTATGTTTTGAAACTTCGTCTCCCCCGTCCCTCCGGTTACGCTACCCGCATGACCCAACCCCTCACCCACGAGCAGCTCGTCGACCACAAGGGCGCCGACATGGCTGACCTAATCCGCCAACTCCGCGCCGCTCCCCATATCCTCCGCGACTCCGTCCGCGATCTTTCCCCGCAAGACCTCGAAGCCACACCCATCCCCGGCAAATGGTCGACGCGCCAATGCGTCGAACATATCGCCCTCGTCTCCCTCGGCTGGACCAACATCTTCTACGAAGCCATCGCGGCGGCCCACCCCAACCTCCGCCACCAGGACCCTCAGTGGGCCGCCCCCGAAGAAGCACGCGCCCGCCTCTCCGTTACTGACGCGCTGGACGTCTATGAACGCAACAATCTCCGCCTCGCCGACTTCCTCGCCACTCTTCCCCCGCAAGACTGGACCCGCAAATTCCCCCCCGTGCAATGGCTCACCTCCCCCTTTGAGATCCGCGACCACCTCCACTGGGGCACCATCGGCCACCTCCACCACCACCTGAAATTCATCGAAGAAAAACGCGCTGCAATGCTCACCAAGGACTAAGCACTAAGGACTAATGCAGAATTCAGAACGCAGAACGCAGAATTCCGCCCCTCTCCCGTTTCATGTTTTATCTTTCATGTTTTATGTTTTATGTTTTATGTTTTTCCCCCCCCGCTCCTTCCTCTCCTGAAACTCCGGCCGCAAATACCTCACCATCCCCCTCCCCCCAAAGCCCGCCGTCTACGACGTCACCCGGGGGCCGACGTTTTGGCCTTGCACAGGGCGATCTTACTGGTGTGGCAAGGATATCGGGGAATTTCGGTCGAACGCTGCCTTGGTTGAGTTTGCAGGCTGGCGTCGCCGAAGTGATAATCCGACTAATCAGTCGCGATTTCAGGTCGGCGGTACGCCACCGTGATGTGCCTGAGTCTCAGTGAACGCAAATCGAAAGCTAGTGAGGTGGTGGTATTCAGCTAGACGCAGCAGTTCGAGGCCCGAAATAATCAGGAATTGCCGCCATGTGGGAAGTGTCATAGCAAGCCGGAAGGAACAAAGCATGCGTTTCATTGTCGGTATTATCGTCGTCCTGATCACAGCCGTGGCCCTCTACGCCAATGATTCACCAGCCACGCGGCCTTTAGACGACCTTGGCAACAACACCCTCGTTCAGAAGGCACTGACTGAAAAAGACAAAGTAATAGCCGATGCCGATGCCGATTACGCAAAAAAGCTCGAAGTTCTCAAGACCGAGCGGCAACGGAAAGTGGATGCTGCCAATAGCGCTTGCATTAACGTATTGCGCCGAGCCGAAACGGTTGCCAACACGCTCAATCACAAGGATGAAGCTGCCACCATCAAGGCACTGGCCGACCGCATCCAGAACGACATCGCCCATCCTGCGCCTGAACCGAGCAAGAAAACTGTTGTAAAAATTGACGCCAAAAATGCGCAATGGACCCCAGCCGCAAAGGTCCACAAAGGTCAGACCATTGTTATTACCGCCGCGGGTATTTGTTTAATAGGCCGTAATCGTCACCCTTTTGATGCGGATGGGAAGAAGGGAGACCATACCGGAACACTCATGGGAAGGATTGGTGACTCTTCCGAATTCGTCGTTGGGAAAAGTTTTTCGCAGACTGCAGATGAAGATGGCGTTCTGCAATTGCGCCTGAATGATAAGATCTATGAAGACAACACCGGCGAACTCACCGTGACTATCGAAGTAAAGTAATTCGCGCCACCGGAGCACCCGCCGCCCACGGACCAACACCCCAAATTTCCGCCGACCCTGTAAGGGTCGCCTACACGCGTACCAACCCGCGCTCCCCAGACTCCGCCGCTTACGACGGCGCGGCCCAATCACCCCTGACCCATGGTACCGCGACGGTTACGGAGCGCCCGTCCACCGTTCCCCCAGCGGGCACTCTCCCCGCGCAGGCGGCTATGACCCCATCGCCATCCGTCGTCCCCAATCAACAATCCCTCCACCAAGTTTAGCGGCGTCGCTCGCGACGCGTGCCAGCCCCAACGGGGCCCACGTCAATAG
>CAIMWO010000024.1 GCA_903845195.1 uncultured Phycisphaerales bacterium
CGCCTCCGCCGCGCCGCCTTGAACATGCTCCAACGCGAGACCACCCGCAAGATCTCGATCCGCGCCAAACGTCTCCGCGCCGGCTGGGACCACAACTACCTGCTACTCATCCTTCAAACTTGAGAATGCGATTGCCCTGCATGGCACAGCGATAAGCCGAAGCCGAGCTCACATCGGCGTCTTGATGCCCATCGCGCGAACCACGCACCATTTTTTGCGGGCTTCATATAGTGCAAACAGCCCCCCTACCGTACAAACCGCGGCGATGATCCAGAGCCACCAGGTCGCCAGCCACCATGCGAGAATTGCGGCAAGTGCGGCAAGAAGGAGATTGGCGGTGCCCCAGATACGCCGCGCAAATGCTCCCCGCGCATCGATATTGCACACTAAGGCCATGGATGCTCCTGTTTCCCGGCACGACCGGCGTGATTGTTCGCACCATTCTAGGCGAAGTTCGAGATGGCGGTTGCTCAATGCGCACGTAGTTGAGAAAATAGAGCGCTTCGAAAGACCACGAGAGGAATACCGATGAAGAAAGAGTACATTGTGCTGGGCGGGCTGGCTGGGGTCGCCATCGTGGGGGGACTCGTCTATGCCATTGTCAATACGGCAGGCCAGCAGCGCGACACGCAAAGGCAGTTGGACGAAATCAAGAAACAAATGGCGATGCACGAACCAACATCCGCTCCGGCTGCGACCGCTCCTGAAGTACGACCCTCTATTATTGTGGGAAGTACGACGCAGAATGGGCCGGTCCTGTCGCACGAAAAGGCCATTCACGATGTGCTGACCGAGGGGTTTCATCTGTTGGATGCGCGCGATCCGAAGAAAGCGGAAACGGCTGCCCAGATCTTCCGCGAAGGCATTGAAAAGGTGGATGGGAAGAACGTCGATTTTTACCGCGGGTTGGGGCGGGCGCTGATTATTTCGCACCACTATCAGGATGCCGTGGCCGCGTTTGTAGAAGGGCGCAAGATCGATCCGTCGAATGCCGAGCTTTCCAGCGGAATGGGGTGGGCGTATTGGAATGGGAAAGATTACTACCACGCCAAGCAGGCGTGGGAAGAGGCGATCAAGATCAATCCGAAGTCGATTGACGCGTGGATGGCGATGTCGTGGGTATACCTGGGGCTCAAGGATCGGGACAAGGCCATCACGGGGTTCCGGGTGCTGCTGGATTCCGGAACGTCGGATCGAATCGATTGGAAGAATGGGTTGGCGATGGCGCGGGCCAGTAACTTCGATATCACCCAGATTCGCTCGCAGTTTCCGCTGCCGGATCCGGAGTTGTTTAGCGCCCCTGCGACGACGAACAGTTCAGCAACATCGCCGGCAACACATTGACGGCTCGCCGAGACTCGGGTGAGATGATCTCTGATGCTTTGAATGCCTACCAAAAGAAGCAGGCCAGCTTGCGCTGGCCTGCCCATGGTTTCATTTATGATGCGGCTCATCCTCCAGGGATGACTTCTCCGCAGAACGCTTTCAGGTGGCACTGGGTTTCTTCGAGGGCCGTCCGTAGATGAAGCTCATCGCGGTCATCGTGGCAAAGAGCACGAGGAAAATGCAGCAGATCTGGAAGGCCACATTAACGATATTGACTGTGCCCTGCTGCAACTGAACCATGCGATTGTAGAGAAAGAGAATGGTTGCAGCCAAGGCGAAGAGAGCGGACCAGCGGACGTAACGGGGACGCAAGGCGAGCCAGCGCTGGGCCATTTCATCCTGCGACATGGTGCTGAGACGTCTTTCGACCGCGCTCTTCCGTTTTTTCGTAGCCATAATACCCTCGCTATGGATCATTGGGTTCTTGGGAAAGGCTGGCCGGACATTGCTGCCCGGCCAGCCAAGGATTCACAATTCACCTACAGGCCTCAAACTTAGACCTTCGCGGGGAGCGGAGTCGACATTTCCGAATGCGACATGGTGGTCTTGAGTTCGAAGTCCGGGTAGGCCAAGGCGCCCATTTCGGGGATATCGGCTCCCTGGAGTTCGGTTTCGCGCGACACCCGCATCGGAATGATCAGGTTGCTGATCTTGAACCAGATGAAGGAGAGGCCGCCGCCGAGCACGATGCAGGTCACGCCGCCGATGGCCTGGGCACCGAGCTGACCCCAGCCCATGTGCGAGAACCAAGCGACGCCCGGAGCGACGCTGCCGATGGGCATGATGCCCACGACATTGTTGGCAAAGCCGTCCGCAGTTACGCCAGACCAACCGCCACCGTATTCGCCAGTGGAGAAGAGGCCGACGCACAGCACACCGAAGAGGCCGTTGACGCCGTGAACCGAGACAGCACCGACGGGATCATCCACGCCCATGTTATCCCAGAAGAAGACAGCGTAGACGACCAGGACGCCGGCGATCAGACCGATCACGACCGAACCCAGCGGGCTTACGAAGCCAGACGGTGCGGTGATGGCGACGAGGCCGGCCAGCATGCCGTTGCACATCATCGATGGATCGGGCTTGCCGAACTTGAGCTGCATGACGACCATCGAAGCAAGGGCGGCCGCGACACCGGCGAGCATCGTGTTGACCACGACGAAGCTGATGCGGAGGTCGGTACCAGCCAGGGTCGAGCCGGGGTTGAAGCCGAACCAGCCGAAGGCCAGGACGAAGGTGCCGCCCATGACCATCGGGAGATCGTGGCCAGGGATCGCCACGGCCTTGCCGTTGACGAACTTGCCGATACGAGGCCCGATGACGATGGCACCGATCAGGCCGATGATACCGCCCATCAAGTGCACGACACCCGAACCTGCGAAGTCGACATAACCATGACCCAGACCGGCCTTGACGCCGAGCTGCGCCAGCCAGCCGCCGCCCCAAGCCCAGCATCCGAAGATGCAGTAGGGAAGTGCGACGAAGAGGCCGTAGAGGCAGAAGTTACCCCAGCGCCACCGTTCGCACATCGTGCCGGTGGGGATGGTGGCAGTGGTGTCCATGAACACCATCATGAAGAAGAAGAGGGCGAGGACGGAGACATCGGAGCAGCCGTTGAGGAAGAAGCCCTTGGTGCCCAGAAGCGTCCAGCCGTTCACGACCCATCCGGAGTTCAGCACAGCAGTGCCAGGTCCAAGCGAGCTGTACCAGCCGGGAGCGACCGGTCCGTTAAACCAGTTACCCCAGCCGATGGCGAAACCATAGGCCCAGAACGCGATGCAACCCAGCGGGTAGATCATCATGTTCATGGCGAAGGTGTGGCCGGCGTTTTTGGCGCGGGTCAGACCGGTTTCAACCATGGCGAACCCGAGCTGCATGAACATGACCAGGAAGCCTTCAATCAGCACCCAGACCATGTTGATGGAGAAGAGGTTGTGCGAGATACGATCGTAGAGATCGGCGGTGGTGAGTTTCGAGGGATCATCACCCTTGGTATCCATGGAGGGCGTTGCCCATACGCCGGCACTGGCTCCGGTGGGATCGACATCCGAGAGGCCGGTCCAATACGAATTGGGCTTGGCGTTGGCGGCCGGAGCAGCGGCTGTTGCTGCGGCCGGCGCGGCGACCTCTGCGGCCGGCGCTGTCGTGGTTTGCGCCCACGAGATCAAGGGGACTACGAGCAAAGCAAGAAGAAGCGCACAAGCTGTGGCCTTCAAGCGGCGAGTCAAACCGAATTTCGGCTTCTTTCGCCAGAGAATAGGACGCGGGGTCTTCACTAGAAAACTCCTTTTTCTGGATTCCCCCAAGAACATGCGTGTAACACTCGGGCATCTTGGGGACTCGATGCCCGCCGCCGCTTATCGGAGGCCACCGCGACTGTCGCGGCAACTCATCTCAACATTGCTGGATAGGGATTAGGAACCCGATCTCAAGAAACCCTCAATACAAAGGCGATGCCACAGGGCGCCACGAACGTCCGGGAACCTGCCCGGAGACGAGCCCTGCCCCCCTCAAAGTGGCAAAAATCGGGCGTTCACTATCAAAAAAGAAAGTAGAAGAAATACTACGGTATATCCCGTTACCGTGGCAGACGGCCAGAGCACGTGATGCTTAATTGAGCGGCACACCCCACCAACGCACGGGTACTAACCCATCTGCCTAGAAACCGAGCAATCGTATTTTTCTAAAGAGTTGATTTCTAATTACGAATGAAATGGGCGGGGCGATGCTCCCCACAATTACAACCTAAGGCGATGTGAACACGTATTTTATAGCTATTATAAAGAATCAGTGGACCGCCCCCGTCCGCCATGGCGCGGCTTCGCCGGGCAGGGCGAGATGAAGACGAGCCTACCGATGCCCAACCCAGCAAACCATTTACGTCCTCTCACTGCCCAGGTGCAGGGAGGTTCCCGCCGTCGTCCGGCTCCATCACTTCGGACTCGCTAATGAAGTACAGCATCAGCGGGGATACCAACGACGAATTTACATTGCCTTTGACTTGTGCAGTCACCAGAGCCTTTGTTCCATCGGAACTCGCCTTAAGCGACTCGACAATCTCCACGAGCGACTTGAGCGTGTTGGCCTTCTGGGCGCTCTGCAGCATCCGCTGAATGCCGTCGCTCCAAACTTTGATCGTCGAGGCCACCACATCGGCATCTTTGCCCTGACCGGTTAGGGTGAACTTGATCAGATCCTTCTCCCGGCTGGTGGTCAGGGTGAACGTGTCGATGCCGGTGAAGGCGATTTCCTTCTTGATCGCATCGCTCAGAATGCCGGCGGCCCAGATCATGCATTTGGTATCGACGTCCTTCATCAGTGCCGCCAGAGCTGAATTTTCGGCAATGCCACCCTTGCCGGTCTTCAGGGCGGTCAGCAAACCGTCAAGAGCCGCGGTTTTCAGCGTTTCATTGGGCGCGCTCGAAAGGATCAGTTGGTGATCGGAAACGAACGCCAGGGAAAACTCGCGTTCCATGGAGATGACGGTGACGCCGTCGCGGGCTTCTTTCTTGAATCGCGGACTGCCCCCGGCGAGCGTTTCCAGGGCCTCGATGACTGCCGCCCGATCATACTGCCCGCGTGCCACGAACGACGCCCATCCCTTGTCGGGCCCGACATCCTGTGCCACGGCCAGCGTCAGCCCGTCAATACGTATATTGCCGACGCGATCGGCGATTTCCAGCACTTGCGAGGTAATCTTGGTAATCACCTTATCCTTGCCCTTGGCGATGCGGTCTTTCATCGCTTCGGGCGAATTCTTGACGGCTTCCTCAACCATCGCATCAATCGTGACGGGCTTCTCTCCTGTAGGGGTCGCACGAATCTGCGCCACGATGCCGGTGTCCTTGGGAAGAATATTGAAATCCGCTTCGAGGCTTTTGGCAGCCATTGGACGCGTCCAGGCCTTGCCCTCGATCGCCGCTAATGCGCGCTGGGCATACTCCCCGACAAACGGTTCCTTGGAATCGACCAGCGTTTTGAGCAGCGGCACTGCGGCGGCTTCTTTACGCTCTCCCAGCGTACGAACAGCCATCAAACGCCGCACCTGCCGGTCGCGGGCGTGCGATGCAAGCTGCGTCAGAATATCCTTGGCGGTGGCTGCCACCTCCGGATCTTTCGAGTCCTGAGCGGCCTTCAGCGGTTCTATGGCCGCCGGGCCCATGGTCAGGAGCTTTTTGCGAGCCTCTTCACGCACGGGGAATTCTTCCGACTGCAGATTCTTAATCAGATCGGCGACGGCCTCAATTTTCTCGTCCGGGCCGGCATCTTTCTGCAATTGTTCGACGGACACCGTCACGTTCTTGGCTTTCCAGTAGGCATCGACGCTGACGAAATCGAGTAGATCCTGTCCCCCCTGGCCCAGGATAATGAAGAGCATGACGAAGTATTCCATGCCGAACATCATGAGCGATCTCCTGAAGAAATGTGATTGTGGCCAACGTTAATCGGGGGCAGGGGGTGGGTCAAATTTTCGGGGTGACGGGCGGACCGGCGGAAGAATCGGCGAACGCGTCCGACTTTCCTATGGCTTGATTCTTGTTTCCAAATTCCTCGTCCAGCGGATGCCGGGGGAAAAATCCTCTATAATGATGTAACGATGAGCACCACAAATCTGACGTTGCACATTGAGGGAATGACTTGCGGGGCGTGCGTTGCGCGGGTGGAGGGGGCGCTCAAGGGTGTGCCGGGCGTTACAAGTTGTGCTGTGAATCTCACCACCAACATGGCGTCGGTATCGCTGGATACGTATTCGGCCAAGGCCCAGGGACTCAAGACGCCGGAGACGGTGCACGAAGCAGTTCTGGATGCGGTGGAGCGTGCAGGCTATCGCGGACATCTTCTGGAAGGCGCTGCCGCCGATACCATGCGGGCGGTGGCGATGGAGGGGGCGAAGCATGAACAGGTAGTGAAGCGGCGACTGGTGATCGGCGCCTTGGCGGCGATACCGGTGGTGTTAATCGATCTGTTTCACTCGCGGCTGCTCGATATTCACTCGCCGCAGGGCCTGCAAGCGCTGACCATCGCACAGGTGGTGCTGGCTACCATCGTGATGCTGACGACGGGAGTGCCGTTCTTTATCGGGGCGTGGCGGGCGGTCAGGCATGCCTCGGCGAACATGGATGTGCTGGTGGCATTGGGCAGCGGCGTGGCGTACGTCTATTCGATCGTCGTGATAGTGCTGCAATGGGGCCAGCATGCCAGCGGTGACATGCCGATGCACAATGAACTGCATGCAGCGGTAACCATTGTGGTGTTGGTGACGTTGGGGAAATTCCTCGAAGCTCGGGCCAAGAAGCGGGCCGCCTCCGCTGTCGCCGGGCTAGCCACGCAATCGGCCGAAACCGCCACACGCATCCGCCTGGACGGAAAACTCGAAACCATTCCCGCCCACCTGATCAACGTCGGCGATCGCATCCAGGTCGTCGCCCACCAGAATCTCCCCGTCGACGGCATGGTCATCGAAGGCGCCGGCTCTATCGATCAATCGCTTCTCACCGGCGAATCGATGCCTATCGAATTGCTCGTGCCGCGAAATCCTTATCCCCATGCCCGTCCCAGCAACATCCAGTTGCCCGGCGGCGCTCTGCTGCTCGATGGCCGCATCGTCATCGAAGCGACCAGCACCGCCGCCACCAGCACGGTGGCGAAGATCCTCGAACTCGTAAACACGGCCCAGGCCAGCAAGACGAAAATTCAGGGGCTGGCCGATCGTGTCGCCGGAATCTTCGTGCCGATCGTTCTGGTTCTCGCCGCCATCAACTTCGCCGCTTGGATGTGGGCTACCGGCGACTTTGGCAAGGCGATGATGACCACGATCGCCACCATTGTCATCGCCTGCCCCTGTGCCATGGGGTTGGCCACGCCGACGGCCATCACCGTCGCCATGGGCCGCGCGGCCAAGATGGGCATCCTTTTCACCCAAGCCACCGCGCTCGAAACGGCCCGAACCATTCGCACCGTCCTGTTCGATAAGACCGGCACGCTCACCGAGGGCCGCCCCGAAGTGACCGAAGTCGTCGGCAATGCAGCACTCCACATTCAGAGCTCCGAAGTAATTCGTCTGGCGGCATCGCTGGAACAATATAGCGAGCACCCCCTGGCCAAGGCGGTGGTCGAGTATGCCCAGATGAACGGCGTCGTGGTCAGCGAACCCCAATCCTTCCGCAGCGTTCCCGGCGGCGGAATCAAGGCCAGATTGAGCAGCGGCGGCCAGCGCGATCTGGCGGTCGGATCGATTCAGTTCATGGAAACACTTCACGTGGCCGTGGATGCGGCACAAGCCGCGACACTGGCGGATCGCGGGATGATGGTGATCGTGCTGGGGGACATCGGCGCCGGCAAGGCGCTCGGGCTGATCGGCTTGCGCGACACCTTGCGAAAGGGCGTGGCGGGAACACTCACCGAGTTGCGCCGCCGCGGCATCCGCGTAGGCGTCGTCTCCGGCGATACCGAGACGGCCGTGCGCGGGACGCTCGAAGGTTTGGAAATCGACTTGGTGATTGCCGGCGTGCGACCCGAGGAAAAGGCCGCGGTCGTCGAAGACGCCAAGAAATCCGCCGCCGGCAACGGACAGGCATTGGCGGGTGTGGCGTTCGTGGGTGATGGAATCAATGATGGCCCGGCGCTGGCCGCGGCAGACCTGGGAATCGCCATGGCCGGCGGGACGCAAATCGCCAAATCCGCCGGCGATGTCATCCTGACCAACAATGAACTGCGAAATGTTCCCGCGGTGCTGGAACTGTCGCACAAGACGCTCCGCATCATCAAGCAGAATTTATTCTGGGCGTTTGCCTACAATGTAGCAGCCATCCCGCTGGCCATGGCCGGATGGCTCTCGCCCGGATTCGCCGCGGGCGCCATGGTGCTCAGCAGCCTGACGGTCGTGGGCAATGCGCTGCGATTGTATGGCGGAGCCGGAAGCAAGAATAAAGAAGCAAGAAGCACGAAAGACGAAATGGCGGATTAAGGTCTGCCCCTTGCCGCTCAATTCTTCCATTCCACACTGGCGTAACGATGATTCCGCGTGGTATGGTTACATCGGAGGCGATAATTTCATGGCGATCATCAGTATTGGATTCAATCCGGCCATCGACCGGGTTCTGGAATGCCCTGACTTCCACGTCGGCGGGCATCAGCACGCCCATCAGATCGCGCGACTCGCGGCGGGCAAAGCCGCCAATGTGTCACGTGCCCTGGCGCAGATCGGCGTGGATTCCATCGCTACCGGTTTCGTCGGCGCCGACGAACTACAGTTCTTTCACGAACAACTCCTGGGCTGCGGTCCCGGACGCATCCTTTGTCATTTCGTCGAAGTCACCGGGAAGACCCGCGAGAACATCAGTATCCTCGATTCCAAACGCCGCCTTGAAACGCATCTCCGCGACCGCGGCTTTGCGGTATCGCAGGAGGAAATCGCTTTGCTGGACAAAAAAATCCAGCACGATCTTCGGGCCGGAGATGTGGCTATTTTCTCGGGAAGCCTCTGCGAGGGCATCAGCCCGCAATACTTCGGCACGCTGCTGGACAAATGCGCTGCCGCCGGCGCCAAGCTGGTCGTCGATACCAACGGCCCGGCCATCACCGAGGCCGCCAAACGCAAACTGTGGCTGATCAAACCGAATCTCCAGGAGCTGAGCGAGCTCGTCGGCAAGGAAATACCGAATGCCGCCTCGGCCGTCCGCGATGCGGCAGCCACGCTGCTGGACCGGGTAGAAATCATCCTGGTCAGCCGCGGCGCCGCCGGCACAGTGCTGATCACCCGCCAGGGCGCGTGGGTGGGCCGGATGACCACCAAGGATGCCCCGCTGCGTACCGTCGGCTGTGGTGACCATTTGACCGCGGGATTTGTCGCGGAACTCTCCCAGAAGCGCGATCTCTCCACGGCCCTGCGCTCGGGGATGGCCCTGGCGACCGCCCGGGCCCTGTCGGCAAGCATGGAAGAAATCGACACAAAGATCATGGAAGCCGCCATGCAAAACGTCGCGATCGAGCCGATGTGAGGTGAGCCCATGGCCGCGAATCGGCATTGGGCCTCGCAAGACGGTCAAATTTCGAAAAATCGAGCGAACTTTCTCCGACGGCCTTCGTAAGAACGGTTACGTGGAAGTGCGCACCGGGTTCTTGAGGCCTCCAAGATTGCACGTTCAAATCGCCCTTCTTGACTGGCACCTGATTGTCCGCTTGGGTTAGAATTGGCGGGTTTCCCGTGTGCCCTCATACCGTTGTATAAGAGGAAGTTGTGAGCGAAATAAGACCTGAAGCGAATTTGCCGGTCATGCTGCCGATCAACGGCGGGGCTGGTTTCTCGCTGGCGCCCAAAGGCCACGGACATCATCATGACGGCATCGCCTGCGCCTGTGGACACGACCATGGCGAAGAAGGCCACAGCCACTCCGGCGTCGGCCTCAATTTCCAACTCACCGTGCTGCTGCCCCTGAGCATTGCCTGCCTGATTCTCGCGGTATCCTTCAGCTGGTTAGGCGGGTCGGAATCCATCGCGGACATTCTCGGCTTGGCCGCTACCGCAATCGCCGGCGGACCGATCATCTGGAGCGCCATCAAAGGTCTCTCCCAGGGCAAAACGAACGTCAACGAACTGGTCGCGATGAGCATCATCGGCGCGATCTCCCTCGGGTGGTACGTGGAAGGCGGACTCGTCGCACTGATTCTCCAGGTGGGCGCCTTGATCGAGGGTGTCGCAACCGAAAGCGCCCGCAAGGCCGTCCTCGAACTGCAGAAACTCGCCCCAAAGCACGCCCGCGTGAAGCACGACGATCACGACCAGGTGATCGACGTCGATAAGCTCAAGATCGGCGACATCCTCGTCGTTCAGCCCGGTGAACGCATCGCTGCCGATGGCCGCCTGCTGGCCGGCGCCACCAGCGTGGATGAAAGCTCCGTGACCGGCGAATCGATGCCCGTCGACAAAGCTGCCGGCGCCGAAATGCTGGCCGGAACCATCAACCTCACCGGCTCGGCGGAGATCATGGTCGAACGCGTGGGCGAAAATTCTGCGCTGGGAAAAACCATCGAACTGGTGCGCCGGGCGCAGCAGTTTCAACCGCAGATCATCCGTTCGGCCGACAAATTCTTTGCCTTCTACACGCCCATCATCCTCATCGCGTCGGTGCTGGTCTGGATCGTCACGAAAGATCCCGTCCGCATGGTGACGATGTGGGTCGTCGGGTGCCCCTGTGCGATGCTCTTGGCGTCGCCGCTGGCGATTGTCGTATCGCTGGCCCGGGCCAGCCGCAGCGGCATGCAGGTCAAAGCCGGTCCATTCGTGGAAGCTTCCGCGACCGTGACCACCGTCGTCTTCGATAAAACCGGGACGCTCACCACCGGCAAGTTTGTGGTCAGCGGCATCCGGCCCGTCGAAGGCGTCAATGCAATGGACCTGCTGAAACTTGCCGCCACCATCGAACAACGCAGCAGCCATCCGCTGGCAAAAAGCATCGTCAGTTACGCCAAATCGAAGGGAATCCTGCCGTCGGAAGCAGCCGACGTGCAGGTGCTGGAAGGCCTGGGCATCGAAGCGAAGATCGAAGGCAAGCCGGCGCGTGCGGGCTCCGTTAAAATCGTCCCCAGCGAACTTGCCACCGTGGCCAGTCAGATCGACGATCCGCAGGAAACACTTCCCGTCGTTCCCGTATACATCATGTTTGACGGCAAGCTCATGGGCGCGATCTGCCTGACCGACGAAATCCGCCCGGAAGCCGCACAAACGATCAAACGCCTCCGCGACCTGGGCATCAAGCGTGTCGCCATGCTCACCGGCGACCGCCGTCGAACGGCCGAACTGGTCGCCCGCGCCGTCGGCTGCGATGATGTCTATGCAGAGCTGCTCCCCGGACAAAAAGTCGAAATCGTCCGCAGCCTGCAGCGCGGCGGCAAAGGTGTCGCCATGGTGGGCGACGGCATCAATGATGCCCCTTCGCTCACCGTCGCCACGGTCGGCATCGCGATGGGCATCCACGGCACCGACGTCGCCATCGAAGCGGCCGACGCCGTCCTTCTGAAAGACGATCTCACCCGCGTCCCCTTGCTCATCTATCTGGCCAAGCGCACGCGCAACGCCATCTACCAGAATCTGATTCTCTCCCTGGCCGGCGCGGGCCTGGCCGAAATGGGCGTCGCCGGTGGAATGTTGGCGTCTACGGGCAAGTGGGCTCCCGCTCTAGCGGCCCTGGTACACCTGGCGGCCATCGTGATCATCGCCGTAAACTCCGTGCGCCTGGCCGGAGGCACGACCCGCCGCCCCGCCAGCGCCAGCGATGAACCCCAGGAGCAGCCGCCGGAAGAACAGAAAAAAGAAGAAACCTTTATCGCTCCCCGTTTGACCCCGTTGGGATCCGTCTGATGTGCCGATCAAACGCCGGCGGAGCACGAACCGGAACGTCGCACGAAGTGAAACGAGTTCACGTATGAAAAAAGCTGAAAACCTTGCACTGGCCGCGCTCATCGGCCTCATTGTGCTGGCCGTCATCTTCCTTGCCGGCGGCATCATGTATAAGCCGGTGAGCTTCTGGGCGGCAATGTTAGCCATGATGGGCCAGGCACTCATCGTCTTCCTCGCCTGGTGGGGACTGCGCCTGGCCGGCCAACAGGAAGAACTCAATGGCCTCCCCCCTATCGGCGGTCCCGGCGGCGCGCCGGGGGCAGCTTCACCCATGGCCGGCTTTCGCATGAGCTACGGCGAAGAATCCACCACCCCCGCTAAACGTTCCGCCGACCACGCCCCTGAAGTCAAAACCCTCGAAACCGGATTTCAACGCGTCGTCGTCTCTCTCTCGGCGCTCCTTCTGATCGCCCTCAGCGCCGTCACCATCTACCTCATCTACTCCGACCTGAGTTGGGCACGCGTCAATCCCGACAAGAAAATCTCCTCGCTCGATAATCCTTTCGACGAACTCGCCCTGGTCATCGGCCTGGCATCGGCGGGCATCTACGGCATCCTTCACTGGATCACCCGCGTCAAACGCGATACCGCCGGCTACGGTGAAGCCGTCAACAGCAATTTCGTCATGGGCCTGCCCGGAATGATCGCGATCGGTGTCGGCGCTGTGCTGGGTTATCTCAAGGTCGAGTATGCCCAGCAGATCGTCGCGTGCGTCGTCGCCGCACTCCTGCTGCTCCAGGGCCTGGAACTGCTCGTCAACGCCCTCCGCAACTACTCCTCCGTTGAGGAATTCGACCAGGAACCGATCGATCTCCAGAGCCTCCCGCTCGTCCCCATGCTCAGCAGCGTCTGGCTCAGCGGCCTCAAACTGCTCTTCGCGCAAAGCGTCGGCCTTTCCCGCGGAGAAACTGGCGTGATCGGCCGCATGATGCCCCGGGCGCTGGCGGCAATCGTCCTGATCGCCATCGGCATGAGTTGCCTGCGCGTCGTGCCCACCGGAGACGTGGCGCTGCAGGAACGGCTCGGAGAGTTGGTCATGACGGCCGATGCCCAGGGGCATCCCACCCCCCAACTGCTGGCCGAGGGCCTCCACTTCACCATGCCCTGGCCGATCGATGAACTCGTCCTCATTCCCGAAAACCGCCTCGAGATGACCAGCGTCGGCGCCGAACTCGAAGCGACCGAAAGCGAAGGCAAGAAACTCGACTTCACGTTCTGGACCTATCGCCACACCAAGGAAGGCGGCACGGACAATGAGTTCCTCACCGGCGATCACGCCACTACCCGCCCGGCCGACACCGGCGTCGAATTCAGCCCCGAAGATCACGTCTCGCCACAACTGCTCGAAACCTACGTCGGCATCTACTGGCGCGTCAAAGAACCCGTAAAATTCTACAACAGCCTCTCCCACAGCGAATTCTTTGAGACGAATGAAGAAGGCACCACCGCCAAGCCCATCTATGAAGCCCTGATTCAGCAGTGCGCCATGTTCGCCGTCACCCGCACTTATGCCATCCACAACCTCGATTCCATCATGACCACCGGCCGCCAGGAAGTGGAATCGCACTGCCGGGAGATCCTTCAGGATAAACTTAACGCAGCCAATAGCGGCATCGAAATCGTCGACCTGGTCGTTAAAGACGTGCACCCGCCCTTCGGCATCGGCATCGTCCGCGATCCCGGCTCGCCCGACGGTTTCAAACGCGGCCCCGCCTACGCTTACGAAAACGTCATCAGCAAACGTGAATACCGCGAGCAGATGAATAATAGAGCCCAGGCAGTTAAGACCCGCCTGATCAACGAAGCCAAAGGCGAGGGCGAAGCCGAAAAAAGCCGCGCCATCGCCTACCGTTCGGAGCAAATTTCCAAAGCCACCGGTGAAGTCGCCCGGCTTGGGGAAATGCTCTCGGCACTCGAAGGCAAGAGCCCCGCAGATCAGAAGTATCTTCGCAGCCTCTACAAACAACAGATGCTGTACTCTTCCGTGCGGGATCTCCTGCCCAATATCAACAAAATCGTGGTCGGTCCTGGAATCGACCCGCCGCAAATCTGGCAGAACAGCGAGAAGAGCGTGAACCCCAACCGGCCCTAGTACGTGACTGAGTGACATATTCCCGCCCCCAGCGGCGGACCGTTCTGCAAGCCCAAAGGAAGCGACAAATGAGACGCGTAATCATTGGTGTCATGACCGCCATCGTCCTGTTCATCCTCTTCGTAGTGCTCTGCACTTACGTGCGCCGGCCCTACGAAACCGTCCTCCTCGTGCGCTTCGGCAAGGTGATCGAGGATCAGGACCAGACGAAGCTGTGCCGCAACTGGTACTTCAAATCGCCTACCGACAGCGTCGTACGCATAGACAACCGCCTCCACCTTTACACCAGCGGCCTCAGCCAGGCGAACACCGCCGGCAATGAGCCCCTGGCCGTCCGCACCTATGCGGCATGGCGTATCACCAATCCGCGACGCTTCTACACTTCCACCGGCGGCGGCAGCGATGCCCGCGCGGATTCCATCATCGGCCAGAAAATGACCGGCCTGGCCGGCTCGAAACTCGCCACCCACAAGCTCGATGAGATGTTCAACGTCGACCAGTCAAAACTGAAAATGGCCCAGATCGAAAATGAAATCGCCAAGGAGGCCACCGACGGCAAAATCGATCCGGACAATCCCGAACGTTCCGTTTCCGGCCTCTCACAGCAGGGCATTGAAATCGTCCAGGTCGGCTTTGCCCGCATGGCCTTCCCTCCCACCAACGCCCAATCGGTCTACGACCGCATGGCCGCCGAACGCAACAAGCAGGCCGACTTCTTCCGCGGCCTCGGTGACGCCGAAGCTGCACGCATTGTCGCCGAAGGCCAGGCCGAAGCCGCCGTCATTCGCGCCAATGCCCAGGCGGAAGCTGAGAAGATCCGCGGCGAAGGCGATCGCAAAGCCCTGATCGTACTCGGCGCCGCTCAGCAATCCGCCAACGCCCGTGATTTTTACCAGTACTGGAAGAGCATGGACTTTCTTAAGAGTTCGCTGCAGAAGAACACGTACCTCGTCCTTCCCTCCAACAGCGACCTGCTGAAAAATCTCTTCGTCGCGCCGGCCCTGCAGGGCAACGCCCCGACGACGCAACCTCAGACGGGAAACGAAAAACACTGATCCGCTGATTACTCATGGACTCTCGCCCCGTCGCACGCGACCGGGCATCCGGGAAAACTCGCTATGACACAACCCACGTTTACGCCGCTATCGCCTTCCTCTCCTCCGCCGTCCGCGGACATTTCGCTGCCTCAGATCGAGCCGGAAGGCAGCCACTGGGGCAAGGCCCATCATGTCCTGCTCCTGTTCCTGGCCATCGTGCTTGCGGTATGGATTCTCTCCGGCTTCTACACCGTCAACGCCGACGAAGAAGCGATCGTCGAACGCCTGGGCCAATATGTGACCAATGACAAGGGAGACAAAGCCCTGGTCGTCGATCAAGGCTTGCACTATCACCTTCCCTGGCCCATCGATCTCGTCCACAAGGTTCCGATCAAGCAAGCCCTCACGCTTCAGGTGCGAACCTTCAACGCGTCACCCGACAATTACAAGGATTTCACCCGCGACCTGATCCGCAAAGGCGCTTCCATCGAACAGGTCGAAGCTCTTTTTGATCCTTATCTGATCACCGCCGACAAGAATGTCGTCCACATGGAAATTGCGGTGGTCTACCAGATCGCGGAACCCGAGAAATGGCTGATGACGGTGTCGCACAATCCGGAGTCTGCCGACAAATCCGGCACGCGCGAGGAGCTTTTCAACCAGGTGGCCGCGCACGTGATGATTGCCCAACTGGCCCACATGCCGGTCGATAACGTCCTGATCGACGATCGTGAACGCCTGCCGCAGATCCTGATGAACAAACTGGTCGACGCGATGAAGATCCACAACCCCGGCAATCCCAAAGAGCCGATTGACCTGGGCATATCGATCCAGAAAGTCGATGTGACGGCGCTGCGGCCGCCCGATGTCGTTCTCCCCTCCTTCGAGGCCGTGCTGCAGAGCCGCGCCGACAAGGAAATCGCCAAGCGCCGCGCCGAAGCCAAGCGGGACTCCGATGTCAATTTTGCCGAAGGCCAGCACCGAACCATGATCGGCGATGCCCAGGCCTATGCCAGCCAGGTGGTCGATGCCGCCACCGGCGACGCCAGCCGCTTCTCGCAGGTTTACACCGAATTTCAAAATGCCCCCGACATCACCCGCTGGCGTCTCTACAGCGATGCGGCCCAGAGCATTACCGCCAACGCCAAACAGCGACTCTTCGTCGAACCCGGGCAGAAATCGGTGCTGTACATCGATCCTCCGCAGTTTGACGCTGGACAGGCCACGCCGAAGTAATACCATGGTCGAACCTTTTCCGGAGTGACCATTGCATGACCACTGAAATCCCCGCGATTCAAACGCGGAACCTGACCAAAATCTACCCCGGCTTCTGGAACACCCAGTCCGTCACCGCGCTACAGAACCTCAACCTCACCGTCCGCCGCGGTGAGATCTTCGGGCTCCTCGGCCCCAATGGCTCCGGCAAGACCACCACCATCAAGCTTCTCCTGGGCCTCATCAACCCCACCAGTGGCGAAGCCGACCTCCTCGGACAACCCGCCGGCGATCAGATTACACGCCGCTCCATCGGCTACCTCCCGGAAGAAACTTACCTCTACCGCTTTCTCAACGCCCGCCAGACCCTCGACTTCTACGGCCGCCTTTTCAACATGAACCGCGCCCAGCGCGTGCGGGCCATCGACTTCTACCTCGATTTTGTCGGCCTCGACCCGGCTGTCCGCAAGCGCCGCATCGGCACCTACTCCAAAGGCCAGGCCCGCCGCGTCGGTCTGGCGCAGGCGCTCCTCAACGACCCCGACCTGGTCATCCTCGACGAACCGACCTCCGGCCTCGACCCGCTGGGCACCGAGGAAATGAAGAACCTCATCATCGAACTTAAACGCGCCGGGAAAACCGTCCTGCTTTCCAGTCACCAACTCGCGGATGTCGAAGACGTCTGCGATCGCATCTGCATTCTTTACCGCGGCAAACTGGAAGTGGAAGGATCGATCGACGAGCTTCTCGAAGTGCGCGAGGTCTTCACCGTCGAAGGCCGCCACGTGCCCGATGAGCTCCAGGCCCGCATGGTCGCCATGCTCAAAGAGGCGGGCGTCACCGATGTTGTCCCGGGCGTGCAGCGCGGCCGCCTGGCGGATCTGTTCAAGAAGCTGGTGCTCGAAAAACGCGCCTCAGAAAAATCCGGAGCGGCTAAGTAAGCCATGACCTTTACGTTAACCTACATCATCGCCTATTCGGTTTTCGCCGTCGTGATTGTCATCTTCTGCCTCTGCGCCTGGAAAGACGTTTTCATGCTCTTCCGCCGCCCCACCCGCGGCATGGGCACCGGTTTTTCCCGCATCTGGGCCGTGGCCCGCACCACCGTCGCCGAGGCCTGGGCCGGCCGCGTGTGGCTTCTGCCGGCGCTGTGGCTGGCGGCAGTCTTGATCCTCATGCTCGTCGTCGTTCCCTACGACAAGTCTGAACGCATCCCGCTCTATCTCCGCGTGCTCATCACCGGCCAGGAATGGCTGCTGCTGGTCATGATGTGGGTGCTCGCCTGCATCAGCTTTCCGCGCGAACGGGAACGGAAAATCCTCGTCACCAACGCCAGCAAACCTCTCTCCCGCCTCGAACTATTTCTCGGAAAGGTCGTCGGCTTCTCCGTCACCGCCGCGTTGCTGCTGGTCATCATGGGCCTGATGAGCTATGCGATCATCACCTACGCCGATTTCCGCAATCGCCGCGCGGCGGCTGAGGAATACGTCCTGGCGGAGAGCGACTACCAGCAGGCCCTCGAGAAACGCCGACAGGAGTCCATGGCCAGTTCCGCCCTGAAACTTCAAGGCGGCACCGCGCAGAAAACCGACATCATCGTCCCCTCCGAAAGCCTCAAGAAACTCTCCGAAGAAGGTTCCCTCTTCGCCTACAACTACATCACTGTCCCCAAGAAGACCGGCTTCTCCATCGTCGGCATGATGGATTTCGCCAGCAATCCGCCTACCCGCTATCTCAAGGGCGGCAGCCAGGAAAAAGTCATCTATCATTTCGCCACCAATCTCACCGCCCCACCGGAAGCCATTTTCGGCCCGCCCGGCTCGCGGCCATTCTTCTTCTTCTTCTTCCCCGTGCAACTTGGACCCCACCCGCCATCCACGGCCCAGGTCAACGTCATCGTTCGGCGTACCAAAGCCCCACTGCACCAGCAGGAAAAATCCCTGACCCTGGATTCCCGGCTCGTTGCGCAGTGGGAACCGGACCGCCCCGATGAAATTTTCTCCCCCATGGCCAATGGCAAAGTCCTGGAAGATCTCGGCCCCGTCGATATCACCCTCAGCTGCCCCACCCCCGGCGTCTACCTGAATATCCTCGATGGGAAGCCCTCAGGCCAGCCCAACGTCTGCCTCGTTCCGATTCGCACCTCCGCTAACGCGATCTGGCCCGATCCCGAACCGCAGATGCTCGGCTTTGAACGCCGCGACCAACAGCAAGTCGCCGGCCCCGATCCGAAAGAAGGCGGAGCCTGGCCCGAAATGGCCGTTTACCGCTTCAAAGGCCCAGACCTCAACCCCGCAAAACTCCCCCTGGATTCCAAGGGCGATTTCACCGTCGCCATGGCCCTCGACATCGACAAACAGGATAACCGCGAGCTGGATACCCAGTGCTACGTTCGTGCCTATAACGAATTCAAGCCCAACGAGATCGTCGAACGGAAATTCGACGTCATCGAAAAACGCGTCAACTCCCTCAAGCTGCCGTCCACCCTGCTCGGTAACGAGACCGATCCCTCAAAGCGCGGCGACGTCGTGATCCTCGTCATGTGCGCCACCCCCGGCCACTGGATCTCCCTCAACGAACAGGCCATCCGCATTGAACTCCCCCAATCCTCATTTCTGTTGAATTTGTTCAAGAGCGAGGCTGTGATCTTCCTCGAAATCACCCTCCTGGTCCTAATCGGCGTCACCTGCAGCATCCGCCTCGGTTGGCCGGTCGCCATGCTGATGACGGGGCTCTGTTACATGTTGGGCAATTTCGCAGAGGTCGTCGCGGATTGGCAAAGTGCCGCCAAAGTGTTTGCCAACCCACAAGGTAATTCAGGTATCCTCAATATGGACAACCTGCAGAAGGGCGCCTTGGATTTCCTCGGCCTGCTGGTGGCCATCATGCCTGATTTCACCCGTATGGAACCGCTCAAATACCTCGTCGATCTCCGCGATATGCCCTGGAGCTACCTCGGGTATGAGGCCGCTCTCGTCGCGCTATTCAGTCTACCGTTCATCGCACTGGGATATATGCTGATCCGTAAGCAGGAGTTGGGCTGATGGCCGCTTCTTCATCGACACAACCAGCGGCGCGGGCGGGGATTACCCTGGGCCGCAGCCGCGCCCGCCGCGATCAATTGCTCGCCTGTGCCGCGGGTGTCGTGCTCCTCGGCGTCACCATCCTCATGCAACAACCCATGCAGGCCATGCGCGCGGGCATCGTTACCGAACCGAAAAAATCGCTCCGCGGGCTGGCCATCCAGTTCCCCCGCCTCACCCTCGGCGGGTTCCGCGGCCTCATCGCCACCGTCCTCTGGATTCAGGCCGAAAACGACAAGAATGACCACAAGTGGGTCGAACTCGAAACCAAGTACGAGATCATCGGTACACTGCAGCCCTACTTCGTTTCCGTCTACATCTACCACTCCTGGAATGAGGCCTACAACCTCTCGGCCCAGTGGCACAGCATCGACAGCAAATACAAATGGGTCCTCGACGGCCTCGCCTACCTGTACCAGGGCGAGGAATTCAATCCCAATAACCCCGACCTGCTCCTGGAACTCGGCCACCTTTATTTTCTCAAGCTCGGCGGCAGCTTTGAGCGCGTCTTCTATCGCGCCCACTGGCGCAACGATATCGCCCGGTTACATGAACTCAACGACAAGCTCGCCGGCAAGGCCAAGGAAGATCACCGCACCCTGGCACTGGCTCACGTCCGTGATTTCGTCCTCCGCCCGCAGTTCCATTCCAAAGAAATGAGCAACCCATCCGGAAAAGGCGGCGATGGCTGGGGCATTCAGATCACCGACAAAGAACTCTTCCGCTATCGCGCCGACGGAAAACGCGCCGATGAACCCATGACCTTCCAGTACGGCCTCAGTCCGTACTATTTCGCCTACATCGAATACAAACGCTGCCTCGCCGCCGGCAATCCCACCACCACCGGCATCAATGTCATCGATGCGTGGCCTGCCATGTCCCTGCGCCTCTGGTGCCGTGATGACCTCTGCTACTGTCAGCAGACTGCGGTCGACCTCTTCGCCAACCCCGCTGAATCGCCCAGTCCGGAAGAATTCAATAACAAAATCCTGGAAGTCCGCGATTGCTACCGCAACGTACAGATGATTGTCCCGCGGGCACTGGAAGAGTTCGACCAGCACCTGGGGCGCTTCCCCTACAACGAATCCATCCATCGCAAGCACATCAACGAGACCATTGCGATGAAATCCATCGGCCAGGCCGAGAGCCAGCTCTTTGAAGCCCTGGTCCGCTGGCAGCTCGACGGCCGGAAGCTCACCCCCGAAGCCACCCGCAAGTTCGCCGACGCCTTGCCCCTTTTTGAAGAAGCCCTCCGCATGACGACCAAGTGGGTCGACGCCATGTACATGCCGCCGGACCCGAATCGGGCCGACTACGAAAAATACATGAACGCCCTGAAGAGCCGCATTACGGGTATCCAGAACATTCTCAAGGCCCAGCCCGGCGAAGCCCTCGATATGTCGTTCCTCACCCCCGAAGCCGTGGAAAAATAATCGAATCGCCTGGATCTCGCTACGCCGATCCAACTTGTGACGTGTGATGAATCAAGAGCAAAATAATTTGACCCGCTAAATCAGGCATTGCTTCATGTCCCATCTCCGCATTCTCCATGTCATCAGCAGCATGTCGCCCGAAGCCGGCGGACCACCTGCCGTTTGCGCCGGCATGACCGGCGATCTTGCTGCCCGTGGCCATCAACTCACAATCGCCACTGTCGACGATCAGGGTGGCCGTCTCATTCCCGTTCGCAGCGGCGTTCAGATCCAGCTCTTCCCGCTCCAAGGCTCTGCCCGTTTCAGCAAATCCCCCGCCCTCGACTCCTGGCTCCGCACCAATGTCTCCAAGTTTGACATCGTCCATCTGCACTCGATCTGGCAATTCCCCACGTTCGCGGCCGCCCGGGCGTGCTGGCGCGCCCGCAAACCCTACGTATCCGTCCTCCACGGCATGCTCGATGTCTACTCGCTCAAGAACCGCTCCTACCGCGCCAAACAACTCTACTGGCATTGGCGTGAAAAATCCGTTCAGTCCCGATCCGCTGGCGTGCAATTTCTCAATGCCGCCGAAATCCGCCGCGCTGTCTCCTGGGTCCGCCCGTTGCACAAATTCATTCTCCCCAACGGACTGCTCCTGTCCGAACTCAACAATCTCCCCTCCCGCGGCCTCTTCCGCGGCGCCCACCCGGAATTTCAGAACCGTCCCATCATTCTGTTTCTCTCCCGCCTGCATCCCAAGAAGGGCCTGGATCGATTTATCCCCGCATGGCCCGAAGTGGTTCGCCAAGTCCCAGATGCCCTGCTCGTCATCGCCGGCGCCGGAGATGACGAATACACCCGGCAGATCGATTCCCTCATCGCCCAGCACAACGTCCAATCCAGCGTCATCCGCGTCGGCCAGCTTGATTCCACGCACAAGTGGCAGGCCCTCGTCGATGCTGACCTCTTCGTCCTCCCCTCCCACCAGGAAGGCTTTTCCATGGCCATCACCGAGGCCCTCGGCGCCGGCTGCACCCCCGTCGTCACCGAAGACTGCAACTACGATGAACTCGCCCAGTCTGATTCCGGCATCATCATCCCCGGCGGCGATATGCGTGCCTTCGCACAATCCATTGTCGATCTCCTCGGCGATGCTCCCCGCAGTCAGCGTCTCGCCGCTAACGGCCGCAAGCTCGTCGCAGAAAATTACACCTGGGAGAAAATCGGCGAAAATCTCGAACAGATCTACCGCTTCATTCTCGCTGGCAATCGGCTCCCCGCCGACGGCTCGCCCATCTGGCGCGATCCCACCCCCGCTTGATCCCCTTCACTCGCCCGTACCTTTGCCGCGCCCCACACTCGTCATCACCGCACCTATCATTCCCAGCACCACCTCCACAATCACCTGCGCCAAGCGCTGCACTCCCACCGCCGCCAGCGCCGCCGCCGACCCTATCGGCTTGATCAGAAACAGCGTCTTCAAAAAGTCATTCGATCCCACACCGCCCGGCAGCAGACTCGCCATCCCCCCCGTCACGCCCAGCGCATAAGCCCCAGGCAACCGCAGGATATGCCCCACCTCGATCATCGTCACTGCCCGCGTCGCGCACCACAGACTCACCCCGCCGAACACCCATACCGGCAAGAACATTACCACCGCCGCCACCAGCTCACGCTTCCGCAGCCGCTTCTCCTGCGGAACCTCCGGGCGCTTCATCTTCCGCAGCGCCTTGTTCACCAGCCAGTAAAACACCCGCGGATGAAAAATCGACAGCATCGCCAGCAGCCCAATCCCCACCACTGCCGCAATCCACGGCTGATCCTTCACAAACACCAGCAGCGTCACCACCGCCACGAGGCCCCCGCTCACCATGTACATCGCATTTTCCACCAGCGTCGCCACCACGCACACCTGCGGATCCATCCCCACCCGCTGGGCACGCTCAATCCGCATCAGCAGCAGCATCACCTTTCCCGGCACATACTTGCCCATCTGGCTGAAACAATACGCCCCCAGCAGCCGCGCCGTCGGATTTCGATCCCCCATCCGCCACGCCAGCCACCGCCATACCAGCGCACTGGTCACCATCGTCCCGGCAAACGTCAGCACCGCCAGCGCCCCAAATCCCCAATCCACGTGCAAATGCTTCTGCTGAACATCATCCCACCCCTGATACAGCTTCCACCCCACAAATCCCAGGATGGCCAGCATCGCCACCAGTTTCAGAACAAACATCAGCTTCTTATTCATCCCGCACCCTTCGCCGCGCGCCCCGCAAGCAATCGCCGTACTTCGCGATCCACCACCTTGATGGGCGAAAACTCCTCAAACCATCGCTCAAACTTCTGCCGCGCCGCGACCCGCAACTGTCGCGCCCGCTCTGCGTCCCCCAGCACCGCCAGCAATTTCGCCCGCAAATCTTCTGCATCGCCTGACCGGAAGATCTCTCCATTCACCCCCGCATCCACCAAGTCGTACGCCGCTCCGCACACATCGCTGGCAATCACCGGCGTCCCTGCCGCCATCGCCTCATGCACCACGATCCCGTGCGGCTCATAGACCGATGGCAACACAAACACATCCGCATGCGCCATCAACGCCAGATTATCCGTCGGCTGCTGAAATCCAATAAACCGAACCGCCTTCCCCTCCGCAGTCCCCGCCAGCGCCTTCAACTCCCCTTCTAGAGGTCCCACCCCCGCGATCAGATAACAATACCCCTTCTCCGCCAGCCCCGACCGCAGAAACGCCTTGATCATCAGATCCAATCCCTTCGCCGGCACCAATCGCGCCGACGAAAGTATCACCCGTTCCTGGGCCTGCAAACCCACGCGCCCCAGCACCGCCCCCCGCTCCGTCTGCCGCGCCGCATCGACGCGTCCGTAGTCCGCGTAATACGGGCAGACCACAATCTTCTCTTCCGGCGCCCCATAAAACTTCCAGTACTCCACCCCCAGCCGATTTGCCGTCAGCATCAAGTCGACATCGCGCACGATCCCGTGCAGCATGCGCTTCTTGACCGTCCGCTTCACCCGATCCTTCAGCGATGTCCCCATCTGGCTCCGCATGTTCGAATCGCTGAACATCGCCACCGGAATTCCCCGTCGCCGGCAATCGTGGATTACCTCCCGATGCGTCCGATATCCATACCCCGCCACGATCGCCACATCAAACTCCAGCGGATACAAGTCCGCCCGCCAGTCCGCATGATATTTCCCAAAATACGTCGGCGATTTCCCTTCCATCCCCCCCCCTCCCCCCCGCGGCCGCAGAAAAACGGTCTTGGCCACCACCGGCACCGGCACTTCCTTGTACCAACCCGCACCCTTGCCGCTGAACGCCGCCACGTACTCCACATCCCCGTGCCGCGCCAGGTCATCCATCATGCAATTGAAGTAATGTTCCGGCTGCGTGTGTAGCCACAGTACCCGGGCTGGTCTGCTCATCGTCTTTACCTATCGCTCCTGCCCATTACCCCGTTACTTTGTGACTTTCTGGGAGTCGTGCTACCATAACGACGGGCGAAAGAATCGTCCACCGCATCCGCGGCCAGACCCTTGCGATTATTTGATCCGTTCGGGAAAATCCCCATAGATCGAAATAGCCTTCGCAAACTGCTGCGATGCACCGACACAAGGTCGTCATCTTGTTGCTTGCTTCTTGATACTCGCTTCTCACTTGGCCCTTACGACGGAACTGCCTTCCATGGAACTCAAAGTTTGGATCGACGGCCACCTCGTCCCCCAAAACGACGCCAAAATCAGTGTCTATGATCACGGTCTGCTCTACGGCGACGGCGTCTTCGAAGGCATCCGCCAATACAACGGCCGCATCTTCGAGAAAGAAGCACACCTGAAACGCTTCTGGAACTCCGCCCAGGCCATTCGCCTTCCCATGCCCTACACCGCCGACCAGCTCGGCAAGGCGCTGGATGAAACCTGCAAAGCCAATGGCTTTGAGGATTGCTACATCCGCATGGTGGTCACGCGCGGCATCGGCACCCTCGGCATCTCGCCCGCCAACTGCAAACGGGCCTCCGTCTTCATCATCGCTGACAAGATCCAGATGTACGACAAGGAACTCTACACCCGCGGTATGGCGATCATCACCGCCAGCACCATCCGCAGCCATCCCAACTCGCTCTCCCCCAGGATCAAGAGCCTCAATTACCTCAATAACATCCTCGCCAAGTGGGAGGCCCTCGACGCCGGCGTCCCCGAAGCCGTCATGCTCAACCATCTCGGCTACGTCTGCGAATGCACTGGCGACAACATCTTCATCGTCAAGGATGGCGAGTTGCTCACCCCCTCCGAAGAGAGCGGCATCCTCGTCGGCATCACCCGCCAGGTCGTGATCGATCTGGCCCAGGCCGCCGGCATCCCCCTGCGCCAGGGCAACCTCACGCGCTACGACCTCTACACCGCCGACGAATGCTTCCTCACCGGCACCGGCGCGGAAGTCGTCCCCGTCACCAAGATCGATAATCGCGAAATCAATAACGGCGTCGTCGGCCCCATCACCAAGAAGATCATGGAAGCCTTCCACCAGAAAGTCCGCGCCGGCTGATTCGCAAGCATTCCCCGCCCCTTGTGCTACGCTACAGAATTCTCAGAATTCACTCTGCAGCGCTTCCCCGCTCGCGCCCCCCCACTGACGACGCACTACAGGCCACTGAGCCCCTCCCCCCCTACTTCACCAAGAACTCTTTCACTGCGTAAACCGTCGCCTTCCGCCCGATCCAGCCGATCGACTCCGTCAGCGGAATCTCCTTCGGGCAGACCTTCACGCAATTCTGCGCATTGCCGCAGTCGGTGATGCCCCCGTCACCCATCATCACTTCCATGCGTTCGTCCGCATCCACTTTCCCCGTCGGATGCATATTGAAATACCGCACCTGCGAGAAAATTTGCGCCCCCACAAATGCGTTCTCTAGCGTGAACTGCGGGCACGCCTCCAGGCAGCATCCGCAGGTCATGCACCGCGACAGCGCGTACAGTGAGTCCTGCTTTCTCGGCTCAATCTTCGGCCCCGCACCCAGGTTGTAATACCCGTCCACCGGAATCCAACCCTTGATCCGCTTGAGATTCTCAAACATCCGCGTGCGGTCCACAATCAAATCCCGCACCACCGGAAACTTGCTCATCGGCTCAATCGTAATCGTCGCCTCCGCCCCCTTCTCGCCGCGCATCTGGTCGATCAGGGCCGAGCACGCCTGCCGCGCCACCCCGTTGATCAGCATCGTGCACGATCCGCACACTTCCTCCAGACACGCCACGTCATAGTTGATCGGCGCCGTCTTCTCCCCTTCCGCCGTCTGCGGATACGCCGAGATGTACTGCAGCACGCTGGTCACGTTCATGTTCGGCCGGTACGGCACCGAAAACGTCTGCCAGTACGGCATGGAATCCGGCTTGTCCTGCCGCTTGATATTGAACACGATCGGCGGTTGATTCTGAGTCTGTGGCACAGTCATATTTCTTCAAACCTTTCTGATTCTGGCAGAAGGATCTTTGACGTTATTGATATCGTCTTCCGCTTCATCTGCCGGCGGCCGCGTCCATTGAATGATCAGATATAAGTGTATCACTGCTGCAATCACCAACGTCGGCATCGTCACATAAAAAATCACGCCATTCGTAAACCCGACCCGTTCCGGATTGGTCAGACCCACCAGGGACCATCCAATCGCCGCGATCGTGCATATCCACGCCACGATCACGCGACCGCGATCCATCCCTGTCCGAGGTTTCATCTGCCCGTCTGCCAAAATCATCATCCTGCAACTCAATCAACGAATCTGCGGTGAGTCGTCTTACTTCACCGCCGCCGTCTTTCCATAAGTCCGCGGCCGCGGCTTCACCAAACTGGTATCCACCGGCTCGTAACTCAGCTCCGCCCGCTGATCCTTGTACGTCACCAGCGTGGTCTTCAGCCAGTTCGCATCATCGCGCTGAAACGCCCGCTCATCGAGCGGAATATCATGCCGATCCGCCTTGTCGTCCGGCACCTTGAAATGCGCCCCGCGCGACTCATCCCGCGCGATGGCCGCCTTCGTGATCGCCTCGGACAGCAGCAGCATATCTCCGGTCGCCCGGGCAAACGTCAGCGTCTGATTCGTCCACGTGCTCCCGTCCGGCATCCCCAGCCGTGTCTGGTACCGGTTCTTCAGTTCGTCGATCAATGCCAGTGTCACCTTCATCCGCTTGTTCACGCGGATAATCGTGCAGTTGTCCGACATGCTCTTGCCCAACTCCCGGTGAATCAGATACGGATTCTGATCGCCTGAAGCTTTCAGCAGCGTCTCGTACTTTTTCTGCTGATCCTTCAGCCGCGTCTCATACACAAACGCATTGACATCCGCCGCCGAACCCTTCTGCACATCGCTCAGATACTTCTTCACGCTCGGTCCCATGAACAGCCCCGTGAAGATGCACGACAACAGCGAGTTGGCCCCCAGCCGGTTGGCGCCGTGATACTGGAAGTCGGCCTCGCCCGCCGCATAAAGACCCGGAATATTCGTCATCTGGTTCCGCGGATTCCCCTTCTCCATGCCGCCGCCGCCCTGTTCCACGGGTCGGCCGTCCTTCGCAAAATCCACCCACAGCCCGCCCATCGCATAATGCACCGCGGGATAAATTTTCATCGGCTCGTGCAGCGGATCGACGCCCACGAACTTCTCGTAAATCTCCAGAATCCCGCCCAGCTTCTTCTTCAGCACCTCATATTTGATCCCCGTCGCCTTCTCCGTCAGGTCCAGGTACACCATCTGCCCGTTCCCGACCCCGTAGCCCTGCTCGCAGATATAGAAGATCTCTCGCGTCGCAATATCCCGCGGCACGATGTTCTTGTACTTGGGATAAATACGTTCGAGGAAGTAATCGCGCTCGCCCTCGGGGATATCATTGGCGTGCCGCGCATCGCCCTTCTTCTTGGGCACCCAGATGCGGCCGCCCTCGCCGCGTGCCGATTCGCTCATCAAGCGACATTTATCCTCGCCCGGAATCGCCGTCGGATGCACCTGCATGAATTCCGGATTCCCCAGCCGCGCACCGGCCGTGTAGCACCGCGCCGCTGCCGAGCCCGAGCAAATCACCGACATCGTGCTCTGGCCGAAAATCAAACCGTTCCCGCCTGATGCAATAATCACCGCATCGCCGCGGAACGCCCGAATCTGCATCGTCCGCAGGTCCTGCGCCACAATGCCCGAACACACCCCGTTGTCGCTCAGCACCGGCGAAAGAAAATCCCAGAACTCATATTTCGTGATCAGCCCCGCCGCTTCCCACCGCCGGCACTGCTCGTCCAACGCATACAAAAGCTGCTGCCCCGTCGTCGCCCCAGCAAAATGCGTCCGCTTGTACAGCGACCCGCCAAATAACCGCAGATCCCGGAATCCCTCCGCCGTCCGATTGAAGGGCACACCCATCCGATCCAGCAGATTGATCACATCCGGCGCCATCTTGGCCATCTCATAAACCGGCGGCTGATTCGCCAGGAAGTCTCCGCCCAGCACCGTCTCTTCAAAATGCTCCCACTCCGAATATCCCTGCTGCCGCGCCACTTCATTGCACGCGTTGATCCCGCCCTGCGCGCAAACACTGTGCGACCGCTTCACCGGCACCAGCGAAAACAGGTCCACCGGTATCCCATCCTCCGCCAGCTTCATCGCCGCCGAAAGACCCGCCAGCCCGCCGCCCACCACAATCACTCGCTTCTGCGCCATTTTCAATTTACCTCAAATTCCACGCGACCCATTCGTCGCCCATCCATCGCTGCAGACAATCACTTGCCGCTCACGGCTGAGTTGATTCGTTGCTCGGTTCACCTTTTACATCAATACTCTGCCCATCCACCTGAATTTCATGCGTCGTCCGCGTGTAGTTATCCCACCGGCTGACATCGCCGCGTGCCGCCGGCGCCACCGTAAACGCCACCCACGCCATCGTTCCAATCAGCGTCACTACAACGCCGAAACCCAGGCATGCATCGCCCCAGCGTTTCTGTGACCGCGCCGTGACCGTCAGCCCCCACGCAATCGCGCTCGTCCACAACCCATTGGCAAAGTGGAAGCACGCCGACCACACCCCGGCCAGGTAAAACGCCATCACCAGCACGTTCCCCGGATTCATCGCATTTTCAGTATTGAAGAAGCCCCGGATGCCATGCACCGTCGACTGAAACGCCTGATTGTGCTCATTGAACATCCCGCCCCAGCGGTGAAAGAAATCAATGTGCGTCATATTGTAAATCGCTTCAAACCCCCACTTGTGCAGCGTCGCAATGTGAAACGCAATGAACGCCAGAAGAACCCACGCGGTGATGCGCTGCAGGAAATACCGGACATTCCCGCCGTAGTTGTATTTCGTCGTGTTGAACTTCAGCCCGACGCTCGCAATGTACGCCCCGTAAATCGCATGAAACAGCAGTGGAATAAAAATCGTCGCGATCTCGATCAGCGGCAGCATCGGCTGGAGCGAATGAATCTTGTCCACGTTCTGCTGATACGCCCGCGGCCACAATCCCGTCGCATTCACCAACAGATGCACCACCACATACCCCCCAAACAGCAACCCCAGCAACGAGTGCAGGCGCCGCAACCAGAAGTGCCGCCTCCCCAGCGGCTCGCTGTACGCGATCGGACTGGCCGTCGTTATTTCCGAATCTGACACGGGAGAGGCGGGGGATAATGTGCTCACAAAAACGTCCTTTCGAGTCGCAATCCCATTGTAGGAGAGCGCGTCCCAAACATGCCAAATCGAAGTTCACCCACGTTGTTTACTGACCGTTCGAGGACCAACGAAGATCCATCGAAGGGGACTGGCCGACAATCGGATGCTTACCTCCGGTATCGACCCGCGATTTTCGAATCATATTGCTAACCGACCCAACCAGCAAGACTTGCCCGCCAGTCTCGGCCAACTTTACTTTCCACTCTCAATACCCACACCTGAGTCGCCGGCCCCCGCTGCCCGGTGCAATACCAGCCGCATGTGCTCGCCGATTTCCGTCCGGTCAATCCGCCGCATCGTCATCAACGCGTCGGCCGCCCCATCGTACAGATACAGATTACTCTCATCCGTCGGCGACATGTAAAAATCAAACTGTCCCTGCCGGTCGACCGTATGCCGCGCATAGACCGCTATCGCATCCGGCCGGCCAATCGACAGGACCGCCGACCGGCACGGCCGATTCGTCTGATCCTCCAGCACCACCCCCTTCACATGCGTGCAACCCCCGATGCCGCAAGCGATCGCCAATATCATCCCCGCCGCCATTCTGTTCATCACGCTCATAGAATACTCCTTACTCGCCGCTGGATTGTACGGCTTTCTTCGTGTGAATCGATAGCAGCACCGGAATTGCCGCCAAAGAACACGCCGTTCCCGCCAGGAACGCCGGCGCCGGCCCAAAGTATTTCCACAACAATCCTGCCAGCACCGACGCCGCAAACTGCCCCAATCCCGCCACCGTATAGTAAAGCCCGATCGCCCCCGCCCGCTGCGCTGCCGGCACCAGATCGCTCACGTAAGCCTTCGTCACGCCTTCCGTAAACGCCTGATAGAGACCATACGCCGCGAACAACGCCCACGGTGTCCACGTGTCGCTCAGCAATCCAAACCCCGCATACACCCCCGCATAGATCACCCACCCAAATCCGATCACGCTCTTGCGGCTCAAACGATCCGAAAGCTTCCCCGCCGGTGTCGCCGCCGCCGCATATACCGTATTGAAGACCGCAAACAAAATCGCCCCAAACAGCGCATACCGCATCAGATCGCCAACCGCGGCCGTCCCGGCATCCCGGCCCATCAGGTTCACACCAAAATGCAGTTCCGTCGAACGCATGATCAAAAAGGAATCGGAAGAATTCCCCAGCGAAAACAGCGTGTTCGCCGCAATCAACTGCCAGAATGCCGGTGAGTAGTGCTGCCAGAAATGCGCCCGCTCACGCGCCGCCTTCGCATCCGGCGCGTGCGGCTTGTCCTTCACCCACAGCATTACCAGCAACGAACTGACCAACCCTGGAATCACCGCCAGGAAAAACAGCCACATCAGCGGCGTCTGCGGACGCCAATACAGCACCGCCGCCGCAATCACGGGACCCGCGATCGCGCCGCACGTATCCATTGCCCGATGAAACCCAAACGCCACCCCCCGATGCTTCTTGGCCGTCGCATCCGCGATCAATGCGTCCCGCGCCGCCGTCCGAATCGACTTGCCCAGCCGATCCGATGCCCGCCCCGCCAAAAACACAGGCCAACCCCCGAAAATCGCCGCCAATCCCATGATCGGCTTGCTGAACGCCGAAATCGTATACCCCCACCACACAAACGGCTTGCGCTTTCCCGACAGATCCGACAGCACCCCGCCCAGCCACCGCAGGCCCGTCGATATGCCCTCCGCCACTCCTTCGATCCACCCCAACCCCTCCGCGCCGGTGTGCAATGTCCCGGTCAAAAAGAGCGGGATGATCGGATACAGCATCTCCGAAGCCATGTCCGTAAAAAACGACACCAGCCCCAGAATCACAACACTGCGTGTAATGCCGCGAATTCGAAACATGAGCCCCTCAACGAACGCCGACACTCAACGGCAACGCACCAGCATCTCCCGCGTCACGCCCAGCCGCGGCAGATGCGGCTCCACATCCATCAGCCAGCGGGTACCATCCTGATGATAGCCCGCCGTTGGCCGCAGCCCCGCCACTTTTTCACACCACCACGCATTGAAACCGCTCATGCACAGTTCGCGGAGATATTTGCAGGTCATGCTCGCCAGCGCAGTCGCGAGAAAATGCGTTTCGCTCTTCTCACGGAACAAGATCAGCGTACGCCGCACCGTGTCGCCGTCGGCAGGTTCCGTCAACAAATAAGAACTCGACTCCGCCGATTCCTGCAGCACCTTCAGCGTCGCCTCCGGAAATGTCCGCAGCAGCAGCGTCGTGTAATGGTCCCGTCCCCCCTGCTTGTCGATCGCCACCACCAGCCCCCGCTGGCCGTACGCCTGATGCAAAAAATACAGATGCCCCAGCGTCACCGACACCAGCGCCGACGCCTTGTTATTCGTCCCTCCTACCAGCCGATTGAACAACCGCTCCGATAGCACCGCCGTCCGCAGCGCACACATCTTCACGCCGCTGCGATTCATCGCCGCCGCCAGCACATTCCCCGCAATCGCCAGATCCCCGCTGTCACAGAGCCACGGCAACGCCGTGTTCTGCAGCGCATACCACGGATGCGCCTCCAACTCATGGCTCGTGCATCCCAGCCGCACCAACAATTCCTGCAGGCTCCCCGGCAACGCCGCGCCATCCGCCGCACCCAGCGCCGCCAAAAACGCCAGCACGCCCCGCTCCAGCAACCGGTCCCCATCCGTCAAATTGTGTATCACCTTGGAATCCGCGATCACCAGCCGCCCCTTGGCCCCCGCATGCTTCTTCGCCACCGCCGCCTTGAGCAGCCGCCACAAGCACGGCACCGCCTCCCACTCCACCGGCATCTCCCCCGGCGCCTCCATCGCACAGGCCGAAACCACCAGCGGCCCCAGCAGCGGCCCATACCCCGCTTCGTCGATGCCTGCGATGATCATGGGCCAATCCTCGAGCCATCGGACGCGCGCCGTAGCGCGGCATCATTCCTTGCAGCCTTCGCACCCAAATCTGCACTTGGCCTGCTTCAGCCATTTGAGCACCGATGGCTGATCCACATAGAAATAAACGCTGTTGCAGTGCCGCCGGCTCTGCACCAGTTCCGCCTCGCTGAGAATCTTCAAATGATGCGACACCGTCGGCTGCGTCAGCCCCAGCTCTTCCGCCAGCTCGATCACGTTATACATCTGCTCGCAGATCGGCTCGCGCGGAAGAATCTGCATGATCCGCAGCCGCGTCGGCTCGCCCAGTGCCGCAAACGCCTGCGCAAAGCGGTGATCCGCCGCATCGCCCCGCATCACTTTGCTCGCCCGCGCCGGTCGCTTCGGCAACGCTTTTCCCAGTGTCTTTCCCATCAGGCTTTACCTTCTATCACCGGCAGACTCGTCCACTTCACGATCTCGAGCGCCGGCTCGCGGCGCAACGCCTCGATCGTCGCCGCCGTCGGCTCGGTATCCAGCTTCAACACCATCAACGCCTGCGTGCCCTTGCGGCTCAGCGTCATGTCCGCAATGTTCACGCCCAGCTTGCCCATCATCGTTCCCACGAGCCCGATCACCCCGGGACGGTCCTGGTTCACGATCAACACCATCGGGCCCGATGGAATCATGTCCATCCAATAGCCCTTGATGGACAAAATCCGTGGCAGATTATCCGCAAACACCGTTCCGATGATCGAGTGCGTGCACGTCTCGCCATCCACCTTTTCCGTGATCTCCAGTTCAATCGAATGCTGAATCGCCCGTTGCAACGCCTGACCCATCGTCTCGCTGCGGATCGCAATGCCCCGGCCCTCAGCCAGATGGAACGCGTTCACCACGTTCAGATTCTCGCTCAAGAACGGCTTGAGCAGCGTGATCACCGCCAGCCGCTGCAACGTCGCCGCAATCCGCTTCGGAATCTCGCCATTCGTCCGCAGCGTGATCGAATCAAACCCTTTGTCCGTGATCGCCGCCAGAATTGACCCCATCCGCTGGGCCAGATCCGCGTACGCCTTTTCCTGCGGCGAAAGATTCACTTCAATCCCGCCCGCATTCACCGCCCCCTGCAACCCTTCCCCGCGCAGATACATCAGCAATCCCTTCACCACATCCGTCGATGCGGCGGTCTGCGCCTCCGTCGTGCTCGCCCCTAAATGCGGCGTCACAACCACCTTGTCGCCCAGCTTGAAAATCTCCATGTCCATCGCCGGCGGCTCCGGCTCATAGACGTCAATCGCCGCACCCGCCACGTGCCCGCTCTTGATCGCCTCGGCCAGCGCCACTTCATCAATGATCCCGCCCCGCGCACAGTTGATAAACCGCACACCCTTCTTGCACTTGGCGATCCGCTCGGCGTTGATCAGCCCCTTCGTCTTGTCGCCCGGCACGTGCACCGTGATGTAATCGCACAGCGGCAGCAACGCCTCCAGCTCCTTCACCATCTTCACCTGGCCCTCCAGCGCGGTCTCGGCAAAGAAGAACGGATCGTGCGCCACCACCTTCATTTCCAGCCCCAGCGCCCGCTTGGCCACGGCCCGCCCGATGCGCCCAAACCCGATGACGCCCAGCGTCTTGCCCGCAAGCTGCGTCCCCATGAACAAATTACGTTCCCACTTCCCGCCCCGCAGACTCGCATCCGCCACCGGAATCTTCCGCGACAACGCCATCATCATCGCAATCGAATGCTCAGCGGTCGTCACCGTGTTGGCGTCCGGCGTATTCATCACCAGCACGCCCTTGCGCGTCGCCGTCTCCACATCCACGTTATCCACGCCCACACCCGCGCGGGCGATCCCGCGCAGCTTCCCCGGATTTTCCAGGTCCGCCCCGGTGATCTTCACCCCCGACCGGATGATCACCCCATCATATTTTCCCAATTCCTTGCCCAATTCCCCCGGAGCCCACTTCTCCTTGATCGTCACCTTCACATCCGACTGGGCTTCCAAAATCTTGATGCCTTCGCTGGCCAACTTGTCTGCTACCAGAATCTCGATCATCCTTCACTCCACATTTTGGGGGTCATATTCAGGGGATGGCGTCTGCATCGACAACCATTCCCCCGCAACGCCCGGCAGTATAGGGCAAACTCGGGCGATGACAAAGGGCGCGGCCGCGCCCTGTGCACCCCCGGTTGTCACCGCTTCATTCTCGTGCCCGCCCCACGCCGCGCCGGCCTTCCCACTGGAATAATTGAGCGCTGGCAGATATCGTTGCGCCAAGGAAATGCGATTTCGGCGGATACCCCCCCCCCTAAACCCGCCGTTTGGAGGAAACTCGTGCTGAAGATTCGAATGACGGTAAGCGTATTGGCCGCTTTGGCGATCGCACTGATGCTCGCCACCGGAACCTTTGCCGCCAAACCCAAGGACGCGCCCAAGCCCAAACATTTCAAGGCCACCGACACGATTGCCGGCGTACTCTCCTGCAAAGCCGTCTCGCACGATGGCGGCAATTTCCTGGACATACGCATTCAAGGCGCCACCGAAACCTACGGCATCAGCGGCAGCTTCCTCGACCAGATCAAAACCGTCGGCGAGGCCGCAAAGAAACTCGTTGGCAAGCACGTCGTGGCCAAAGGTGAACTGGCCGAAAAGCCCAAGACCGCTGGCGCACCGCATTACCTGATGGTCAACGGTATGGAAGACATCACCGAACAAAAGCCCGTCGATCTGGCAGGCGCCGTCAAAGTCGAAGTGGAAAAAGGCCCCAAAGGCGACACGGTCGCCCACTTCACCCTCACCGTCGGCGATAAAGTTTACGAAGCCGTCACCACGCAGGCCAAAGACATGCTCGGCTCCAAGAAAGGCAAGAACGTGACCGCCTCCTGCTATCTCGACGGCGATGAAAAATGCCTGCGGATTTCCGAAATCGCCACGATCAAAGCCGACGCGGCCAAGTAACCCTTGCGACCGCCGCCGCGCGGCACCAATCGGCACGTTGGGATTTGCCTCCCAACCCCAAATCCGTTAATAATACCCCCATTGACGGCTTCGGCCGTGGTTGAGGTTCCCGAATGACGGACAATCGCCACAATTAGTCGCTCCCGCATCAGTCAGAGCATTCCTCTGTCCTGCGCGGCGGCGTCTCGTTGTGGCGACATCGTTTTTGCACCCGTCTGACTTCCACCTTCTTGCTTCTTGATTCTTGCTTCTCTTCTTCTCTCTCATGAGGTGTCCCCGTGGCCTTCAAACGCTCCCACTCCTGCGGCGTCCTTCGTAAATCCGATGTCGGCACCCAAGTCGCACTCGCCGGCTGGGTCAACGCTTACCGCGACCACGGCGGCGTCGCCTTCGTCGACCTCCGCGATCGCCAGGGCATCACGCAGGTCGTTTTCCATCCCGACTACAAAGAAGCCCACGACATCGGCCGCGCTCTCCGCAACGAAGACGTCGTCGCCGTCAAAGGCACCGTCCGCGCCCGCGAAGAAGGCAAGACCAACCCGAAAATGGTCACCGGCGAAATCGAAATCGTCGTCACCTCCGCCGAACTCATCAACAAGTCCGACGCGCCCCCCTTCACCCCCGGCCAGCGCGATGTGGTCTCCGAAGACACGCGCCTCAAGTACCGCTACCTCGACATCCGCCGCAAGGAAATGACCGACGCCCTCGTCACCCGCCACAAAATCGTCAAGATCATGCGCGACTACTGCGACGCCCACGGCTTCATCGAGATCGAAACCCCCATCCTTTATAAATCCACACCCGAAGGCGCCCGCGAATTCCTCGTCCCCTCACGCCTCCACGCCGGCGAATTCTATGCCCTCCCGCAATCCCCCCAGCTCTTCAAACAGGTCCTCATGGTCGGCGGCATGGAACGCTACATGCAGATCGCACGCTGCTTCCGCGATGAGGACCTCCGCGCCGATCGCCAACCCGAATTCACCCAGCTCGATCTCGAAATGTCCTTCATCGATCGCGAAGATATCATCGAACTCATCAGCGGCCTCATCGTCCGCCTCTGGAAAGAAGTCCTCAACATCGAACTCCCCGCCACCTTCCTCCGCATGACCTACCAGGAATGCATGGACCGCTTCGGCATCGACCGGCCCGACCTCCGCTACGGCCTCGAACTCAAAGACGTCTCCGACTGGGCCAACTCCACCGATGCCACCGTCTTCAAGTCCGTCGTTGGAGCCGGCGGCCATGTCAAACTCATCACCGTCCCCGGCGGCGGCACATCGCTGACCCGCAAAGCCCTCGACGCCCTCACCGAAGAAGCCAAAAAGTTCGGCGCCAAGGGCCTCGCCTACCTCAAACTCGGCGGCGACGCCGGCGCCGGCAAGATGTCCGGCCCCATCGCCAAGTTCGTCAATGAAGAAAAACAGGCTGAGCTCCGCAACCTCGCCTCCGCGGCCGATGGCGATGTCATCCTCTTCTGTGCCGACAAACTCGATGTCACCTACCGGGTCCTGGGCGAACTGCGCCAGAACATCGCCCGCCAACTCAACATGATTCCCGAAGGCGGGGGGGGGCAGTGGAAATTCCTCTGGGTCATCGATTTCCCCTCGTTCGATTACGATGCCGCCACCCAGCGCCACATCGCCAAGCACCATCCCTTCACCGCCCCGCGGGATGAAGATATTGCCCTGCTCGATACCGATCCCACCAAGGTCCACGCCAAGGCCTACGACATCGTCCTCAACGGCATCGAACTCGGCGGCGGCTCCATCCGTATCCACCAGAAGGATGTACAGTCGAAAGTCTTCGGCCTCCTGGGCATCTCGCCCGAAGACGCCCAGAAAAAATTCGCCTTCCTCCTCGATGCCCTCCGCTTCGGCGCCCCGCCCCACGGCGGCATCGCCCTGGGCGTCGACCGCCTCGTCATGCTCATGCTCAACCGCCAATCCATCCGCGACGTCATCGCGTTCCCCAAAACCCAGTCCGGCACCGACCTCATGACCGAAGCCCCCAGCCCCGTCGAACCCAAACAACTCGTGGACCTCTCCATCGCCACCATCGCCCCCCCATCGCCGAAAAAGTAGACGATGTCCCCCAACTCGGGTGCCATGGTCTTGGCACAATCTCGGTGCCAAGACCATGCCGCCGACCGCTCAATGCTCGCTCACCATTGAAACTTAAGAGCAACAAGCCATGCACATTCTCCCCCGCCGCACCAATCTCCGCATCCTCTGCCTCCGCCCGCAGATACTCCTCCTCGCCTACTGGCCCGCCCTGCTCATTCTCTGCGCCGCCGCCACCGCCGACGCCCTCACCACGCTCCGCAACATGCAACTCTACGGCCCGGAGATCGAACTCCATCTCGTCCAACGCCTCGTCACCGAAATCCTCGGCATCACCTTCGGCGTCCCCGCCGCCAAACTCATTCAACTCGCCTTCGTCCTCTTCGTCGCCGCCTGGTGGCGCCCCTGGTGCCTCTGGATCCTCTGGTCCTGCGCCGCCCTCTACACCCTCGCCGCCCTCAGCAACCATTTCCTCTGGCTCTAATCCCTCCCCATCTTCCCGGCACCATGGCACGAAGGACGACGACGTAAATTAGCCACAAATGAACACCAAGAAACACGAATGGGCCTTGTGGTGCAGACTTCCAGCTTCCAAGTCTGCAGCGGGGATTTTTAACCACAGAGGGTACGGGGGAGCACGGAGATTGGGGCGATTTGAAAAACGAGAGCATTTGTGGAAACTGGCCGTGGGATTGGATGAATGATAGGAAATTTGATTTCACGGAGGGGACGCGGCGGGGCCGAGGGGGTGAGGGGTTTTCAATACAGTACGCCGAATTTCTCGGCCTTTTTCAGTAACCTTTTCGGCGGGGCTGTGGGGTTACGCTCTCGCGCTTCCTTCGGCCTCTTAGCCACCGGATTAGTAACCATGGGGCAATCGCTGCCAAAAAGAGCCCGTCCACAAAAGAGAATCGCTGAAAAACCCATATCTTCCATCGGTGCGTTTGGTTGTAACGGTAGTTAATTACAGGGGAGATTACGAAAGACCACGCAATGGCAAACCACAGGCACGCTATGAGCCACGCCTTGATACCGATCCACACATATTCCAAAGCGATCCGCATGGGCCCACATTATCTCGCCCGAACGGCTGGGGCAATTAGATTTTTGTGAATGCGGATGCGATGATGAAAGGTGAGGTGTTTTGAGGGCGAGGTAGTATCTGGATATAATGCCCTCGATCACTGCGACTTAAACTTGAGACAAAAGAATGTCGAGGCGAGCTGAGCGTGAACGGCGCATGCTCTTCGATGTGTATTCGAAGAACGCGGAATTGTTCGATGAAAAGTACAAGGGCCTTTTTGTCTGTCCGCTGTGTCTCCGTGCCTTCAACCAGCAGGGGCTCGGGGGACTAATCGCGGGAAATAAGGTTCAACCTTTCCTTGCCCTTGCCCATTTATTTCCAGAAGCCTTGGGAGGAAAACTCACCACGCTCTCCTGTCGAGACTGTGAGTGCGGGATGGGCACGAAATACGAAAAACAGTTAGTAGAGCATTTCGCTGCGATGGAGTGCGTTGAAGGCAGTGGTAAACGCCGAGCGAGGATCGAGACCCCCGTTGGACCCTTGGCAGCGACCTTCGAATGGAAGGATGGGAAATTCGAGATTAACGCACATTACAAGAACAACAACCCAGTAACGATGCGGCAGGCTCTGGGGCAAACATTCAAGGACGGCAAAGGAACCATTACCATCGAAGGAGCAAATTGGAAGTTTGCGCGGCTGGGGTTTCTTCACGGGGCTTATCTCGCCATGTTCAAAATGTATGGCTACGAATACCTCGCGACCCAGGCTGCGATGGCACTTCGGAAGTTGCTCATCGATGACCCCACCGCGACAACAGCGCCATACCGCTTCGTTTATGTGGAGTCATGGAACGGCACCTCTAGCATTAGACACGAATCAGTTGGAACTGTTCGCGTGAACGGGACTCTCCTTTGTAACGCCGCCGTTTTCAAGGCTCCGACAAAAAGGCATTTTGCGACGGTCATCATGTTGCCGGGGTTTGGGCCCGAGCATGAAAGGCGATTCGAAGAACAGTTGCTGGAGGATAAGGAGACACAATTCGACTATACGCCGATCCCATGGGACAAGGCTAACGAGTGGCTCAAGGATCCGGATTTTTTTGGAAGTGGACACCACTTTTGGAAAGGTGCTTCCGAGGATGAAAGTCCTTTTCCAAACCCTGCGGAACGCGGCGACGGTTAGTATGGCTTGCGAGGCGTTCACTCATGCTAACTGGCCTTCATCATGGTGACTTTGAACTGATAGGCAATTTGATCTGGCGTAGGGGACGAGGCGGGGCGGAGGGGGCGGGGGTTTTCAAATCGTCTTCATATTTCTAATTTCGCCAGATGTTACGTAGATATTCAGGGCAATCGAATCCGCTATGAAGGTTGTTTGGAGAATCACGTTGCCATCTTCGGTGTCCCAGACATACAGCCCCTGCCGCTCTTCGGAGGGGGTGCCGAGTTGAAGATCGCAACGCTTAAAAGCCGCCTCAATAATTGGGTCAGCCTCCTCCCAGCCCTCCATCCGGAGGAATGCAGCCAACTTGTAAGGCCGTTCATTTATCATTCCTATCATCACGTCCCAGCGATGACCAACAAACTCAGCCGGTGGTGCATGGTAGATTGCTTCTCCCACGAAATGGCGAGGAAAGACGCGATATTCGTCGTGTGTAAGTTCTCTGAGCGTGGTCCCCGGAGGATGAGGTCTGTCCAAGCGATAGTTGTCCAGAGCAAAGCCCATCGCTGAGGTGAGTCCACGTCTAATGAAGGGACCGCCCGGACAACTGGATTCGAAGTACACAAAAACCTTGGGAGCGTATTCGGGAGCGCCCTTGATGAAGGACACCGCCGTTTCATAACAAGGATTGGCGGCGAAGGCGTGCCATCCATCTACAAATTCGGTCTTATACGTAATTTGCCCACCTTGTGCCTCTGCATCGCGATTGGCGAATCGCAGAAACTCCGCCAGTTCCCGTCGGGCCCGAAAGAGATTTGATCGCTGGATAGTCCGTTTCCAGCCCCACGGGAGACCTTTCATGGCGTTCCTTTCCTGCTTTGAAAATAACATCATGCGGCTTGGTCCGCCTGCGCCAGTGTAACCTTATGGCCGAGGGATTCCAGCCGTTTGACGAGGTACGTAGTCAGCCGGAGCGGCTGAAGTTTATCCAGATAATCCGGGCCGAGTTCCTGGTAATCTACGCCTTCCTTGAGCATATGGTACATACTCACCAGCATGGTGTGGCCCAGCGCTGGCGGAGGAGGCGGTCGGGCAACGTCGGGGGCGGAGCGGGCGCGGTTGCGGTTGCCCCACTCCGCCACCCATCACCCTACCGCCACGCTGAAGCTGTGAACTCCAAACGTGAACTCCGAACCTTGCCGTTCGTCCCATCCTCTCCGTGTCCCCCGTGCTCCGTGGTGAAAAACGTTGGGCATTCGACAATAGGAAATAGGCATTCGGAAATCGGAAATGAAAAAGGGGCAGGCGCACCTCACGGTGCGTCCCCCCCGTCTACCGTCTACAAACTGCAAAAAATCACTTCAAATCATTCAAAAACACTTCAAAACACCTCCAAAAGCGCGCCAAAATGGTTCCAAATCGCGCCGTTTTCCCCCTCCGAATTGATCGTCCCTCCCCACTCCCTCTCCCCGCCATTCTGAATTCCGAACTCCGAATTCTGAATTCGTCTCCCCCCCATCGCCAAAACGCCCTCACATCTGTGCGCAACCATATAACCCGCCATCCTCCCCAAAAGAAAAATAATCCCATCGCTAACTCCCGCCCCTCCCAACACCTACGAACTCCCCCTTCCATACTTGTGCGCACAAACATGGTCCTCCGCCCTTATATAGAAAGGCCGACAATGCATCCACTGACCACTCAACTCATTCGTGTCAATTTGTGCCCATTTGTGGTCCGTTCACGTGGTCCCTCCGTCTTTGAAAATTGTAAATTGAAAATTGAAAATTCCGCCCATGCTCCTTCGTGTCTTCGCGGCTTCGTGGTTCAAATCCAGCCCCTCTCGCAAAAAACCTGCGCATCTCCCTCCCCCAAAAACCCCTCCTCACCCAACCCCATGAACCCCTGTGACTTACAAAACCAAACCCAAAAATCCCCGCTGCGCAGGTGCGCAAAAAAGCCTGCGCATCTCCCCCCAAAAATCTGCGCAGGTGCGCAAACTACCCCTCGTTCGAATTCGACTTTCGTGGCGCGCCACTCTATCCTTTACGCATCCCCGAACTGTTTAAAAAAGATAGAAATGAGCATGAAACGACCGCGGACTAAGATCGTCGTGACTTTGGGGCCGGCTTCGGCTTCGCCGGAAGTGTTTGCCAAGCTCGTGGATGCCGGCATTTCCGTCGCCCGGCTCAACTTTTCCCACGGCACCAACGAGCAAAAGAAACAATACCTCGACACCATCCGCGTCTGTTCGATGAATCGCCCGGTGGCGATCATGGCCGATTTGTGCGGGCCGAAGATCCGCATCGGCCAGATTGTCGACAACGCAATGCCGCTGGAGGCGGGGGACACGGTCACGATTCAGCGTGAGCCGCTGGTGGGGCAGAAGTTTGTGATTTCATCGAATTATGCGTGCCTGGTGGACGACCTGCAGGTGGGTCAGCGGGTGCTGATCGACGACGGGGCGATCCGGATGATCGTAATGGAGAAGATGGCCAATGCCGTGAAGTGCCAGGTGACGACCGGGGGGATTTTGCAGTCGAACAAGGGTTTAAATCTGCCCAGCACGCACGTGAATCTGCCGTCGATCACGGACAAGGATTGGCGGGATGTGGATTTTGCGATTGAGAACAAGCTGGATTACATCGCGCTGTCGTTCGTGCGGTTTGCCGATGACATCCGGGCGCTCAGGAAGTACCTGGACAGCCGCGGCGCGCGGATTCACATCATCGCCAAGATCGAGATGCCGCAGGCGGTGGAGAATCTGCAATCGATCGTGGAGGTCTCGGACGCGGTGCTGGTGGCGCGCGGGGACCTGGGGGTGGAGATGGACCTGACGGCCGTGCCGATCATTCAAAAAGAGATCGTGGCGGCAGCGCACGAGGCGGGCAAGCCGGTGATCGTGGCGACGCAGATGCTGCAGAGCATGGTGGACAACCCGACGCCGACGCGGGCGGAAGTTTCGGATGTGGCCAATGCGATTTTTGACGGGGCCGACGCGGTGATGCTGTCGGGTGAGACGGCGGTGGGCAAGTATCCGGCCGGTGCGGTGCTGGTGCTGACGGAGATTGCGCAGCACACGGAGGAGTACATATTCCGCAAGGGGATGCAGCCGCCGCCGCCGAAGCTTTTGCAGATGGTGCATCATCGGACGGCGGCAATCGCGCACGGGGCGCGGGCCATCGTGCAGGACATCAACGCGAAGCTGGTGGTGGTATGGTCGCAGGCGGGCGGTTCGGCGCGGTACTTGTCGAAGAATCGCTTTGCAGTGCCGATCGTGGCGCTAGCGACGGATACGGCGGCCGTGCGGCGGATGGCGTTGTACTACGGGATCATTCCGCTGCAGGCGGAGATTCCGGGGCATTTCGATGATTTGCCGCTGCTGGTGGATCGGATCTGCGCGGAGAACCAGTTTGCCGAGCCGGGCGATCGGGTGATCATCGCGGCGGGAGCGCCGCTGGGGATCGTGGGGGTGACGAATAGTTTGTCGGTGCACACGGTGGGAAAAGTGTGAGGGCGAGTCTTGAGGCGTGAGTCTTGGTTTGACAAGGTTGGGGGATGGCGTGAAGATTCTCCGCATGAAACGAATTGTTTTGACAGTGTTGGTATTGGCGTTTGCGGCGACGATATGTGCGGGCTGCAAGACGCGCAAGCGATTTCCGGATCCGGATCCGGGTTGGCATTCGGCGGATTACACGGTGCTCTTCGGACGCCTGCAGCGTGTGCCGTCGCGCGTGGCGGATAATGCGCCGGTGTGGGTGTTGCGATTTGGCATGGGGCGCGATGCGTACCACGGGGAAGTGGCGCTCACTCCGGCTGAGCGCATGGCCGGATATAACGGCGGGGAACTGGTGGAAGTCCGCGGCAGCCTGAAAGCCGATTTCAACAGCCCGGATTACTCGGGGACCGGGTTTGACGTGCAGTCGATTCGGATCTGGGCGGGGTATGTGGGGAAGTGAGTCTTGGTTAATTGGTTAAATCGTTAATTGGGACTTCGAGAGATCGGACGGAAGCGAGGATCATGGGGTGGCGGGAGGGGTTGCTGGGTTTGCGGGGGTGACGGGTGGAGTGTCGCGGCGGGCGGGGTTGGTTTCGTAGCGGTCGCGCAGGGCGCCGATGGCGTCCATGATGCGGGTGGTGGCGGTTTCGCGGGCGGCGGCGTCGTGGCCTGAGAGGTCATCCAAACGCAAGGGGCGGCCGAAGTAGATTTTCACATGAGTACGTTTGAGGAAGTCTTTCCACATGCCGGCGTGGGTATTGGTGCCGACGATGTAGGAGGGAACGACGGTGGCGCCGGCCATGAGGGCCAGGAGTGCGACGCCTTGTTTGCCTTCCTGGAGTTTGCCGGAGTCGGAGATGCCGCCTTCGGGGTACATGCCGATACAACTGCCGGCCTGGAGTTCGCGGAGTGCGGTGCGGATGGAGGCGGTGTCGTTGCCGGTGCGGTTGACGGGAATGACGCCGATGGATTTGTAGAGATAGTGCAAGGGTTTGTGGAGGTAGTATTCCTTGGCCATCATGAAGCGGATGGGGCGGCGGCGGCTGGCGACCTGGAGGACGAGGGGGTCGAAGGCGGTGGTGTGATTGGAGACGAAGATGACGGGGCCGGAGGTGGGGATGCGGCAGGCGTTGCCGGGTTCGAAGTGTTTCCAGAGTGATAGGTACGCGGAGGCGAAGCGGCGGGCGATGGCGAGAACGAGCGGGAGGTGCTGGTCGCGGTAGTAAGTGATGACGAGCCCGGCGCCGACGAGGACGACGACGACGGAGAGGCCGCGGAGGACGATGCGGATGATGGAGTCGATATTGGGGTCGATGGCCAGGGGAATGGCGACGCTGATGAGCCCGAAAGTGGTGATCACGTCTTTGGCGCCCATGACGCGTCCGCGGACGTGGTTGGGGACGATGCGTTGGAGGAGCGTGTCGAGGCTGACAAGGAGGACGGCACCCGCGGCGGCGGCGATCACGAGAAGAACGAGGCCGACGCGCCAGTCATTGGCCAGTGAGAAGAGGAAGAGGAAGACGCCGATGGCGACCATGGACCAGGCGATGCCGACTTCCTTGGGGATGCCGCGGCGTGCGAGGCTGACGCTGGCGGCGCCGATGATCATGCCGACGCCGACGACGCCCATGAAGTAGGCGTACTTGTCGATGGTGAGGCCGAAGTGGCGGGTGACGATGCCGGTGAGGCCGTTGAGGATGATGGTGCCGCAGGACCAGAAGAGCAGCATGAGGAGGATGACTTGGAGTGCTCGTTTGTGGTCTTTGATGTAGCGGAGGCCTTCGACGATTTCGCGGATGATGCCGGCTTTTTTGCCGTCGTGGGTCTTGATGGCGGGCATGGCGGCTTGTTTGGGAATGCGCATGAGGATGAGGCATATGGCGGAGCAGAGGAAGGTGCCGGCATCGACGAACATGGCGTAGCCGAGGTGCCACGTGACGAGCCAGCCGCCGAGGACGAAGCCGATGAGGGAGGCGATGGTGCCGGCAGCGTTGGTCATGGAGTTGGCACGGAGGAGTTGATCGGGATGGACGAGCTGCGGGAGGAGGGCCAGGCGGGCGGGCGAGAAGGCGGCGGCGAAGGTGGCGAGGATGAATTCGGAGGCGAGGAGGAGGGCGTAGAGCATGCCGACGCTAAGGACGGTGGTTTCGCGGAGGAAGAGGGTTCGAGCGGCGATGACGATGGCGACGCGTGCGAGGTCGGAGACGAGCATGATTCTGCGACGGGGGAAACGGTCGGCGAGGATGCCGGTGAGGGGGCCGAACACAAGGAAGGGCAGGAGCATCATGATGGTGAGCTGGGAGCTTTCCTGGGTGCCGGCCTCGTAGGATTGAGTGGCGGCGATTTTGCCGACGCCGCGGAGATACTGGGTCATCAGGTTGCTGACGAGTTGCAGCATGACGATGAAGTGGATGCGGTCTCCGAGGGCGGAGATGACGTAGCCGGCCCAGAGGAGAAGGAAGTTGCGGTTGGCGGAGAGCGGGGGATATTTGGGCGGCGTGGAGGATGCGTAGTCGAGTGTAGCGGGGTCCGTCGAATCTGACATGTATGCGGCTCCGTCCAAGTGTCGCATTTATAAGAGAAAGCCCGGGAAATGCAATTCCCGGGCTTTGATTCGATGTCGAGAGAACTCGCGGCAAATCCTGCCTTCATCCGCAACAGGTTATTTTGCTATCCGCGGAAGGTGCCGATGACTTGGCTGGTGAGGCTGACGGAGCGGGCGGCGCGGTACTTGCCTTCGGCGTCGCCGTTAGTGAGGGCGTGCTGGAGTTCGGCGACTTTTTCGCGGACGGCGGTTTGCTTGGGGTGGCGCACTTCGCGGTAGCCGGTGACGGTTTCGGGGCTCTTGAGAATTTCGAGCCAGAGGCCGTACTTGGCGGGGTCGTGGAGTTCGCAGGTGTCGACGAGGCGGAAGTACCAGTCGCGGAAGGAACGTTCCTCGGAATGCCATTGCGGGAGAAGGTTACGCAGCCAGCGGCAGTGGCGCATGATGCGGTACTGCCAATCGGCGCCCTTCCAGTGGAAGCGGATGGTCTTGCCGGCGATGACGAACTCCGGACGGTTGAGGTGGATGTACTTGATCTTGTCGCCATTGGCGGGGTTGACGTTGAAGCGGCGACGATCGCGTTTGTACTTCTCGGGGCTGGTGTACATCATCGAGACGTAGACTTCATCCTTGATCATCATGACCTTGGCGAGATTCCAGATGACCGAGCGCGTGACGGCGAATTTGCGCTCGGCGTTGTCCTGGGCGTAGGTCTTGACGATGCGGGAGGCGTAGCTGCGGGCGTACTTGAGGGCGCCCCACTGGATGGCGTCGAAGAGGCGAATGACGTAATCGCGTTTGGCGGCGTCGTCGAGGCCGGGCATCTGGGCGAGGGTTTCGCGGCAGATTTTGAGGTATTCCTCGGCGTTGCCTTTGCCCCAGATGCTGGAGGCGCGGAGGATATTGGCTTTGCGTTCCATGGCCTGATCGACGGATTCGACGGCCTTGGGGGCCGAGACGCCGAAGAGGTCGGGGCGGAGGACGATCTTGCGGCCGATGTTAAAGGCGCGGTAGTTGCGTTCGAATTCGCGGCCGACGGCGTGCTTAATGGCCCAGGTGATGCTCTTGTAGTTGAGCGGGATGAAGCCGAGCTGGTAGGCGACGCCGAGCATCATGATGTTCGCATAGAGCTTGGAATCGAGGAGGCGCTCGCAAAGATCGCCGACGTTGAAGCTGAAGAACTGGCCAGGCTTGCACTGACCCTTGATCAGCGGAGCGAGTTCGTCGGGTTCGAAATCATCGCGGCCCATGAGGGTGAGGATGGTGGGCGTCTTGCCGGTGTTGACGACAGCGTGGGTGAACTTGGGACTGGCGACGCGGAGGTAATCGGTGGGGCTGCAGGCGCGGGCCGCTTCGACGACATCGACGCCGATGAGCAGGTCTGCCTTGCCGAATGGGGTGACGGGGCTGCCCGTCATGATCTGTTTGGAGAATTGGATCTGGCTGAAGACGCCGCCGTTGCGGATGGCCAGGCCCTTCTTATCGATGAAGGTGACGTGTAGGCCGTCCTTGTGGGCGGCGCGGACGAGGATGTCCCCGGCGACGCCGATGCCCATGCCGCCGACGCCGGCGAGATAGACGCGCCACAGATCGCCCATGGTGCGCAGCGGGGGATCAGGGATGCCCTGAAGGTCGACGACCTCATCGGGAAGCCGGGGCGATTTCTTGCGGGTGACGATGACCTGCTCGAAGCTGGGGCAGGCATCGATGCGGGCGCAGGCGCCGTCGTTGACGCAGCTGGTGAAGTCGGTCTGGATTTTCTTGCCGTAGTCCGTGTCGACGACTTTGAGGCCGGGGCAACCGGTCTGGTTGGTGCATTCGAGGCAGTATTCGCAGACTTCATCGGTGACGTTCATGTAGGTTTTCTGGCGAACGAAGCCGCGGTCTTTCTTTTCGGCCTGTTCTTCGCGGCGGCGGCGGCGATGGAAGGTGATGCCGCACTCTTTGTCGGCGATGACGATCTTGACGCCATCTTCGAGGATGACTTTTTCCAGCATGTCCTTGTAATCTTCGCGGAGGGCGGGGTTCATGCGGATGACGCGGGCGCGCGGGACCTCGCGGTTTTCGCGGGCGTTTTTGCCCAGGGGCCCGGCGGCTTCGGGAATGAGGCTGCGGACGATGCGCTCGATGTCATGTGCCAGAACGCGGTTGCCCATGATGTCTTCTTCGAGCGTGGGGTTGGGCTGGTGGCCGGTCATGGCGGTGGTGCGGTTTTCGAGAATGATGAAGGTGATGTCCTGCTGCTGGGTGATGGCGTTGCCGATGGCGAGCTGTCCGGAGTGGAAGAAGGTGCCATCGCCCATGAACACAATCTGTTTGTTGGTGATGAAGGGATCGACGCCCGCGCCGGTGCCGCCGCCGAGGCCCATGCCGCTGTAGTTATGCATGAGGGGTTTATTGGGTTCGAACATGAGCATGGTGTAGCAGCCGGTATCGCCGTGTGCGACAAGATCGATGGGGCCTTTTTCGTAATGTTTCTGCATGTACTCGGGATTGAGCAGATTCTTGCGGATCTCGAGCAGGGCATTGGACGAATCGCGGTGCGGGCAGCCGGGGCAAAAGGCCGGCGTGCGGACCGGGACGACGAGTTTCATCGCGCCGGCTTGTTGAATGGTGTCGAGTTCTTCGGTGAGACGGCCGTTGGAGAGTTCGTGGGGCATGCCGGGGGTGTCGCGGAGTAACTCGGTAAGTTTCATGATGAGGAGCGAAGGGTGCAGGCCGCGGGTGGAGGGGATGCCGGCGCGGCCGCGGGGGAATTCCTTGCCCCAGAGTTGCACCTGGCCGCGGGGATCATCCGGGGTATTCTGGCGAATGACGCCGAGGTGCTCGGCGATCTGCTTTTCGATGAAGCTGCGGCGTTCCTCGACGACGATCAGGCGCTCGCACATAGAGGAGATCTGGTCCGTCAATGTGAAGTCAACGGGGTAAGAGACGGCAAGCTTGAGGATGGGGAATTCGCCGAGAAGACCCATTTCGCGGAGGGCATCGCACAGCATGGCGTAAGAAGCGCCGCTGGAGACAAAGCCGATGGGGGCTTTTTCGCAGCGACCGCCGCGCCAGGAGCGTTCAATCGGATAGAGGATGCGGCTGAGGCCCAGTTCCCGGCATCGTTTGAGCAGGAGTTCAAAACGGTACTCAAAGGTCAGTTCCTGCTTCCATGATCGCGGAGGCAGGAGGACGGTGGTTTCAACGGGAATCTTGTTGGTTTCGACGGCGATGCGCTGGTTGGTCGAGATGGTGGGCCATTGGTTGGGCCGGCATTCGACGCTTCCGCCGCCGTCGGCCAGTTGGACCGTGACGCTATAGCCGACATAGAGTTTCGAATGGACGCTGAGGTCGAAAGCGTGGGCGATCCAATCCTTGAGTTCCTGGGCGGTGGAGGGTTCCATGACGGGGCAGCGGAGGTGTTCAAAGAGAAAGCGGGAATCGGCGGGTACCTGGGTGGAGTCGCTCCAGGGGTCGTCGCCACTGACGATGACGGCGCCGCCGGTGTCGTAAGGGATGCCGGCGAGGTTGCCGAGGGCCAGGGCGTCGGAGGCAACGTGAAGACCGACCGATTTGAAGACGGAGATGGCTTTGACGCCGACCATCTGGGCGCCGTTGACCATGGCGACGGAGAGGGCCTCATTGTTGGCCATGCGTGCCGCGACGCCGTGATGGGCCAGGAGTTCGGCCGTGTCATGGCAGGAATCGAAGAACCCCGCGACGGGGCTACCGGGATATCCCGTAAGGAGCGCGACGCCGCCGGGCGTCTCGAGGCAGCCTTTGAGGAGCAGTTCCGACCCGGCAAAGATCTCGCTACCGCTTTCGACCAGAAATCGGGGGTCTATTCTCATGCAACCTTCCACTATGAACGCGAACAACATGCGCCGAGCCGCCGACCCAGCCAAGGGGCGACGGGCGAACAAGCGTCCCGGAGGTCCAGGCCGCGTTCACGCACGAGGTCCAGATTTTAACGTGTGGAGGTGGTAAACCCCAAACGAGTTCTTGATTTTGGAGAATAATTGGGATGCATCTGCGAATATGCGGTTGTTGACTTCTTGAACGGATGGGTGGCGACATGCGGCAGTTTTTGCGCTTTTGAGGGTGTGTATTGGGGCCTTGAGTCGTCCACGGAAGCCTGGGCTTCAGAACGCGTCGACGACGTCCGTGAGAATGCGGTTGGAAACGACGACCGCTTTTTCTTCGAGACGGGCCGCGGTCGGAGTGAGAGAAACGAATCCGAGTTCCGCATAATTCTTGAGGACGCGTTCGAGTACGGGCCGGGCGTCGAGACCGGCGATCCGGTGAAACTCGGCGTAGTTGAGGCCCTCGGCGAGGCGTAACCAGAAGACGGCAAGTTCCCCGGCGCGGCGGCGCGTGCTGAGGCGTTCCATTTGCGTGGCCGGAACTTGCGGATCTTTTTCCTGCAGGGCCGCAAGGTAATGCGTGAGGTTGGTCACGTTCTTCCAGCGCCAACCGGCGACGTGGGCGGCAGCGCTGGGGCCCCAGGCCAGCCATTGGCCGCCCTTCCAATAGTGCAGGTTGTGCCGGCACTCGCGTCCGGGACGGGCGTAGTTGCTGACTTCATAGCGCTGGTAGCCGGCATCACGCAAACGACGATAGACGTGTTCAAACAGGGCCAGTTCGAGATCTTCATCGATGGGTGTAAATTCGCCGCGGTTGAGGCGTGCGGTCATCGCGGTGTTGGATTCGTAGATCAGGGAATAGCAACTGAGATGGTCGGGGCCCCCACCGGCAAGGGCCAGGGCGCGGTCCAGCGAATAGACCCAGCTTTCGAGGGTTTGACCGGGGATACCGAAGATGAGATCGACGTTGAGGTTTTCGATTCCCGCGGCGCGGGCGATTTCAAAGGCAAGGGGGACGTTTTCGGGATCGTGATCGCGCTGCAGCGTTTGGAGTTCGCTTTTCACAAAGCTTTGAGCGCCGCAACTGATGCGGTTGACGCCTGCGGCTTTGAGGACGCGGGCGCGGGGGGCATCGAAAGTATTCGGGTTCGCTTCAACGGTGAACTCGTTGAGGCGGCTCATGTCGATCGATTCGTGAAGGATGGCCATAAGGCGCTCGAGTTCCGCCGGGTTCAGGAGAGTAGGCGTGCCGCCGCCGATGAAAATCGTCTCCGGACGTGGACGTCCAAAATGATGAACCTGAAGGGCGGCTTCCCGCTTGAGCGCATCGAGGTACGCATCGACTTCATCAAGGTGACCGGCGAGGGAGTAGAAATCGCAGTAGTGACATTTTGTCGAGCAAAACGGGACATGGACGTAGACCGCATCAACGGGCGCCGGTCCGGTTTTCGGCAAAGCGGCGAAGGAAATGCCTGCCGCGGAGTCAGCCTGAGCCAAGCGCCGCTCCAGCCGATTTTCGTCCGCTGCGGTGGTCATCTGAATTTCCCTTGATTGCAATGGCAGATCAGATTAAGGTGCGTTATCTGTGCTTGGCACGATGCTGAGGTCCCACTCTAAGGAACTCCTCAACCGCGTTCATCCCGTTGCTACGAGGTTTGAGGGGGTCATTTGAGAGAGTCGCTCAGGCATCACGATCCTATCCGTTGGATGACTCAAAACATAGCGCCCGTTGCCCCGGCCGGCCACGAGCCCGTACGTCTCCTTTACTTTCGAGGACGCTCATGGAAGTCAAGTTGGTCATGTTCAAACAGGACGGTCAACGTCGCGAATTTCTGCTGAAGAAAGAAACGACGACGTTGGGACGCAATACCGATTGCGACTTCCAGATTCCGCTGGGAGTGATTTCGCGGCGGCATTGCCAGGTTCTGCTGAAGAACGACGCGGTCTCGGTGCGCGATCTGGGTTCGTCGAACGGCACGTTTGTGAACAGCCGACGGGTGACGGAATCGCCGATCGCGCCGGGGGATACGATTGTCGTGGGGCCGGTGATTTTCACGGTGGTCATCAACGGGAATCCGGCGGAGATCCAGCCGGTGCGGACGATCGTGGACGGGGGAAGCGTGGCGCCGGTCAATACGCATCATCAGGAAGACGGCACGGTGGATGTGGAGGCAAGCGCGTCCGGACACGGCCATGAGCTTGAGGACGTTGACGAATCGGCATCGGGCGAGCCTGCGGGCGACAATCCGCTGGCCGCGCTTGAGGCGTTGTCGAAGAAGAAACAGTAATCGCGCCCTCTTCAGGTTGAGCTTCGGGCGGCACACATAAATAGAGAAGCCTGATTGTGGCGCTGCGTTCCGGATGGTTTTATGATCCGCACTCGCGCCATCCTTTTCCTGCCAATATTGATGAGCCTGGGTCTTGTCTGGCTGGCTGCCGCGGTTGAGCGTGCGCCGGCTGAGACTCCGGCGTCCCAGCCTGCCGAAACTCAATCACCCGCCAAACCGACGCTCACCGAACTGGTGGCCCAACTTCGCGCACCACAATTTGAAGTCCGGGATCACGCCCAGGAAGCATTGCTGCGCCTGCCCGCGGAGAAGCTGTCGGAAATCGAAGGCGCACTGGCGAAGGAGTCTGACGCAGAGGCGGAGGCGCGGCTGACGCGCGTCGCGGTGCACCTGTTTCTGAAGGCACGAACGCCATTTGTGGGTCAGGGCTCGATGCTGGGGATCGCGCTCAATATCGAGGCCTACCGAACGCAGCACCGGGATGAAGCGCCGCGTGCCGCCATCGCGGTAACGCAAACCCAGCCGGGTTTTCCCGCTGCAGAGCAGCTTCGGCCCGGGGATCGCATCCTGGCGATCGATCATCACACATTTCCGCTGGAAACGACGATCGACGATTTCCGGAACCGGATCACGGCCAACAGTCCCGGCACGATTCTGCATTTCACGGTGCTGCGCAACGGCCGCGAGATGCAGATGGACATCATGCTTGCGGGGCTGCCGGATGCGGGGGCGGCGGGGATCGCGAAGTTTATCAGTGAGCGGGAGACGGCACTTCGAGAGTACATGGCGAAGCTTCATCCCACCGACACGTCCAAAGAATCGCTGACCATCAAGGATGATTCTCCTGTGCCGGGACCGGACGAGGGGATACCCGGGGATCAATAAAACGCACGTTTAGCGTATGGAATCGGTACCGGCGAAGCGGCTCGTGCGGCGCTGAATTGACCCCATCCCGACACAGCGGTATAAGCATTTCCAGCAGGAACTTACGCGTGGTTGGAGTGTGTATGCTCGTTGGAAAAACCCTGGCTCGGATCACCGGCATCGGATTATTGGCGTGCGTTAGTGCGGCGCCTTGCCTGGCGCTCGACAAAGACACTCCCGCTGAACAAACGGCTGCACGGAAACTTCTGGCCGATGCGCTCGCGATGGATGCCCGCGAGCGATCGCGGAACACGGAAATTTCGGCGCCACTGGCGGCGCGCGAGGCCTCGGCGTTATTGCAGGCCGCCAATCAACTCGATCCCAGCGATCTGACGACACTGCGCCTGCTGGTCGAGGCCGCGGCGGCCGCCAAGCAACCGGAGGTTCTGCGGTCGGCGCTGCGTCAGACGGTGAAACTGGATCCGGGTAATTTTGTGGCGCAGGTGCGTTACCTCGATCTGCTGGCCCAGTCGTCGCAAACGGTCGAAGAGCGGGCTCACATCTACCAGGCAGCGTACGACCGGGATTCATTTGATCCCCAGGTCCGTTCGGAAATGGCCGTGCGGCTGGCGAAGCTCTCCGAGGAGCGTGGAGAAGTACAGCAGGCGCGAACGCTGCTGAAATCGGCCATTCAACTCAATGATGTCAATGTCAGTGCGTACCAGGAACTGGCGCGGCTGACGCTGGCCGACGCCAATGCCTCGGCGGTGGACCGATTCAATGCGGTGATGGATGTGCTTCTGGCGAATCCGTACCAGCCGGACGCGTGGCTGGGCGGCGCGCGGCAGCTGGCGGCGGCCAATCAACATGACCGGGCCGCCGAGTGGTATGTGATCGTGCTCGAGCAGATGAACCTGGACGGCACCCCTCCCGTGGCGGATTTGTACTTTGATTTTGCGATGGAGATGGCCATCGCCGGACGCCGGGCCGAGGCGGAACCGATTATTCGTCAACTGGCGGATCAGGCGGAAGCGCCGATTCCGGTGCTGGCCGCGATATTGGCGTTGAAGGAAGGCGTGGACTCCGGGGCGACTTCGGCGACCAAACCGGCACAAACTCAACCGGCGCAGTCACAACCGGCGCAGACGCAACCGAAGGCCGCAACGGAACCGGCGCCGTCTCAGCCGGCGCCGACGACCGCACCGGCCACGTATGGCGATCGTCTTCGGGCGAAGTTCGCCGAGGCATTGAAGGCCCGGCCCAAGGATCGCCTGCTGCTGGCCGAGGTCCTGACCACGGAGTTGGGCGTACTGCCGGAAGTGACGCCGGACATTGAAGTAAATTTGAAGGCCCTCAAGGCCGAGATGGCAGGGAAAGACAGCATGGTGCTGGCCCGCATCGAAGGGTGGATGCTCTATCGGCAGGGAAAACTTCAAGCCGCACGCGAACGTCTGAGCGCCGGGGCGACCGCCGATCCGGCGGCGCGGCTGGCGCTGGCACGTATCGCATTGGCGGAGTCGCAACCGGACGTGGCGCGCAAGACGCTGCAGGATCTCTGGGCGGAGCATCCCACCGGCGTGCTGGCGCTGATGATCGCCAAGACGGCGCAACGAGCGGGCATTTCGCTGGAGGAGACGGCACTGTCGCACCAAATGGGCGAAGCTGCCAGGCGCATCACCTCGTCGACTATGTACGCACATCGGCAGCCGAAGGACCTGGTGCTGGTTTCCACGAGCTTGCCGAAGCGGCAGATGAACGTGTGCGAGCCGATCGTTCTGACAGTGCGGCAAACGAACACGTCGGACCGGGCGCTTTCGGTGGGAACCAACGGCGCCGTCAAGACGACGGCGGCCCTGGCGGGCACGACGCGCGGCCTGGGAGCCTTAAACATGGGCATGTTCGCGATCGACGACCCGCAACGCATCTACCGCCTCGAACGGCGGGCGACAATTCAATACGACATTCGCGTGGACCAGGGCGTCCTGGCGCAAGTATTCATTGCCAATCCGATCCGCACCATTACGGTGGGCACCTCGCTGATCACCGGGCCACGCGGCACGACGCAGCGGTATGGCGCGGGGCTCGGCGGGCAGGTCATCGCCGTGGGCGACTTCGACCGCGTGGGGGTGCAGTATCGCACGGTGGAACAGGTGAATCAGACGGCGGGACAGCTTTTGACGCAGCCGGCAGAGCGCCGCCTGATCGACGCATACACGCTTTCGGTACTGGTGGCGTCGCTGCCGGAAGACCAGCCGCCGGCAGAGGGAGAAGCGCCGCAGGTGTCGATGTCGGCGCTGCGGACGAATATCGCGGCATCGATCGTGCCGCTAATCAATGAAAGCCATCCGATTACGCTGGCGTGGCTGATGCGCATGGTGCCGCAGATCAGCATCGCGGCGGATATGGCGCGGCTGCTGGATAAAGCGCCGCCGGCCACCCAGGCGGGACCGGCCTACACCAATATTGCACGGATCGTCTGGGCATGGCGTCGAACGCGCGAAGGGATCTTCGTGGGGTCGGACACGCGGGCCAAGGCAACCGAGGCCATCAAAGACGAACTGGCGCAGGAGACGGATCCGCTGGTGAAAGAATGGTTCAGTCTGCAACTCGAAGAACTCAAGACCGTGGTATCAACCGCCCCGACCACGAACAAGGCAGAGACGCAACCGGCGGGCACAAGTGCCCCCAAGTTCGTAGATCCAAAGGTCACCGCGCCGACCGCAACTCCCAAGAAGGCTAACTAACGTCAGTTCCGATGCGGCCTCGGTCGGAAACGATTGACCGAGGGTTTGCATCTGGCCATCATTAAGATTTGATCCATGGCATCGGGCCGTCGCCCGCCTCTCTGTTCTTACTGGTGTTTCATGGCCCGCGTAACGCTCGAAAAAGTCAGCAAGCTGTATGCAGGCAATCCTGTACCGGCCGTCAACGCGATCGACCTGGACATTCAGGACCGGGAATTCATCGTGTTGGTCGGGCCATCGGGGTGCGGCAAATCGACGACGCTGCGGATGGTGGCGGGGCTGGAGGAGATCAGCGGGGGCGAGATCAAGATCGGCGAGCGCGTGGTCAACGCGGTGCCGCCGAAAGATCGGGACATCGCGATGGTGTTCCAGAATTATGCGCTGTATCCGCACATGAGCGTGTACAAGAACATGGCGTTCGGCCTGCAACTGCGGCGCAAGGAACTGGGATTGAGCAGGCAGCAGATACACGAGCGCGTCCTGGAAGCAGCGCGGATTCTGGGGATCACGGATTACCTGGAGCGCAAGCCCAAGGCCCTTTCGGGCGGCCAGCGCCAGCGCGTGGCGGTGGGCCGGGCGATCGTGCGGAATCCGAAGGCGTTTTTGTTCGACGAACCGCTGTCGAATCTGGATGCGAAGTTGCGCGTCGAGACGCGTGCGGAGATCAAGAAGCTTCATCTGCGTCTGCAGACGACGACAATTTATGTCACACACGATCAGGAAGAGGCGATGACGCTGGGGGATCGGATTGTGGTGATGAAGGATGGATTCATTCAGCAATGCGCCCCGCCGCTGGAAGTGTATGAACGTCCGGTGAACAAGTTCGTGGCGGGCTTTGTGGGCACCCCCCCGATGAACTTCATCAAGTGCAAGGTGGAGGGGAAAACGCTGGCCTTCGGCGGTCAGCGGATCGGACTGGCAGGCCAGCACCCCGGCAAGGTGATCAAGTACGCGGGGCAGGAAGTGTTCCTGGGAATACGACCGGAATCGCTCTGCCCGAAGAACGCCGGAAAATTCGCGGGAACGGAAAACGGTATTTCTGCCAAGGTGGTGGTGGTCGAGCCCTTGGGTGACAAGGTGGACATTTACCTGACCCTCGGTGACAATCATGCAGACTATATGGAACGCCTATTGGTCTGCCGCGCTGATGCGTATGAGTTTGGCAGGATCAAAGCGAATGATATAATTACTCTTTACGTGGACCTAAGTCGGGTGCATGTATTTGAGCCAGGAGACAACGGTATGAATGTGACGCTGTCTCAAGAGACTGGTTATGCGACTGCATAAGTCGCACATGTTCCTTGGTGCGTTCGTCGCCGTCCGACGAACGACCAGCGGACGCCCCGGGGCGCAATTGCGGCCCGGCGGGTGTAATGGCAGCATTGCCGCAGGCGGAGTTCGGAGGTGCCGGGCACTTTTCTGAAACTTCCCGTCGGGCGGCTGCCCGGCGATTTTTGTCGCGGTAATCGCGGCGAATTTCGGGACGGTGGAGAATTTCTCCACCGTTATTGTTTTTGCGGCCAGTGGGCTCAACCACGAAGCCACGAACGACCGGAAGAGATTAGGACGGATGAGGCCCGCAGGAGCGTGAAATCGCAGGGCCCTTGAGGTTTTTGAGTTTGTCAGCCGCGCGCCGGGCGGTCGGGCGTACGACGGAACCTTCCGTCGACAACTGAATAGTCTTAGCCACATGCAAGGAAAATTATGAATCAGGAACTGCTTCGCATCGTCGACTCCATTGCCCGCGACAAGAACATCGACAAGGAATCCATCTTTGTCGACATCGAGGGTGCATTGCTATCAGCCGCCCGCAAATTTTACGGCGAGGCCGAGGATGTGACGTGCACGATCGACCGGATGACCGGCGATATTGAAGTGCGCAAGGCAGAGACGCTGATCGATTACCGCGAGTTCGGACGCATCGCCGCCCAGACCGCCAAGCAGGTGCTGATCCAGAAGATCCGGGAAAACGAGCGGGGCTCGATCTTCCAGGAATATGCCGACCGCAAGGGACAGATCATTACCGGTTCGGTCTCGCGCTTTGAAGGCGGGGCGCTGATCGTCAATGTCGGCCGTTCCGAGGGATTCCTGCCCAAGAGCGAGCAGATCCCGGGCGAAACGCACAACACCGGCGAGCGGATCCGCTGCCTGGTACTGGACGTGCGCGACGCCGGTTCGCAGGTGAAAATCATCCTTTCCCGCAGCCACCCGGACTTCATCCGGCGGCTGTTTGAACTGGAAGTGCCGGAAGTGCAGGAACGTGTCATTGAAGTCAAGGCGCTGGCCCGCGAGGCGGGATATCGCACGAAGATTGCCGTGACGTCGATCGATACGAAGGTCGATGCCGTCGGCGCGTGCGTGGGCGTACGCGGCAGCCGCATCAAGAACATCGTCGACGAACTGGGCGGCGAGAAGATCGATATCGTCCGGTGGAACGAGTCATCGCAGATTCTGATCACCAACTCGCTCAAGCCCGCCGAGATCGTGGAAACATCGTTGAATTTTGAATTGAACCGCGCCACGGTGGTGGTCAACGAAGACCAGCTCTCCCTGGCGATCGGCAAGCGCGGCCAGAACGTACGTCTGGCGGCACGCCTTACGGGCTGGGACATCGATATTCTCACGCCGCCGGAATACAACAAGGGCCTGGAAGACCTCGAGAAGTCGCTCAAGACGATCGAGGGCGTGGACGAGGCGTTGCTCGACCGGATGGTGGCGCTGGGCATGATCAACCTGCTGGACCTGGAGGAAATCGGTTCCGAACCGCTGGTGAAGGAACTGCAGATTTCGCAGGAGCTGGCGGACAAGATCATCGCGCTGGCCACGGAAGATGCCAAGCGCATCGCCACGGAAGATGCCATTCGCAAGGCCGCGGAAGACGAAGCCAAGCGTGGTCAGGTATCCCCGCTGGATGCGGCGCTGGGTTCGGCAGCACCCGGATCGGCGCCTGCGAAGCAGGAATTGTCTCCGCTGGCAGCGTTGGAAGCAGCGCCGGCCCCTGTGGCGGAAGCGCCGGCCCCTGTGGCGGAAGCGCCGGCAGCCGTGGCGGAAGCGCCTGCCGCGTCGGAAGAAGCGCCCGCGACCGAAACGCCTGCGGAACCGCAACAGTCGCCGACAGGTACATGAGGTGAATGCTCAAAGACTGCAAGCGCTCGTAAAAATGTGCACAACCATGAACTTACATCCTTGTGTTGAATGAACATGGAATGCAGTGAACGAACAAGCGGGTTAGACGTTTTTCCACACCGGTTTATCTGGAGTTTTGCTTGAGTCTCAAAGTCCATCAGTTGGCCAAAGAATTAGGCATCGAGAGCAAGGCGATCATTGCCAAGTGTCATGCCGAACAGATTCCCGACATCAACAAGCATACCGATGCGGTGAAGGCGGGTCTGGCGGCGACGATTCGTGAATGGTTTGCCTCGGGCGATCTCAAGACCGCCGTCGAAACCACCGAGCACGTGAATGCCGCCAAAGTGAAGCGTCCGGCGAAACGCTCATCGAAGAAGAGCGGCGGTGAATCGGACACGGCCACGGCCGTCGAGGAACCGCCGGAGACGGTCGCGCATCCACAGCGCGGGCGTCACAAGCAACATCATGAGACGGAAGCGACGGAAGTCGCCGAGCCGGTCGAGCCCGAAGTGCAGGCCGAAACGCCTGAGGCGACGCCCCAGACGGAAGCGCAGACAGCCGCACCCGTGGCGGAAACGCCCGCGGCAGTGGAAGAGCAAATCGTCACGCCGGAACCATCGGCGGAAGTTACGGCGGAGGCGCCGGTGGCGGAAGCGCCGGTCGAGGCACCGGCGAAACCCGTGAAATCCAGCGTGCCGGAAGTACCCCAGAAGCCGGTGCGCCCGGCGGTACGTGCGATGGGCGTGATGAACGTGCCCACGCGTCCAACCACGATCTCTCCGGTGGGTCCGCAGGTGCGGCCAGCGCCGGCACAGCTTCAGGGACCCAAGGTGGTCCGCATGGAGCAACCCGACAATCTCCCGGCCCCGCGTGCCCGTCCGCGTCCGCAGTTCGGCGGACAGGGTGGCCAAGGCGGCCCTGGACGCGGCCCTGGCATGGGAGCCGGCCCCGGTTCTCCTGCCGACATGGGCATGCCGACGATGCCGATGCCCGGTGCGACCGGCCGCGGCAACGCTAAGTCCAAGGGTGACGCGGCGATCGTTGATGACGAAGAGACGGCAGCGAAGAAGAAGGGCCGTCCCACGCGTCGCGGAGGCACAGGCCGCCGCGGCGATGCCGGCGCGCAGGCCATCCGCGAATGGCGTGAGTTGGATCTGATTGAACGTGACGAACGTCTGGCCTCGGCTGCCGGTGCGCTGAAAGAACGCAAACGCGAGATGAGCAAGACGCAGCAACGGGCCAGCGCACCGCACGCGCCGGCGCAGCGTCCGACACACATTGAAATCACGCCGCCGTTCACGATTCGCGAACTCTCCGAAGCGATGGGCGTGAAATCGAGCGACATCGTCAAGAAGCTGATGCAGCAGGGTACGATGGCGACGGTCAACCAGGTGATCGAACCCGAAGCGGCCCAGATCATCGCCCTGGAACTGGGGCTGGAACTGGTGATCAAGGCCCGCGAAACGCAATATGCGGCCGTCGAACGCGAATACAAGGCCGTCGAGGAAGCCGCCGAGAAGCAACTGCGGCCGCCGGTGGTGACGATCCTCGGACACGTCGACCACGGCAAGACGTCGCTGCTCGATAAGATCCGCTCGGCCAACGTGGCGGCAGGCGAAGCGGGCGGCATCACGCAGCACGTCGGCGCCTACACGGTGGAAGTCACCGGCGGCGACGGGAAACCCAAGCGCGTGACGTTCCTCGATACCCCCGGCCACCAGGCCTTTACGGCAATGCGGGCGCGCGGCGCCAACATGACCGACGTGGTCGTGCTCGTGGTGGCGGCCGATGACGGCGTCATGCCGCAGACCATCGAGTCGATCAACCACGCCAAGGCGGCTGGCGTGCCGATCGTCGTGGCCATGAACAAGATCGACAAAGCCGATGCAAATCCCAACAAGGTCCTGGGTCAATTGGCCGAGCACGGCCTGAACCCGACCGAATGGGGCGGCGATACCGAAGTGGTCAAGACCTCGGCGACGACCGGCCAGGGCGTCAAGGAATTGATCGAATATCTCGATTACACCGCGACGCTCAAGGAACTCAAGGCCACGCCGACGCTGCCCGCACGGGGCGCCGTCATCGAAGCCTTCATGGATCCCAATCGCGGCGTCATCGCCCGCGTGCTGGTCCAGAACGGCACGCTGCATGTCGGCGACATCGTTCTGTGCGGCCCGGCATGGGGTCGTGTCCGCTCGTTGGTTGATGATAAGAGCAAGGCCATTACCGAAGCCGGTCCCGCGACGCCGGTGGAACTGGTCGGCCTCGATGCCGTTCCCAGCTCGGGCGACCGCTTCTATGTGCTGGACGATGTGTCCCGCGCCAAGGAAATTGCGGATGAACGCCGCATGTCGGACCGCGAAGGCGAGATCGCCCAGCGTCAGAAGGTCACGCTGGAGAATCTCTTCGACACGATCCAGAAGGGCGACATCAAGGAACTGCGCGTCATTCTCAAGGCCGACGTGCAGGGCTCCGTCGATGTGCTCAAACAACTGCTCAACGAAGAGCTTTCGAAAGAAGTCAAAGTGCGCCTGCTGCACGCGGCAGTCGGCGGAATCAGCGAATCGGACGTCCTGCTGGCTGAGGCCTCGGACGCCATCATCATCGGGTTCTCAGTGGTTCCCGATGAAACAGCCCGGAAGATGGCCGAAGACCTGGGCGTGGAAGTGCGGCTGTATCGCATCATCTACGAGATCACGGACGATATCCGCAAGGCTCTGACGGGTATGCTCTCCCCGACGAAGCAGGACCAGGTCCTGGGTCACGCGGAAATCCGCCAGGTCATCAAGGTTTCGAAGGTCGGCAATATCGCCGGTTGCATCGTCTCGGACGGCGTTCTGCAGCGCAGCAACAAGTACCGCCTGATCCGCGACGGCGTCGTCGTCTCGGAAAACATGACGCTCGAATCGCTCAAGCGTTTCAAGGAAGACGTGAAGGAAGTCCGCGGCGGACTGGAGTGCGGCATCAAGATCGCCGGATTCGACGACGTGAAGATCGGCGACCGCGTCGAGGCATACAAGATCGTCGACGTGGCGCGAACGCTGTAAGAACCAACAAGCATGGTGGCAATGAGCCGCCGACGAACATGTTGATCGGAATACTGCAACTGGAACTGCGGATCGGCGATGCACTCAACCTGAAGGACAAGCGGCGTATCATCCGCTCGCTCAAGGACAAGTGGCATCATCATCACAACGTCTCCGTGGCGGAGGTTGACTATCTGGATGTGCCGCAGAACGCACTGATGGGCGTCACCATGGTCGGCAACGACGCCAAGCATCTGGAAAGCTCGCTGTCGAAGCTGGTCGAGCAAGTGAAACGAGAACGGTACGCCGAGTTGCTGGACTATCGGATCGAAGTGATCTCCGGCCGCGATTGAACCGGAAGCGATCGACCGCGGCAGCCGCCAAAGAAATACTCGCCCGCGTTTCGCGGAAACTTTGATGGAGAAACATGGCAGACTCGATTCGCCAGCAAAAAGTCGCGTCGCAGATCCAGCGGATCGTCGCGACGGTGTTGCTGCGCGACGTCTCTGATCCGCGGATCGACGGCCTGGTATCCGTAACTCGGGTGGCCGTGTCGCCCGACCTTCGCGAGGCCAAGGTGTACGTGTCGATTCTCGCGGCAAAGCGTACGCCGGTGACCGTGATGAAGGGCATCGAATCGGCAGCGCGGCACATTCAGGGCGAGGTCGCCGAGAATCTGCCCCTGCGATTTGCACCGCATTTGACGTTCCATCTGGACGAGACGCTGAAGAAGGAAGCGGAAATTTTCCGCAAGATCGACGAGGCGGTAGGTCGAGCGCCGGCCGCTGATGGCGCGGATGCTGCAGCGCCCGGTCAGGACGAATAACCGTCGCCGAGTACTCGGCGGCCAGTCATGCAAAGCAAGGACCCTTGTGCCCATGAACAAAGCCAACATCAAGATCGATGTCCTGAAGAAGACCCTGTCGCGCCTGATCAAAGCGGCCCCGGCCAAGGCGCCCGAGCCGGTCGATCCGGTGACGCGGATCATCCGCGCATTCATGGAATACGATTGTGACGAGGCGCGGTCAACGGTCGCCGAGCGGAAGATCGCCGAGAACATGGTGGACCACAATGAGCTGCGCGTGACGCCGGCGATTGAGCTGGCCGCATTGCTTGGGGCGCGCTATCCGTTCGCCGAATCGCGTTGTGCGGCCCTGCACCGGACGCTGCAATCGATCTTCGACCGCGAGCATCAAATGCGCCTCGATCGGCTGGGAGAAATGCGCAAGACGGAAATTCGCCCCTATTTCCAGTCGCTGGCGGGCATTACGCCGTACGTTGAAGCTGCGGTTTCGCTGGATTGCTACGGCGTTCATGCCGTGCCGATGGATACCAAGCTGCTGCTGTGGCTGGTTTCCAAGGATGCTTTGCCGGAAACCCTGGATCTCAAGACCGCCCAGCAGATCCTCGAAAAGCATCTCAAGGCGACCGAAGCGGCCGATTTCTTCCACGGTGCGCGGCATGAGCTTGAAGGCTGGTCGCCCAAGTCGTGGCCGCAAGTCGCCAAGGTCCCGTCGCCGATTCTGGCCCCCCCACCGATTGAGGGCTCGCCGGAAGCCATCGCCAAGGCCAAAGCCGCCAAGGAACTGGCTGCCAAAGAGCTGGCGGCCAAAGATGCCCCGAAAGAGGCACCGAAGAAGCCGGAAGTAAAGGCCAAGGAAGCTCCCAAGGCCGCGGCCAAGAAGAAATAACCCTCGCCACGAAAAAGACCGTTACAGCCGACAGAAGCCTATTCGCTTCGGTTACCGCGTCCTGCGCCCCGTGGTTTCACCTACCTCCGCAAGCGCTCCAGGATTTGTCCCTCGCCCACCCCCACATATCTCGCCGATAGAGAAAATGGAAAAGCTGCATTTCAGCCGTTAGAGTGCAACCTTCTCGCTAGGACCGATAACGAGGTACTCATGAAAACTGTTGTCCACGTCACCCACGAAGCAGTCCAGAAAATCGGCGGCATCGGCGCTGTTCTTCACGGCCTGGTCACGTCCAAGACCTACCGATCCGAGGTCGGCCGCGACATCTTCCTGGGACCGCTCTTCTCCACCGAAGGCCCGCTGGAGAGCCGCCTGCCCGGTGGGAAGGTTCTCTATTCCGGCGTCGATGGCCACCGCAATACGCCCTACGCCAACGACTTTGCGCGCATCGAACATGAATACGGCGTCAAAATCATCTACGGCATCAAGACCTTTCACGACCCCCTCACCGGCATCACCACCGAACCGGAAGTGATTCTCGTCGATGTCCGCCACTACAACCCGGACAAGATGGGCGTGATGAAGTTCATTCTGTACAAGGATTACGGCATCGAGTCCGGTCCTTACGAGAACATCTGGGATTATGAGCAGTACTGCCGCATTGCCGAGCCGGGCCTGGAGGCCATCCGGGCCATCGGCGCCTGCTCGAACGGCGGGCCGGTGACACCGATCATCCTTGCGCATGAATACATGGGTATGCCGACGGCGCTGTGCGCCCGCTCGCGCTTTCCCGGACAGTTTCGCTCGATCTTCTACGCCCATGAAGTGGCGACGATGCGGCGGCTGGTCGAGCACCACTCCGGTCACGACACGATGTTCTACAACGTGTTGGAAAAGGCCCAGGCGGAAGGCAAGCACGTCGAGGATGTGTTCGGCAGCCAGAACGATTTTTACAAACATCCGCTGGTCTCGGCAGCGCGATTCTGCGACAACATTTTTGCCGTTGGCGACTACGTGGTGAAGGAACTTCGCTTCCTGCGTAAGGAATTCAAGAACGTTCACATCGATCTGGCCTACAACGGCGTGCCGGCGCGCCGCCTGACCACGGGTGAAAAGGCGCATTCCCGCAAGAAGCTGCAGAAATATTGCACCAGCTTGCTGGGATACGAGCCTGATTTTCTGCTGACGCATGTCACGCGACTGGTGCCGTCGAAAGGGCTGTGGCGCGACATCCGCGTGGTCGAGCATCTGGAAAAGCATCTGGCCAAGAACAATGAATCGGCGGTGCTGTTCGTGCTCTCGACCGAGACCTGCGGACGTTCGCCGGAAGATGTGCAGCATATGGAACGATGGTACAAGTGGCCGGTGGCTCACCGCGAGGGCCATCCCGATCTGACGGGCGGCGAGGCGGCCTATTACGCGGGCGTACAGGAATGGAATGCCCGGGCCCGGCACTGCAAGATCGTCTACATCAATCAGTTCGGCTTCGATCGCAGCGCCTGCGGCAGCCGCATGCCTGCGGACATGGACTTCCTCGACATCCGCAAAGGTTCCGACGCCGAATTCGGCCAGTCGATCTACGAACCGTTCGGCATCGCCCAGGTCGAACCGATTTCCTTTGGCGGCATCTGCGTCTTCACCGAGCTCTGCGGTTGCGCCGGCTTCACCCGCAAGGCCGCCGGCGGCAAGGACCTCCGCAATTACATGTCGGTCGATTACACGCGCATTCCGGTCGGCCTCAAGAACCAGCCGCTGGCCACGCTGCTGAAGCTCGACGGAGCCATGCGCGATGAGATCGAGCATCACATCGGGGCGGAAATCGCGGAGGAACTGCACAAGCGCCTGCCGCGTACCGACAAGGATTTTGCCGACCTGATCGAATCGGGCGGGAAACTCGGTGAGAACATGTCCTGGGATGCCGTGGCGAAGCATTACGTGCTGCCGGGCATGGACCGGGCGCTCAAAGGTAAAGGCGGCGCATGATTCCAGGCTGGCTTGCGAGGCCCCTTCCTCCATTCCCGCACGTTTCATTGCTCTACAAGATCCGTTCATTCGGACTTGATTACGTGGTGCTGCACCTCGGCGAAGAGGGAACGCTCTACGTCACCCGCCATGGCTGGCCGTTGCTGGAGCAACTTCTCCCTGCCGCCTGGTATACCGATCAAAAGTACGCATCGATCGGTCGCCGCATGTCGGTGGCCACCGGGACGGTCTATCGTGTACCGGCCGAGGCCGCAGGCAAGACCGCCGACCTGCTCATCAAATTTTCCCGCGTCGGTCAGGAAGTGCCGATCTGGATCGAACCCTCGGCCGAAGCCCACATCACCCAACAGGATATTGCCAACGCACGCTTCGTCGGACCGTTCGAGGAATTCGGCCTCTGTGAGGAGATCCGACAGGGCGCTTTCGGACCGCCACAACTGCATATCCGCACGAAAAGCCCTTTGGCGATCTATGTGCCTCCCCGGCGCTATCAGCCGTGGCAACTGGGCCGGCAGGACTCCGATTTCGATATGTCCAACAACACTCAGGCAGAAGACCCCACCCACCTCGGCGGCGCTGCGGTCCACCTGGATATGGACCGCGATTACGTCCTGGTCTATGGCTGGCTGCACGGGGATGATGCGCAGGTCTGCTATTCCCGCGGCGAGATTTCACGCGAAGAATTCGAATCGCTTACCCCAATGGTCGTCGCCGAGCTCGAAGCCAAAGGCTTTCTGATGCTCGATGTAAAACCGCTGCATTTCATCCTCCGCAAACGCCACCAGCGGAGAAGCAGCCGAACCGGAGAGGCCGACGGCGATTTTCTCCGCCGCAACGGCCAACTCGTCTACGCCCTGATCGATTACGAACTGGTCGTCCGCACCCAACCCCACCGCCGCTGGCTCCAGGAACAACTCAACGCCAGCCTCGCGGATTGACCACCCCCCCCGTCTCCCCGCCGCCCCCCCTCATTGACAACCTTTCAGGTCCATCGATACGATAGCCCTCAATTCGGAGGCACCCGGTAAAGTTATGCGGATGACTACGCGGCCCAACTGAACTCTCGGCAGACGCGACGACCCCCAATTGTCAGCGGCCCGCCGGGTATTCGGTCGGGCCGTTTTCGTTGGATTCGCCAGTAGCCAGTGGCCAGTTTTCAGTTTTCAGTGGTACTACAAGGAAATGAGATATCGATGATCAAGATCACTCTTCCCAATGGTGCGGTGAAGGAATTTGATGCCGCGACCATCACCGGCAAGCAAGTTGCCGAGTCCATCGGACCGCGACTGGCGAAGGATGCGCTGGGCATCGTCGTCAATGGCGAACTGCGCGACCTCCTGGCCCCGATCACGTCCGATGCGTCCATCGCCATCGTCACGCCCAAGGCAGAGGATGCCAATGCGCTCTATCTGCTGCGCCACTCGGCAGCGCACGTCATGGCCGAAGCGATCACGCGCCTTTATCCCCAAACCAAGCTGGCCTACGGCCCTCCAGTGGACACCGGATTCTATTACGACATGGAATTGGATCACAAGCTCAGCGTCGATGACTTCGTGAAGATCGAAGAAGAAATCAAAAAGATTCTCGCAGAAGACCGGTACTTCACCCGGTATGAATTGTCGAAGGACGCGGCCCTCGCCAAGCTGAACACAGAAGGCAATCCCTATAAGCTCGACAACGCCCAGCGTGCCCTGGAAACCGATGCCAATGCGATCATCAGCTTCTACGCCACCGGCGAGCCGGGAAAAAATTGGGAAGACCTTTGCCGCGGTCCGCACGTACCCAGCACCGGCCGCATCGGTGCAGTGAAGGTGATGAGCGTCGCCGGGGCATACTGGCATGGCGACGAAACGAAGCAGCAGTTGCAGCGGGTTTACGGCGCCGCCTTCGCCACGCCGAAGGAGCTTGAGACTTACCTGAACAATATCGAAGAAGCCAAGAAACGCGATCACCGCGTCATCGGCAAGCAGATGAGCCTCTTCACCATCTCCCCCCTCGTCGGCTCCGGCCTCATCCTCTGGATGCCCAAAGGGGCCATCATGCGGCAGGAACTTGAACAGTTCATGCGGGAAGAGCTCGCCAAACGCGACTACGTGCCGGTCTACACCCCGCATATCGGCAAGGTCGATCTCTACAAGATCTCCGGCCACTACCCGTACTACCAGGAATCGCAGTTCCCCACGATCAAGATGAAGGAACGCGATTCCGAGGATGAGAGCGAGTACCTGCTCAAGCCGATGAACTGCCCCCATCACATTCAGATTTATGCCGCCGAACCGCGAAGCTATCGCGATCTGCCGGTGCGTCTGGCGGAGTTCGGCACCGTCTATCGATTCGAGCAATCGGGCGAGCTCAACGGCATGACGCGCGTCCGCGGATTCACCCAGGATGATGCCCACCTCTTCTGCACGCCCGAGCAGGTCGAAGGGGAATTCCGCAGCACCGTCGAAATGGTCATGCATGTTTTCGAAACGCTGGGTTTCAAAGATTACGAGTGCCGCGTGTCGCTGCGCGATCCCAAGAGCGACAAGTACGTCGGCGACCCGGCCAACTGGGACCGCGCCGAAAACACGCTGCGCAAGGTGGTCAAGGACGTCGGCATTCGCGCCGAGGAATCCACCGGCGAGGCCGCGTTCTACGGCCCGAAGATCGACTTCATGGTCAAAGACGTCATCGGCCGCAAGTGGCAGCTCGGCACCGTGCAGCTCGATTACAACCTGCCCGAGCGGTTCCAGCTCGAATACATCGGCGCCGACAACGTCCGCCACCGCCCCGTGATGATCCACCGCGCCCCCTTCGGCAGCATGGAACGCTTCACCGGCATCCTCATCGAACACTTCGCCGGCGCGTTCCCGACCTGGCTCAGCCCCACCCAGGTGGCCGTGCTGACCATTTCCGAGAAGTTCAACGACTACGCCAACGGCGTCCTCGCCAAACTCAAAGCCGCCAACATCCGCACCGAGATCGACCTCAGCGGCGACAAGATCGGCGGCAAGATCCGCCGCGCCCGCGAGCAAAAGATCCCCTACATGCTCATCCTCGGCAACAAAGAAATGGAAGCCCACGCCGTCGCCATCCGCACGCGGAAGGACAAGGATCTCGGCGCGATGCCGGTGGATGCGTTCATCGAGAAGCTTACCACCGAAATCCGCACGCGCGCCCTGCCGACGGAGTAGTGTGACGCTCATAGACGCTTCCTCATGAAAGGAGTACACCTCGTGCCCTACCTTTTCTTCGTTGGCGCACTGATATGCACCATATTGTCCGTGGACCACAATACCGGCACCATTGGCATGGCCGCGTGTGGCCTTTGGATCGTCTTTGCCATTCTCCAAGTCCATAAATCGAAACTGAAACAAGAGCAGCTTGCTGCATTGCGGAAGTCTGGAGACGCACTCGATACTCTTGCGGAACGCGCTCTTCGTAGGCATCAAGAAGGCAAGTCTATCCCCAAAGGCATCGACGAATTATGAACACCGGCAGAGGCAGCCCTCGCGTCAATACCTAGCATCCGCCTTCGTGGTGAGTAATATGGCCAAACTGACTCTCGACCTTCACGACATCTTCAACCGCGGCGAGCAGATCGAAGCCGCCCTCAATCGCATCGTGCGCGAAGCCGTCGAGAAAAAAATCGCCCTCGTCGAAATCATTCCCGGAAAAGGTTCCGGCGTTCTCAAGGAACGCGTTCTCAAATTCTTCCAGCAAAAACACATCAAATCCCAGTACCACCGGCTCGAAAAAGATTCCAAGAACTTCGGCCGCCTATGGGTGCACTTCCGCCACTAGACCCACGCCCACCCCATTCTGCATTCCGAATTCTGAACTCTGAATTCCCCCCCCGCGCTCCTACCCCCCCACCTCATCCAATACATGCTCGGCCACAAAGATCGGCACGTTGTTCGCCACCCCCAGGGCGATCGCATCGCTCGGTCGCGAATCCACTTCCACAGTTTTCCCATTTTGACGAATCACCAGCTTTGCAAAAAACGTGTGATCCTGCAGGTCATTGATCAGAATTCTTTCCAGCTTGGCGTCGAGCTTTTCGATGACATCCGAGAGCAATTCATGCGTTTGCGGCCGAGGCGTGGGCTGCCCTTTCAACCGGCGATCGATGGCGAAAGCTTCCGTCGAGCCGATGACGATGGGAAACGCCCGTTCGCCGCCGACTTCTTTCAGGTAAATCACCTGCTGATCAGTGGTTTCCGTAATGATGATGCGCTTGAGTTCAACTTGTACGGCCATACGCATCTCTCCAAAGGAACGTCACTGCGGGTTCTAGCGCCTGTTGGCGCGTGTGTCAAGGACGAGGGCTCCCTCACGAGTATCAAGTATAAAGTATAGCGGAGCGACACGACTTGTGACTTTTTTCCCAAAGTGGAATCCGGCGCGCTATAATGACGAAATCTCAGGCCGCCATAAGTAAACCGGAAGCGAGTAGTTTATGCCCAGTTCAAAACCCAGACCGCGCGCCATCGTCCGGCCTGGCGTCGGGTGGATTCCCATTCTCACCGTCATCATTCTACTGGCCGCGGGCACGGTTGCCGGCTGGTTCTTTCTCGTCCGCACGAAAAATGTGCCCCTGGTCACCGTGCAGCGTGGCACAATTGTGCAAGCGTTCTACGCGACCGGGGTAGTCCGTCCGGATTTCGAATACATCCTCAAGAGCCGCGCCCAGGGCGCACTGCTTTCCCTGGAAAAACGCGAAGGGGCGCACGTCACCAAGGGCGAGTTACTGGCACGCATCGATGACCGCCAGCTCAAGTACGAACTGGAAAAGAATCGTGCGGAACTCGAAGAAGCACAGAAGCAAGCCACCGACCAGGCGCCGCAGCGCGTCGAGCTTCTCTCCAAGCTCAACGAAGCCCGGCAGCAACTGGAGATTGCCGACAGCACGTTGAAGCGCATGCTCACCTCATTCGACAAGGGGGCATCGACCATCACGGATGTCGACAATTCCCGCCGCTCGCATGTGCAATGGGCCAACACCGTCGCCGCGATCGAAGGGACGTTGGGGACGTGGAAGATCGAATCGCAGCGGCGGGTGGACGTGGCGGCGGCCAATATGCGCAAGGCTGAGGCCAACGTGGCGGACACCGAAGTTCGCGCCCCCATCGACGGCATCATTCTCGAACGCTACGTGGAAAACCAGCAGGTGGTGGGGATCAATGAAAAGCTGCTGCTTGTGGCCGCCCCCGATGACAAACTCATGAAAGCCGCCGTCGATGAGGAAGACATCACCCGCACCGAAATCGGCCAGAAAGTGGAGATGCAGCTTTACGCGTTTCAGGGTCGTGAAGGCCTCAACACCGCCCTGGGCACTCCGACCATCATGGAAGGCAAGGTCGTAGAGATCCTGCCGATCGCCAATCCCGCCAACAAGACCTACGAAGTGAAAGTGCAATTCATCGAGAAACCCGCGCGGCTCCGCGTCGGCATGACCGGCGAACTCAACTTCATCGAAAATGACAGCACGCGGCAGAATGTGCTGGTGGTACCCACCTCGGCCGTGCTGGATAAGAAGGTCTACCGCCCCGCCGGTCGAGGCTTTGAAGCGGTACCCGTAAAGATCGGCGTACGCACGCTCGACAAGATTGAAATCATCGAAGGCCTGCAGGAAGGCGACCGTATCGTGGCAGACGCCAAGCAGGTCGCCCCAGTGAAACTGCCCCCGCAGCAGCAACCGGTCGTGCCGACGCGAACCGGCGATTTGGCGGAAAAATCGCCTTGAATATGACGAAACCTAAATGATGTAAGCAAAACATGAATTCCCTTCAATTCAACCTCGCCACGCGCTACATCCTCCGCCGCCGGCGGCAGACGATTATCTGCATGCTGGGCGTGGCGATCGGCGTGGCGATCTTCATCGCGATGAACGCCATGATGAAGGGGTTCGAGGTCAAGTTCATCGATGAGACCGTCGAAGGCTCCGGCCATGCGATCGTCAAAAACGAGCCGCGGGAAACGGTGGCTCCGTTCCTCGACAAGGTCTACGGACCGAACACAACGGTCGACCTGGTGCGCCAGAAGCCGCAGGACAAGGTCGCAAAGATCCGCAATCCCGAAAAAGTCATGCACGTCATTCGGCATCTGCCCGGCGTCGTGGCCGCGGCACCGACGGTCACCGGCAACCTCGTCATCTCCTACGGCAACAAAGAAACGGCCGTCGAGGTCCAGGGCATCGAGCCGCGCGAGGCCGTGCGCGTCACCAGCATCGGCGACAAGATCGTGGAAGGCTCCGAGGGCGGCTTCGAACGGCTGAACTCCACGGCCAACGGCATCTTGCTGGGCGATGGCGTCGCACGCCTCGTCGGCGCCAAGCTCTTCGACACCATCATCGTCACCGGACCCACCGGCACGCGCACCACCTCCCGCGTCGTGGGCATTTTCTCCACCGGCGTCACCCCCGTCGATTACACGCGCACCTACATGCTGCTGCGCGACGCGCAGGTGCTGCTGGATAAACAAAACATCGTGTCGGAAATCACCGTCAAGGGCGACAATCCGGAACACGCCCGGGCGCTGGCCGCCCAGATCGAAGAGATCACGGGCCTCAAGACGGAATCCTGGCAGGAGCAAAACCAGAATTTCCTGTCGATTTTCGTCGTGCAGCAGGCCATCACGCTGATCATCTGCGGAGCAATTCTGCTGGTCGCGGCCTTCGGCGTGTTCAACATCCTCACGATGTCGGTCATGGAAAAGATCAACGACATCGCCATCATGCGATCCTACGGCCTCACGCGTGCCGACGTTCGCAACGCCTTCGTGCTGCAGGGCCTCATGATCGGCATCATCGGCGCACTTCTCGGCACAGGCCTGGCCGCCACGATTATCTGGGCCATCCGCCAACTGAAATTCCCCGTCGAAGGATTAGTGAAAGCTCAGGGCATCCTCATGGCCGAGCGCCCGCAGGATTACCTCACCGCCGTCATCAGCGCCCTGATCATCACCTTCATCGCCGCGTTCCTCCCCGCCAACCGCGCCGCCCGGTTCAATCCCGTGGATATTCTCAGGGGGCGCCATTGACCCAATCGCTAGCACAGCTTGAAACACCTGCCGACCTTGCCGATTACACATGGCCGGAAATTGTGCCGCCCAAAGACGACACTCTTCTCGCCTCGCGCCAACTCTGCAAGGTCATTGGAACCAACCTGTCCAACCAGTCGCTGGTGCTCAAGGGGTTGGATCTCGACATTCATCGTGGAGAATTTGTTTCGATCGTCGGCGCCTCCGGCTCCGGAAAATCCTCCCTCCTTTACCTCCTCGGCGGGCTGGACCGGCCGACGCATGGGGAAATTTCCATCAACAATCAGCCGCTGTCGACGATGCCGGACGCCACCCTGACGGCCGTACGAAATCAGACGGTGGGCTTCGTCTTCCAGTTCCACTTTCTCCTGCCGGAATTCACCTCGCTGGAGAACATCATGATTCCCATGCAAAAGATGGGCGTCCGCTCACGCCGCGAGTGTTCCGATCATGCCGCAGAATTGCTCACCACCGTCGGCCTCGGCGACAAGGCCCACCGCCGCACTACCGATCTCTCCGGCGGCGAGCAACAGCGCGTCGCCATTGCCCGGGCACTGGCCAACGATCCGGATATCCTGCTTGCCGACGAACCGACGGGAAATCTGGACAAGCACAATTCGCAAAATGTCGCCCGGTTATTCGAAGAAATTGCCGCCCAGGGGCAGCGTACCATATTGATGGTGACGCACGATCCCCACATGGCCGAGCACGCGCACCGCATCATTACGCTGGATGATGGGCGGATTGTCGAAGACCACCGGCACACCAAGAAAGCGCTTTGAGCACAACTCAATAAGTCGAGGAATCAGCGGGCCGAGACTGCCGGCGGAACGGGGTCCTTCAAGACGTAGACCCCCACTTTCGCCCCGCGCAACGCATCCGTCACCGTGCACGCACGAACCCAAGGGGATTCCAGCGTCAGCGGATCATTATCTCCCCAACGCAGAAATACGCGGATGCCGCAGGCCTGCAACTGCTCCATCAGCAGCTCTTCGGAGTTGGGTGACAGCGGTGCGCCAAGGTAGGCAGGCAGCCGGTCCGCAGCATACGCCACAAACAAGCCCAGATGATAATCATTCGCCGCCATCGCACCGGGGGGAATTCCCGCAGCCGCCATCTGTTCTGCAATTCCTCGAAATCTCGCCAACATCACACTCTGCGGGTGCTGCACCGCAATGCGTTCCATGCGAAAAATATCCTGCGAGGAAAACACCGCCACCAGAATCAGTGCCGCCGGCACCGACGCATACCACACGCGGCGAAGGAATCCCTCCGCAAAACTCCGCGCATCGACCGGTGACGCGAGAATCATCAGCAGCGCCGCCACGCACAGCAGTGGCGAGACCACCGAGGCGATGTAGCGGGCCTGCACGTCGACCATGCAGTAGCCACTGAAGTAAATCGCCGCCGCCAGCAACGCCCAGCAGGTGCCGAAGCGTTCTCCGCCCGACATGCGGCGCTCGGGATACGCACGTCGCGACCACACAATAAATGCCGCGGCCACCGCCAGCAGGATTATCCACGGGGCAATATGCCCCGCGCCGTTGCGCGCGTTATAGAAAAAGACGCGGCCCTGATGAAGGAAATGCGAAAAGTCCTGGAACGCCGACCAATCCGGCCCGAAGAACGGATCGCCGATGAAATCGGCATGCAATCCGTTATGCCACATCGGATCGTTACCGAAGTTTCCGGGACTCACATTGGCATGATTGGACGACCCGGCCGTGGAGAACGTAAATTGCCCGTAATGATTGGAAAGCACGCCGATCCATGGACCCGCAACCAGTGCCAGGCCGGCCATCGCGAAAATCCACGATTTCACGTAATCGCCGATCCTGACTTGCGAAGGCGTAAAAATTCGCCGCAATAGCAACGTCAGCGGGATCAGCACGAACAGGAACGGCAGCATGTACGCCTTGGCCAGAAATGCCAATCCCGCCAGCAGCCCCGTGAGCAACGCACGCTTGGGCGATCGCGGCAGCGCCGGATCCAGCAGCATATACAGGCAGACAAATAGCACACCCGCAGCCAGCAGATCAGGATTGAGCATGGAGGTGGCCCATTCGGCAGCCTGCAGCACAGCACAAGCCATCAGCCCGGTGGTAAGCAGCAGATTGCGCCGGGCATCAGGGGTATGGAAGCGGGTAGCAATTCCGTACGCGCCAAGCAGGTAGACCGCCCCACCGAGAATCAACACCAGCCGGCCGGCAATGAGATCGTTCACGCCAGTGCCCATCAACGGAATCATCAACCAGGAAATCAGCGGCGACCAGCAGCCGGTGATCCACGCGGCTTGATGTTCGAGAATGCGCCGGGCGATGGCCGCGTAGCCGACAAAGTCAGCGTTGATATAACCGGATTGACGATAGGCGAGGAAGGAAACGAGAAATGCGTAAGCGACCAAAGCCGCGCTCAACACCCGCCGGCATGGCCTGCCGCTACTGATGGTAGGAGTGAGCACCGAAGCCGCTTGGGTCATAGACACCTTGAGAGAACGCCAAAACCTGCCCACGTGAGAAACGAGCTTTAGATTACCATCTGATCGCCCGGCCTGCCAGAAGAATTCGTGCACTTATGTGCAGGGCTCATCGCGATTTTATTTCCGCGTGTCGACGCTGCCCCCGGCCTGAATCTCGCCGCTGACTTTAACGCGAGTATCCCCGATGAAATGACTGTCGTCGGCCTGCTTCTTCGACTCGGTGGATGTGGATTCGCAAGCGGCGGCAGAGAAAGCAATCGCTGCCAGGAGAAGTACCGGTAGAATCTTCATGCGTGCTCCTTATTCAATTGACCCCGGCGATCGCGAGACATGGGCATGAGCGATATGGGCATTATACCGTGGGTGTGCCGTAGAACCGCGCCTATGATAGACCATTGAAAGGAGGCGGCCATGACGGGATTGATGAGCCAGCGATGCAAGGAGAAGGCCCCAAAGCTCTCGGACGCACAAGTGGCCGAGTTGCTCAAGCAGGTGGCGGGGTGGGAAGTCACCGGCGGAGAACTGACGCGAACGTTTTCCTTTCGCAATTACTACGAGTCGATGGCCTTCGTAAACGCCACCGCATGGATCAGCAACGGAGAGGATCACCATCCGGATATGGAAGTGGGATACAACCGGGTAAAGATGCGCTATTCAACGCATTCGGCCGGGGGACTAACAGAGAATGATTTCATCTGCGCCGCAAAGGTCGCGGCGCTGCTGACGGTGTGAGGTAGATTGCGAATAGATTTCCAAGCGCCGGTCAGAGACCAGTCATCCGTTCCAACTTTTCGGGATGAATCGTAATCTTGGATGCGGCGCTGTCGATGTTTGTTACTGTTTCTGTCTTTCCCGCAGTCGGCTCGCCGATACCTCAGGCGATGGCGAGCGACTGTGCAGTAAGTTCGCCACGCCTTTCGTAGTCAGAACCGATTTCCTCTTCAAGTCGAAATACTGCTGCCAGATGTTCGAAACCCACGGACTTCGCTGCGTCCGCCAGCGTCGAATAAGCTCGCTCGCCGTGAATGAAGAATTCGGATTCTATCAAGAAGAAGAACAGCCAGTAAAAGAGGCCCTGCTCCGATATGGCGACTCGCTCGGCCACGGGTCCATCGGCATCGTCGGCGTAAAGGACGTGCCAAAACTCCGTTCCGACCTCCGGCCTCGCGCAGTATACGACTTCGAACGCGTGCCCGTCGCCGACGTCGTGCTCCCACAGCGCTGCCGAGACGTTACCGCCGGTTTCGTCTCTTGCCTCGACACGGTCCAAATTCAACCCGTCCTGACTTCGGCGCTCGTCGCAGCGCAACGTTTCGCACCGGGATTCAAACGCAGGATGGGGAAGATTGGCATCGGCCATTCGAAGGAGCGTCGCTGGCAGGCCCCACGTTCGGAGTTGTTCGAGTCGGTATCCCATGCCGAGTTGCTCCTGCCATATAACAAGATACCAAACTACTCACGCGCCATTTGAAGGGCAAGCCTTCACTTTTTCATCGACGGCGTATGGGTAATACCCACCAGCAGACCCTCCGGACCCAGCAGTCGCGTGACGATCTGGCCCCAGGGCTCCGTTCGCATTGCCACCAGCAATTGGTACCCCTGCGACTTCAGTTCCGCGGTGGATTTTTCAATATCCGCCACGTCAAATTCAATCCACGCCTGCGGCACTGGAAAATTGGCCGGCCATTGATCCATCCCAAAGCAGGACTCCGCCGCCTGCGCCAGCGGCCACAGGGCAAAATGCTTTACGCCCTCCAACTCGCCCGTATGCAGATAGCCGCCGGCGTCTTCCTTGAACGGCAGTCCCAGAGCCTCGCCATAGAACTTGCGGCTTGCGGCCGGGTCGCCAACGATCAGGCCAAAACCGGCAACGAAAAGCACATCAATATTTTTCGGCGTTTTCATGGGCCGATCTCCATTAGCTCGTCTTGGTATCTGCTTGGATCATACGTCAACGCCTGGGGTGCGATATTTACGTCGGGTCCACCTGTTTGATGATCTTAGGCCGCAGACCAGCCGAAGCGGCAGGACGATCCTCCAAGAGGAAGGCCTCTGTCAGTCTTTGGCAAGCGTGGCGACATACAGGCCGTCGTGCGTGGCGGCAATCTTGCCGATGCAGTAAAACTCGGAGCGGAGCGGGATGCGGGCCGTCTTGCTGCGGCGAAGGGTTTCGAGGAAGAGTTTCCAGCCGGGAACATCCGGGCGGGGGCACGTGGCTTCCAGGTCAGTGGTGATGGGGCGATAGTAGGTGACGGACGATTGCTGGATGACGATGCGGGCATCGATCTGTTCGTCGAGCAGGGCGATATGGAGCATCGACCAGCCCGTGAGAATGCCGAGGGTGGCAATGGAGCCGCCAAAGGCCGTGTCGTGGTGATTGATATTGGCGTCGAGCGGCGCGCGAAGGGAGATGCCGCCGCCATCGATGGTAGCAACAGAAAGTTTCATGGCGGCGGCGAGTGGGATTTCGTTGTGCAAATAAGCGGTGAGGGATTGGGGAGTCATGAGCATTCCAGTTAGTGGTGAGGGTAAATCATCGGTGGCCAGCAAGGGTGAAACAGTGGAGCGTAACGCGCTTGGCCGGGAGGTCAAGGTGGCGAGGCGCGAAAGTGAGAGCAAGGGAAAGGACGAGCCAATAGTGGTGCCGACGCCCTCGTCGGCCCGTCCATCTTTCAAATCTGCTGGTGCCGTTCAAGTCCCTGAACGACCGCCGACGAAGGCGTCGGCACCACTAAACATCGGTCCACTGGCGAGGCAGGAAACAACAGGTAAGATGCCCTGATTCTGGCGGCGATGAGGATGCACAAATGGAAAAACATGGCCAACGCGTCTTGATACTCTCCGCCTCAGCAGGTGCCGGGCACGTGCGGGCCGCCGAGGCCTTGCTCAAAGATTTTCAGGCCCATCCTGCGGTAGCCCACGGGGGCGAGGTCCAGCACTGGGACATTCTCAAATATTCCACCGCGACCTTCCGGTACATCTACTCGAAAATGTACCTGGATCTGGTGAACAAAGCCCCGGGGGTGCTGGGGTACATGTATAAGCGCACGGACGTGCCGTGGAAAAAGACCTTTGCCCAGGCGTTTGAGAAGTTCAATTCCGGACCATTTGTGAAGGCGATCGCGCAGTACAAGCCCGATCTGGTGGTCGCGACGCACTTTACGCCCCCGAACGTGATGGCGTGGCTTCTGGCCAAGCACCAGTTGCGGGTGAAGCCGGCCATCGTCGTGACGGATCTGGACTGCCACGCGATGTGGCTCTGCAGAAGTTATCTGCATTATTTTGTCTCGCTGGAAGAGACCAAGGTGTATTTGGAACAGATGGGAATTGCGCCGGAGAAGATTACGGCGTCGGGAATTCCGGTGGATCCGGTTTTCCGAATTCCACGGGATAAGAAGACCACGCGGCATACGCTGGGGCTGGATCCGGAATCATTTACGATTCTGGTTTCCGCGGGCGGCTTTGGCGTGGGCCCGGTGGAAATGCTGATCGCCGAGCTGATGAAGATTGAATTGCCGGTGCAGATCGTCGCGATTGCCGGCAAGAGCGAGGAACTCAAGGCCAAGCTGGAGCGGATGGCGAAAAAGAGCCCCCCCACCGCCAAGGCGCGGCTGCATCCGGTAGGCTTCACCAAGCAAATGGATGAATACATGGCGGCCGCGGATATTCTGATCAGCAAACCGGGCGGATTGACCACGGCCGAGGCGATGTCGCGCGGACTGCCGATGTGCATCGTGAACCCGATCCCCGGTCAGGAAGAGCGGAACAGCGACCATCTGCTGGAACTGGGCGTGGCGATCAAGTGCAACAATCCCCCGACCCTGGGGTGGAAGATTCAGCAATTGATGGAAAATCCCGCAAGGCTGGCGCAGATGAAGGAACGGGCCAAGGCCTTTGGAAAACCGGAGGCAGGAAGAAAGATTGTCGAGGAGCTGCTGGGGTAATATTCGATCCGATGGGGCGGGAACGGAGGGGGCGGGGTGGTGGGCTCACGGGGTCGCATCACACCGCGGTTGCGGTCTTGGTGCGGCAGCGCCAGATCGCGGCGACGAGCATGTGACGCATCCGATCGGTATCGCAACGGGCGAGGAAGTCTTCGGAAAAATCGAGGTGCAGGTCCCCGGCAAAGTGGGCCAGCCGGTCGATGAGCGCAGGGCGGTCAAGGCTGGCGACTTCAAGCAAGACAGATTCGTAAACTTCGCGACTGCTCATGTGCACACCTACATGAGGATATGTCGGCTACCCGCCGGATTTCTCAGAATCCCCGTTTCGGAGATTCCAAATAGCCATGAATCAACCCAGGCGATTCAACATGGATGGCCAGTAGTCGTTATCGGCGAGTTGTGCGGTACGCTTTGCCACAGACTTGCCATTCTTGTGAGAAAGTTTGTAGATGGTGTGAAAAGTGGGCGCCATGACGAGCCGCGCGGGATCGACCGGGGCGGCAACCGGTACCTGGCCACGTATCGGCAGCGCCGTATTGCGGCCATTTCCCGCCTTGGACGTCGTGGCGGCGTTGGCTTCAACCGAGCGGCTGGCCGACCGGGCGCGGGCGAATTGGATGGTGGTCATGGCCGTATTGACGCCTGCGATGGACATAACGTCCTCCTGCCTGGGAAGGAGCAAAATGTGCAGGCGACGGCAAAAGGGATAGCGGAATAGAATGGAGGCCACGCGGCAAACAGCACTTAGACGCTTGCGGCGGGGCGAGGAATCTGTAACGTCTGTAACGGATGATGTGGGAATGTGGCGTCGATATCGGACGTGTGCAGTAAATGACACAAGGACCAATGGCACAAAGACCAAGGACGGGAGATTCGTCGAATTTCAGAGGCTGTATGCGGATCGAGGAACTGGATTATGTCTTGCCGGAGGAGCTGATCGCGACGCGCCCAGCGGAGCCCCGCGACCAATCGCGGTTGATGGTCTATTGGCGGGGGACAGGACACGTCGAGCATCGACGATTTTTTGAACTGCCGGAGTTCTTGCAGGCGGGGGACCTGATGATCGTCAATGACACCAAGGTGGTGCCTGCGAAACTGGAATTACGCAAGACGACAGGCGCAGCAATCCCGGGCCTCTTTGTGCATGAGGAAAGCGTGGGAATATGGACGGTGATGCTGCGGAGCCGCGGCCGGGTGAAGGCAGGCGACGAACTGGTACCCGCCGGGTTGGCTGAGGATATGGCCCCCCCCTACCGATTTCGCCTACTGGAGCGGACGGGCGATAAAGGAATGTGGCGGATCGGCATCGATCCGGCAGAGCACGCACCGGTGGTGCTGGCGCGGATCGGCCATGTGCCCTTACCGCCGTACATCGAGAAGGAGAGAAGCAAGCATCTCGAAACAAGAACACTGGAAATCGAAGGATTTGATCGCCAGCGCTATCAAACGGTCTACGCACGGGAAGGCCGAAGTGTAGCGGCCCCGACGGCAGGGCTGCACTTCACGCCCGAGTTGCTGGGGAAAATCGATGCCCTGGGCGTGCTGCGGCGAGCCGTGAATCTGGAGGTCGGTCTCGGCACCTTCCTGCCGGTGGAGGCCCCGACCCTCGAAGAACACAAAATGCACCGCGAGGAGTACGTGGTTCCGGGCGAAACGGTGGCAGCGATTCGGCAGGCGCGGGGAATTGAACCACCAAGTCACCAAGGCACCAAGAGAAGAATGGTGGTGGTCGGGACGACCGCAGTGCGGACGCTCGAATCAGCAGCCGATCGAATATTGAATGAATCGTCCCCCCCTGCCGAAATACACGGAAGCACAGAGCTGTGCATTCAGCCGGGCTATGCCTTTCGATTGACAGACGTGCTCGTAACGAATTTCCATCTGCCGCGAAGCACATTGCTGGCGCTCGTGGCAGCACTCGTGGGCCTGGAGCGTCTAAAAGTGTTGTACGCGGAAGCGGTGCAGGAAAAATACCGCTTCTACTCCTACGGCGATGCGATGCTGATCTTGCCGTAAGAATATAAGCAGCTTGCGCAGAAAAATGCCCAGAGACCGCAGTCCCTGGGCATTGAATTTTTGCACCAAATCCGCGATTGAAGCTCAGCCTGGCGGCGTCGCTTCAAGCTCTTCCTGCGTAGGCTCGCGTTTGTCGGCGTGCCAGCCCTTGGGGGGCTTCACGAGCGCCTCGCGTTTGGCCGTCACGCCGCCGATGGCGTGGGCACCAGTCTCATCGTCGGGAGCCGAGACGGTGGAACTGCCGCGTGGCATCGCAATGACGCCGGTGCGTGCCACCTCCTTAAGCCCGTACGGCCGCATGAGGTCGATGAACGCATCGATCTTCTCTTCCTCGCCGGCCATCATGACCATGAGGGTGTTGGGGCTGACGTCCACAATGCGGCCGCGGAAAATGTCGACCGTCTCGATGATCTCGCTGCGTTTGCCGGCCGGCGTGGCCACCTTGATAAGAGCCATATCGCGCTCCACGAACGGCAAATCCTTGTAGTCGCGCACGCGAACGATCGTGACGATCTTGGCAAGTTGTTTACGCACCTGCTCGAGGATGCGATCGTCGGCATTGACCACGATGGTCATGCGGGAAAGTGCGGGATCCTCAGTGCGGCCGACGACGAGCGAATCGATGTTGAAGCCGCGGGCCGAAAACATGCCGGCCACATGGGCCAGCACGCCGGGTTCGTTCATGACCAGGGCGGAAATCACGTGTCTCATGGGATGTCCTTTACCTGTTAATTGGTGACTGGCTAATTGGTGAATGGGGACTTCGAATGCCGTCTTGCCTTTCGAGTGTCCCAATCACCATTTAACAAATTTACTATTTAACAACTTCCTTACGCCAAACTGCCGAGTTCGCGCGCCGTGTTGGTCGGCGCAGGGGCCTGGCCGACAACGCCCAGATCCATGTCGTGCAGGGCCTTGCCGCTGGCGACCATGGGATACACGTTCTCATTCGTTTCGCAGAGGAAATCGACCACGACCGGGCCGGGATACGCCAGCATCTCAGCGACGCACTTGTCGACGTCTTCCTTGCGTTTGCAGCTGATGCCTTTGACGCCAAAACCTTCAGCAAGCTTGGCAAAATCAGGGTTGACCATCTCGGTATGGCTGAAGCGGCTGTTGTAGAAAAGCTGCTGCCACTGGCGAACCATCCCCTGGAAATTGTTGTTGAGAATGGCGATCTTCACCGGCAGCTTATACTGCGCAGCCGTGGCGAGTTCCTGTGGAAACATAATGAACGACGAGTCGCCATCGATGTCGATGACCGTCTCGCCGGGTCGGCCGATCTGCGCGCCGATGGCCGCGGGCACGCCAAAACCCATCGTGCCCAGGCCGCCCGAAGAGATCATGCTCCGCGGCTGGCTCCAGCGGATGAACTGCGCCGCCCACATCTGATGCTGGCCGACGCCCGTGGCAAAGATCGCCTTGCCCTGGGTGATGCGGTTGATGGCCTCAATGATCGCCTGCGGCTTGGCCAGCTTGGAATCGTCGCGGTACGTGAACGGAAACTTCGCCTTCCACGCATTGATCTGGTCGAACCACTCCGTGCGCTCCACGTGCTGGATGTGTTCAATAATGTCGCGGAGACACAGCCGTGCGTCACCCACCACAGGAATATCGACCTTCACATTTTTCGAAATCGACGCCGGGTCAATGTCGATGTGAATGATCTTGGCCTTAGGGGCGAAGAATTTCAGGTTGCCGGTGACGCGGTCATCGAATCGCGCTCCGACGGCAATGAGACAATCAGACTCCTGCACCGCATAGTTGGCATAAGCCGACCCGTGCATGCCGAGCATGTGCAGGGCGCGCGGGTTGTTCTCGTCGAACGCGCCCAGTCCCAGCAGCGTGGTAGTGCAGGGAATATTCCCCTTGTCCGCAAGCTGCCGGACTTCCTTCCACGCATTGGCCAGCACCGCACCACCGCCCACGTAAAGCACGGGGCGTTTACTCGCATTGATCATCTCCGCAGCCGACTTGGTCATCTTCGAATGACCGAGCACGCGCGGGCGATAGCCGGGCAGGTGAGGCGTATCATCAACCGCTTCTTCAATCTTGCTCGTGGTCACGTCCACCGGCAGGTCGATTAGCACCGGGCCGGGCCGTCCGGTGGTCGCAATGACGAAAGCCTCATTGATGATCCGCGGCAAGTCGCGCACATTCTTCACCAGGTACGCGCGCTTGGTCACCGGGCGCACAATGCCCGTGACATCCGCTTCCTGAAACGCATCGTTGCCGATCATGTACGTGCGCACCTGCCCGGAGAAGACGATCATCGGGATCGAATCCATGTAGGCAGTGCCCAGCGCGGTCACGGTATTGGTCGCGCCCGGTCCGGAAGTCACGATCACCACGCCCGGCTTGCCGGTGGCGCGGGCGTAGCCGTCAGCCATGTGGCCGGCGCCCTGCTCGTGGCGCACGAGGATAAAATTGATCTTGGCATCATAAAGTGCATCGAAAGTGGGAAGGATCGCGCCGCCCGGATAGCCGAAAGCATCCGTCACCCCGTGCTCAGCAAGCATCTGAATGAGAATTTGCGATCCGGTCTTACCGACGAGACGCGTCGAGAGTCCCGGGGGATGTCCCATGATGGGCAAGCCGTTGGCATCGACCTTCTTCTCAATGACCTGAAGGTCCGAGACTTGATCGGTGGTGATGGCTTTGTAGGTAATGGGTGCGGCCGTCTTGGCCGTGGCTGGCGTGGACGTGCCTCCACGTGCCCCGATGGGGGATGCGGTGGTCATAGCGACCTCTTTAGTTCTCGACTGCCGCTCGACGGGGTAGCCAGGCCCCAGCGCATGCTGGATATAACCCGCGCCCATCCGGGCCGAAGAGTAATGCTAATAGTCTAGTGACTTATCGGTTGGGAACAAGGGGAAAGTTGACCGAGAAAATACGTATTTATGGATAATTGCGAATGCCAAAGCAGATTCCATAATGCCACCAGCGTGAGAATAAAGAGATCAATATGACCATATCTCTGCATGATAAATAGCTTTTATCTAATTATTTCGTCACATTTTGATAGATTATAAGACCTTTTTCTTGACTATCTTGTTAGTGGGGCTAGTCTTCATGAGGCTTTTTATCTGCTAAGAAAAGCCAGGCCACTGATACCGCAAATCGGCAACAGTGCGCGTTTCCGCTGTGAATCCGTACCACCGCGGATGTTGTGGGGTTCAACTTCTCACGATTGCCATTGGAAATCGCCCCGGCGAGTGCCAAGTCATTTCAGAAGGGAGAGAGCATGAAACTCACACATGTTTTGCCCGTCGTTCTGGCCTGCACAGCGTCAAGCCCAAGTTGGGCCGCCATTTCCGAATTCTCTTCTGGCATGACCACGCCGGAGACGATCTCCCTGGCTCCCGCCGGCTTCGGAACCTATGGCGGTCAATACCTCACTCCCGACTTCATCACACATGACATCTGGGCCATCCCCAGCGGCGGCGGTGCGCCTACCAGTCTGACCAAAGTGCCTGCGAACTACATGCTCAATGGCACGTTCCTGCCCGACGGCTATGGAACCTATGGCGGCCAATTCCTCGTTACCGGCTATCAGTCGACGGCCGCGCCTCTCCCCGACACGGGCGGCAAGCGACTCGCCACGATCTGGGCCGTCAGCGGAACCGGCAACACCCATATCGCCTTCCAGCTTCCCTATGACGCCTACGGCGCCGACAGCTTGTTCTACAGTGCACTCACAGCCCCGGCGGGATTTGGCACCGTAGGAGGCAAGCTCCTTGCGCTGGGGCGCGGCTATCCCGTTACCACCGGTGTCAACCAGGATATGGCGATCTGGGCTTTCGACTCCAACGGCACTGCGACCAAGTTTGCCGGTGGTCTGCCTGGCGCGTGGGCTGGAGCCTTTGCCCCGGCAGGCTTTGGCAATGTCGGCGGCGAGTTGTTGGTCACAGACTCGGTCAATGGCAACATCTACGCCATCGATAGCGATGGTAACTTCTCGCTCTTTGCCACGGTCCCGCTCTTAAGCGGCCAGCTCGGCCTGCGACAACTGGCCTTCGCGCCCGCAGGCAGCTTCGGTGACCTCAGTGGCGACCTCTTCGTCTCGGTGGCCGCATCGACCGTTGGTGGCGGAACCGTCGGCTCGGTGGCGGTGCTTGATGGCACCGGCCAGATGATTGAAGAACTCAAGACCGGCACGGCCCTCGCGAAGTTCGATCCCCGTGGAATTTACTTCCCCGGCAACGACCAAATCCTTATCGCCGACGCCTCCGATCCGATTCAACTGGCCGCCCGCCTGGACTTCGGCATCCGCGCTGCCATTCCCGAACCGCATTCACTGGCGCTGCTCGCGCTGGGCATGGCTGCGCTCGTCACACGCCGCCGAAAAATGTACTCGATCACCCGCGCTGGTTCGTTCACGACAGGCGCGTGAGGCGAATACCATCGCCGGCACGGGTGAGAATGACCAACCGTTCGCCCTCAGTGACCCAGGTTTCTGCACCGCACTGACAACGAACACCACCCTCCCATGGATTCCGCAGGACCAACTCGCCGCCGGCTTCGCTCGTGATTTCGACCCAGGCGACTCCGCCGTCGTGGAACTCTGCACTGACGAGGAAAGCGCCAGCCGCACGCAACGTGCGGAAAGCCGCATCGCAATCCTTCGGCCAATTCGGAAAGAGTTGCAGAACGCCGGTAGAGCTCTGCAGAAGACATTCATTTACCACGGCGGGCAGGGAGAAGTTTTCGAACCAGATCCCCATACGGGCCATGAAATCGAAGTCCATATCGTCGCCGTACCGGCCGCCCGACTGCCGGCACATGTCGGTGCAGGTGCCGTTGGGCAGCAGCGACAAGCGAACGTGACGCTTGAACCGTTCGAGATCGAGCAAGCCAAGGCGTGCGGCCTGGAGGTTGAGAAACACGAGATCGTTGCCGCCCTCGTTGCGGTGCTGGCGAAAAGTGTTGCGGCAGATTTCCAACAATTCAGGCGAAGAATGCAGGCCGTGGTCCTCGCCGGGAAAAACGGTCATGAGGGTATTGGGGGTGTTCTGGACAATGTCGGGATCCTCTCCTTTGACGCTGATGAACACGGTGCCCGAATCCGTGTCGGCCGTGGGGTAATCCGCCAGCCGGGGAAGAATCTCGCGTACTTGGGTGAGAAGAGACTCTTCTTCGGTCTCGATCTTCAGAATGCCGCAAGCTTTGAGGTAGGCGTTAAGTATAAAACGGGTAAGCGTCAGATCGACGATGCAATCGGCATTCTTCCCGAGGCCCGGGGTCAGACCGTAAATCTCCGGCACGACGGTCGGAAAAATATGAAACCGATCATCGTGCCACTGCGGTCCGTGGGCGTCGGGCCGTGTGAGATAAGCACAAAGAAATTGCACTGCAAGGCGGATCGGCCCAAGAGCACGCTCGCGAAGGAACCCGGCATCCTGTGTGTAAAGGAAATGCCACCACAGGCTCTGGACGGTCCACGGCGTCTCGCAGATCTCCCAGCCCCATGTGGGGACCGGAAATGGCATCATCGACATCTTCACGGGGTAGGCACTGTGCGGAAAGCAGGCGCCCGGCAGCCGGTAGTAGTCACGCGCCCATGCGCGGCTCACGGGCAGCAGGAAATCGACGAGGTCGACATACGGCAGATGCAGGTCCACGTGGTTCGAGGAAAACGTAGCCCAGAAAGGCTGCTGGGTGTTGTAGTTCATGTGGTAGTCGCCGTGCCAGGCCGTGCCGATCTTCCTATACGACCAGTTGGCGAAGAGCCCCGGACAGGTGACTCCGGCACGCAGGGAACACGCCAGAAAGTAAAGATTGCGATACCAGACCCCTTCGAGTTCGGCATCGGCAAAAGAAACACCAGAGCGACTCCAGAAACCACGCCATTCCTGCACAGACTGGCGGCTGACCGCCGCATAAGCCTCAGAGGTAGCCACCAGCGGAGGATGCTGAGCGCTCAGGTCTGACGCAAGGCCATGGTCGAGTTGGACGCAGGCGTAGAAAGAATCGGTGTCGACAAGATCGCGTTCCAGTGCATCCGGCAGCACATACTTGCCATGCCAGTTCGGGCGCTGGCGAGCGGTCAGGGCGCTGCTCACCTTAACACTAAGGCGTACGGCGCGATCATCAGGATGACCATTCTGGGCATCATAGACGTCGGGCTCCGCCGCCGGCAGGATTTGCCGGAAACTCAGGGATCGCTGTGCTTCATCCACAAGCACGGAATGCTTCGGCATGTCATTGGCCGCTTCGGGATCGGGCAGCAGTCGCACCCGCACGAAGGGCGAGTTGGCGGGCTGGCCCGCAGCATCAAATACGCCCACCCAAAGCCGATCCGCCGGACGCTCCACAAAGATGCGGGCGAAGCGTTTCTCACCGTGCGCCAGCAGTCGGACTTCACAAATGCCGGTGGCAAGATCGAGACTGTGGCCAAGCACCTCGGTGTGGCGCGAATCAAACCCCAGAATCAGCGAGCCGCAGGGAAAAGGGCGCGGATAAGTCTTGCCATAGTTGGCCGCGGTCATCTGGCAGTATTGGCGAAACCACGCATCATCCTCGAGCCGGGCCAGGGCCGGATCGATGGCGCGGACACGGGCGAATACCTCATCAAAAGTGCCAATCTTTTCCTGATTCGCTTCCGCAATGCGGATGTCCCACACATCATTGTGGCCGAAGCGAATGACCAGCGCATCGGGCCGCGTGCAGACCACCGCGCCCAGGCCGCCGTTACCAAGGAGAGCCCCAGCAAAGAAATCGATGGCCGGTCCATCATGGGTGATCGGATGCAGACCGGCACGGTCAAGCGGGTCGATCATCCAAACAGTTCCTGCAACAGCTGGTCTTTTGTAATCTGGAAATGCGCCGCGACATCACTAACGATGGCATTGAGCGTCCCGATGCGCAAGGGATTGTGTGCTGGAATGGTGATGTGATGCTCGCCGGCTTGCTGAGTCGTCAATCGCATATGACTGCCTATTTGTCGAGTGATCACGTATCCATAGGCAGTGAGCACTTTGGCGAGGTCGTGTCCGGAGATGTCGCGGGGAACCCTCATGCCGCAATAACTTCCTCGCGTACAAAATGAAGACGGATCAACTTGGGACCGGCGCCTTCTTCGAAATGACAGCGAACAGCGTCACGAATACTGGTATGAAGCTCCTTGAGCGAATCGGCTTCCGTGAAGATCGAATGGCCGACGGCTCGGGCGGTGAAGCCGCCCTCGGGAGATTCTTCGATCAGAAAAATAATCTCATTCATTTCCAGCCCTCTCAAAAGGTTCACTGGATTATACCGCAACAGCAACCGCCTGTTGCTCGCGCACATAAGCGACGGCCGTCTGGAAGATCTGAAGTCCGGCGTTGGTGCCGTGGCCGCGGGTGTAGTGGGGATGATTGACGGCCTCGGTGATGCGCTCGGGATGCGGCATCAGGCCCAAGACCCGCCCGGTGATATCGCAGATCCCGGCAATGGCGTCGGTGCTCCCATTGGGATTGCCAGGGTACGCCGCGGCGGGATTGCCCGCCTCGTCGACATATTGAAAGGCAATCTGATCGTTCGCCTTCAGGGCATCCATGACGGCTTGATCGCGCGTGACGAACCGCCCTTCGCCGTGGGCGATCGGAACGTCGATCACCGTGCCGGGCTTGATCCACTTGTTGATGCTGCTGACGCTCTGAATGCGCACCCACCGGTCTTCGAATTTTCCCGAAGTGTTGTAGGTGAGCGTGGTGGGATGCCAGTCTTCCGCCGCGAGCTGCGAGATGGGGCCGGGCAGAAGGCCGGATTTGACCAGGACCTGGAAACCGTTGCAGATACCGATGACCAGCTTGCCGTCCGCAATGAACTGGGCGAGCGGGGCTTTCAGGTGGTGAATGAGCTGATTCGCGAGGATCTTCCCCGAAGCAATGTCGTCGCCATAGGAAAACCCGCCAGGAAAGCCGAGGATCTGAAACTCGGCAAACTGCGTGGGGTTCTTGAGCAGGGCATTGATGTGCAGCGCGGTGACCGACGCACCAGCCAGCGTGAAGGCGTGCGCCAGTTCCCGGTCGCAATTGGTGCCGGCAGTGCGAAGAAGCAGAACGTTGACTGAGGACATGGGTACTCCATGAAAACCGTCATTATAAATGACCCGAAGGTCATTGACCAATGAGGCGTGTACTACGAATTCAACGGCCAATTGCTTCATTCGGGGACTTGGGAATGACCTGCATCTCGCCGACGGGTTGATCACCAATGCCGATCATGGCCGCGTAGTGAATGCGCCAATCGCTGTCGGGCTCATCTTCCCATTCCAGCTTCCAGTGCGTGACAACCGGGCCGACGGCCGATTCCGTGCGCACGGTAATGTGCGTGACAGCCTGTGTGCCGCCGGGAAGGATTTCAGAAGCGTAATGGGTGATCGTGTTCTTCTTGATGCCGTAAGTATTAAGCCGGTCGCGAATTTCCGCCTCAGCGTTGGCGGTCTTGAGCACATCGAGCGAGGGAGACTGAAAATCTTTACCGAGGTAATGGACGATGGTCGCGATGTCCTGATTGCCGGCGGCTTTGGCGACTGCAGAGTGGGCGATCAGCAGCCGTTCGCGCGGCGTGATGACCACCATGTCCAACGCGAACCATGCGATGACCATCGCCACCAGAATCCAGCCGACGCGCACGGCCAAACGGCTCTGCTGGACGCGCCCGATCATGCGAACAACGAGCGCGGCAGCCAGGAGCGCAATCCACCAGGACCAGTGCTTTTCAAAGAGAATCGCCTGAATATGCAGCGGCAGGCCCGCAGGCGCGCGGAAGGCCGCCAATGCAGCCCCGACAGATGTCGTGGTTTCCGCGATACTTGGTAAACTGCCTGACAATAAGAGCAGGTGCATAGGGACTCCCAGGGACGGGTATGAGCAATTCGCTTGCTGAGAACGCTAACCTTACTACGTCAGCCGCCGGCACGTATGTTCGTAATATTTGCGCGCTTTGGCAATTCGATGCGAAGCTGGCCATGGCGCTCGACGCCGTGCACCCGGACGATCGCCCCGCAATCGAGACCGCCAAGGATGGGGGATGCACCGTCAAAGTGGCCAAGACCGGCGTGGGGCATGGGGGGGGGGCGGCCGCGACCAGTGTATATCTGCACTCAAAATATAAGCCATTGGCGGAAGCCGCCTCGTGGGCACAGAACGTCTCGCTTGATGAAAAGTACGTCGTGATCGTCAGTGGCTTCGGCCTGGGGTACCACGTCAAAGCCCTATGGGAGCGGATGCCCGACGATGGCATGCTGATCGTCGCCGAAAATAATATCCCCCTGCTGCGGGCTGCACTGGAAACGCTGGATATTTCCGAGATGCTGACGACAGGGCGCGTGCTCTTCTTTACCGAACTCGATCGCGCCATCGTCGTGGAGCGACTGGAACCCCGCAGCGTACTCTTCACGAGCGGAACATTGTTCGCCGCCCACGCCCCCAGCGTGCAGGTTGCTGGCGATTTTCACGCAGCATTTCAAAAACTCATCACGGAGTTCGTCGCGTTCACGCGCACGGGATTCGTCACGCTGATGCTGAACAATGTGGCAACCTGCCGGAACATCGCCAGCAATCTGGGGTGCTACGTGACCGCCCCGCCAATCGACACCATGCACAACTATTTCGCCGGCATGCCCGCGATTCTCGTGGCTGCCGGCCCAAGCCTGCAAAAAAACATGCACCTGCTGCATGAAGTAAAGGGCAACCCCGACGGCACCGGTCGCCGGGCCGTGATCATCGCCGTGCAGACCATGCTCAAGCCTCTCCTGGCGGCCGGGATCGAACCGGACTTCGTCACCTCGCTCGATTACAACACCGTCAGCACGCGCTTCTTCGAAAATCTCGAGGACGTCGGCATGAAAGGCGCGCCCGGCCGGGTGCATCTGGTCGCCGAGGCCAAGGCCAACTGGAATGTCCTGGACGTCTTCCGCAATCGCGGCGGCACGATGTCCGTCACGCAAAACGACTTTGCCGACCGCCTGCTGCGCGAAGCCTTCCCGCGCCGGCAAGGTCTCAAGGCCGGCGCCACAGTCGCCCATCTCTCGTTCTACCTGGCCGAGTTTCTCGGCTGCGATCCGCTGATCCTGATCGGTCAGGATCTCGGCTTTGTCGACGGCCTCTACTACAAGCCCGGCGTGGCCATCCACGAAACCTGGGCCCCCGAACTGGGACGCTTCAACACCCTGGAAACCAAAGAGTGGGAACGCATCGCCCGCAGCAGGGCAATTCTGCGAAAAATTCCCGACATCCACGGCCACCCCATGTACACCGAAGAGCAATTCTTTGTCTACCTGCAGCAATTCGAGCGGGATTTCGCGGCCTCCCGTTGCAGGGTCATTGATGCCACGGAAGGCGGGGCAAAGAAACAAGGCGTAACAGTAATGACCCTGCGGGCGGCGATGGATGCGTATTGTTCGCAAGCCGGAAGCCGCGGCCCGTCGGCTGTGCCATGGAAGGCCTGGGCATGTGATGTGCCCACCCAGCTTGCCCGATGCCTGGAGGCAGTCAAAGCCCGCCGCGCATCAGCGCAGGAAATGATGGACACCTGCGCTCAGACGATCCCGCTGCTGGAAGAGATGAAAAAGCATCGAGAAGACGAAACGCGCATGAACAAGCTCTTCATCGAAATCGACCGCATCCGCAGCAAAGTCGGCAATGATCCGCAGACCTTCGAAATGGTCTGCCATCTCAACACCATCGGCGAACTGCGGCGATTTCAGCACGACCTGTCCGTAAAATCCGCCGGCAAAGACAATCACGAGCGCCAGCGGCGGCAATTGACGCGTGATGTGGACTACGTAAAGAACCTGCGCATCGGCGCCGAGCGCCTCCTCGAGATCCTCAACGAAGCAATCACACGGCTGGAAAAGCAAATCGAAGCAGCCAAAGCGGGGAAAACCTGGCCGCGCGAAGTGGCTGGAGGGACCGGGTGATGAGCAACGAAGCAGTAAACAATGCGGAGGCAACTGTCCCGGCACGAGTCATTGCCGTGGTGACGTGCGATTTCGAACGCTCCCCCATCGGAACGCGCAGCCGATTACTCGACACGCTCGGCGGAGTCCCCGTCATTCGGCGAACGCTCGAACGCCTTCTGCGCGTAGAGGGATTGACTGCAATCGTTCTGCTGCCACCGGATTCACAGCGCAGCCGCGCGGAAGAATTACGCTCGCTCGGATCGGACACGCTCCCGATTCACGTGCTCCCGCTGACTCCGCGGCCCGCGACACTCAATGAGCGCATACAAACCGGCCGCGCCTGGGATCTCGTGGCATGGCGCGGCGGCGCAGGACAGTACACCGTCTTCGATGAAGATTATCACCCCGCAGCCGTGGACGAAGCATGCAAAACCTATCAAGCCGACCATGTCCTGATGGTCCCGGCCCACGCGCCGTTCCTTGATCCGGCCATGGCGACGCAATTGGTGCATCATCACCAATTCAAAAATCACGAAATGCGTTTGACCTATACGCCGGCAGCGCCGGGCCTCTGCGGCATTGTGCTCCAAGCCGACATCGTCCGCGAAATGGCCGAAAAAACCGTCCTTCCCGGCCAACTTCTGGCCTACGATCCCAATGCCCCCACGTTCGACACCCTCATCCGCGATGCCTGCATGCAGGTCGATCCGGCCCTCTCCAAAATTCAAAATCGATTCCTCGTGGATACGGATCGTTCGTTCGCGATGGCCGCATGGCTGGTGCAGCAGCCAAATTTCGAGTCCCCCGCAGCGGTGGCGGTGGCGGCGCGCGACCGGTTACTGCGCTGCCTGCAGGGAGGGACCGAAGGCGCCCGTCGGGGTACCGCAGCACCACGGGAAATAGAAATTGAACTGACCGGCGAGCGCCTCACGATGCCGCCGGGCAGTGTTCCACCATCCGTGCGCCAGGCTCGGCAGACTCTGGACATCGCTCGATGGATCAATTGGTTCTCAAAACAACATTTCCCGGACGATCTCCTCCTGACGTTCGCCGGCGATGGCGATCCACTCTTGTACCCAGGCCTGGTCGATGTTCTGCGCGCCGCACGTGCGGCCAGCCCCCGCAGCATTCACCTGCAAACGGATCTGGCATCCGACATCCATCCGCTCCTGGCCTGCGTGCACGAAAATCTCGCCGACGTCATCTCCGTCAATTTCTACGGTCATGATGCCCAAACCTACACCAAGGTCTGCGGCGAAAATCTCTTTCCCAACGTAATGGCCAATATGCAGAAACTCGCCGATGCCACGCGAACCAATCCCCGCGGCACCGGCTTGCCCCTGGTCATCCCGCGCCTGCTGAAAGTGCGTGACACAATTCCGCAACTCGAACCCTTCTTCGATACCTGGATCAAAGCATGCGGCTGGGCCGTAATCGATTATCCAACCGATCGCGCCGGCGGCGTCCCCTTCGGGGCAGTAGTCGATATGGCCCCGCCCAAACGGCGCGCCTGCCGCCGGCTCACGGATCGATTGCTCCTCCGCGCCAGCGGCCTGGCCGTGGCGTGCGATCAGGACATGCACGATCATCTGCAACTCGGTACGATCGACTCACAATCGCTCGAAGAGCTCTGGCTCGGGCAAAATGCCTGTGCACTTCGCCAGCAGCATGCCGAAGGAATGTGGGATAAAATAGATCCGTGCAAATCTTGCCGGGAGTGGCATCGGGCATGAACGACAAACAAGAAGCAAAAATCAAGAAGCCAGAAGTTCTCGCCGTCATCATGGCCCGCGGCGGCAGCGTGGGCCTGCCGGGCAAATCGCTCAAGCCCCTGCTGGGCAAACCGGTGCTCGCCTATACGTTCGATCATGTGCGCGAAAGCAAACTCATCACCCGAACCGTCGTAAGTTCGGATGATCCCGCGATTCTGGAACTTTCCCGCAAAAAAGGCTTTGAGACCATCGAGCGCCCGCCCGAGCTGGCGACGAGCGCCGCCGCGACAGACCCGGTGCTGCGTCACGCGGTGCGAGCGAAGTATCCGCAAGGAAATCTGCCGGCCGCCGTGGTAATGCTCTATGGGAACGTGCCAATACGGCAACACCAGATGATCGACCGGTGCATCGAAATGTTTCAGGCAACGGGTGCCGACAGCGTCCAAACCATCGCCCCGGTGGGAAAATTCCATCCCTACTGGATGTTCGACCGCGACGAAGCCGGCCACATCCAGAAGCACATTCCCAACAACATCTATCGCCGCCAGGACCTCCCGCCGCTCTACTCCCCCACCGGCGCGGTCTACGTCATGAAGACCGATGTGCTCATGGCCGCCGAAGGAAGTTCCGATCCGCACGCGTTTCTGGGCATCGATCGGCGCGGGCTGCTGGTGGATCCGGAAGATTCCGTGGATATCGACACGGCGAAGGATTTGTTCGTAGCCGAAGCCCTACTGCGTACCATGCAAGAGAAAGGATGAACCACGACGATACGAATTTTCAATTTTCAGTTTTCAATTATCAAGAACAACCCGCGACCTGCTCTTTTGAAAATTGAAAATTGATAATTGAACCTTCTCGACTTCGTGGTCAAATACTCAGATGCAGATCCAAAATTTCACCATCCTCCGCGACGGCCCGCCCTTCATCATGGCCGAGATCGGCGTCAATCACGATGGCGACGTGGCCATCGGCCGCCAACTCGTCCACGCGGCCCACCACGCACGCTGCGATGCCGTCAAATTCCAGCTCTTCCGCGCCAACCTCCTGCTCTCGCGCCAGGCCGAGCTTGTCGAGTATCAAAAATCCGCCGCCGCCTCCGCCGAGGAATTGCTCGCGGCGCTCGAGTTATCTGAAGAACACATGGCAACCCTGATCGCCGAAGCTCACGCCCTGGGAATGGCCGCCGTGGTCACGCCGTTTTCGGTCCCGCTGGTCGCCACGTGCGTGCGCATGAAACCCGATGCCCTCAAGCTGGCCAGTCCCGATCTGGTCAATCGCCCCCTCGTGGAAGCAGCCGCCGCCACGGGGTTGCCGCTGATTCTCTCCACCGGCCAGGCAACAATCGAAGAGATCACGCGCACATTAGAATGGCTGGGCAACGCAACCGACCGAACCATCTTCCTCCACTGCGTCAGCAGCTACCCAACACCCGCCGATCAGGCCACGCTAGGAGCAATCACCGCAATGCGCCAAGCCTGGCCGCACATGCGCATCGGCTATAGTGATCACACGACCGACACCGTCACCGGCGCGCTCGCCGTGGCGGCAGGCGCGTGCCTGCTGGAGAAACACCTGACCCTCGGCAAATCGCGCAAGGGCCCCGATCATGCCGCAAGCCTGGAACCTCTCGAAATGACGCAATACGCATGGCACGCGCGGCAAGCCTTTGCCATGCGCGGTCCGTTCGAGAAACGCCCCAATGCCATCGAGCTGGAAGTCAGACAACAATCCCGGCAATCCGTCTGCATGGTGCGCGATCTGCCGTCAGGAACGATCCTCGACGCCACCATGCTGACGGTCAAACGCCCCGGAACCGGCGTGCCTGCAGCCGAATTTTCCTCCGTGCTCGGCCGGCGTCTGATCAAACCCGTTCAAGCCAACTCCACGCTCCAGTGGTCAGACCTCGAAACCCCAAAGAACTCCGAGCGCACGGAAAATCAGACGGAAATCTGAAAAACAGCAGCGTCCTTCGCGTAGACAGCAGATCATGAACCCCTATTGAGAGGCGACTATGGCCGGCAAACTGAACATCGCCGTGGTAACAGGAACCCGTTCCGAATTTGGCATCTGGCGACCGGTGCTGGGGGCAATTTCCCAATCACCCACGCTGAATCTCCAACTCATCGTCACCGGCATGCATCTCCTGAAAGCCTTCGGCAATACGCAAAAAATGATCGCCGATTACAAATTCCCCATCGCCGCCAAAGTGCCCATGTACAAGGCCGACGAGCCGATCGCCTCCTCCTTGGCCCGCGGCACAGCAAACCTGGCCAAGGCATTCGAAAAGCTCAAGCCGGATGTCGTGATGGTGCTCGGCGACCGGCTGGAAATCCTCGCCGCCGCGACCGCCGCCCTGGCCCTGCAGATCCCGATTGCCCACGTCCACGGCGGCGAAACCGCCCCTGGCCAATGGGATGAGCAAATTCGCCACGCCGTCACCAAAATGGCCCACCTGCATTTCTGCGCCACTGAAACTTCCGCCCATCGCCTGCAGCTGATGGGCGAAGACCCCCAGCGCATTCACACCGTCGGCGCTCCCGCCATCGACCTGGCGCTGCACGCCCGCGCCCTGTTCGATCGGCTGCCGGTGGGTGAGCGATTCAGTCTGCCGGTCGTTGTGCTGCATCCAACTTCGCCCGACGATGAGCTGGAATACCAGCGCACACGGATGTTGCTCGATGCCCTGAGCCGCCATTTCCCGCGCACCAACCGGCTGCGCTATCACGTGGTCGGGCCCAACAACGATCCCGGGCACCAGGGGATTCTCCAAGCCTATCTGGAGGCCGAAGAGGATGTCGATCTGGAAATGTCCGTGCCCCAGGAAATCTTCTGGGCCTCGCTCCGCGGCAGCCGCTTACTCATCGGCAATTCCTCCGCCGGCATCATCGAAGCCGCCACTTTCGGCTGCACCGTGATCAACGTCGGCGATCGGCAAAAAGGCCGCGAACAGTCCGGTAATGTGCTCAATGTGCCTTGGGAGGCCGGAGAAATTGCAAAGGCAATCCGCCGGGCGCGAAGCGATAAGGTCTTCCTACGCCAGGTCGAAACGTGCGAAAACGTCTATGGCGACGGCCATTCGGCCCAGCGAATCGTTCGCATCCTCGAATTGCTCCATGAAGACCCGCTGTCGACGATCAAATCATTTCACGAAAGCCAACCACGCTGACGCACAACGGCTGGCAAACCATTCAAACGTGGCGCACTGATCACCCTTCTTCTGTCATTCATTTGTGTTTATTCGTGTTTATTTGTGGCTAATTTATCTTCGTCGGCCAGCACTGTAGTGTTAAGTCTCCCTACTTATGGGTCGATGACAGACAACAGACCAGCGTCACCTGTGATGCTGCCTGCGTCCAGCCCGTTTGAGGGAGGCATTATGTCGTTGACGCCCACTAAGGATCCGCAAGTGATCGTGGCCGACGCTGTCGCATCCATCAGCCATATCGCAACACTTCCCGAAATCACCCTCAAAATCATCGAGCTGGTCGAGAATCCACGGTCGACCGCCCAGGACCTCCACAAAGTCATCTCGAACGATCCCGCGCTGGTGGCACGCATTCTCAAAGTCGTCAACTCCGCCTTCTACGGCCTGCCTGGCCAGATCGGTTCGATCAATCGCGCCATCGTGCTGCTGGGACTCAACGCCGTCAAAAATATCGTCATCGCCGCCAGCCTCGCCAAGCTCTTCCGCGGCGGCCGCGTCAGCCCGCAATTCTCCGCCAAAGACCTCTGGACCCACTCCATCGCCGTCGGCGTCTTCAGCAAGATGATCGTCCATCAACTCAACAACGCCCTGCCCGATGAGGCCTTCCTCGCCGGCCTCATCCACGACATCGGCATTCTTGTGGAACTCCAGGCGCATCGCGAACCGCTGGTCGAAATCTCCGAACGGGCCAGCCGCGAAGAAACGCGCTACATCGACATCGAAACCCAGATCATCGGCGTGGATCACCAGGCGCTCGGCGCCGGCCTGACCACCAAGTGGAAATTCCCCCGCTCGTTCCAGTACGTCACCGGTTTTCACCATAACCCGATGGCGCTGGCCCAGGAATGCCGCTGGCTGACCAACGTCGTCCACGTGGCCGATCACATCTGCTGCCGCCAGGGAATGGGATACTCGCTGACCTGCAAGGGAGAACCGTTGGACCCGGCCGTCCTCGCAGAGCTGGGTCTGACGATGGAATCCCTCGACGAACTTGCCAAGAGCCTGCCGGATGCGCTGACGGAAACGGAAGCGATGCTGACCTAATATTGTCGGCAGGGGAGAAAACGGGACGCCGATGACACTTCTACGGCATCCCGTGGCAAGGCCAAAAAAGAAGGCCCGAACACCAGTTCGGGCCTTCTGAGTTTTTTGCGGGGATGGCACATCATTCCGGCGGCGGCGGCGGTGGCGGAGCATTGTCGCCGGCCGGCGGAGTCGTCGTGTCCATATTGTCCGGTTTCTCCGGAGCCTTCGGGGTCGTCGCCGGGGCCGAAGCCGGTGCGGGTGCAGGCCCAGGGCTATATCCGGGGCTGGTATCCAAGCCGTGCGCCTGCGCCTTGCCATCGAACCACTCCGTCATCTGGACGAGCGTGGGGTCATTGGCCTTCGCGGGATGAGGAGAGACGCCGTCCAGCGCCGGGTCGTACGCCACAGGCACATCGGTGCGTCCGCAGCCCACCATCAGGCAGGCGCTCGCGGTAAGGATGGCCAGAAATGACAGGCTCGCCGCTCGTTTCATAGGTCGCTCCTCGTGACGTGGAAAACCAGCACGTCGATACCCTATAGCCTACTCCTGTTTGGCCGATGCGCCAAGATACGCTTCGATGACCGCAGGATTTTTGCGAATTTCGTCCGGGGTGCCCGCCGCAATCGTCTTTCCGTAATCCAGCACGACGATCCGCTGGCAGATGCCCATGATCACCTTCATATCGTGCTCGATAATGAGGATCGTCAGGCCGAAACGGGCCCGAATCGTGCGGATCATCTCCATCAATTCACGCTTTTCCGTGGGATTCATGCCCGCGGCAGGCTCATCGAGCAGGAACAGCTTCGGACGCGTCGCCAGGGCCCGGGCAATCTCCAGCCGCCGCTGGTCGCCGTAACTGAGGCTCCCCGCCTGTTCGTTGGCCAGATGCGCCAGCCCGAAAAGGTCGAGATACCCCAACGCATGCCGGCGGCTCTGTTTTTCCTCCGCAAAGAACCACGGCGTCCGCATCACCGCCGAAATGATCCCCTGCCGATGGTGCGCGTGCTGGGCGATCTGCACGTTATCGAGCACCGAGAGATTGCCGAACACGCGGATATTCTGAAACGTCCGCGCAATACCGCGATTCGAAATGACGTGCGGCCTGCGACCCGCGATCGACCGCCCCGCAAACCGTATCTCGCCGGCCGTCGGCCGATACACACCGGTAAGCACATTAAACGCCGTCGTCTTGCCGGCCCCGTTGGGACCGATCAGCCCGACAAGCTCACCATGCCGCAGTTCCAAATTGAAGTCGTCCACCGCCCGCAAACCGCCGAACTGCATGCACACGTGCGAAACCTGCAGCAGCGGCCCATCGGTGCCGGCTTCCCATTCGGCTTCCTTCTCTGTTATCAGCGTGGCCACGCCCGGAGGCAGTTCGCCCCGGGCATTCCCCAAACCCGTCGGCAACCCGGCCCACACCATGAGCGGACCTAAACTGCCGCCGTAGAAATCCACACCTGGCCTGCGCAGAATCAGCCGCACGAACCATTTGAACAGATCCGAAATCTCGTACCGTCCAAACAACCCCCGCGGCATAAATAACATCGAAAGAATGATGAACAGCGAATAGAACACCATACGCCATTTTTCCATGGTGTTCGCATCGACAATCGACGGAGGCACCCACGAACGCAGAACTTCCGGCACCAGCGTCAGGATGATCGCAGCCAGCACCGCCCCGGTGATCGATCCCTGCCCGCCCAGAATGACCATCGCCACAATCTCGATGGAGCGCATAAACCGGAACGATGAAGGATTCACCAGCGACTTGTGATGCGAGAATAACCCCCCCGCCACACCCGCCAGCGCCGCACCGATGACAAACGCCGTCACCTTATAACGCGTCGTCGACACCCCGACAGATTCCGATGCGATCCCGTCTTCGCGCACCGCCAGCAGCGCCCGGCCGCTGGTGGCGTACTTGATGTTGTGCACGATGTAGATGGTCAACACCGCCACGGCAAACACCCAGAATACGCCCACGTAATAGTTATTATTCTCACCATAGTCCTGCACGACCTTCAGCAAAGGCGAATCCGGATTGGCGTCGATCTGCGCCGAAATCCACTCCCCTCGCATCCCCGTAAGCGAAAGCCCCGTGGAACGCCCGAGGAACTCCGTATTGGTAATCAGCACGGCAAGAATTTCGCCAAAGCCCAGCGTCGCGATCGCCAGATAATCGCCGCGCAAACGCAACGTCGGCAGACCGACCAGCAATCCCAGCACCGCAGCAACCAATCCCCCGCCCACCATGCCCGTCAGCATGATCATCTGAAACGCCCAATTCGCCGACAGATGACATGGTCCGTACATCCAGAACCGCAATTGCGGCTCAAACCACAATCCCGCGATCAGCACGGATGTATACGCCCCCGCCGCCAGAAACCCCGCATGCCCCAGCGAAAATTGCCCCGCGATGCCCAGGATCAAATTCAGCGACACCGCCAGCGTGATGGCAATCCCGATGTCCAGCAAGATTTCGTGCCCATACGAACTCAGCACCGGAATGAAATGCACGACCGGCGTGGCCGAATCGAGCACCCACCCCGCCAACGCCAGCACCGCCAGCACCAGCAAAAACCCCGCCCCGTGAATGAATGATTTGAAGTAAGTCCTGAGCAACGTATCCCCGTATCAATTCCCGGTCTTCATCATTTTGCCGACACCATGCCGCACACCACGCCTCCGCCGTCAAACCTTTTCCGCCACCGCCTTGCCAAAAATCCCTTCCGGACGCAGCAGCAGCACCAAGATGAGAATCAAAAACGCAATCGCATCCTTATACGGACTGAGAATCGCCGAATGATGATATTGAATCGACGAGACATACGTTTCAATGAGCCCCAGCGCCAGCCCGCCCGCAGCCGCGCCCGGAATGTTCCCGATGCCCCCGATCACCGCCGCCACAAACGCCTTCAGACCCGGAATCAACCCCATCAGCGGCGTACACTGATTGCGATTGAGTCCCCACAAACATCCGCCAATCGCCGCCAGCATGCTCCCCAGCACAAACGTAAACGAAATGACGTTATCGATATTGATACCCATCAGTTTCGCCGCATCGTAATTCTGACTGACCGCGCGCATCGCCTTGCCCATCTTCGTATATTTGACCATCACAAACAGGCACACCAGCGTCACAAAAGTCGTCGCCAGCACGATCAAATCCTTCGGCACCACGCTGATGCCCAGCACGTTCTGAAACCACGCAATACTCTCCCCCGAACCCGCAATCGGCTGGTACGGCATCGGATCCGGCCCAAAGAAACTCTGCCCGGCAAATGTCCATTTCATCTGCGCCAAGTATTCAATCAAAAGCGATACGCCGATCGCCGTGATCAGCGCCGACAGTTTCGGACTCCGTCGCAACGGTCGATAAGCCACGCGCTCAATCACATATCCCACCGCTCCGCACACCATCATCGCCACCACGATGCCGATCACAGCATGCCAGATCAACTGCTCCGGCGAGGGATTACCCACCGTCGGCGGATTCAGGTATCGCGCCACATACGCCCCCACAAACGCCCCGATCATAAACACATCGCCATGCGCAAAATTGATCAGGCGCAGCACCCCATAAACCATCGTATAACCCAGCGCAATCAGCGCATAGGACGACCCATCATTAAGGGCGATGATCAGGTTCTGCAGAAAGTAGGACATAATTTTTAAAGGGCCAGGGTTTAGGGGCTAACCCCCGCCCCTCACCCCTCACCCCTTGGTCACGGTTCAATCCGTTTGACCATGTTGTATTTTCCGTTCTTGATTTCCAGCACCACCGCCGGCTTAACCGCATTGCGGTCCTTGCCGATCGTGATCTTCCCCGTCACACCCGGAAAGTCCTTCGTCTCCGCCAGGGCCTCGCGCAGTTTCGGTCCGTCGGTAGTCTTGGCCCGGTCGATGGCGTCGAAAAGAATATTCGCGGCATCATAGGCCAGCACCGCCATCGCATCGGGCTCTTCCTTGTACTTCTCCTTGAAGCGTTTGACGAACGCCTGCACCGTGGGGTCCGGATCGCCCGAATAATAGTGATTCGTAAAGTAGCACCCCTCGACCGCCGCCCCCCCGTTCTTAAGCGTCACATCCGAATCCCACCCGTCGCCGCCGATGAACGGACACGTGATCCCCAGTTCACGCGCCTGTTTCACGATCAATGCAATCTCGGTGTAATACCCCGGCAGGAAAACAATATCCGGCTTGGCATTCTTGATATTCGTCAGCTGCGTTTTGAAACTGGTATCGTCCTGCTGATAGCTCTCGCGTGCCACGATCTCGCCGCCCAGCTTCGGAAACTCACCCTCCAGCACTTTCGTCAGCCCGGTGGAATAATCATTCCGGATGTCCGTCAGCAGCGCCGCCCGTTTCAGCTTCAAATCGTTGGCCGTGAACTTCGCAATGGCCACCCCCTGAAAATCATCGACGAAACAACTGCGAAAAATGTACGACCCCAGTTTCGTCACCTTGGGATTGGTGCTCGCCGGCGAAAGCATCGGAATCCTGGCCTTCTGGCACGACGGCGCCGCCGCGATCGACCGCGCGCTGGCCACCTCCCCCAGCACCGCCACCACATGGTCCTGTTCGATCAACTTCAGCACCGCCAGCGGCGTCTTGTCCGCCGAACTCTCCGTGTCCGCAGTGCTGATTTCCACCGCCCGGCCCAGCACGCCCCCCTTCTTGTCGCGCTCTTCCGCCGCCAGCCGGATTCCCTTATCCGACGACTGCCCGAACGTGCTCGTGCCCCCCGTCATCGACTGTAGGCTGCCAACAACAATCGGATCGGCCTTGCCCAGCACGATCGATTTATCGTCCGCCGATGCCGCCGGGATCATCCATGCCCCCGCCAGAATCACTGCGGCCGCCGCCATTTTGAGAGTTCGTCCAAATTCCCACATAGCGCACTCCCTTCGATCGCCTGAAGCGTCTACCAATATTTATCTCAAGACTACTTTTCCGGAGACGGCGCCGTCGAGGCCGGCGCGGTCGTCAGATCCCCAGTCACAGGCACCTTCTTTTCCGCGGGATTAATGGCCAGCGAACGGGCAAACAGATCCCGATGCGCCTGCAGATGCATGTCCAGCGCCTTGGCTTCATCGTTCTTCGCCAAAATTCTGCCGCGCATCCGCGCCCGCCCGATCGTATCATTAAACGTCACGCTCGCTTCGGTCAGGCGCAGATCGCCATCCATCACGCGTGCCTCGATGGTCTTCGAACCCTTCTTGCCCCACAGCCGCACGAAACCCGCCCCCTCGTACACGCCGACCGCATTGGGCGACATCAGCACGTAACGGTACGTGGCGTTCAGCGAGGTCTTGTTCATCGAAGTCTTCCCGCCCACCGGTCGCCAGAAAATCCTGGCCGTAAATATCTGATCGACGCTCTGCCCCGTCACCTTGTCCACCGTCGTGCTTCGCGCCACGACATACATCGTGCCGTCCTCATCGTACCGATAGTACGCATCCCCGAACTTCGGCTGAATCACCGCGCCCTTTTTGGCAATCGGTTCGATCTGCAACGGCCGGTATGCAGCGCACCCCCCCGCCAGCATCACCCCGCACAAGAGCACCACGCACATCGTCGTTTTCATCATCAGTTTCATGGGCAGTAGTGTATCGGCATCGCACCCGCCGAGCCAGCCATTCGGCCACGAACGTCGACAACGGCGTATCGGGTGCCATGGTCCTGATTGGGAAGGGACCCAATTAGGACCATGCTTAGCGCGCCGACCGCTCAAGCTATGGCCCCCTGTCCGCCGCCGGCTTGGTAATCGCCGGCTCCCGCCCACCCGCAAGTTGCTCATCCAACTCGCGCAAATACTTAAAAGTATAAATCCCCGCATCGTGCCCGTCCGACCACTCGATCCGCAGCGCGTAATTCCCCACCAGCTCCGCCCCCAGCGCCGTAATCGGCCCGTCATACGTCGTCTTGACGATCGGCATCATCTGCCGCCCCAGAATATCCCGTTCGCCCTGACACCCCGCGCACGGGCAGAATTTCCGCAATGCCCGCAAAGGCAGAACAGTCGCATGACCGTCGCCCCACGTAATCTCCAGGGCCTCGGTCTTTTTCAGATGCAGTTGAGTAGGTTCAAATCTATCCATGCCTCAAGCCTATCAGGATTTGACGTGTATTACATCCCCACCGATGTTCCGGATTGGCCTCGGGTTTTCCAATGAATCGGTCGGGGCCTGTCTTTCAGCCCGAAGGGCTGGTAGATGATAGCCGGGGGCAGAGCGAGCGACCGAAGGAAGCGAGCGCCGCCCCCGGTACCCATCACCACATTCCTCGGGGACTCCGCAGGAGTCCAACCCCCGTGGTAATAGTCCAATGCCAAATCCCCTAATGCCGCGACAGAAACATTGGCAGACCCATTAGGACGCCGTTACATCCCCTGTGAGGCTATGCAACAATGCCATCGCCCTGGCCGGTGAATCGACCATGGCCGCCTGGCCGAGTAGTCCCCGCTGCCGCGCACTAAAAGCCCAAGGCTCACCCTCCCGCACCCCCGCCAAATCCAATTGCCCCAGCACCGCCTCCATCAGCACCTCCAACCCCCGATGCTCCAACGCCGACACCGCCACCCCCATCGGCAAAAGCTCGCGATAATCCCATCCCGCCGGCCGATCCGCTTTGTTCACCGCCACCACCACCGGTCGCCCAACCTGGCCCGTCAGCAACGCCCCCTCCTCGCTCGTCGGCGCACGTGTGCCATCCAGCAACACCACCACCACGTCCGCCGCCCGGGCCTGCTCATGCGTCCGCAAAATCGACTCCGCCTCAATCTCCTCCGGCGCCTCCCGCACACCCGCGGTATCCACCAGCACCACCGGCACCGTCACCGCCTCCGCACCTCGCGCCGCAAACACCGCCTGCGCATCCACCCAATCCCGTGTCGTTCCCGCAATGGAGGATGTAATCGACACCGGCCGCCCCAGCAGCGCATTGGCCAGCGTACTCTTGCCGACATTAGGCGCACCGATAATCGCCACCCGCACCGGCGCCAGCAACCGATCGAGCGCCGCCGATCGCGTCAGCAACCACTGCACCGCCGAATGAAACTGCCACATCCGCTCGCCATTTCCCTCCCCCTCCAGCCACTCAATCCACTCCCGCGCCCACCCCCTCAGCCCCGTCTCACCCTGCTCCGCCAGCAACCTCACCCCCGTCTCCGTCACCGCCGACGGCACAGCCACCGCGATCTCCCCCTCCAGCACATTCCCCAACACCCCCATCTCCGCCGCCCGCCCCGCATCGATCACCATCGCCCCCGCCTCGCTCAGCGCCCGCAGCACCGCATCCATCACCGCCAAACCGCCATGCAGATGCAATTCAAATCGGTCCTGCGCCACACGCAGCACCAGCGCCTCATCCAATGTCTCACCGCCCCCCCCAGATACCAGCATCATCCGTTTCATCCCCCCCACCGCCAGCGCGCTAACCTTCGCCGTCCCACCCAATTGCCCCACCACCGCCGAGGCCTCCGCTCCCGCGACCAGCACCACCGCAATCGCCCCCACCCCGCGCGCCGTCATTTGCAGAACCACCGTCTTCATCGCTTCATTAGAAGCGCGAGCCCGCGATTCTCCAAATCGTTTCCATGAGGCGTGGCAACTTTTCCGGGAACCCCGTTTCGTGTGCCATGCCTTACGGGGCAGGGGCCCCGTCAGACATGCTCGCGGAGGCACCCGTCAATTCAATCGGAATGCTCCACTCGGACAATCGCATCCTCCAATTTCCCCTCCCTGTTCCGTTGTGACGAGGAGGACGATCCTCAGATTTCACAGATTCTTGCCCCGTAAAATCTGTGAAATCTGTGAAATCTGTGGTCAAACAAAAAAAACAATGGCCCATGAAAACCGGACGCCCCAGAGTGCTCACTCGTGCGGCCTCTGTAGTGCCAGTAGAATAGACTCCAACTAAGGCGGGCTCTGTTGAAATCCTCTTTGGCCCCAACGGGGCCCGCGTGAATAGCCAGGGGTGACCGAAGGGAGCCCCTGGAAAAAGGCCCACAAGATGCCGCCGAGCCCCAAAGGGGCGATCGATCTCGCGTTCCTCGCAAGTCGAATCTCGAGGGCTTCAACAAAGCCACTAACGCGCTGATTATTGTTTTTGGGCCATCCTTCTCAGGAGCTACACATGAAATCAATGCTGGTCCGTATTGCGATAGCCGGCGTATTTGCTCTGATGATTCCCGCGTGCTCCGCACGCGAAGAGTTTGGCTTCGGAGTCGAGAATCTCACGGGTACTATGGTAGACAACGTCGCGATCAATTATCCAGGCCATAGTATTGGGATCGGTGCTCTTGACTCCGGCCCTGGCGCGGCGACTTACTCAGGTCTAGTGGGACGTATTCCCGATGCGGTAGAAGTGGGTTGGACGAGCCAGGACGGCGTTATGCATGCCTATCCTGTGAGGTTGAAGCCCCTTCCTCCGCCAACGAACACTTCCTACAATGGGACTGAACGCCAGTTATTCTTCGTTATTCAACCGGATAATACGGTGATATTTCTGAATCACCACCCACGCTGCACGCAGTAGGCAAACATGGTACCCGAAGAAACCCGCCCTCCAACCATTGAATATCGCTCTCAATCCCAGCCAAGATCCGGGTTTAGGTGGTGGGCCATTGGCGCAATTGCATCGAGCATCGCGGCAGGGCTCGCGCTGAGATTCGTCCTGCTGATTATATTTGACATTAGGATGAGGCCGACTGGGATAGTCACGCAAGAAGAGATCGTTGCCATAGGCATCCTCCTCAGTGCTGCATTTCTCTTTGCTCTTCTGGGAATCGCATTTGCTGTGCAGAGTCTACGAAAACACGAACGGGCATTTGTGCGTGCGATTGTAGCCTTAGCACTGAGCGTACCGATCGCGATGTACGCCGGCAGACACCTCCTCCACTTCTTATTGTTCCATATACGCAGAGGCTCGTAGTCTACAGTCCTCTGGTTTCTTCTCACCTGACAAAGATTCTCCGCCCCCTGTTCCCCACATCCGCGTTCATCCGCGTTTGTCTGCGGTTAATCCTCGTCGTCTTCGTGCGCTTCGTGACTTCGTGGTAACGTCGTCGTCATTCCTGTCGCGCCGCGTTCATTTGTGGCAAATTTACGTCGTCCTAACGCCCATTTTAAAAACCTCTGTGCGTCCTCCGTGCCTCTGCGACTCTGTGGTGAAATTTTTCTTCCCTCTCAAAATTCGTGTTCATTCGTGTTCATTTGTGGCTAATTTACCGTCGTCGTCTGCCCCCCCCAATTCTCACATCCCGCCCCGTCGGCATCACCCGCAGATCAACCACCTCCCCACCTCGCACTTTCCCCTCCACCACTCCCCCCTGCGGCACATGCAATCGGAAATCAGCCTCCCAACCCCGCGGCCATGCCGGCAAAAGCAAAACCTCCTCCCCCTCCGCCTGGCACAACATCAACTGCAGCGTATTGAGAATGTTCGCCCCGTGATCGACATCCGGCACCGCATCGTAAATCGGACCCCACATCGCCGGGAATCGATTCCCCGGATTCTTCAACCGGCAATTGTCGACCAGGATCTTCCGCGCATCGGCCGTCAACCCCAGCGTCGCCGCGACCATCCCATGCTGCTGCCAGCCCGAGTAACTCGCCTTGTCCGGCGCCCATCCCCTTTCGAACGGCTGAAAGGACCCCGCAACCGTCCATGCATGCCGATAGCTCGCAATCGCCATCACCAACTGCGGCTTCCCCACGCCGAAAAGCCTAAACGGAAACATCGCGTAAAACTCCGGCGCTTCCACATTCTTCCGCTCGCGCTGATAGATCCGCCCCGGAGCAATCACCTTCACGCCATCGACCGTCTCCACCGGAATCTCCGGCGACATCTGGCGCAAGCGCTCAAAAAATCCCCGCTGAGCCACCTTGCCCGCCGGCAGCGCCAGTACGCGTTCCAGCACCGCATGCATCCCCGCCACCACCGTGATCGGGTCCGTCGCATCCCAATAGGTCTCCACCGCATGCAGCGGCCCGATGACGATCTTCCCGCCGTCCCGTTCCTTGAATCGCGTCTCGATATACCGCAGCAAATCGTACGCATACGGCAGCAGCTCATCCCGCAAAAACCCTTCATCCGCCGTGTAATCGTAATAGTCCAGCATCAACTGCAGCAGCTCCAGCCCCGGCGAAATATCCACCGCACCGCCCCACCGATTCTGCGAATACCCCACCGGCAATCCCGTGCGATCCGCCCCGTAAATACCGCGCTCCTGCAACCCAAACGTCTGCATGATCTCCGTGTTGTGCTGCCCCGCAGCCCCGTAATAAATCTTCGCCCGCATCCGGTTCAAATCCCAGAACGACCGGTAGAAACGAAACATCTCGCGAACCGCCCGCGCCTCGCCGCGGGCCAGCATCGACAAGTACGGCAACCGCAGATTCTGATACAGCGTCCAATGTCCCCACGACCGCAGATCAGGGTTCACCTCGAGCGTCGGCTCTTTCGCCGGCGCATCGGTGTAATACGGCGCCAGCGTCCTGACCGTCACCGCCCCATCGCCCGCAGGCATCTGATTGAAGTGCGCCCCATTGAACCGGATCGGAAAACTCCCTCCCGCCGCACACGCCAACATCCACTTCGTCAGCGTATACGCCTGCGTCACCAGCCGGGCCTCTTCATCACCATCGACAAAGATCCAACTCTGATCCCAATACTTGTTCCACCATGCCGCCGTCCGCCGCCGGGCCTCCGCAGCCGCGCCAGCCCGCGCATCGACCTCCATCAGCTCTGCAATCCAAGCCTCAACCATCGGCCTCTGCCCCCCGCACGTCGTCACCTTCACCGCAAACGATTTCACCGGCCCTGCCGTCGTCAGCGCACTGCCGGACTGCTTCGTCTCACCCGCCAGCGTCATCCATCCGCCAAACGTCCGATCCCCCAGCGTGTCCGGCACCACCTCCGGATGATCCTTGAGCCCCGCCAACTCCGCCAAATACCCAATGCACGTCGGACCGTTGCGATGATAGAACAACACCCCTTCGTCTGATCCCCGCACCACATCAGCGGACTCCACAATATCCGTCCCGCTCCCCGCGATCGGCGAGTCGCTTCCGGACGCCCGCGGCGCCGTCCGCCAACTCTGCAAAATCGCCGTCACCGTCGTCGCCGTCTGAAATTCCCCGGTCACATGCACCACCGGAAATTCCGCATCCACAAACACCCGCAGCCGCGCATCTGCCGCCTCAATCTCGACCACCCCCTCGCGCAACTTCAACTCCTCGCGAAACGCCGCGCCCTTGGCAAACGGGTTCGGCGACAGACGCACCCGCACCTTCGCCAGCTTCACGTTCCGATCCAACTCCGTGAGCGCATCCGACCGCGAAAGAAAAAATTGCAGGTCCCCATCCTCCTCCACCCACAAACTGATCCCCACTTCCCCATTCCCCAGCGGCATCGCATCCCGTTCCGATTTCCCCGGCTGCTCCCAAACCACGTTGTACCGATCGAGCATGCTCACGGTGCAAAACCTCAAAATAGGATGAAAAACACACCCAAAATGATGTCAATACCATGCAAAACGATGTCAAAAGCAGGTCAAAACGGGTCCAAATCGAGTCCAAATGAGGTCGATTTCAGTCCAGTTTTTCCGGCTCCAACCGGATGTTTTTCTCCCCCGCCGCCTTCTTCTCCTGGTATTTTTTCACCCAGGTCTCCCAACTCTTCCCCGCCGCCGGATCGCGCCCCGAAAACTCCAGCCCCGCGATCTCCCCATAAGAAATCGCCACCTTCTCGTCTGTATCCTTAACGAACAACCGTACTTGCGCGTCCGCCAAACTTTTGCCCGGACGGCGATCGAAGATGTAACCTTCGACTTTCGTCCCGTCTTTCTTCGTGATCGTTACATCCCCACGGAAATCAAACGCCTTCTCGAGCGCCTCTCGTAACTCCTCATCCGAAGCCAACTTGGGAACCCACCCCTCCAACTTTTCATGCACAAACCCCGGCGCATGTTCCATCTCATCAGGATTCTGCGGCATCGCTTTGGTTTCTTGCGGCATGGGAACTCCGAACTGTATGTGGCATCAATAGATGCATCAAAAATTGAAAATTAAAAATCAAACCCCAGCGGTCTCACGCTCCGCAGGCTTGGCAGCGCTGACCGTCAGCGGCACCGGAGCACTATGCGGCGCATCTCCAGGCTCATCAAGGGCTTCCAGCGCCGCCTTGTTCGGATGGCTGTTGAAAATCATCGATCGTACCGTGGCAAACATGCCCGTGATCGAACCAAAAGTTTCATCCACCGCCGACGCCTCGTAACCACTGTGCACCATGCAGTTTGCGCATTTCGGATTGCCGCTCTCGGTCCCGTAGTTGTGCCATTCCGTAGCGTCCGTCAGTTCCTTAAACGTGTCCGCATACCCATCCTGCAGCAGATAACAAGGCTTCTGCCAACCGAAAATGTTGTACGTAGGCATGCCCCAAGGCGTGCACTTGTAATGGCGCTTGCCCATCAGGAATTCAAGGAAAAGCACGCTCTGATTAAATCGCCACGTTTTTTTGCGATTGGAAAGAATCTTCGAAAAGAGCTTGCGCGTCTTGGCACGCCCCAAAAAGTGCTGCTGATCCGGGGCTTTGTCGTACGAATATCCCGGCGAAAGCATCATGCCTTCGACCCCAAGGGTCATCATTTCGTCGAAGAACTTGCGGACGGAGACCGCGTCCGCCCCCTCGAAAAGCGTGGTATTAGTTGTGACACGGAACCCGCGTTTCACAGCCTCTTTGACGCCTTCGATGGCGATGTCATAGCCACCCTCGCGGCACACGGAAAAATCATGGTGTTCCTTCTGCCCGTCCATGTGGACCGAGAAGGTCAGATACTTGCTGGGCTTGAACAGATCAATTTTTTCCTTGAGCAGCAGCGCGTTGGTGCACAGATAGATGTATTTCTTGCGTTCTACAAGGCCTTCAACAATTTCCTTGATCTGCGGGTGCAGCAGCGGTTCGCCACCGGGAATGCTCACCATCGGGGCGCCACATTCTTCGACCGCCTGGAAGCATTGTTCGGGACTAAGATTTTTCTTGAGAATATGGGGGGGATATTGGATTTTGCCACACCCCGCGCAGGCCAAATTGCAGCGGAACAGTGGTTCCAGCATGAGCACGAGGGGATAGTGTTTACGACGCGCGAGCTTCTGTTTAAGCACGTAAGTCGCAACGGTCCACATCTGCGAGATCGGTACACCCATACCGGAATCCTTCCTTGGGCAAATCGGAGTCAAGTTGGCAAATGATACCGGGTTACTGCGGTCGTTCCAACAGCGATCTCATCTTAAGATGCAAAATTCAACCTGAACGTCCGCAATTGGGTAAGGCGATCCATCCGACACGGGGCGCGAGAAGCGGCAAAACGACCAAGAAACGGCGGTGCGCGGTTTGTCGTACCCAGAGCAGATCTCGCCACTTTGTCGCACCAAATCAGGCATGGCACGTTAAGAATGCACAAAAAAACAATCACAAATATCGCCTATAATCACGAAGTCTCTCCCAAATTTCACAAGCGCCACACCCCAGCTTAATGCTGAAGGAACATGCTTTGCGGTATTGTTTTATTGGCCACGAGCCGGACAAATTTGCGGAGAAACGGCTAGGAAGTGTGCAGGAAGCGAGGAACTTATGCGTGAACGTTTGATTGTGAGTACGGATTCGGCAGGTGTTCCCAAGGCAGAAGTTCCTTTCTCATGCATGTGGGATCTCGTGGAGTATCTGTCCATTCAACGGATGGCGGTGTCATACCACTACCAGGCAACGCATTTCGAAGTGACGTTTCCGCGCGTCGATAAGATGACAGCACAACAGATCTTAGATCACTGGGCAACATCCCAGTCACAAGTGCTACAAACCGCGTAGGGGAGAGGCCCCCTGGGGAGGCCAGTGAAGTGGACGCTGCCGGACGAGAGTAAGGTCTCGCCCGGCAGCGTGCGTTTTTGCGATAAGCTGAGGCTGGTGTAAGCGAAGTGGGATGAGGGTAGAATCAAGGATGTGAAGAAACGCATCAGCATTTTGACAGCAGTGGAGATGGAGGCCGCAGCAATCGCGCAGCGATTGCAGCTACGAGCACACCCAAGTCTTGCACTGGCATGGAGTTCAGAGTGTGTGCAAGTGGTGGTGGTGGGGATTCGGGCGGTGCGACTAGCGGAGGTTGTCGGCTGGGTGAGAGAGTTTGAGCCAGCCGGAACCATCATTGCCGGAGTGGGCGGGGGCTTGGCGCCGCAGCTGAAAGTGGGCGACGTCGTGGTCGATGGAAGGCTTCATAAAGAATTGCCGGGCGTGCATTTAGGTAGGATTCACACCGCAGAGAAAATCGTGGCCACGCCCGAGGAGAAAGCTGAACTATTCGCGCGGACTGGGGCGCTGACGGTGGATATGGAAACCGGACTGATTCAGCCCCATTTGGGCGCGTTTTGGTCGAAAAAAGCGTGCGAAATGAACCCAAATGTAGTGAATTTGGAGCTAATTCCAACGATTTTGGCGGTACGCGCGATTTCGGATGCAGCGGATATGACGCTGGATGCGAGGATGCTCACGCTGGTTGATGCGATGGGCCGCCCGCGGATGGGAAAGGTGCTTGGAATGCTTCTGCGGCGGCCGGCGATGATTGGTGAGTTACTATCGCTGCGGCGACAGACCAATGCGGCGTTGCAGGGCTTGGTAGAGGTCGTCGAGAAACTCACGACGAACCCTGAGATATGGTTGGAGTGCTGATGCGTTTGTTTATCGTTCGTCATGCGGATCCGGATTATCCGAATAACACCATCACACCGACAGGGCACAAGGAAGCGCAGGCACTGGTGCCGCGGATGGTGAAGTTGAAGCCGGATCGGTTGTATTCGTCTCCGCTGGGGCGAGCGATTCACACGGGGCAGTACACTGCCAAGGCGCTGGGGATGAAGTTGGAGATTGAGTCGTGGACGCAGGAAATTCCCGGTACGGATGTGGAAATCGATCCATGGGGACGAATGGTGGCCTGGGATGTGCCGGGGGAATTGATCCGGGCGAAGCGACCGCTACCGAAACACGACGACTGGCACACGATGGAATGGTTTGCGAAGTCCACGGTGCGGCAGTCGTTTGAACAGCTGCAAAAACATTCGGATGAGTTTCTGGCGCGGCATGGGTATGTGCGTGAGGAGGGGCGGTATCGATGCGAGAAGCCGCATCGGGAGAAGATCGTGGTATTTTGTCATGGGGGGTTTGGGTTGACGTGGCTGTCGCACTTGCTGGAGATTCCGTTGCCGCTGATGTGGTCGGCGTTCTGGTTGGCGCCGACCTCGGTGACAACGGTGCTGTTCGATGAGCGCTCGAAAAAGTGGGCGGTGCCACGATGCGTAGGGCTGTGTGATGTTTCCCATCTGTATGCGGCGGGCATGACGACGACGCCCCACGGACTGAAAGCGAATTTCGAGTAAAAATCCCAGATCTACTTGCGCTCAAGGCGCTCAGATTTTGACTACGGCAAATACGCTCCGGCTTCGCGCAGTCTCTTGCGTAGCGCGGTGACGTCGATTGCGTGGACGTCGATACTGGGGGCTTTCAGGGCCTGGGCGGCCGCAGCGCCGGCGGCTTCACCCATGGCCAGGCAGACGGGCATGACACGGACCGAGCCTTGGACGGGACGGTCGCAGGAAATGGAACGCCCGGCGACGAGGACGTTACGCAGTCCTTTGGGGGTGAGACAGCGGTACGGAATGCCGTGGGACTCGCCGGGGTTGTAGCGGAAGCTGCGTTTTTCGAAATCGGCGGAGTCGGTGCGTTTGTGGGCCTCGGCCTTGGCATGGTGGACGTCGATGAAGTAGCTGTTGCGGCAGATTTCATCATCGAAGGATTTGCGGGCGAGGTAATCGTCGAGCGTGAGTTCGTAATCACCGACGATGCGGCGGGTTTCGCGGACGCCCAGAAGTGATCCGGTCATGACGAGAAAGGCGTTGCCGAAAACGGCGGGGTAATACTCGGCGAAGGCGTCGCGCATCGCGGCGGCGATTTTTCGGCCGTGGATAACGGCCTTGGATACGCTGAATGGATCGGTATTGTCGACCTGCCAAACGTGGCCGGCGTTGAAGCCGACGCAGCCGGGGCCGATGGTGTTATTGCAGCAGTGCGTGTCGGGAATGAGCGGATGCTTGCCTTCGGCGACGATGCGGTTGAGGTTGATGCCGGCGGGTGCAAAGCGGTAGGCATATTCGTCGACGTTGGCGAGGACAAAACAGTGTGTGGCGGGCTGCAAGTCGCCGGAGTCATCATCACCCTTGTGGAATTCTGCGCCGGCCCAGGCGGTCAGATCGGCATCGCCGGTGGTGTCGATGTAGACCTTGGCGCGATAGGCGTTCAGGCCAGCTTTGTTAGCAACAACGATTGCGGTGACGTTGCCGGCGCCGTCGGTTTCAACGGAGGCAAGGAGGGTATCGAAGAGTACGGTGACCCCGAAGGAAGTGACGAGGTCGTCGTAAACGCGTTTGAGTTTTTCGGGATCGATGGGGACCCAATCGAGCTGCTTTTCGGGGATATGGTGGGCGCCGGCTTTGGAGGCGAGGAAGACGCGCTCGGCGAGGCCGCGGTAGACCATCTTTTCTTTGTCGGAAAACGGGCACCAGGCGGGGACGAGGGCGGAGGTGCCCATGCCGCCGAGGCTGCAGGTGCGTTCGATCAGGAGCGTACGAGCGCCGTCGCGGGCCGCGGCGGCGGCTGCAGTGCAGCCGGATGGGCCGCCACCGATGACGATGACGTCGAAGGAGTCGTCGAGGGGAATCTGGCGGGAAGGGAGTGTGTGGGTGTTCATGGGTACCTCAAAGGGAAAGGCGAAGAATCTCATATTACTGAATGACGGGGGCCAGAGCGAGAGCGAACGATTTCGCGGATGAGTTACACGCACTATCATCGTGGACTGTGACACACATTCTGGCGGGTATTTCATGCGACAGCTTCATGATCTTTCTGGGCTTCCATGGCAGCTGACGGGATATCACCCGGAATGCTGGCGGTGCGCGAGTTCGATGGAGCTGGGGCTGAAGCTGGAACCGGATGTGCCAGCCATTGCTGCGAAAGTCCCGGGGTCGGTCCAGCAGGCCTTGCGCGGGGCCGGGATCATTCCGGATTGGAATGTGGGGCTCAATTCCCGGGCGTGCGAGTGGGTGGAGCATCGGCATTGGATCTTCAGAACGACCTTGCCGGAGGCGTGGACGAGCGCGCCGGGGCGGAAAGTGCTGCGGTGCGCGGGGTTGGATTATCAGGGCACGGTGCTGGTGAATGGGAAGGAAGCGGGAAAGTTTTGCGGGACGTTCGTGCCGCACGAGTTTGATTTGACCGGGCATCTGCGCCAGGGACCCAATGAATTGGCGATGGCGTTTACGGGCGCCCCGCCGTTCCTGGGGCAGATTGGATACACATCGCAGATCACCGAGTGGAAGGCGCGATTCAACTATGCGTGGGATTGGTGCCCGCGGCTGGTGCAAATCGGAATCTGGGATGCGCTGGAGTTGTCGGTGGACACGGGGGACGCCATCGAACAACTGCGGGCGTACACGAACTATGATGCCACAACGCAGAGGGGCGAGTTGACGCTGGAGGCGGAGTTGCGGCTATCGGGAGCGGAGTCGGTGGAAGTGGTGATCAGCGGGGCCGAGGGGGAAGTTCTCCGCCAGAGCTATCCAGCAAGTCGCCGCTTTCATATCCGGGTGCCGGGCATCGTCGCTCGGCCGTGGCATCCGAACGGGCAGGGGGAGCAACCTCTTTACGAACTGCAGGTTCGATTGCTGGATGCGGCCGGAAAACTGCTCGATGAGAATGCACGCACGGTGGGGTTTCGCCAGATCGCGTGGAAAGCTGCGGCCGGCGCGCCCAAGGGAGCCGAACCGTGGGTCTGCCATATCAACGGGCGGGTCACATTCCTGCAGGGGTTCAATTGGGTTCCGCTGCTCCCCAACTTTGCGGATGTGACGAAGGCGCAATATCGGCAGGCACTGCAAACCTACCGGGAAATGGGTGTGAATCTCCTGCGTGTCTGGGGCGGAGCGGTGCTCGAGCGAGAGTGTTTCTATCGGCTCTGTGACGAGATGGGCATCCTGATTTGGCAGGAGTTTCCGCTCTCCTCCTCCGGGATCGATAATTGGCCACCGGAAGAGCCCGCGGCAATTGCGGCAATGGAGGACATTGCCGCATCCTACATTTGGCGGAGACAGCATCACCCGTCGCTGTTGCTTTGGTGTGGTGGCAATGAGTTGCAGGGATCGCACGATGGCGGCAAAATCGGCGGCGGGAAACCGGTGGATGCTTCACACCCGATGATCGCCGCGCTGCAGCAGACGGTGCGACGGTTGGATCCAGCACGGCGGTTCCTGGCAACCTCGTCCACGGGCCCGCGTTTCACGGCCAACCAGGCGGAGTTCGGGCACGGTTTGCATCACGATGTGCATGGACCGTGGAACCATTGCGGAGATTTGGCGAGTTGGAACGACTACTGGGACCATGATGATGCGCTGTTTCGTTCCGAAGCGGGAATGCCGGGGGCAAGTTCGTTTGAGGTCTTGCACCGCTATGCAGCAGATCATGCCCTCCCCGCGGACAAGTCCAATCCGTACTACTTGCACATATCGGCGTGGTGGATTCAGTGGGAGGATTATCTGGCCAGCGGCGGGAATCCTGCGGATCTGGCGGCATACGTGACATGGAGCCAGACGCGACAGGCGGAGGCGCTAACCCATGCGGCGCGCGTATGTAAGAAGCGATTCCCGGCCATCGGGGGAATCATTTTCTGGATGGGACACGATTGTTTTCCGTGCCCGGTCAATACGTCGGTGATTGATTTTTCCGGTGCGATCAAGCCAGCGGGGGAAGCGGTGGCGAAGGTTTTCCGCGGGGAGTGAACGGGCCTCAAGCTACCCCTTGAGTTTGTTCGTCACGTGAACGAGTCGCGTCGCGATGGACTCGACGGCAGCGAGTTGTTTCGGATCTTTAAGGCTGCCGTCGGAGTTGAAAGCTTCGTGAGCCTTGACGATGGCGATCTGATCGGGGAGGACGATGACTTTGATGTTGGAGAGGATGGAGCGGACGGTGACGAGTCCGCGCAGGCCGCCGAGCGCGCCCGGGGAAGCGGCGATGATCGCGGCGACTTTGCCGTCGAAGCAGCCGAGGGGTTTTTCGCCTTCGCAGGGGCGCGAGACCCAGTCGATGGTGTTCTTGAGGACGGCGGTGATGGAGGAGTTGTATTCGGGGCAGGAGAGCAGCAGGCCGTCGTGCGCGAGAAACAAGTCCTTGAGTTTGCGGCGATTGGGCGGCAGGCCATCGGAGGATTCCAGGTCCTCATCGAAAATGGGAAGCGGAAAGTCGCGGAGATCGATGACCGTGACTTCAGCGCCGGCTTTGCGGGCGGCATTGGCGGCGATATGGACAAGCTTCTTGTTGAAACTGCCGACACGAAGAGCACCGGCGAAGGCGAGGATCTTGGCAGACATGAGGGTCCTTTCAGAATAGGCGAGTGGAGGATTATAGGAGGGTTTCGGGGCGGGGTTTGAGAATCCGGCGTTTGGGTGATCGGCCAATCCCTAACGGCTGTTGGCGACGAGGAAACCGACAATGATGACGACCACGAGGATGGCGAGGGAGAGGAAGAAGATTTTCCAGACGCTGTAGGGGCGGTCGCCGACGACTTCGCCGGTACGGGCGTTGACGAGGATGCGGTAGGTTTTGTCCTGATAGCGATAAACGGCGAGCCAGACGGGCAGGAGGATGTGTTTGAAAGTGATGCCGACGTGCTGGGTATTGACGGAAGAGAGGGTTTGATGGTCGCCTCCGATGTCCTGGCAACAGAGGGTGCGGATTTGGCCGTCCATGATTTGCTGGGCGACGGTGAAACCTTCGGAGAGTGAGACGGTGTAGCGTTCGGTCTTGAAGCCGGCTAGGAATTCGGGGCGGAAGTCTTCCAGGCTGGCCAGGTCCCATGGGTCGAGTTTGTCGACCATGGGTGTGGGGAGTGACTTGGCAGCACTGACGAGTACATCGTCGAAGAAGTGGTCGACTTCGCCGGAGACGAACGTCCAGCGGGTTCTGCGGACCTGGCGGGTGCGGGTAACGGATTTGCCGTTTTCGTAGGCGGTGTAGGTTTCGGTTTCCCAGTAATCGTCGCCGCGCTGGCCGGAGTAGTGGGTGTAGGTCATGGAATCGTAGGTCCAGAACGGGAGGTAGACGCCGGAGAGCTGGCCGAGGTTGGCAAACTGGCGGAGGTCGGACGGTGCGAACCAGCGGGAGGCGATCCACGTGTTAAAGGCGGCGACGGCATCGCGCTGGGCGAGATGAAACGGGAGCAGGCACTCGGGTTGAATCTGCGCCTGGGCCGATTGGCGCGGGGCGTTGGCAAGGTGCGTGGCACAGAAAGGGCACTTGTCGGTCTCAACGTCGTCTTCGAGAAGGACGCTGGCGCCGCAGCCGGGGCAGCGGACTTCCTGCGAGCGGCCGGCGATGACGCTGGTTGTGGTGGAGATCTTGGCGAGCACCTGGGCGTAGTCGTTTTCGCGGACTTGGGCGCGAGAGGGTGCGATCTCTTCAACATAACCGCAGTAGGGACACTTGAGGGCCCGCTGGGTGGGATCGAAATCGAGGCGGGCGCCGCAGTTCTTACAGGGAAATTTGCGGTCGGTGGAGGGGGCGTTGGTTACCACCGGATCCTTTTCTTTGACCTGTGCAACATCGGCGGCGGCAGGTTTCGGTGGCGGCGAAGCGGGCGCGGACTTGGGCGAAACCACGGCTGCGGCACCGGAACTGCGCAGCCGCGAGGCATCCTGGACGGAGATTTGACCGGAGAGAATTTCACGGGCGATTTCGCGTTCGTCTTGCATTTATTTCTAACACGAAGGCACTAAGACACGAAGGGACACGAAGCGTAACCAATGAGAGACTGAGCGTTCACGTCGGCAACGGTGGTGGCGCGGGGGGGAAGAGTGTGGCAAGATCACCGACGGTTTCGGCTGCGATCCAAGCAGGCAGGCCTTGCTTCCAGACGAGTGAGGCGCGGGTGAGGCGGCCATCGCGGGCCATGGTGGCGAGAGTCGCGGCATCGTGAGGACCGGTTTGCTGACCATTGAGGGCAACGTAGTAGGCCGCGGCGCCGGGGATTGGAGGGGCTCCCCCCCCAGCGGCTCCTGCGGCAAGGCCCGATTGCATGGCACCGGACATTTGGCCGGCCATGGCCATGCCGGCGCCGAGCCCGGCGCCGACACCTGCGATGCCGCCGGGATTCTTGGCGGCGTCGCCGATGGCTGTGGCCGTCTGAAACTGCGTGTATTTGGACATATCGCCAAGCACGCCCATCTTGGTGCGGGTGTCGAGGGCTTGTTCGACCTCGGGCGGCAGCGAGATGTTTTCGACATAGAAGAGCGTCAGCGCCAGGCCGAGGGAGGCGAGGTCGGGCTTGATGGTTTCGAGTGCGAGCTTGGAGATCTTGTCGTAGTTGCCGGCCATGTCGAGCACGGGAAGTTTGGCCTGCGCGACGACATCGGTGAATCGGGCGATGATCGTGTTGCGAAGCTGGTTAGAGATTTCGTAAGTCTCAAGCGAGGGATCGGTTGCGACGAGCTGGCGAAGGAAGACCGCGGCATCGGTGACGTGAAAGGCATAGGTGCCGAAGGCGCGAATCCGCACCGGGCCGAACTCGGCATCACGCATCATGATCGGATTCTGCGTGCCCCACTTCTGGTCGGTCCACTGGCGGGTGGAAATAAAGTAGACCTCGGCGAGGAACGGCGAATTGAAACCATACTTCCAGCCCTTGAGGGTGGACAGAATCGGCATGTTCTGCGTGGAGAGGGTGTACATGCCGGGCTTGTAGACGTCGGCAATCTGGCCTTCGTTGACGAAGACGGCAACCTGCCCTTCGCGAACGGTGAGCTGGGCGCCCATCTTGATCTGGTTGTTATAGCGAGGAAAGCGGTAGGCCAGGATCTCGTTCTGCGAGGGCTCGGTCCACTGGATGATGTCTACAAATTCGCCACGAATCTTATCGAAGATGGACATGGATTGGGTCCTCCTGAGAAATGTTCATGCCATAATACACGCGATATACGGGAAGGTGAACCGCAGAAAAAGCGATCGGCATAGGTACGAGGGAATAGTCGCGCGTGGACGATCGCGAGGTATTGAGCAAAGAAAAGGCCTGCGAAGGTTAGTCGCAGGCCCGGGGAATTGCGATTGAGTAATGTCGTCACCCTATCTGGATGACACTCCTCTTATGTAGCGTTGGCCGCGCCGCCGGCGGGGGTCGGTTCGGTGGCCTTGGTGTTCACGGATTCGAAGCGGAGCTTGTCGCCGTCGCGGTTGATCTTGACGAGGTCGATGCCTTTGAAGTCGCCGCGGAGAATCGATTCGCTAAGGGCGTCTTCGATGTGCTGCTCGATGGCGCGACGCAGCGGACGGGCGCCGAAGTCCGGGTTGTAGCCGTACTCGATGAGGAAGTCGCGGGCCTCGGTGCTCAGCTCCAGACGGATGCCCTGCTCGGCGAGCCGCTTGGCCATTTTCGACATCTCGATATCGATGATGCTGTACAGATTCTCCTTGCTCAGCGGCTTGAAGATGATCGTATCATCGAGGCGGTTGATGAACTCGGGACGGAAGAACTTCTCCACTTCGCGGAGCAGGCCCTTCTTCATCTCCTCGTAGCTTTCATCAATCGAACGTTTGACCGGAATGCCGAACTTCTGCAGTCCGCCGGCCTTGATGAGGTCTGCGCCGATGTTGCTGGTCATAACCAGAATGGTGTTCTTGAAATCGATGGTGCGGCCGACGTTGTCCGTCAGGCGGCCTTCTTCCATGATCTGCAGCAGCATGTTGAACACATCCGGATGTGCCTTTTCAATTTCATCGAGCAGCACGACCGCATACGGGCGGCGGCGGATGCGCTCAGTAAGCTGCCCGCCCTCTTCATAGCCGACGTATCCCGGAGGCGCGCCGATCAGGCGGCTGACGTTGTGCTTCTCCATGTACTCGGACATGTCGATCTGGATGAGAGCTTCCTGCGAGCCGAACATGAATTCGGCGATCGCTTTGGAAAGCAGCGTCTTGCCGACGCCCGACGGGCCGAGGAACAGGAACGTGCCGATCGGGCGGTTCGGGTCCTTCATGCCGGTACGGGAGCGGCGAATGCAGCGCGCGACTTTGTTAATCGCATCGTCCTGCGAGACGACTTTCTTGTGCAGTTCGATTTCGAGGTCGAGCAGCCGCTGGACTTCTTTCTTCTCCAGACGCGTCAGCGGCACGCCGGTCATCTTGCTGACGACCTCGGCGATCATTTCCTCATCGACCACGCCGTCAACTTCCTTCGCCTGCTCGCGCCACTTGCGCTGCTCGTCTTCCTTCTTCTTGCGCAGGGCTTCGGCCTGATCGCGCAGCTCCGCGGCCCGTTCGTAATCCGCATTCTTGACCGCTTCATCTTTTTCGATGGAGAGCCGTTCGACCTGCTCCTCGATTTCCGCCAAATTCGGCGGCTTGGTCATGCTCTTGAGACGCACGCGCGCGCCGGCTTCATCGACCACGTCGATGGCCTTGTCCGGCAGGCAGCGGCCCGTGATGTACCGCGTGGAAAGTTCCACTGCAGCCTTGAGGGCCTCATCGGTGATCTGCACGCGGTGGTGGGCTTCGTAACGGTCGCGCAGGCCGCGGAGAATTTCGACGGTCTCTTCCTTGTTGGGCGGCTCAACGATGATCGTCTGGAAGCGGCGTTCGAGCGCGCCGTCTTTTCAATGTACTTGCGATATTCGTCCAGCGTGGTGGCGCCGATGCACTGGATTTCGCCACGGGCCAGTGACGGCTTCAGCACGTTGGAAGCGTCGATCGCGCCTTCAGCGCCGCCGGCGCCGACGAGTGTATGAAGCTCATCAATGAACAGCACGACATTCTTGGCGCGGCGAACTTCGTTCATGACCGCCTTGATGCGCTCTTCAAACTGGCCGCGGTACTTGGTGCCGGCCACCATCATGGCCAGGTCCAGCACCACAATGCGTTTGTCGGTGAGGATTTCCGGCACATCATTATTAATGATCTTCTGCGCCAGGCCCTCAACGATGGCTGTCTTGCCCACGCCCGCCTCACCGAGCAGCACGGGGTTGTTCTTCGTGCGGCGGCAGAGAATCTGCACGACGCGCTCGATTTCGTTGGCGCGGCCGATGACAGGATCGAGCGTGCCTTCGCGGGCCAGCTCGGTAAGATCGCGGCCAAACGAATCGAGGGCCGGCGTCTTCGACTTGCCCTTCGCTTCACCCTTGGCTTCGCTGGTGGCTCCGCCTTCGGATTCGACGCCCGCACCGAGGAGGTTCAGCACCTCTTCGCGAACTTCTTCCAGTTTGAGCCCGAGGTTCATGAGCACCTGGGCGGCCACGCCATCTTTTTCGCGAAGCAGGCCGAGGAGCAGGTGTTCGGTGCCGACGTAATTGTGACCGAGGTTGCGGGCCTCTTCGATGGCATATTCGATGACCTTTTTGGCGCGGGGCGTCTGGGGCAGCTTGCCCATCGTCACCATGTCGGGCCCGCTCTTAACGAGCTTTTCGACTTCGAGGCGAACTTTTCGCAGATCGATATCGAGGTTCTTGAGGACCGTCGCGCCGACGCCCGAGCCTTCTTTCACCAGGCCGAGAAGGATGTGCTCGGTGCCGATATATTCGTGATTGAACCGTTGCGCCTCCTGGTTGGCCAGGGCCATCACTTTGCGGGCGCGATCGGTAAAGCGTTCAAACATTCAAATCTCCTGAAATCCGATGGTGATTGTACGGATGATGTATCGGCATTATCAAGCAGGGCCAAGAGCAGGACCGGATTATTGGTCATTCGTGGATACGGTGTTCTGCGCCCTCAGCTCAGAGATGGACATGGGACGACCCGGTTCCCGGAGGTACAATCCTCCCCATTCGTCAGCGTTTTCACCGGGGGCACCGATGGCTGAACCTGTCTACGACCATTGTTTCTGTCCGCAATGCCGGTTTCCTCTGGATGGGCTGCCGGAGACGGCCGAGGCATGCCCGAAGTGCAATCACCCGCTTTGTCGCAATGAGGTGTGGGCCACGCGGAAATATCCGGGGGTGGTCGAATTGCCGGGATGGGTGCGAGCATTCGGGTGGCCGTTCCTGCTGATGCTCGCGGGGGTAGGGATTGCAGTGGCCTATTACTTCGCCGGCTACCGGATGCCCGTTCACCTGCCGGCACTCTTGGTCGCGTTCGGTCTGGTGTGGTTCGTGGTGAAACTGTTCGGGATGGATGAGTGAGCGGCGGGGAGTTTCACCGCCGACGTTTGCGCGACGCGGTTTCCTCCGGCGGCGCTTTAGCGAGGTCGGCGGCGAAACGCTCTCGGGAGGCTGCGGCGTGGGGGGATTGAAGCGTGTCTTGCAGATTGATGAATTCCTGGCGAATGCGGCTGGCGAGTTGGTCGGGGGAAAGCTCTTTCCAGACGGAGGGCGGGATCGGTTTGCCGTACGCGATGCGGATGGCGTGCGGACGGGGGAATTTGGCGTGGCGGGGCCAGGCATCGAAGGCGCCGTCGAGCACAACGGTCTGGAGGGAAACGTCGGTCTTGCAGCGGTTGAGGATGAGCGAAAAGCCGGGGATGACCGGCTGAATGGTGCCATCCTCGGAGCGCGTGCCCTCCGGGAAGATGGTGACAATCTGCCCCTTGTCGAGACGTTCGACGGCGATGCGGACGGCGGCAAGGTCTGCCGAGCCGCGCCGGACCGGGAAGGTGTTGTACATTTCGGCGATCCACTGCGTGAACCCGCCCTTGAAGAGCGTATCGCGGGCCATGTAGTGGAGTTGCCGACGCGGCGCGACGGTGATGAGCCAGGGGTCGAGGAAGGACTGGTGGTTGGAGAGGAGCATGACGCCGCCGGTGCGGGGGATATTGTTCTGGCCGCGGACATGCAGGCGGAAAAGGACGATGGTGATGACGTACGAGATGACCTTGCCGCACCCCCAGACGAAGCGTTGCCAGGGGCCGGTGCCTTCGCCGCGGTAGATGAACGAGACCGGCGCGCGAGCGGGATTTTTCGCTGCCGGGGTGGTCTCGGGAGGGGAAGAAGGCAGCGATGGTTGATCGGTGGTCATGGAGGGCGATTATCAGAGGACAAGGAAGCATTATCAATTGGCTTGAGTAAAGAACAGCGGCGAGTTGCAGTATCTCATTCGCAACCGCAGCGAGTGCCCCTATAATCACCATCTTTCAAGATGGCAGGGTCTATGAACTTTTTCAATCAGGGCATTCCGCTTGGGCGATGGTTCCGCATCAGTGTCGTCATACACTGGACGTTTCTGATCTATGCCGCTTACCAAATTTACCACAGCAGTGAACCGCTGCAGGAAGCATTATTCATCGGGCTCCTCTTCGCCACCGTGCTGATGCACGAATTCGGCCACGCCCTTTCGTGCCGTGCGGTAGGCGGCGAAGCCCTTCACATTGTGCTGTGGCCGCTGGGTGGGATCGCCTTCGTGCAGCCGCCTCCGAATCCTTGGGCGTGGCTGATTACAACGGTCTGCGGGCCGCTGGTGAATGCGATTCTCTGGCCGGCATTCTGGCTCATCAGCTTATACGGGCTGCCCCAGTTGGCGCGGTGGATCGATCCCAACTCACTGATCTTTGGAATCCTATGGAACGTGTGCCTCTACATGTGGTACATCAACAAGCTGCTCCTGCTGTTCAATCTGATCCCGGCCTATCCGATGGATGGCGGGCGGATGCTGCAGGAGGTTCTTTGGCTGATCGTGGGCTATCCGCGTTCTCTGATGATCGCCGGAATGGTCGGAACGGCCGCCGGTGCTGGTTTCGTGGTACTCGGCTTGGGGTTGCAGAGCATTACAATCCCGGTGGTAGATTTCACCCTGGGCAAGGGACAGAATCCCATGCTGGTGGTCATCGGCATCATGTGTGCAATGAGTTCGTTCGGCATCTATAAACGATCCCAGGAAATCGGTTCGTGGCGAAAACGGTAGTCTTACTGGAGATTCAGAATGAACATGCGAGCGTTCGTGGGGATGCTTCTGGCGGCATGGCTCGTGGCGATCGTGGGATGCGGGGATTCGGGCACGACCGGCGGCGGATTGCCGACCACCGGCGCCGCTCCATCCCCCAAGGTCGGGCTGCTCGTCAGCGGTTCCACCAGTGATGGCGGATGGAATCAGTTGGCCAAGGACAGCCTCGATAAATTTGCCGCGGCCAACCATCTCGATGTGGCCGTGCGGGAGCAGGTCTCCAAGGATGCCGCAGCCGATGCGATCCGGCAGTTTGACGCCAAGGGATTTGCCCTGGTGATCGCCCACGGTTTTGAATATCTCGACCCGGTGAAGGAACTGACCGACCCGGCGCGTCCCGGCAGCGTCAAGGTGAAGGTCGTCGTCAGCGGCGGCGATGCGGACAACCCGCATTTCCAGTCGCTGAATTACGATCTCTCCGGCGCATCGTATCAATTGGGCATCATCGCGGCGCGCGTCAGTAAGAGCGGCAAACTCGGCTTCATCGGCGGCGAGGCCGTGCCGACGGTCACCATCATGGCACGCGGTTTCGCGGCGGGGGCGAAGAGCGTGAACCCAAACGTCACCGTCTCTGCGCAGTACACCGGGTGGGATGATCCCAGCAAGGCGAAGAAACAGGCTGAGGCGTACATCGATCAGGGAATTGACGTGATCATGCAGAATGTCGATGCGGCCAGCCGCGGGGTGTTTGAAGCGGTGAAGGAGTACAACGAAAAGCCGCTCGAGGGCAAACGGAATGCCGTCTACACGTTCGGGGCCAACAGCGATCAGAACGCCAACCCGGTCTGCGGAGATTTCACGTTGGCGTCGGCAGTGATTCGTATGGATGTGGCGTTTGAGCGCGTGCTCAAGCAAATCAAGGACGGCACGTTCAAGGGCGGCATGGTGAAGGAAGACCTCGCAGGCGGCGTGTGCGTGGCGGTGGTAAATCCGAAATTGAGCGGCACAGTCATTGACGACCAGACATTGAAACTCCTGGACGATGCGGCCCAGAAACTGAATGCCGGCCAGATCACAATTCCGGCGGGCGACGTTCCCTAATTCGATGTTCAACGGGGGGGAGGGGGGGCAGGCGACAAGGGGCCAGCGCGTGATCGAGATGATCGACATCACCAAGCGGTACGGTCCGGTGGCCGCATTGGAGAGCGTGTCGCTGCGCATTGAGCCGGGGCAGGTGCACGGACTGCTGGGCGAAAACGGGGCAGGCAAAACGACGCTGATGAACGTACTGTTCGGGCTGACGCATGCCGAGGGCGGAAGCATTCGCCTGAGCGGGCGCGAAGTGCGGATCACGTCACCCCGCGTGGCCGCGGAATTGGGCATCGGCATGGTGCATCAGCATTTCAAATTGGTGCCGACGCTGACGGTGGCGGAGAATTTGGCGCTGGTGCTGCGGAGCAGTGTGCGGGCGGCGCGGGGACGGGCCAAAGAGTGGTTGGCAATTTTGCCCTGGGATGTGCCGCTGGAGCGGCGCGTCGAATCGCTCGGGGTCGGCGCACAGCAGCGGGTGGAGATTCTCAAGGCGTTGCTGCCGACCGTCAGCCAGGAAAGAGGCGGAGCGGGCGGTCGTACCGTGATTCTCGATGAGCCGACGGCCGTGCTTACCCCGCAGGAGGCGCGGGAACTGTTCGTGGCGATCGACAAGCTGCGCAAGGCGGGACATGCCATCGTATTCATCAGCCACAAACTGGCGGAGGTGCAGGGGCTCTGCGACACGGTGACGATTCTGCGGCGCGGCAAGCACGTACATACGGGGCCCGCGGCGGAACTGACTCCGGCGGCGATGAGCTTGATGATGGTCGGCGCGGCGGTGGAAATGCCAACGTTGCAACGCCGCCACGAAGACGCACCGCACGCGTCGACGCGTGAAGAGGCGTTGTCGTTGGAGGGGGTCTCGCTGGGAAAGCTTCGCGATGCTTCGATGCGTGTGTGGGCCGGCGAAATCGTGGGGATCGCCGGAGTCGATGGCAACGGACAGGAGGAGTTGGTACGGGCGATCATCGGCGCGCAGCGAGTGGAACGCGGCCGCATCGCCATCGGTTCCGTGGATGCCACGGAGCGATCCATTCGCTGGCGTGCGGATCGGCTGGCGTACATTGCCGAGGATCGCCAGCGCCAGGCAGTGGTGCTTCCGCTGAGCGTAGAGCAGAATCTGATACTCAAGGACTATCGCCGGCCGCGTTTTTCGACGATGGGTTGGCTGCGGTTCGGGGCGTGGCGGGACCACTCGCGGCAACTGATGCAAACCTACGATGTACGCTGCAATTCGCTACGCGATACCGTCGGCCGGCTATCGGGGGGCAATCAGCAGAAGGTGGTCCTGGCGCGCGAACTACACGATCCGGACAAGCGCCTGGTCATCGCGGTTAACCCGACACGCGGACTCGATGTCGGGGCCACGGCGTTCGTCATGCGGCAATTGCTGCAGGCGCGCCAGCGCGGCGCAGGTGTGTTGCTGGTCCATTCCGATCTCGATGAACTGCTGGCGATCAGCGATCGCGTGTTCGTGTTATACAACGGTACGCTCACCGCCAGCACTTGGCCGGACGACACCAAAGAAGGCATCGGACGGCTAATGCTGGGATTGCGCAATGAGAGTACCCAGAGCCAGCCCGATTCCGGCGGAGGAGCGCAATGAAACGCTGGCTCGCGGAAACCTCGCTGGTGATGGGAAGCATGTTGGCGGCACTGCTGCTGGTGATGGTGGGACTGTCGCTGGCGGGATACCCGGCGCTAAACGTGCTCAACGAGTGGCGGCTGGGAGCGGTCGGCACGTGGTTCGATGTGGCCGTTGGAATCAAAAACGCCTGCCCGCTGATCCTGACCGGCCTGGCCGCCGGCGTAGCGTTTCGCTGCGGCGTATTCAATATCGGTGCGGAGGGCCAGTCGATCCTCGGCTCGGTCGCTGCAGCCACCGTAGCGACGCGCCTGCTGCCTGCCGGCACGCCGTATCTGCTGGCGATCCCCACGACGCTCCTGGCGGCAATGGCTCTGGGAAGCCTATGGGGCGCAGTTGCGGGCGTACTGGACCGCACGCGCGGCGTGCCGATCGTGCTCTCGACCATCCTCCTCAATTTCATCGCGTTGGCGCTGCTGGGGATTCTTCTGGAAGGACCACTGCATGCCCACGGATCGAGCGTCGTGCAGAGCGACTCGCTGCCGCATGCGTTCTGGCTGCCGATGATTCCGAACATGCCGGGGCTGCACGTCGGCATTCTGATCGCCGTAGCCGCGGCCGGGCTGTCATGGCTCGTCCAAGCCCGCACCGCGTTCGGCTTCGAATTGCTGGTGACGGGCCTCAATCCCACCGCAGCGCGGCTGGCGGGAATTCCGGTGGCATCACGACAGATGGGCGTCATGCTGCTCAGCGGCGCGTTTGCCGGACTCGCCGGCGCCATCCAGGTCATGGGCATTGAAGGCCACGTCCTCACCCCGAACCCCACCAGCTATGGCTATGCCGGAATCGCCGTGGCGCTGCTCGGACGGCTCCATCCCGCAGGTATCGTGGCTGCGGCACTCTTCTTCGGCATGCTCGATCAGGGCGCAGCAAATGTGGAAATCAGCCGATACGCGCTCCCGCACCAGGCAGCCGACGTCCTCAAGGGAGTTCTTGTTCTCGTGATTCTGGTGGGCACATCGTATCTCTCGCGGCGGCGCACCATGGCCCGGGAGCGCTAGCCGATGGAAATGTACGCCGCGACCAGTTTCGTTCTCAAGCAATCGCTGCAGTCAGCGACGCCGCTGGTAATTGCCGGCATGGGCGAATTGGTCGCCCAGCGCTGCGGCGTGATCAACGTCGGCATCGAAGGCCTGATGCTCATGGGATGTATCGCGGCCTATGGCGGAGCACTGCTCACCGGCAGCGCCATCGGCGGCGTCGCTACCGCGGCCATCGTGGGAATCCTATTCGCCGCTGTGTTTGGTCTGGTCACGATCTGGGGCCGGGCCGATCAAATCGTCGCCGGCACCGCCATGAACATCCTGGCATTCGGCGCCAGCACCACCTTGTGGACCAGTCTGCAAAAGTTACAACGCCCCCCCACCACTTTCGCCATGCCTCCACTTTTCGACCCGCTGAACGTCCCCGGACTTTCGTCGATTCCCTTGATCGGACCGGCGATCTTCCAGCAGTACACATTGTTCTACGTGGCAATTCTGGCAAGCATCGTGCTTGGGTATGCGTTGACATTCACACGATTTGGCCTGATCACTCGCGCGCTGGGCGATGCGCCCGAAGCCTGCGACGCCGCCGGCATTTCGGTTCGCGGCTGGCGAACGCTCTGCGTCCTGGCTGCAGGAGCCGCAGCCGGTATCGCAGGAAGCTATCTTTCGATCATGCGCGGGCATTCCTTCCAGATCAACATGACCGGCGGACAAGGATTTCTCGTCTTGGCCCTGGTCATCTTCGGCCGCTGGAATGTGGCGGGATTGGTCCTGGGCACGCTGATGTTCGGCGCCATCGACGGCTTGCAGACGTATCTCGCTGGTATTCCGCAGGCGGCCCAAGTAGTCCCGCATCAATTGTTCGACATGCTCCCCTACCTGGCCACGCTGGTCGCCCTGGCCATCCTCAGCCGCAGCCGCGCCGGCCCGGCCTGCCTGGGAAAGCCGTGGCCCCAGTGACGTTCTTTGGCCGCGCATGCGATAGAATGCAGGCATGAGTGAATCGATGCATGTGAAGTTGACGCGGGAACTGCGGTTTGGCCTGCATGAACCTGCGCCGGAGGGGGCAGCGGGATCAGCCAACGGCTTTGCGGGCTCGCCGGTGCTGGCGGATGTGGCGCCGTTTCTGACCTTGCGGGCTCAGTTATCCGGCCAGATCGATGCCGCAACGGGAATGCTGGTGAACATCAAGCAGGTCGACCGCGTGCTTCGGCAACTCGCGGTACCCGAAATTCGGCGCGGCCATTACTATGAAAAACTGGGCGCAGGATTACTGGTGCAGCGGGCGTTCGAGCGCCTGCAGCGAGAGTTTCTCCCGCACAAGCTGGTTTCCCTGCGTCTGGGATTGAGTCCATATCTGGCAATGACGGTTCAGGAAAAGGAGCCGAACGTGGTGCGAGTCAGCGAACGTTTTGAATTTTCCGCAGCCCACCGCTTGCACAGCGCGGCACTCTCCGACGGGGAAAACCGCGAGATCTTCGGCCGATGCAACAACCTCAATGGCCACGGGCACAACTACGAACTCGAAGTAACCGTCGCCGGTGCCCCGGATGCCGGCAGCGCCACGGTGATCCCGATTCTGGAACTGCAGAAGATCGTCAAAGAGCGGGTGATCGACGTCTTCGACCACAAGCATCTCAACCTGGACTGCCCGGAATTCCGGGAACTGAACCCAACGGTCGAAAACATCGCCAAGGTACTCTATGGCAAGCTCAAGCCGGGATTCACCGGGCCGGTGAAGCTACTATGCGTGAAGGTCTGGGAAACGCCCAAGACGTGCGCCGAGTATGGCGAATGAAGACGAGTATCGGAGTAAAGGGGTTACTTCTACACTCCGACACACCGATACGCCGACACCACTCACCACGGGGCAGGTACCCTCATCACATCTGCTCGGCCTCACCACCATTGACACCGGCATGCTTGTTGCCCGGACGGGGGCCGCGGGTCTGCATGGCAGAAGGCGCGTGCCCGGCGTTATCCGTGCGGCCGAAGATCATCTTGCCGGCCGCGGTCTGTAGCGCATTGGTGACGATCAACTCCACGTCGACACCGATCTTGTCGCGCGCCCCCTCCACCACCACCATCGTGCCGTCCTCAAGATAACCCACGCCCTGCGTCGGGCCTTCCCCGGGCTTAACAATACGCACCAACATCGCTTCGCCAGGCAGGACAACCGGTTTGACGGCATCCGCGATGGAATTGATGTTGATCACCGAAACCCCACGCAGTTGTGCCACCTTGTTGAGATTGAAATCGTTGGTGACGATGCGGCCATTTTCCTGCTGGGCCAGAACAACCAGCTTCTGATCGACGCCTTCCGTATCCGGCGTGTTGGGAATGGTGCCATCCCAGAAACGCAGTTCCAGCCGCGGCATCGCTTTGAGTTTTTCGAGCACATCGAGCCCGCGCCGGCCGCGGGAACGCTTGAGGCGGTCGCCGGAATCCGCGATCGTCTGCAGTTCGTTGAGGACAAACCGCGGAACGATCATCGGACTTTCAAAGACGCCGGTCGCGGCCATGTCGGCGATCCGTCCGTCGATGATGACCGACGTATCGAGGATCAGCGGCCGCGGCCCCTTGGTGGCCCGCTCAAATTCGACATACGGAATGATGAATCGAAATTCATCCTTGGTCTGAAGGATGAATGACACGGTGATGTAACAGATCATCAGCGCCAGCAGCAGCTTGGCCCCTTCGATGACCGAGCCGTAGGCCAGCCGCGTGTGGGGATCGTTGATTAGAATCAAGGTGCTCTGATCGATCAGGTAGCCCAGACCCAGCGACAGCCCCATGCCCACCAGCAGGCCGAACATGAGACCCGAAAGCATTCCCAGGTTCTTGCGGCGAGTGAGCAGGTCAACGGTGATGAGGATAAACGCCACCACCACGCCGCCGACCATGATGATGTAGCCGGGCATCTTGCTGGTGTCTTCGAGGGTTTTGTTAATCGTGGCCCAGAGGTAAATCGACGCAACCGTGGACATCAACGCGATAAATATGATGCGAACGACAATAATCATGTATGAAACCCCGCAAATATGATCCTTGGGAAGTATAATCCACTTCTTCGAAACCGCGCAGGCAAAACCTGCCAGACATGCAAAAGGATATTCCCGTGACGACCGATAATCCGCAGCCTCAGCCCTTCCAGACACCAGGCAACCGCCCCGCGCCGCGCGCCACCAGGCATAATCCTGAAACCGCACAGGGACGAATGGTCCCCATCAAGCATGAGGGCCCTCTCCCCTGGGTGCAGTTGCGCAATGCCGTCTTTCATCCTTCAATCTTCCGCAAGATGATCGGCCGCATCGGCCCCAAGGTCGAAAATGGTGACCTCGTCACTGTATACGACCGCGACGGCCATGTGTTCGGCACCGGCATGCTCAGCAATCAGTCGCAGATCGGCCTCCGCATGCTCTCGTTTGGCCCGGCCCCGGCCGATGAGTCGCTGATCAATGAACGCCTCGCGGCAGCCGTGCGACTGCGCCGCGACGTTCTGCAACTGGATAAATCCACCGATGCCTACCGCGTCGTCCATGCCGAGGGCGACGGCCTGCCCGGACTCATCGTCGATCGTCTCGGCGAATACGCGGTCGTCGAACTCTTTTCCTTCGGCATGCATCGCAGGGCCGAGCAGGTCAGCGAAGAACTCAAGATGCTGCTCGGGGTCAAGCATGTGCTCGTACGCGCCGACGAACGCATCTGCGAGGCCGAAGGATTCCACATGGATGCCGATGCCCCCGCCGGCCCCCAGCGCGAGCGTTCGCCGGATCGCAAATCCACCATCATCACCGAGAACGGCGTGCGCTTTCAGATCGACCTGACCCACGGCCACAAGACCGGCTTCTTCTGCGACCAGCGCGACAACCGCCTCGCCCTCTCGCGCTTCACCCCCGGCGCCCACGTGCTCGACATGTGCTGCTACAGCGGCGGCTTCGGCGTCTATGCCGCAACCCTCGGCAAGGCGGCCAGCGTGATGTGCGTCGACCTGGATGAAGACGCCATCGCCCTGGCCCAGCGAAACGCCAATCTCAATAAAGTCTCACGCGATATCCTGCAGACCTCCCATGCCGACAGCTTCCCGTTCCTCCGGCAAGTGAAGGAAAAAGGCACAACCTTCGACGTGATCGTTCTCGATCCCCCAAAACTCGTTCCGACGGCCGAAGATTTCTTCGAAGGCCGCGGCAAATATTTCGACCTCAACAAGCTCGCCATGCAGGTGATCAAGCCCGGCGGCCTGCTGGTCACCTGCTCGTGCAGCGGCCTGGTCAGCCCCGAAGAATTCTTCAACATCGTCCGCGGCGCCGCCCGCTCGGCCGGCAAACGCGTACAGGTGATTCAATCCACCGGCGCCAGCCCGGATCATCCGTTTATGACCGACTGCCCCGAAAGCGCCTACCTCAAGTGCCTCTGGTGCCGCGTACTTTGACCTCACGGCAGCGAACCGATAGAGTAACTGTTCGCGAAAGCCACACGCTTTCCCTCGCGCTGGTAGCTCAATTGGATAGAGCGTCGGCCTCCGAAGCCGAAGGTTGCGGGTTCGACCCCCACCCAGCGCAGTAACCGATCACGACCCGCACCGATGGCGGGTCGCTTCGTTTCCACCCCTCCACCGACGGAGACTAAGATGTCCCTATCCTACGAAAAAGCTGGCGTGTCGATCGACACCGCCGATGCCGCGAAAAAACAGATGGCCGAAACCATGGCCGCCAAAGACCCCCGGATCCTGCATCGGCCCGGCGCCTTCGCCAGCCTCTTCGAAGCCTCCTTTCCCGGCATCAAGCAGCCCGTGCTGGTCATGAAGACCGAGGAACCGGGCTCCAAACAGAAAATCGCCTTTCAGCATGGCCGCCCCGCTTCCATCGCCTATGACATGATCAATCACCTGATCGATGACATCATCGTCGTCGGCGCCAAACCGGTGGCCGTGCAGGACTGCATCGTCTGCGGAAAACTCCAAAAGGATGTCGTGCTCTCCCTCGTGCAGGCGATCAACGATGCCTGCCGGGCCAATGACTGCTTCCTCCTCGGCGGCGAAACGTCCGAACAGCCCGGCGTGCTCGAAGCGGGCCTTTACATCCTCTCGAGCTCGATCGTCGGCGTCGTCGAAAAATCGAAAATCATCGATGGACGCGCGATTGCCCTGGGCGATACCGTCATTGCGGTGCCCTCCAATGGCCTGCACACCAACGGCTACTCGCTGGTGCGGGCACTCATGGCCCAACATCCGCAACTGATCACCGAATCGATCCAATCCCCCCAAGGCCAGCCTGAAACCTTCCTCGACGCCATCCTTAAACCCCACACCTGCTACTTCCAGGCCTTCAAAGGACTCTTCGACAACCCCGCAATCCATGGCATCGCCCACATCACCGGCGGCGGCATCGCCGGCAACCTCAACCGCATCCTCCCCCCCACCATGAATGCCACCATCGACGCGTCGGCCCTCCGCATCCTGCCGCTCTTCAAACGCATCCAGCAACTCGGCAACGTCCCCGAGGCCGACATGCTCAAAACCTTCAACTGCGGCATCGGCATGACCATCGTCTGCTCGCCAGCCGTCGTCGAAAGCGTGGTCAGCCATCTCAAGCCGTTCGGTCTGGGCGCCTACCCCATCGGAACGATCGTCGCAGGCGACGCCACCGTCACCTACAAAAATTCTGTGCAGTGGTAAACCGTCCCCGCCCTCGAAATTACCCCCAACGCCAATATGCCAACGAAAAGAGCCTACCATCCGGTAGGCTCTTCTATTTGCTGTTATATATCGGCAGCGCGCACCTTGAGTCAGGTTACGCAACAACAACCGATCCCGCGATCACTGGATGTGATGGCGAGCCTTCCACTTGGAATGACGCTTCTTGGAACCAATCTTACGGCGGCGACGCGGCTTGGGCATTTGAAATATCCTCTGTGCTTAACGTTCTGTCGAGCGAGGTAATGTACCGGCCCACGCCACTAGAGTCAAACCCGCCGGACTCATTCTCGCCACGGAATCCGATTATTCAGCCTGCCAATCGATGCCGCGCGAACATTCGCAAATCGGCGACGTAGGAATGTCAGAGACACGAAGCCGATCCATCACCGGAGGCACGCGATGAACCCCATCACACTCTACCTGGCCTCGGGCGAATCCTTATTCACCGGCGGATTGCTGTTGATCGTCGCCGCGCTTCTCTCCTTCCGCAAAACCAGCAAATGGGGATTGCGCTTCCTCAACCTGCTGGCGTGGATCGCATTGGCCATGATCGTCATGGCCTCCGCACCCTTCCATTGGGCGATCTACGGCGGACTGGCGATTCTCTTCCTGGCATGGTTTGTCGCCGCCAATGCTAGGAGGCTGCACCGCAGCTCCGCGCACAAGACCTTCGCCGCCCTGCTGATCAGTCTCCTCCTCTTCATGGGGATTACGGAACTCCGCTTCCGGCCGACGCCCGTCCTCGCCCACGCCAACCATCGCGCGCTCTATGTCGTCGGTGATTCGATTTCATCCGGAATAGTCAGCGGCTATCCCCCCTGGCCGGAGGTATTTCAAAACACCTATGGAATTCACGTGGTCAATCTCTCACAGCCCGGCATCGGCGCAGCCGAAGCGGTGGCCCCGGCACGAAAAATTCCGGATGACGACGCCCTGGTCCTGATCGAAATCGGCGGCAACGATTTGCTCTCCGGCGAATCCACCGAGGATTTCCGTAAAGACTTGCTCCAATTGATGACAGCACTCTGGCGGCCCCAGCGCACGCTCGTCATGATGGAATTGCCCTTGCTCCCCCACCGAATGGGTTACGGCCAGGTCCAGCGTGATCTGGCCGAGAAATATCACGTAACGCTCATCCCAAAACGGCATTTCATTCACGTGCTTGGCGGCGCCGATGCCACCTCTGACGGCCTGCACCTTTCAGAAGCGGGCACAAAACGGATGGCGGAATTTGTCCATGAAATCGTCGGGCCGGCCCTGGTAGCCACACCTCAGTCAAACCCACATTAACCGCGGTTCGGCGGCAAAATCCCGCCGTTCGGACCGCCCACCGCAGCCGTATCAGTAAAATTGACCAGCTCATCAACAATGTACAGCGGCCGCCCCTGCATCTGCTCATACGTCCGCGCCAGATACTCCCCCACCAGTCCGATCAGGAAAATCTGCACGCCACCGAGCATCAGAATCGCGATGTAGAGAAACGTGAAGCCGGGCTGGCGATACGGCGTGCCATCAGGATTATGCCAAAAGAAAAACTGGTAGATGACCACCAGTGTCCAGAGCATCGCGCCCGTCGCCAGCAGTGAACCGAGCCACGTGGCGATCTTCAGCGGCGCCGTCGTAAACCCGGTCAGCGAATCGATCGCGAGTTTGACGAGCTTCACGTAGTTATAGTTCGACTTGCCCGCGAAACGCGGAGCACGGACGAACGGCACCCCCGTGGCGCGAAAACCCGTCCAGCAGATCATCCCGCGCACAAAGCGATTGCGCTCCGGCAGCGCATTGAACGCGTCGACCACCTTGCGATCCATCAGTCGGAAATCCCCCGTATCTTTCGGCAAGTCAATCTTGGCCAGCTTGCGCATCAGCCGGTAGAAAAGCCAACTCGTCAGCCGCTTGAGCACCGTCTCTTCATTCCGTTTCGAACGCACACCGTAAACCAGTTGAAAGCCCTCTTTCCATTTTTCATACATCGGCCCAATGACCGCGGGCGGATCCTGCAGATCCGAGTCGATCAGCACAATCGCCTGCCCCCGAACATAACGCAGCCCCGCCGTTGATGCCGCTTCATGGCCGAAATTCCGCGAGAAGGAGACCACGCGCACCGTCGCATCAGTCGCCGCAATGCCCGCAGCCACCTGCAATGATGCATCCTTCGAGCCATCATTAACCAGGATGAGTTCGTAGGGCACGCCCAGCGCATCCACCGCCGCATGCACCTGCCGAACGAACTCGGCAATGCCCTCGGCTTCGTTATACATCGGAGAGACAATAGAGATGATCGGCGCCATGCCCGGAATTTTACGGGCAAACGCACCGCGTGGGAATCTCGCGATCAAAAGGAAAGATCACTTGCGGAAGAAAAGCCGTCTTGGCAGCGACCGCAGGCCTTCGATGAACGCCGCCAGCCGCAACCGCGTCTGAAACCGGGCCAGTTGCGGATCCTCCGGCGCGATATCCAGCGCCTCGCGAAGCCAGTAGCGGGCCCGCGTGAAATCCTTCTTGGAGAGATACGCCATCGCCAGATTGTGCATCGCCAGCATGAACTTGGGCTGTATCCGCAGCACGATCCGGGCCTGCTCGATCCCCTCGTCCAGCCGGCCGGCCGTCAGCAGCGTTACCGCCAACTCATGCCGGGCCGTCGCATTCTGTGGATTGGTCGTCACGACGCGTTTGAACGCCGTCTGTGCCGAAGCCAGTTGATCCAGTTCCATGAACAGATGCCCAAGTTCCACCAGAATGTTCTCCTGGTTGGACTGCTGGGCCAGTTCGCAGTTGCCGTGGAAGAGCGCCTCGGAACGGTCATTCTGCTGCAGATAAATCTGCGCGATGCGCAGGTGCGCGCCGGAATACGTGCGATCGATCTTCAGCACCCTGCGAAACTGTTCGAGGGCGAACTTCGCGTCATCGACGTCCGCCCCCTGCATCGACAACATGCCCAAATGATAATTGGCCGTGCATTCGTCCGGCGCCAGTTCCAGCACCTGGCGGAATTTTTCCGCCGCCGCCTCGGGCATATTCCGCTCGACCAGCAGTTCACCCAAATCCAGCAGCACGTCCAGATCGCCCGGCGTGCAACGCAATTCCTCGATGAAGTGCTCGTGCGCCTCGGCAAGCTGACCCTTCGCCCACAGCGCATCGCCGATCCGGGCGTGCACCTGCGGATGATCCGGCGAAATCTCCAGCACCTGGTGCCAGCACCACAGCGCCCGGTCATATTGTCCCTGCGCAAACGCCGTGTTGCCGACGTTGTAATAACACTGCGGGCAGTTTTCCCGATATTGCTGCGCGAGGAAAAACATTTCCTCCGCCTTCTCGAATTCGCCTTTTTCCGTGTGGGAAACGATGCGATTGCAGTAGCAAGGCTCAAACGACGAATCGATCGCTTCGATCCGCTTGAAATAACCGATTGCCTCATCGAACCGCCCCATGCGGTTGCAGTCGTACCCCAGCGCGTTGAGCAGTTCCACATCCTCCGGCTCCATCTCCAGAGCCAGCTTGAAGGATGCGATCGCCTCTTCGTGCCGGTCCATGGCGTCGTACGTCAGGCCGAGATTGAAATGCCACGAACCGTTGAAAGGATTGATCGAGATGGCCGCCTGAAGTTCGTGCAGGGCTTCCTCCCAGCGCCCGCGCTCGTAGAGCTCGTGCGCCTTTTCCACCCGTTTCTCAGCATCATCCCATTCAGTCATTGCTGGCGTATCTCCTCACGCGACTGCATCGATGCTATCAAAGCGACCTCGTCAATGGAAGGGGTGAGAGCAGTTTCCAGCGCAAAGGCTCAAGCAACAGGTGTCATGTTGACCCACCGGCACCCTTGAAAATTGAAAATTGATAATTGAAAATTCGCCCTTAAACCTTCTTACCGCTTCTCCGCCTGCCACTGCGCCGCGTTCGCATACACCTCTTTCTTCCAGATCGGCGCAATCTTCTTAAGCTCGTCGATCAAATAACGGCAAGCCTCAAAAGCCTCACTCCGATGGGGCGTCCCCACGGCCACAATCACACTCGCCTCTCCCACAGCCACCCGGCCGATGCGATGCCAGACCACACAATGGATCACCGGCCACCGACCGCGCGCCCCCGCAACCAGCCGCCGAATTTCGGATACCGCCATGGCCTCGTAGGCCTCGTATTCGAGCGCCACCAGCGCCCCAAATTCCGCATGCTCCTCCGCACGCGTCGTCCCCAGAAACAGGTCGATCCCGCCAGCTTCTGGGCAAGTTACCTGGCGCACCGCCGCAGCGACATCGAGCGCTTCCGAACATATCCGAATATCGTCCAACCTTAACCTCCACTCACCGGCGGAATCACCGCCAGTTCATCGCCGTCACGCAGTGCTCGGGCCGCATCCGCATATTCGCGATTAACCGCCAGCATCAGCCCATTATTCCATGTCATTTTCGACCAGCGCTGCCGCAGCACCTCTAACACCTCCCCCACCGTCGCCCCGTCACGAAGCTCCAACTCCACCTGCCGCGTCCCCGCCCGTTCGGCAATGTTGGCAAACAGTTTCACCACGATCCGCACAAGACGCTCCGGCAAATGCACCATCTCAAGATACTGCCCGAAACCCCTAATCCCACTTAGCGCACCAACGTTCGAACCAAAAGACCAAGAACATCCGTGGCTATCCCGACGCCGTCGATCCCGTCGATTCCATTGAAAATACTGCCCCCCGACTGGTGTACCACTTCTGCAGGCATCGAACGGCCTCCCCATGATGCGTACATCGCCGCCGCCTTCTCCCGCATCGCCACAATCTTCGGATCATCACTCATCATCAGTTCCTGGTACAACCGCCGCAGAAGATTCTTCTCCCCCGTATCGAGCCACAGGCCATTACATTTCCTGCAGCAATCGACATCCACCGGAATCATCGGGTGGAATCGATCCTTCGACATCACCTTCTCGCACTCCGGACAACGCAGTTCGCCTTTACTGTTGGATTCCATGACCACCGCCGCCAAATCCTCCAGCGATGAATCCGGTTGCCCCTCCGGCGTTTGCCCCTCCCGTAACGCCGCCACATCCAGATTCACCAACCGCATCAGTGCAAAATGTCCAATCCATGTGCCATAACAACTCGAACAATCCATCATGCGCAGGTTGTTCTCGTATTCGATCCGGGTCATCGGTACGTAGCAGTTCGGACACCGTGGCATCGAAGACTCCTCAAAGAAGAACGCGCGTCGGAGAATTCAGGGCGACGAAGGGATAATACGGCGACCGACCTCGCAAACAAACTCTCTCACGTCACCACCGCCCATCCACCCGCAAATCATCCCCCCCCCACAAGCCGTTTCGCTGGAAATGAAAAAGTAATTCCAGTATGCTAATAGTTTCGATTTGGATATAAACAACCAGTCCGGCAGACGCCCATACCCATGGAAAAAGGAACAAGCCACCCATGCCACCATCACGCATCTTCCACTCTGCCATGATCCTGTCGCTTCTGCTGGCGGCAACCGGGCTCTCCGGCTGCGGCAAGTCTGACGCAGCACCCAGCACCACCCAGGCCTCCGTCACACCCGCCGCCAAGCCGGTCTCCGTCACGGTCGTTCCGGCAAAATCCATGGACCTGCAGCGCTCCGTTCGCATCGTCGGCTCGCTGGCCGCTATCGAAAAACCGGCACTGAGCAACCGCGTCACCGGCACCGTCAGCAAGATCTACGTCGATGTCGGCGATCGCGTCGCACCCAGCAAGTCCGGCGAGCCCGGCCGCAAATTGCTGGAAATCGAATCCCGCCGTTTCGACCTTGCCGTCCAAAACGCCGCAGCCGTCCTCGAAGAAACCCTTTCCCGCCTCGGTCTCAAAACTATTCCCAGCGAAAATTTCGATATCGACCAGACCGCACCCGTCCAGCGCGCCCAAAGCGAATATGACAACGCCAAGCAAAAACTCGACCGCTCCACTCCGCTCTACCAGCAGAAAATCATGAAGGAGTTTGAATACTTCGATATTCAGTCGGCATTCAAGGTGGCGGAAAGCAACTTGCAGGTATCCCGCGATCAAGCCCGATCCCTGCTGGCCAAGGCCCGCCAGGACCAGGCCAACCTCGATCTCAGAAAGAAAGATCTTGAAGACACGAGCATCTGCTCACCCGACGGCAGCAATCCCGACGGCGTCGTGATCGCCAGCTATACCGTCAGCGAACGCAAGGTAAGCGTGGGCGAATACCTCAAGGAATCCACGCCGCTGTTCGTCCTCGTCGCAGACTCCACACTGAAACTACAGGCCCGCGTCCCCGAACGCTTCCTGGCCGATGTCGCCCTCAAGAGCAAGGTCCTCTTCTCCGTCGATGCCTACGCCGGCAAAACGTTTGAAGGCACCGTCCACGCGATTGATCCCTCCGTCGATCCGGCCAGCCGCACTTTCATGATCGAAGCCTACGTCGACAACCCCGCCTCCATCGACCACCAGCCCAACCCCTACCTCCTCCATCCCGGCTCCTTTGTTCAAGGCAACATCATGACCAAGCTCGATCCGGCACGCGTGATGGTTCCCATTGAAGCCCTCACCAGCTTCGTCGGCGTCACGAAAGCCTATGTCGTCGTTCCGGGCTCCTCGCCCGCCAAAGTAAAAGCCGTCGATGTGGAACGCGGCCAGCAGGAAGGCCAATGGGTCGAAACCCTCTCCGGCATCCATGCAGACGACCTCGTCGTCACCACCGGCGCCACCAAACTCTTCGACGGCAGCCTTGTCGAAATCGAAACCTCCTCCGCCACCGCCAGCGCACCGGCCACCGAATCGCATTGATTTCTCTTTTCCCATGGAAGAAGTAGCTGCCCATGTCACTACCTGCTCTCTGCATCAAACGCCCCGTCTTCACCACCATGATGATCTTGCTCCCCGTGGTCATCGGCATCGTGGGCCTGTTCAGCATGGGCGTGGACCTCTTCCCCAACGTCGACTTGCCCATCATCTTCGTCACCGTCACGCGCCAAGGCGCCTCGGCAGAGGAAATGGAAACCGGCGTCACCAAGCGCGTCGAGTCGGCGGTCAATACCATCGCCGGCATCGATGAACTCTCCAGCACCAGCAAGGAAGGCATCTCCACCGTCGTCGTCCGCTTCCAGCTCGAAAAAAACCGCGATGTCGCCCAGCAGGAAGTTCAATCCAAACTCAACGCCATCGTCAGCCAGCTTCCCACCGGCACTGATACGCCGATCATCGACAAGTTCGACCTCGATTCGACCCCCGTCATGTCCATCGCCGTCAGCGGAAAACGCAGCCTGCGCGAAGTCACCGAAATTGCCGACAAGCAGATCAGTCAGTCCCTCTCCAGCCTGCCCGGCGTCGGCAACGTCACCCTCACCGGCGGCCTCAAGCGTGCCATCCAGGTCACCGTCAGCACCGACCAACTCCGCGCCTACGGACTGTCGATCAATGACGTCCGCGAAGCCCTGGGCGCTCAGAACCTCGAACTGCCCGGCGGCCGCGTCGATCAGGATTCCCGCGAACTCACCCTCCGCACCATGGGCCGCATCTCCGATCCCCGCGATTTCAATGAAATCATCATCCGCACCATCAACAACCAGCCCATCCGCATCCGCGATATCGGCAAAGCCGTCGATTCCATCGAAGAACCGCGCAGCCTCGCTCTCCTCGACGGCAACAACACCGTCAACCTCATCGTCCAGAAGCAGTCCGGCACAAACACCGTGGAAGTCATCGATACCGTCAAACGCCGCCTGGATGATCTCAAACGCGTCCTCGCCGCCGAAGGCAAGCCGGACATCCGCACCGAAGTGATCCGCGATCAGAGCCGCTTCATCAAGGCCAGCATCCACGAAGTCGAAAAACACCTCATCATCGGCGGCATCCTGGTCTCGCTGACCATCCTGCTCTTCCTCCGCGACTGGCGCACCATGGTGATCGCCAGCATCTCCATCCCCGTCTCCATCGTCTCCACCTTTCTGGCGATGTATGTCGCCGGCTTCACCTTCAACAACATCACCATGCTCGCGCTGGTGATGTCCGTCGGCATCGTCATCGACGATGCCGTGGTCGTGCACGAAAACATCTTCCGCTGGATGGAGGAGAAAGGTTACAAGGCCCGCGAAGCCGCGTTCCATGCCACCACCGAAATTGCCCTCGCGGTCATGGCAACCACCTTTTCCCTCGTCGTCATCTTCCTCCCCATCGCCTTCATGGCCGGCACGTTTGGACGCTTCTTCCGCTCCTTCGGCATCACCATGGCCTTCGCCATCATGGTCTCCCTCTTCGTCTCCTTCACCCTCACCCCCATGCTCTGCTCGCGCTTCCTCAAGCTTGGCAAAAAGGCCCAGGCCGCCATCGACCGCGGCGAACACAAGCACCACTCCGGCGGCGTCTACGGCTGGGTCGCCGAAAAACCGTACATGTGGTTTCTCAACAAAGCCCTTCGCCACCGCTGGGCCGTCGTCCTCACCGCGATCATGGTCTTCGTTGCGCTCTTCCCCATCCCCGTGGGCAGATTGCTCGCCGGAACACCCAAGCCTTCAGACTCTCCTCAGCGTACCGCACAGATCAAAGCCCGCCAAGAACAGCTCGCCTGGGCCAATTACCCCGGCCTCTTCTCGCTGCTCGGCACCGACTTCATCCCCCAGGACGATCAGAGCGAATTTGAAATTGCCATCACCACCCCTTCCGGCTACACCCTCGACCGCACGCGCCAGGTCTTCCAGAACATCACCGCGCAGCTTCACCAGGTCACCGGCGTCACTCACACCCTCATCAACATCGGCGACACCACCGGCAAGCTCACCCATGCCACCGGCGACGTCACCCGTGGCAGCATCTACATCCAGCTCATCGACCTCGACGACCGCACGTTCAGCTACTCCCGCGCCGCTCTGAACATGCTCGGCTTGGCTTGGCACCGTCCCGGTTACTTCGTCAGTTGGGGCTCCTGGTGGAATGACGCCAAGGCCATCCAGATGGCCCATCCAGGCGACAAAGGCTTCTCGCAGTTCGACCTCATGGGCCAGGCCCGCAAAATCATGACCCACTATCCGGACCTCCGCTCCAGCGTGCAGATGCCCTCCAACGTCGGCTCCGGTGCCGCCAACGCCGATCTCGAATTCACCCTCACCGGACCCGAACTCGAAGGGCTGACCTACAATGCCCAGCGTCTGATGACTCAGATGCGCCAGATCCCCGGCCTTACCGATGTCGATACCACCCTGCCCGAACGTAACCCCGAACTCCGCGTCGTCATCGACCGTACCCGCGCCAGTGAACTCGGCCTCCCCATCAAGTCCATCGCCAGCGCTCTCCAGACCCTCATCGGCGGCCAGGTCATCGGCGATTACAAGGACAACTCCACGGGCGAGCAGTACGACGTCTGGCTGCGCGCTGCACTCCCCTACCGCAACACCCAGGAAATCATCGAAAACGCCACCATCGACTCCCCCACCGCCGGACTCGTTCAGCTTTCCAACGTCGCCCGCCTCATCGAAACCCGCGGACCGGCACAGATCGACCACTTTCAGCGCCAGCGGAAAATATCGATCGTGGCCAACGCCGCCATCTATACCAAGGAAAACCACTTCCTCTTCTTCCACTGGATGTCGCGGGAAAAGCTGCCCATCGGTTCCGCGGTCGAAGCCATTCAGAAGATCATTGACGGCCAGCGCGCTTCCGGCGAACTCACCCCCGCTTATTCCATCGAGTTCCTCGGCCGCGCCAAGACTCTTGCCCAGTCCCTCAACGGCTTCATGATCGCGTTCGCGCTCTCCCTGGTCCTTATGTACATGATCCTCGCGGCGCAATTTGAAAGCTTCCTGCACCCCATCACCATCCTTCTGGCCCTGCCCCTCACGATTCCGTTTGCGCTGATCTCGCTCATTCTTCTGGGCCAGTCACTCAACCTCTACGCCATCCTCGGCATGTTCCTGCTCTTCGGCATCGTCAAAAAGAACGGCATCCTGCAGGTGGACTACACCAACACGCTCCGCGCACAGGGTATGGGTGTCTTTGACGCCGTCATCGAAGCCAACAAGACCCGCCTCCGCCCCATCCTCATGACCACCGTCATGCTCGTCGCCGGCATGGTCCCCATCGCCCTCGGTCAGGGCGCCGGCGCTGCCAGCCGCGCCTCGATGGCCAAGGTCATCATCGGTGGCCAAGCCCTCTCACTGCTGCTCACACTACTGGTAACCCCCGTCGCCTACACCCTGTTCGCCGATCTGGCCCGCCACGCCGGAAAACTGGCCGGACGCCGCACGGCCAAACCTGAACCCCCGCACTCTTCGGCAGTGCCCACCCCTGTCCTGCAAGCCGATAAAACTTCGGTCTAGACCACCGGCTACCCCGTGCTACTTGCCGGATTTCCTCGTGGCCGCCGCTCGCGCCGCATCGCTGTTCCGTACCGCCTGAGCCGCTTTGAGATCATCCAAAGCTTCGGTCCAGCCGGGACGCAAACGCACCGCTTCCTGCAACTCATGAATTCCCTGGTCCATCCTCCCCAGGCCGCACAGCAGTCGCCCGTAGGTCAGATGGGTCTCCGGAATTTCGGGTTTCAATTCCAGCGCCACCTTGAAAGCCTTCTCGGCCACGTCGTATTTCTCAACCTTGACCAGCGCTACGCCCAGCGAAAAGAAATACTCGCCGCGCGCCGGCGCGAAATGCACCGCCTCTGCCAAGTAGGGAATCGCATCGCTCGCCTGGTCTTCCCGGATCAAGGCCATTCCTAACCCGTGCAGGCCAGGGGCCAGCGTGGGTTCGATCTCGATGGACTTTCGGAAGAATCCCTCGGCCTGGCTATTCTGTCCGCGTACCAGGCTGATGGTCCCAAGGTTGATATAAGCCTCGTAGAATCGCGGGTCCAGCTCCAGAGTCTTGTTGTAATACTCGATCGCACCGTCAGTGATGCCGAATTTTTGCCGCAGACTGCCTAGATTGTTATAGGCGATCGCCGCCGTGGAGTTCTTCTCCAGCGTATCCGTCCACAGCGTAAACTGATTGCGATACTTGAACGATTCCCGCCACGTCAACAGTGCCAGCACCACCAGGATCACAGCCGGAAACGCCTGTAACAAGAAAGTATGTTTCCCGACCCATGGACGCAGCCGATGGCCCGCCTTCACCAGCAGGCACGCCCCTGCCACGATGATGCCCAGGCTGGCCAGATACTGAAAGTGATCGGCCACGAACGAGTAGCGGAAAGGGAACACGTTCAAGAACCCCAGTGCGGGGAACAGCGTCCCGAGAAAAAACAACGCGGCGGTCAGCGGACCGCGACCGATCCGCTTACGGAATGCCCACAGCAGCACCAATGCGACCACTACTCCCACCGGGTACAGGTACTGCCACCATTGCCCGGCATCTACCTTCCATCGCTCATAGAAAAACACCAGAGGATTCGGCCACACGATGTTGGTGAAATATTTACAGGCCGCTCGCCCTGCAATCAGAACGCGGTCTACCCGTGAAAAATTCCATGTGCCCCCCTTCGCGCCGACATGCTCCAATTCCATATAGGCGGTGTTCAGCCCCGCGATCAGCCCGATGACGAACAGCGGCAGCGATTGCACGATCTCTCGCCACTTGATCGTGCCCCGCCGCCACCATACCAACAGCAGAATCACCGCCGGTAGCGACGCCGTTACCGACTTACTCAACAGCGCCAGCACGAAGCACCCGATACATGCCAGGTAGGCCCACCCCGCCAGTTTCTCCGCCGGCTTCTCCCGATCCAACGCCCACACGCGAATCGCCGCCGCCAGGCTCAGCAAGTAGAACAATCCGGACAGGACATTCTTTCGTTCCGTAATCCACGCCACCGACTCGACGTGCACCGGATGCAGAGCAAAGATCGCACCCGCCAGCCAGGCTGCCGCATCGCCGCCCGGTATCTTCATCCGCCGCAG
>CAIMWO010000025.1 GCA_903845195.1 uncultured Phycisphaerales bacterium
AGTGGTTCACCGACTATGTGGCCAAAGACCGTGCGGCCCTGATGCACCGACTCGATCAAGCTTTGAACTGGGTCACCGACCGCGCCGCCGACAATCAACGCACCTGCACCATAAAGCAGTAAACTTTTGGCAGACGCTCTAGAAAATATAAAATATAAAATAGAAAAAAAACGCGGCACGCGGTTGAAAATGCCAACGTATCGCCAGCATCTTCACCAATTTTTCTATTTTCTATTTTTCATTTTCTATTTTCCCCAACTCCGCAATCGTCGACTCAATCTTGCCCTGATCCTCCGCCGTGAGTTTCTTCGGCTCACCCGCCGCCAGCGCCGCGTCGAAAGTTTGAGCTTCCCGCAGAATAGCCACGCGCTCGGCGGGCGAAAGATCGGACTCCGCCAGCCCATAATCCATCCGCGGACGGGCGTTGGCACGATCCAGTTGCAGCATGTGACGAATGTCACCCGCCAGAGGCTTGCCCAGCGCCTGCTCGACGCGAATCTTGGCATTGAGCAACTCCACGCTCCGGGGATCACGCTCCAGCGCCGCCTCTATGGATGTCAGCGCCGCTCGATAATTGCCCACGCGGACTTCACGCGCGAAGGCCCATTCGTAAGGCGCTGGATCCCACGAAAACTGTCCGTTCGCAAGCGGAATCCATACACAGAACGTGAGCGCAAGACTGCTCGCCAAAAACGCCGCTCCCGTCGTCATGCCAAGGACCGCCCTCGCCCCGACGGCCTTGCTCCCATGGTCCTCCGAATCCGCCAATCCCAGCAGCACCCAGAACAGCATCGCCACCGAACCGGTCACCAAGGCCATGTTGATCTGGTCGTACACCAGCATGCCCAGCGCGCCGATGAGTGCCGCCACCAGAACCGGGCGCAGGCCCCCCGCGGACAGCCCGCGCAAATAAACCCACGCCAGAAGAAACGCCACCCCGCTCACCAAGGCGTATAGCACCGTCATGATGACAAACCAGTCCAACTTCGGCGAAGAAATCGCATAATGCAGAATCCACCAGACAACAATGAAAACCCCGCCCGACAAATACGTGAAAAGATCAGCCCGAGCATTCTGCATCCCCCCTTCCACCTTGGGCAGTTCCCCACGGCGTGTCGCCCGCCACGCAGTCCAAACCAGCAACACCCCGAACAACACCGTTGCCGGTATGCCGAGTTCCGCCGCCAGCCGGATGAAGATCGAATGCGGATCTTTCACATCTTCCGGTGCGCTGGGCAGCTTGTATTGCAGGTAATAGTCGCCAAAGTTATTCAACCCCACGCCGCGCAGTGGATCGAGCCCGACGATCGGCATCGCCGCGGTCCAATACTGCCAGCGAAAGAACAGGCTCTTCGAAGGAAGCCCGTGATGCCGCAAGCCATACGTCACCACCGTCCCCGCAACCGCCACCGCAACGAGCAGCACCCCAACAAGTATCTTCCTGCGATGAAGCGCAACGAAATCCCGCCAGACAATTCCCGCCGCAATCACCGTCAGGCAAACCAATCCCGCCGCAAATCCGCCCTTCGAAAGCGTCAGCATCAGCACCACGACCGACGCGACAATCAACAACCCCAGCACGATCTCAGCAATCTGCCCAAACGGAATGTCGATGTCCTTCCGATCATCTTCCGGTGGACCGCGCACGCCAGCGCCCCTCCGCTTTGCCCCGCCGCCGGAAGTCGTCGGCGTTAACGTCATATCCCCCACGCTTTCTGATATCCGCGCCATAAACCCGCCGACGAGCAATCCCATCGCCACAGAAATCAACCCAATCAGCCCCGCCGCCAGCACATTGGAGTAACTGATGAATCCCGTCACCTCCCGGCTCATCAGCCGCCCTTCCAGCAAGATGATGCCCGGATCGCCCGGCTTCAGATGCCGGTCCTGCCACATCTTTTCTTTGTTTTCCTGATAGAACTGGATGGTGTCCGGGATATCCATATAACGCTGAAAGAAACCTTTCGCGCACCACGCAGCCAGAATGGCGATCAGCGCCGCAATCACAAACCGTCGGCCACGATCGCCCAACACCTGCGTCGAACACAACAGCGAGATCGTCCACCCCCCGGCCAGCGCCATCCCAAAATCGCACACCCCGACCAGCGACGCAAAACGGTTCTGCGCATGCAACGTCGAGATCACCCCCAGCCCGACAATCCCGGCAATGATCAAAAGCCGCACCCATCGCCCGCGCGAAATCGCACCCCTCCCCGCCCAGGTCGCCAGTCCCGCAGCCAGTAAAGTCAGCACGCCAAAGCCCGTCGTAACCGTCGGCCCCACCTCCGGAACCGGCGCGCTGGGCGAATCCGTGGAAGGAGCCGCCAGCGCCGCAAGTGCCGCCTCCTTGTCCGTCAGCGTCTGCCGCAGCGCCTCCGTCATCGACAGCCGCGCCGCAAGAATCGCCAGCAGCAGAAGCAGCGCCGTCCACGCGATGATATTCTGACGAGCCGTCAACCCGTTCATGCGGCACCGAAAGCGAGAATTGGAAAACGCCTTTCGCGTCTCATATTTCGCGTTTCGCGTTTCACGTCGTGTGCTCCCCCACGCGCTCCAGCAAACCGATCACGATCAGCATTCCGCACAATTGCCCGAACAGCAGCAACGCCGCCGTATCATCGACCCGCGCCAGCAGCGGCGCCGTAATCCCCGTCGCCATCGTGACAGCATAAATCACCAGCACCGCGCCGCGCTTCGTGAACCCATGCCGCGTCAGACGGTGCGAAAAATGATTCGTGTCCCCCATCATCGGCGATCGCCCCCGCGCCAGCCGCAACACCGAAACAATCAGCAAATCGTACAACGGCACCGCCAAGATGATCAGCGGCGCCAGCAACGCATACCAGCGATTCGCAAAACTCTCGCCCACCGGCAGAAATGTTGTACGAATGGTCAAGGCTGAGAGAATGAACCCCAGCAACATCGAGCCGCCATCGCCCATGAAAATCGACGCCGGCGGAAAGTTGTACACGAGAAACCCCAGCAGCGAACCGAGGAACAACAGCAGCATCGCGCAGATAAACCACTGCCCGTTCTGACCGGCGGTAATAAGAAAAATCCCGCCGCAAATAAACGCCACACCCGCCGAGAGCCCATCCATGTGATCGAGAAAATTAAACGCGTTGGTCAGCGCGACGATCCAGAGGACCGAAGCGAAAGCCGAAATGAAAAAGTACGGCTCCGGGTAGTTGCCCAGAAATGTCAGCACGCGGAAACCGCCCGTCTCAATGACTTCCCCCACGCCCACCAATGCAATGGCGATGACAAACTGTGCCAGCAGTTTGGGCCAAGCCGCCATCGGCTTGCGATCATCGAGCAGACCGAGCAGATGGATCGCCAGCGCCGCCGCAAGAAAAAGCCATGCCAGCGGCGCGTGGGCACGCATCCCGGGAAGCTGATCCAGCACAAAGGATGGGACCTCTCTCCCCAGCACCGACACCTGCCCATTATGAACCGCACTGGCGTTCTCGGTAGTCGCATATCGCTTGGGCATCCCATGCGACTGAACCGCCGATAGGTAGGCGACGCCAATAAGGCCCACCGCCAGCGGCAACGCAAACCCCGCAAATATCCCGATCCCCCCATTTCGCGGCGTCGCGACCACATGCACCTTCCGATGCCCCGGATCATCCATCAACCCCAATCGCCGCGCATAGTGCTTCGCAAGCCCGACACCGATCCAACTGATGACGAAGGCAACGAAGAAGAGCATGATGGCAGGCAAAATCATTCCGCACCTCGCGGAAATGACGAAATCGGCGCACGATGCGTCCCATTCGGATTCTGCACATTCGAATTTCTAATCAGAATCGTCATTCGTCATTCATCATTCAAGTTTCAACCTTCAGCCACCCGTGATCTTCTGCAACTGCGCCAGGTACGCCGTCCGCGCCCGCTCAAAAAACGCCCCGGCCGCCGGCGATTGATAATCCGCATACGTCCACGGCCACGGAGTCCACTTGTTCTGATGCCAGTGCAGCGTCACCTCCGCATAAATCCCTTCGCTGATATACACCCGGTGCGAATGATCCTTCGTCGTCGCCAGTACCACCTTGTACTTATGTACGTAACCCGGATCGATATTGATCGGCCGATTCACCCCACGCCCGCCCTTTTCGTGAAATTGCCGCGCCAGCAGCGTCTCGGCCATGTTCGTTTCCAGCTTGCACTTCGCCAAGTGCTCCGGATTGAACAACGCCTCAAACCGCACCCACTGCCGCAAAAGGCTCGTCCCCATTTCCGTGTTGTAATACTCGGTGAACGTGAACGGCAGAATCTCGGAAGCGTCATCGATCTTCCCATACCACTGCGTCAACTCCTGCCGCGCCGCAGCCAGTTCCTCCTCAGTTCCAGCAAGCAGACCAGCAAACCGACAAACCGGCAGCGGCGATGTGGGTACAGCCATGAAAATTCCTCCGATGGCCCTATGCTATCGGGACGCACGCAAATGGGGAAGAAGATGCTGGATCGCAGATCCCGCCCAACTCATTCCACCGCTTCCGATCGGACGCACACAGCCGGCAACGGCACACCCTGCAGCCCTGTCCCAATTCCTTTGCAGAACTTCGCATCATCTTTCCGATAGCCTTTACTTCTTCCTTGCAAGTACTGCCTCCAGGGGTACCGATGACCGCGTGGTCTTCGGCCTGGCAATAGACGGGCACACAAGGATTGTTTTCGGAGACTCACGATGTTCGCATGGACCAAAGTTCTCGCTGCCGTGGCGCTGGGCACTGCCCTGATCGCCATCCCCGCCATCACCTATGCCCGCCCGACCACGCCGTCGGCCGGGAAGGTGCACACTGCCGGCCACACCGCCAAGAAGCTTCATCGCATTCATGGCCGCACGCATGCACTCAAGGTCAAGCATGGCGCCAAGTCCGCCTTGCACTCCCAGAAAGCCGGCTCCAAAAGCCTCTCCAGCAGCACACCTTCCAGACATCACCCAAACTCCTGACTTCATGCTCCTGTAACCAGAACTCACAAGCGATCGGTCGTCCGCGGCCGATCGCTTTTTCTTTTGCACCATCGTGTTACGATGCCACAGAATATTGCATGAAGAATAGCGAATAGAGAAAACGACAAGTTGCATGTTTCCACAGTTCGCGATCACGCCGCGAATTCCCCCTTTCTCTATTCTCTATTCCCTATTCCCAATTCTCCCGGAGTCCGCATGATCCCCGATCGCTCCCACATCCATACCGAACAACGCAACCCTGCCAGCGAGCAACTCGATATGCTCCCCATCGAAGACGCCGTCGCCCTTCTCAATGCTGAAGATGCCCAGACCGTCGCCGCCGTGGCCCAGCAGCGCGTCGCCATCGCGCAAGCCGTGCGCATGGTCGCCAAAGCCTTCGCCGCTGGCGGACGCCTCATCTACATCGGCGCCGGCACCAGCGGCCGCCTCGGCGTGCTCGACGCCTCCGAATGCCCACCCACTTTCTGCAGCGATCCAGAAATGGTCGTCGGCATCATCGCCGGCGGTGACCTCGCGCTCCGCCGCTCCATCGAAAACGTGGAAGATGACCTCGCCGCCGGCACCCACATCGTCCGGGAACTCGCCGTCGACGAAAAAGATGTCGTCTTCGGCATCGCCGCCGGCGGCACCACCCCCTTCGTCCACGGCGCCCTCATCGAAGCCAAAACCCGCAGCGCCCAAACCATCTTCCTCATCTGCACCGATCCCAAACACGTCCACATGAACCCCCTCCCCGATCTCTTCATCGCCGTGCTCACCGGCCCCGAAGTCCTCACCGGTTCCACCCGCATGAAAGCCGGCACCGCCACCAAACTCGTCCTCAACACCATCACCACCCTGGCCATGGTCCAGATCGGCAAAACCTACGGCAACCTCATGGTCGACATCGACGCCATGAAAAACGCCAAACTCATCGACCGCGCCGCCCGCATCATCGCCATGATCACCGGCCTGACCCGCGAAGAATCCATCAACCTCCTCGACAATGCCGGCGGCAAAGTGAAACTCGCCGTCGTCATGCACAAAAAACAATGCGACGTCTTCACCGCCGAAAACCTGCTCAAACAAGCCCACGGCAGCCTGCGCGCCGTCATCGGCTGAACAAACCGAACACCGAAACTCGAAAATATCACCCACACTGCAACGGAGAAACACAATGACTCTCTTCTGGAACAGCCGCTCAATTATTCAAGCCCTCGATGGCGTCAGCCAAAGCATCGACGCCGCCAGCGCCGCCGCACCTCCCCAATCCTCCAATCTCGAATCCCCTCAAAAACACGATGCCGACGAACGCATCGACCAGCTTCTCCTCGTCTCCGCCGCCATGTGGGAACTCGTCAAAGAAAAAACCGCCCTCACCGATGAAGACCTCGTCAATCGCGTCGCCATCCTCGACGCCAAGGACGGCAACGCCGACGGCAAAATGACCTACACCCCCACCAAATGCCCCAAATGCAATCGCACCATCTTCCCCAAACACTCCCGCTGCCTCTACTGCGGCGCCCCCGTCCCCCTCGACAACCTCTTCAAAACAATCTGACCCGCCCAGTGCCTGCACGCCGTTCAAAACTCAGAGCCCGTTTTCTCCATTCTCTATTCTCTATTCACCATTCTTCCCCGGCATTTATTGCGCCACCCGCTAATCACGCCAGACACACCACTTACAATCATTCACCGAAATAGGGACTTGCCTTTCTCCCCCGCCGTGGTATCTTTCCCCTCTGCGACAGGTGTCCGGCGACTTCGCCGGATGAAAAGGGAAGGCGGTGAAAATCCGCCGCGGACGCGCCGCTGTAACGGGCTACCGAACTCGGTGTCCGGTCACTGGAGAGAGAGGTCGCAAGTTCTTGCCATCCCCATGGCAGGACCAGTTGTAAAGGCCATCATCCCCCGATGGCTCCGCTCTCTCCGGGAAGACCAGACGCCCCATTTGGCCCGAAGCCAGAAGACCTGCCTGACGCTCGTTGTCAGTCCTCGCGAGATGGACTTCTGACAGGTTCCGCTGAGCGACGCGCCCTCTTTGCGATCTCACTCGCAGTTTGGCCTCCCGTCTTCTCTCGTCGGTAACGCCTTTCGAAGTCCCGGGGCAGTGTGCCCCGCGCGGCGAAAGTGGCTATTAGCGTTCCGCTTTCCCGGATGATCCCGCGATGCTGACTCAAGTTCCGTATGTGCCACGCGAACTGGCACGGAGGTCTGTTTCATGCGTTCCATTTCCCGTTCCCAACTTGCCCTTGGCGCCCTGCTCATCGCCGCCGTCACTGCCGCAGCCCGCGCCGATGTAGCGAGCGATTTCTCCTCCAATCCCCTCGCCGATCCCACCGTCCTCGCGCAAGGACCCGATGCCGCCAACGTCAATTCCCGCTTCACCTATGATGGCGTCGCAGGCACCCTCACCGCCCACTACGACACCACCCAACCCACCATCAAACTTCTGTTCCCCATTAACCAGATGGTCACCCAAGACACGAGCTTCCACCTCGCAACCACGTTCACCATCCTCTCCAGCGGCTACGTCTCGCCGCCGGATTTCGGCGGCAGCATGCCCGCCTTCGGCCTCGTCAATTCCACCACCACCGGCGATCAACGCGCCTCCACCGGCCACTATGACGCCTCCTTCAACTTCGTCGAAGACACCCCCGGCACCACCTACGACATCCTCACCTTCGACTACTTCCCGACGCAGGACACCACCTTCGGCGGCAACTCCCTCAGCCTCACATCCATCCAGTCTGCACAAGCCGGCTTCGCCTTCAACGACAGTTTCCGCTTTGGCTTTGACAACGCCTCGCTTGATTTGGACAAAACCCTCTCCGTCACCATCGACTACGACGCCACCACGCATCAGGCCACGATGAACTTCGGCTCCGGCTCTGTCGTCGCCGATCTGACCGGCGCCACCTTCAGCATGGACTCCTTTGCCCTCACGCTCTGGAATGATCCGAACCTCACCGCCCCCTCCCCCGGCAGCCCCGCCGCCGCGGACGTGGTGTTTGATTCTTTTGGCATACAGGTCGACGCACCGATTGGTAACTCCCCTGGCGTCCCAGAGCCCGCCAGCGCCGCCCTTCTGACCATCCCGGCCGCACTGTTGCTCTGGCGTCGTCGTCGTTCCGCCTGATTGTGTCCATTGTGGGCCGCCCGCCGGATGTGCGCCAGAATGCTCTGCTCCGCCATCCAGTGGGGCCGGGCGGCCCTTTCTTACCTTGCGAAGCAATCCGCCCCACACGCCAGCACCACTCAAGGATCCCGGTATGCCCGCGCGTCGCGCATTTACCCTCGTCGAACTGCTCATCGTGATTGCCATCATCGTGGTACTCATTGCGCTGCTGATCCCCACCCTCAACTTCGCCCGAGCCAATACCCGCCGCACCGTCTGCGCCAGCAACCTCCGTCAGCTCGGCATCGCCACCAATCTCTACCTCGACGCCAATGACGGCTATTTCTGGCGCTACTACTGGGATATCCCCGGCGCCGCCCCCGGCCGCCTCTGGTGGTTCGGCTTCGAAGCCAACGGCCCCGCCGCCGCCGGCACCAGGAATCGCTCCCTCGACAAATCCCGCTCCGTCCTCGGACCCTACACCGCAAACCTCGCCAACCTCCTCCAATGCCCCGACTTCCCCTATGACGATGCCGAATACTTCCCCAAGTTCAATAAACACGCCGCCAGCTACGGCTACAACATCAAATTCCTCGGCCCCGTCGCCGGCGAAACCGCGACCCGCACCCGGTACTCCGCCCGGCAAGATTCCGTCTTTGTCTTCACCGACGCCGTCCAGTTCGATTTCGGCGCCACCTTCAACGAAGGCCACTACGTACTCTACACCCCCGGCGCATCCTCCCCCTCCGGCTACGCCCAGTTCCGCCACCGAAACGCCGGCGCATGGACTGCCCAAATGAGTTTCATCGACGGCCACGTCGAAAGTCAGCCCTTCCAGGCCCCCGGCTTCAAACCCATCCAAGGCATGCCCTGCGGAAACCTCCACGCCATCGACGGCTCCAATACGATCTATGGCTATTAGAGCATCTGCCAAAAGTTTTCCGCGTTATACACTTGCGCAATCGCGAAGAATATGGTGAACTCTGTGCATGGCACGGAGGCCGCCACAACCTCATGCGGAGAATTGCACGCTCACGGAGCTGGATGTCGCCACGGTCG
>CAIMWO010000026.1 GCA_903845195.1 uncultured Phycisphaerales bacterium
GAATAACCCTGTCCGGTCACCAATCTGCACGCTTCTTCCTTGAACTGCGGACCATAGATCCTTTTCCTGCCCATACTTGTCGCTCCTTATCGGGAATCCTACAACGAATCCCGGAGCGCCCACTAAACATGGGGAAGTCCAGTCACCTTGTCACATCGCATCTGTGCGCACGCCCATCACCCCACATCCGCCCCCGGCAAAAAATAATTCCGCCGCTAACTCCCGCCTCTCCCAACACCTACCGCCGCATCGCTCCACACGTGTGCGCACAAACATGGTCCTCCACCCCTTATATAGAAAGGCCCACAATGCGACCACTGACAACTGACCACTGGCCACTGACCACTCAACCCATTCGTGTCCATTTGTGCCCATTTGTGGACCGTCCACGTCGTCAATCCCCCCTTGAAAATTGGAAATTGATAATTGAAAATTTCCCCCGTCCCCCGTCGTGCCGCCGTGTCGTCGTGGTTCAAATCCCGCCTGTCTTGAAAATCAGTTGCGCATCTCCCTACCAAAAATCCCCCTCCACGCCCAAGCCGAGAATTAGTCAGGACTTAGAAAACCAAACCGAAAAAAGCCCTCTGCGCAGGTGCGCAAAAAAACCTGCGCATCTCCCTCTAAAAATCCGCGCAGGTGCGCAAACTCTCCCCTCTCTCAAAATTCATGCGCACCTTGGGAAACTCATAAGAATCTTGGGAGAAAATCGCATGTTTTCAGAGAAATTCATGAGCATCTTGAGTAAAACAAGCACATTTTCACCGAATCAACCGCAAAACCCCCGCAAAATCGGCCCTTTCACGCGATCGCACTCAACCGACCTTTGCCACGCCTATAATCCCACCATCACGAACAAATGGAGGAACCCCGCCATGCGCCACGTTCTCATCGCCCTGCTCGCCTTGGCCCTGCCCTGCCTGATCGCCTTCGCTCAGAACGATCCCAAATCCGTCATCAAGCGTCAGCTCGGCGGCGCGGTAAACGAAAGGAACGAACAACTGGATCAAGCCACCGACAACCCCAAGCCCCCCACCGAAACCGCCAAGCTTCCGCCCGGCACTCCGCTTCCCATCAAGTCCGGCTGGATCACACGAACCATCAAAGTTCCCGCCGCCAGTGCCGAAATCAAAGTTCGCCTCTACTTCTCCCGTCCCGAAATCCCCACCAACGCCAAGCCCAACTTGCCTGCACTCATCGTCATCCAGGAATGGTGGGGTCTCAACGATGACATCCAGCAGCGCACCCGCGAATTCGCCCAGCACGGCTTCTACGCCCTCGCCGTCGATCTCTACGATGGCCAAGCCACCGACGATCCCGCCAAAGCCAAGGAACTCCACGACAAGATCACCGACGACGGCTGCCTCCTCCGCCTCAAGACCGGCGTCGACCTCCTCGAAGAAGAAGTCACCAACGGCGTCGTCGATCCCAAACGCATCGCCTCCATCGGCTGGTGCATGGGCGGCCAGCAGTCCCTCCTCCTTTCCCTGGCCGATCAACGCATCAGAGCCACCGTCATCTTCTACGGTGGGCTCGTCACCGACTCCGAAAAACTGAAAAACCTCCAGGGCCCCGTCCTCGGCGTCTTCGGAAATAATGACAAAGGCCCCTCACCGGCAAGCGTCAACGCATTCGAAGACGGCCTCAAGAAAGCCGGCGTCAAAGACGTCACCATCTACCGTTACGACGGCGTCGGCCACGCCTTCGCCTCCAAAGCCGCCACCAAACTCGGCCTGTACAACGAAGAAAAAGCCAAGGACGCCTGGGCCAAAACCTACGCCTGGCTCACCGAAAAACTGCTGAAACCGTCGTAACGCCATGAGAACTCTCGTGACCGTCGAGGCATATACTGAATGATGACAAAAATCATGGCCATACTCGTTTCCTGTTCGATCGGAACGGTCGCCTGCGATTCCCGGCCTGCCGCCGTCGCACCGCCTCCGCCGACCGCCGCCCCGCACATGGAGCCCTCCACCATGCCCACAACCGAACCCGACAAGGTCACTCATACCGAAGAGGAATGGAAGAAACTGCTCACGCCCGAACAGTTCGCCGTCCTCCGCCAAAAGGCAACCGAAGCGCCCTTCACCGGAAAATATGATGAATTCTTCCAGCCCGGCGCCTACGCCTGCGCCGCCTGCGGCCAGGAACTCTTCTCTTCCGATACCAAATTCAACTCCGGTTGCGGCTGGCCCGCTTTCTACGCCGCCAAGGCCGGCGATCGCGTCAAACTCGTCCCCGACTATTCTTTCGGAACGAAGAGAACCGAAGTGCTCTGCGCCCGCTGCGGTTCCCACCTCGGCCACATTTTCGATGATGCCCCCCAGACGCCCACCGGCGAGCGTTACTGCATCAATTCCGCCGCACTGAAATTCATTCCCGCAAAGAAATAATTGCTGCGCGTAACACCTTTTCAGGTCCTCCCGATCGATCTGGTAGATTGACATAGACCCATATCGATACAGATGTTAAGATTCTGCTGTTGAAAAACGTTTCGCTGGATGAAAACACAGCATCTGCAATACCGTTGATCGATGACAGATTTTACGTCTTAGCACACACTAGCGCGAGGACCATCTTTGACCACGCACAGCGAAGAACGCGAAGCCCTGGCCGTTCTGGAAAACGTCACCGACGCCGTGGCCGTCGTGGCTAAGGACGGACGATTCATCTACCTGAACGCCGCCTCCGAACAACTGACCGGCAGGCCACCACAGGAAATGCTCGGCAAGATCATCTGGGAAGTCTTCCCACCCTCCTCCCGTTCGCACCTCGAACAGCAATCGCGACAGGCCATGACCACGCAGAAGCCGGTCAAATTCGAGCTGCTTTCCATCACCCTTCCCGGCTGGCTGGAAGTACGAATTTTTCCCGCCCCGCAAAACCTGACGTTCTTTTTCCGGGACATCACCGAAGAGAAGAAGACGCTCGACCAACTGCATCAGAGCGAAGATCGCCTCCGATTTGTAATCGCGCACGCCCCCGCCGCCATCGCGATGTTCGATTCCCAGATGCGTTATCTCATGGTTTCCAATCGCTGGATCCTCGACTATCACCTCGAAGGACAGAACCTCCTTGGACGCAGTCACTACGAAGTTTTCCCCGAAATTCCCGACCGCTGGAAACAGATTCACCAGCGCTGCCTGGCCGGGGCATCGGAGCGCTGCGACGCCGATCCCTTCGTGCGCGCCGACGGCTCAACCCAGTGGGTGCGGTGGGAAATCCAGCCCTGGTATCAGGCCGACGACACCCCTAAGGGTATCGTCATGCTGACCGAAGATATCACTCATCGCGTCGAGGCCGCAGAGGCTCTGCAAGCCAGCGAGGAGCGATTCCGTTCGCTGTTCAATACGATGGCCGAGGGTTTTGCTCTCTGCGAGATCATTTGCGACAAGCAAGGTAAGCCGGTCGATTTCCGGTATCTGCAAGTCAACCCCGCGTTCGAAAGTCACACCGGCCTGAAGCCCGAGCAAGTGACGGGAAAGCGTGCGCTGGAAGTCATTCCCAATCTGGAACCGCAATGGATTGAGGTTTACGGCAAGGTCGCACTTACCGGCGAACCTGCACGCTATGAAAGTCATGTCCAGGCGATGGATCGTGACTTTGAAGTCTTTGCCTTCAGTCCCGCCAGGCGACAGTTCGCGGTGGTGTTCGTGGAAATCAGCGAACGCGTCAAGGCACGCAAGATCATGCAGCAAGCCAAGGACGAGGCGGAGCAGGCGAACAAAACCAAGGATCACTTTCTGGCTGTACTCTCGCACGAATTGCGCACTCCGTTGACGCCAATACTGGCCGCAACCCAATTGATGGAAGAAGATGCGGCCCTTTCGCCGGATCTTCTTGAATCGGTGCGAATGATCCGACGCAACACGGAGTTGGAGGCCCGGCTCATCGATGATCTGCTGGATTTCACGAAGATCAACCGGGATAAGTTGGGCTTGCACATCGCACCGGTAGACCTGCATGAGCGGTTAAAACATGTGTTGGCTATGTGCCACGATGAGATTACGGCAAAGGCGCTAGTCGTGACAGTGGAGACCCAAGCCAGGCAGCATCACGTGGCTGCGGATTCGGCGCGATTGCAGCAGATACTTTGGAATGTCCTCAAGAACGCCGTGAAATTCACGCCCGCCGGAGGCCGTATCACCATCCGAAGCGACAATCCGACCGTCGAGCAGATATCGGTAGTGGTGCAGGACACGGGTATGGGCATCGAACCATCCCTTTTGTCACGGTTGTTCAATGCCTTCGAGCAGGGCGGCAGCGATATCACCCGCCAATTCGGCGGATTGGGATTGGGACTGGCCATCAGCAAAGGACTGGTTGATCTGCACGGCGGGACCCTTGTGGCCGATAGCGATGGACAAGGCAAGGGCGCCAAATTTACGCTGACTTTGCCGATTACTTCAGATACCAACACTCTACAGGCACCGGCTGACGTTCATGCACCGATTCGCACGCTGGCCGTCAGTCGGCAAGTCTTGCTGGTCGAAGATCATCCCGATACTGCCAGGGTCATGTCGAATCTCCTCAGCAGTTATGGCTTTAAGGTGGTTCTCGCCCGCAACGTTGCTGAAGCCATGGCCGCTGGACGGAGCAACGCGTTTGATCTGCTCGTCAGCGACATCGGATTGCCGGACGGCAGTGGGCTGGACCTGTTGCGCTATTTCGCCGCGACCAAGCCGATCAAAGCCATTGCGCTGAGCGGCTACGGGATGGAAGAGGATATCCGCAAGAGCAAGGAGGCGGGATTTCTTGCGCATCTGACCAAGCCCGTGGACCTGGAGGCATTGGAACGCGTGTTGGCAAAAATTCTGGATGATCCGGCCGTTGCAGCGCCTCGATGAATCGGCCCACCGTTGCGACAGCTAAAATAAGAAAGCCTGACCGTTGCCGATCAGGCTTCAAATGCACCAGCTAGGACTCGAACCTAGGACCCGCTGATTAAGAGTCAGCTGCTCTACCAACTGAGCTACTGGTGCGTGAAATCAATTGAGCAACTCATCATACGAAAAGAGTGCAGCAGGTCAAGCCGGGCGGGATGATTGCCGGTTGGGTGGATTCACATGGTGAGCGTTACCGCCTAAGATGAAGGCATGATTTACCTGGACAATAATGCCACGACGGCTGTCGATCCGCTGGTGCGGGAGGCGATGCTGCCTTACCTGGGGGAGGCCTACGGCAACCCATCCAGCATGCATCGTTTTGGGCAGGAGTCGCGACAGGCCGTGGAACAAGCGCGTCATCAGGTCGCAGGCTTGCTGGGATGCGATGTACGGGAACTGCTGTTTACCAGTTGCGGAACGGAGTCGAACAACGCGGCGATTCACGGGGTGCTGGCGATACGGTCGCCGCGAATGACGATTATCACCAGCAGCGTGGAGCATAGTTCGGTGCGCGAGCCGCTGCAGGCGCTGGTCAAGAGTGGCTATCGCGTGATCGAAATTCCGGTGGATCTCCGCGGTCATTTGGATATGGCGGCATTGGATACGGCGCTGGGCGATCCGGATCTGGCGCTGGTGAGCATCATGTGGGCGAACAATGAGACCGGGGTGGTGTTTGACGTGGCGGCTATCGGCGGGAAGTGCCGGGCGGCGGGTGTGCCGTTGCATGTGGATGCGGTGCAGGCGGCCGGGAAATTATCAATGGCGGTGCGCGATTTGCCCGTCGATCTCTTGAGCGTGAGCGGGCATAAATTCCATGGGCCCAAGGGCGTTGGTGCGTTGTACGTGCGTCGAAGCGTGCGCTGGCAGCCGTGGCTGCGCGGCGGGCCGCAAGAGCGCGATCGGCGCGGCGGGACGGAAAATGTCGCGGGGATCGTCGGTTTGGGAAAGGCGGCGGAACTGGCGCGTGAGGCGCTTGCTGATGATCGGTCGTGGCAGCGTGTGGCCATATTGCGAGACCGGCTTGAGAGTGAATTGATCGCAAAGATTTCCGATGCACACGTCAATGGCGATCCGAACCATCGGCTGGTGAATACCACCAACATTGGTTTTGCGGGATTGGAAGCCGAGGCGATTCTGCTGTTGTTGAGCGAACGGGATGTTTGTGCCAGTGCGGGAGCGGCGTGCTCCAGCGGAAGCCTCGCGCCGAGCCATGTCTTGCGGGCGATGCGGTTGCCGGAGCGGGTGGCGCACGGGGCGATCCGGTTCAGTTTAAGCCGCAGGACGACGGATGCGGATATCGACGGAGCGCTGGCAATCGTGCCGGGAGTCATCGATCGATTGCGGGCAACGCTGCCGGTATGAGTGGAAGGATTCATGGATTTTGAAGCCGCAGAAAATCTTGCTCATCAGTTCCTGAGTCAGTATGGGCTGGTGGAATGGAGTTTCGGCTGGAACCGCCGCAAGAGAGCGCTGGGGTTGTGCCGGTATCGAGAACGGCGGATTGAGTTATCGGTGCATTTCGTGCGGCACAACGATGAGGGGCAGGTACGCGACACGATTTTGCACGAGATTGCCCATGCGCTGGCGGGGCAGCGCGAGGGGCATGGGGCAAAATGGAAAGCGGTGTGTCGCCAGTTAGGTTGCAGGCCGGTGGCATGTGATCAGGGCGTGGCGGTAATGCCCAAGGGACGTTGGCAGGGGCGATGCGGAGGTTGCGGGAAGGAATATCACCGGCACAAACGTCCGCCGCGGCATGCACGGTACTGGTGCCGAAGCTGCGGTCCGGCGCGGGGGCAGTTGCAGTTCCTTCTCGCGAGTGAGGCGATCGAGAGCAAGAGAACGTAAGGGGGAAGGGCAAATGCGGACGGGGCATTAGTGGTGCGAGTGATTGGTGCAGTGGTCGCAGCCACCGGAGCCGCAGGCGGAGGTGCGGTGGACGGCGGGGTCGGGGTGGGTGGCTTGGAGAGTGCCCGAGACGAGGTGGATGATGAGGGCATCAGGGGAGAGCAAGGGGGCGTCATGGACGGCGAGGATGCCGTACTCGAGGAGGTGATTGAGCGCGTTCTGTGAAACGTGGTGGCCGATGATGAGCTCCACGCCGAGTTCGCGCAGTTTGACGGGTGTACGGGCGCATCCGATTTCGGGGAACGTGTGGCGGCCCTGATAAGAGACGGCGCGAGTTTCATCGTGAATGTCGAAGACGGAGAAGGTGTCGGCGGAGGAGAAATCGGGGGCGAGTTGCTGGGCGAAGACGGGAATGGCGATACGCATTTGAAGTCTCTAGGTTAAAGGTTCAATGATCAAGGGAAGCGATCGTATAGGAATGAGGTTGGCGGAAGCAAGGGAGTTGAAAAGCCGGATCAATTTGATCGAGGCTTTCATGGTGACATGAGCGCGGAATTCCAACGAGGTGCGTCTTCAACGTGGGGTGGCGGGGATGAGAATGCGCATGCCCAGGTTCCAGGATTGGTATTCGACGGATTGCCAGGTGGCGCGGGCGGCGCGGCAGGACTGGGGAATGGAGATCCATGAGCCACCGCGGGCCGGATGGTAGTCCTTGGACTTTTCGGCAGATGTTCCGGAGCACCATTGCCAGACGTTGCCGTGCATATCGTAGAGGCCCCAGGCGTTGGGAAGCTTGGTTTTGACCGCGTGGGTGGAGCGCTGGGCGGTATCGAGATCAGTTTCGAGTTCATGGAGGATGCGCACGTTGTCGCGTGCAACGGTGTCCTGTTTTTCATCCCAAAACCAGGCCATATCCGAAAGGCGGCCGGTACCTGAGTACATTTGGCGGGAGCCGGTCCGGCAGGCGTATTCCCACTCCGCTTCCGTGGGAAGCCGAGCGTCGACGCCGAGACGCTCGACAAAATTCACGGCGTGTGCGTAGCTGATATTTTCCACAGGCAGATTTGGGCCGCGGAAGTGCGAGCGGTTCTGATCCTTGCCCACGACGCCTTCCCACATCGCCTGGGTGACCGGGGAATCGGCGAGCCAGAAACCGTTCTTGATGGTGACATCCTTGAGGATAGATTCGCCGGGCAGGCGTCCCCATTCCTCCTTGCCGGAGCCCATCACGAATGTGCCCGGCGGGATGTAGCGGAAGCGTTGCATGACACCGCCGGCGCGGGTTTCCATCCAGAAGCCGTAGAGATCCTGTCCGAAGGCGTTGGCGAAGCCGACGGGTTTGACGCCATCAGGCCATTGTTTGTCGGGCGCGTTGCGAAGTTCGGCATAGTGGTTGAGCAGCCCATCGATGGCGGGTTTATCGACGCCGCCGCGGGCGTCATCGGCGAGGCGACGCATTTCGGCAGCGTGGCGATTGGCAGCGCCCCAGTCGCGTTGCACGATGAATCCATTGAGAATTTCGCCATGACGCAAGGCTGCGGCGCGGGCATCGAAATCGGCCTGGGGGATCGTGGCTTCTACATCGTAATGGCCGATGCGTTCAGGATCCGTGAGCACCTCGCGAATGGTCCAGAGAATGCGCGATCCACCGGACGCGGGCGAAGTGGATTCTTTGCTGTGCTTGAGTACATCCATGAGTTTGCGGATGGCCGGCTCCTGCTGCTGCTGTGCGAGTTCGCCAAGCTGCTTGAGGAGGAATTCGCGCTGCTCGGGGGAAGCGGCGGCGAGTTGTTCCTCGATCAGCCGACGGGCCTGTTTGTAGAGCCCGGCCTTGGACAGAGCAGTGATTTCCTCTGCGCGCGTCATCTGGACATTCTTCGGAGTGCGGAGCGTATCGTCGAAAAACTCGAGGATGGTGCGATCGAGCTTGGCTTCGTCCACAGCTTTGCCACCCAGACCCGCCCCGGTGGATTCTTCGTAAAGTGCGGAAGCCACGCCGGCAAGGCGCAGGGTTTCAGCGAAGATCAGGTGCATGGCACGATTGGAATCGGAATGGAGGGTGATCATGAGCACGGGCGGCGAAATCGGGCGGACGTAGTTGATGGCGGAGGCGATGCGGGCGGTGTCGGGCACTTGTTTGGGGTTGTCGCCGAAGAGCTGGTAGGCAGGGTCGCCCGGGTGGTTGACGGTTTCATCGCCATAGAGTTCGGCGTTGCGCCAATCGGTGGTTCCGCCGAGAAGGCAGACGGACTGCACGGAATCATCGAGCGCGGCGAAATCGCCAAGAGTTCCGCGGAGATCTTTCTGATCGGAGGTCACGGCAAGGAGCGCGGCGATCGTGGCGCCGTGGCCGTCGCCCCAGATGGCCACGCGATTCGAATCAAGATGGAATTTTTCCGCATTGCCGCGGGCGAAGCGCACCGCGGCCCGGGCGGCGAAAAGATCCTTGGGAAAGCGGGAGAATGCGGTGAATTTTCCGACATCATCCGGAAGATAGCCGGCGTAGATCAGGGCGTAACCGCGCGACAGCAACTCTCCGGCCGGGCTGGCCGGCGTCTCACGTCTGGGAGAGAGACGAACGATTACGGGACACGGTTGTTTGGCGGAATTAGGCGGGAGATAAACATCGAGCAGCAGAGGTTTGCCGTCCTGAACGGCGTAAGAAATATCCTTGCTGGCCGAAACGCCGGTGGGGAGATCCGCTGCCCTGACGCACAACGGCGTCGCAAGAATCATCCAGACCACCAGGGCCGCGATGAATGCTTCGCTACGACATCGATTCATAAACGTCCGCCAAACGCCACCAACCGGATTGATTATAGAAAGGGGCAAGGACTAACGAGCAAGAAGCTTTGCATTTTCACGGGAAATCAAATTCGTTTTTCATGGACCGGGACGCCAACGTTAAGCAGCGGGGCGACGGGTTTGGGCCCGCGCGGCTGGAGGAGGCTCTGCAGCGGATGGCCGATCGCCAGCATGATGCCGGCACGGAAGCGTTCCGACATGATCAGGAGGACGAGCAACCCTACCACCGGCCAGACCACAAATCGCAGATACACCACGACGACATCGAATCGCGAAACGCTTTCACCGGTGACATGGCGGCCGATAGATCGGAGCATTTCGTTGTAGCCGTAGATGACACCAGGGATCGGAAAATCGCGGGCGAAATATTGCCAGGGAAGGATCATGAACAACAACAGAACGGACCAGATCAGCGAGCGGGTGATTTGAGCGACACCTGGGGCCTGGGCGACAAGGATCACGAGCAGAGTGATGAAGACGATGATCACCTGCGAAGCGACGGAAATCAGGGCCAGCAACTGGGTGACGGGAACGACCATCGTGTAGGTGGTATCCCACTGTTCGCGAATATTGAGCTGGCGGCTGCGCTCGGTACCGGGGTAGAACCGGTCATCGGGGCTGGCCGCAGGTGAGGTGGAGGTTGTTGCCGGAGCTGATGTAGGAGCCACAGGCGATAGCGCCTCTTCGTTGCGTGCGGCATTGTGTAGAGGCGGCCGGGGCGTATGCTGCAGGCGTGCGCGGCCTTCGTCGAGCCAGGTCCACTCCGCCTTGTGACGTTCATAGGGCTGCTGCGTCCAGTACATGAGCGAGAAGCCGATGAACTGCCAGATGATGCAGGCGCACAGGAGCAAACTCAGCCAGCCGCGAGCTGACCGAAGCGTCCGAAGCGCCACACCATAATCGCTGTAGGGGTGTACGGGACTGGGCATGATGCGCGATACCTCCTCTGTATAGCCGATATAGTTTATCCGGGCGTTGCTGCGGCGGATAGGACCAGAGCAGTTGTAACTTTGATCGGTTCGCCGCGTAACACCTGCAGGAGATGATACATGAACAAGTACCGTCGATTATTGGGCGCTGGGATTTGGCTGGCAGCAGCAATCGTTGGAACGATGGGATTGCAATCCGTTGTCGCGGAAGATGCTGCGACGCAACCCGCGTCGCAGCCGGCGGGGAAGCTGGCGATTGGGCAGGCGGCGCCTGAGATCGCAGCGACAGATTTTTCCGGGAAGAATGTCACGCTCACCGACTTCCGGGGCAAGCCTGTCGTGCTGCAGTTCGGCAGCATCACCGAGCCGGTGTTCCGGATGCATGCGGCCGCGGTGGAGAAACTGGCCGAGACACTGGGCGACAAGGCGGCGTTCATCGTGATTTATCAGCGGGAATCGCATGCTGCGGATACTGACGCGGCGCTGAGCATCAACCAGCAAGAAATGTTCAATATTGCCCAGCCGGTGAACGAGCAAGAACGATTGAAACTGGCGAAAGAATGTGCCGAACGGCTTGGGCTCAAACATCAAAAGGTGCTTGTCGACGCGTGGAACGATGCATCCTCCCGCGCGTACGGCGGTTATCCGAACATGACGTTTGTCATCGATGCGCAGGGCCGCCTGGCAACGGGGTATCCGTGGATGGACACCAAGAAAGTTCAGGGAGCACTGGACGCGGTGCTGGCCGGCAAGCCGGTGCCGGCGGAATTTTCCGGGCCGACACGCAGCGGTTCGATACCGGCGCTGAGCGCCAGCGATGGCGCGAAGGAAATGATGGGAGCGCCGAATCGCCTGGGACTGGTGATTGCCTTGGATCGCATGAAGCTGAATGAGAAGCAGAAAGCGGTGATCTATCCGGTGCTCACGCAGTACATCGCGGATCTGAAGCAGTTTCGCGAGATGCGTCAGGCGGGCGACAAGCAGGGCGGCGTCGCGTCGGAGGAACTCAAGACACGGCTCGAAGGATTGAGGACTAGTGCCGAAAAAGTTAAAGCGGCATTTCGCGAAGTGCTGAGTGAAGCGGATGCCAAGGCGGCGATTGATGCGATGGAACGAACCCCGGCCGCGCGGCGTATGGAAATGCCTTGAGCCGCTACGATGACCGGCCCACCACCGCGACGCCGAGTTCGTCAGCCCGCTTCAACAGGGCATCCTTCTCCAGCATGATGGTGCGTCCGGCTTCGAGCACCATGGCCCCCCCACCGTGACGGGACAGATTTTCGACCGTGGCCACGCCGACCGTGGGCACGTCGAAACGCATGTCTTGATTGGGATTGCTGGCCTTGCAGAGCACCCAGCCTTTGCGCTTGCAGAACTTGGCGGTCCGATCCATCAATTGGTCGGTGCCTTCCACGGCCTCTACGGCGATGATCTCCCTATCCATACACGTCAGCGACTGGCCGATGAGCAATTCATTGAGGCGCTTGAGCAGCGGCCAGGAAAAATCGATATCCGCCTGAATGGTGGCCGAGGGTTTGGTGCGTGTCATCAGTCCTTCCGTGGCGAGTGATTCAGGCACGTAGGGTCTCCCATCGATAAGCGTAATACCACCGGATTGTAACTCGTCAGCCAAGGCGCGGAGAAGCGTGGCAGTCCGCTTATCGTGCTTGACGCGGAAAAACCAGAGCCGTGCGGTGCGCCAGTCGGGCATGTAGCGGAAGAGATGGAACCGTTCATACATCTCCGCCTTGCCGACGCGTCCGACCATCACCGCTTCCGAGCATCCGCGGCGTTTGAGGATGCGGATCCATTGATTGATACGCAGCATGCCGACGACATGCAATTCGTCGCACAGGGGGCGAAGCTCTTCGACGCGAGCCTGGCCGGACATGGCCGCACAGATGATGCGATGGCCTTGGGCGCGCATGCCGCGGGCTGTCTCCAAGGGCAGGGTTCCCTGGCCGGCGATCAGTCCCAGCGGAGTGCCGAGGGAGGTTGGTTTCATGTCGGTGGATTGTGACATCAGGGGAATTCTCAGCCACGGGGGCGTGGTCTGCAACCGTGCGGAGCTCAGACTGAGACGCAGCTCGAAGAAGCAATAGCGGAAGTCCATTAGGGTCGGAGTTCATCCCAAGCGGATTGAGGAACCCATATAGGAACGGGTATTGAGAATCTGGACATTTCGGTACTGTTTATTAAGCATTGATGCCTTAGGCCATTAGATGGATTTGTGAAATAATTCACCCATCCGATTGAAAATGTCGTCGCAATCATCAATAATGGACGATGCAGTCCATTACTGAGGCGTCATGACTTCTCATGATGCGATGGCCTCACTGAGGTGTTACATGGTTCTTCAATTGCTTGCAGACACCAACTGGTTCTATTCGGTCTTCAAACCGGAATCGGTTTCCTTGACGGTATTGATCATCGCGGCCGTGGCGGCTTCGGGGCTAGTACTGGGGTCATTTAAGATCAAGGGGCTATCGCTGGGCATACCCGGCGTGATGTTCACAGGGCTCGTGATCGCGCGGTTGGTCGGAAAAGACAAGTTCAATGCGGATGTCATCGCGTTTGTACGGGACTTCGGGCTGATCCTCTTTGTGTATGCGGTCGGAGTGCAGGTCGGTCCGGGCTTTTTAGCGTCGCTGCGTAAACGGGGATTACCGCTAAATATTATGGCGGCAAGTATCGTGCTGCTTGGCGCTGTGTTGGCAGTGAGCATTACCGCGGCGACTGGGGTTGATATCAAGGCTTCGGTGGGCCTCTTCGCCGGGGGAACTACAAATGCCCCGGCGCTGGGATCGGCAGAGGAAGCGCTCAAATCCATACATCCCACAACTTTGCCCGGCGGCATTGTTATGGGTAAGAAAGAGCCCGACCAAGTTATGGGCAAGAAAGAGGCCGACCAATTGACCGCACCAGCCTTTGCCGTCGCCTATCCTTTCGGACTCATTGGGGTGATCCTGGTCATGGTCGTCCTGCGTGTGATCTTTCGCGTAAAGCCGCAGCTGGAGGCCGATCAAATCGAGGCCGCCGAGAAGGCCGGCAAAATTGAGCCGGCAGCACTGAATATTGAGCTGGCCAATCCCAATCTGCATGGGCTGCAACTGAAAGAGATCCCGGCGCTGGAGAAGACGTCCGTCGTCGTATCGCGTGTCTTGCAGCACAATCACATCAAGATCGCCACGCCGGAGACGCGCATTCACATCGGCGACGTGCTTCTGGCGGTCGGCGAGCCGAAGGAACTGGAAGATTTCCGCATGATCGTCGGAGCGCGAGCCAGCGTGGATCTGCGCTCATTGCCCTCGCAGATCACAACGCGGCCGGTATTGGTGACGCACCGCGAGGCGCTGGGCCAGACCGTCGATGAGTTGGACCTACCGCGTCGACTGGGTGTGACCATCACCCGCGTAAGCCGCATGGGCATCGAGTTCACGGCGGTGGGCAATCTACGGCTGCAATTCGGCGATCGCGTGCGCGTCGTGGGAGAAGCGGAATCTCTGGAAGCGGCGGCCAAGCTGCTGGGCGATTCGCCGCGGGAACTGAATCTCCCGCGATTGCTGCCGATCTTCATTGGAATTCTGCTGGGAGTATTCCTGGGATCGTTGCCGATTTTTGTGCCGGGTCTGCCGGCGCCGGTGAAGTTGGGCCTTGCCTCCGGGCCGATGATTGTTGCGATCATCTTGGCACGTATCGGGCGCATTGGGCCGGTAATCTGGTATATGCCGCACAATGCATCGGCATTGTTGCGTGAGTTTGGAATCGTGCTGTTCCTGATTGCAGTAGGTCTGAATGCCGGTGACGGCTTTTTTAACGCTTTGGCCGAGCCGCGGGGTATGTATTGGCTCGGCCTGGGGGCGGTGATCACGTTTGTGCCGCTACTGTTGGTGGGGCTGGTCGCCAGGTTGTTTTTCAAGATGCACTATCTTCACGTGTGCGGCCTGCTGTGCGGGTCCATGACTTCGCCGTCGCTGGCGTTCACGCACACGATGACCCCTTCCGAGGCCCCTGCCGTCTCGTTTGCCACCGTCTACCCGTTGACGATGATCCTGAGGGTGCTGGTGGCGCAACTGATTGTGCTGGTTTTCGCTTGAGCCAATATTATGTTATCGAAGCTGCAAGGCGCGTGCTCCGCTACTCTTTTTCTTGGAGTGTATGGTAAATACTACCCAAATTGTCTTCAACGGTGCAGATCCAATCTAAACCTGACAGCAACAAGAATAATTTCGTATGACTCAAGTGTCTATTCTTGAATGACTTACCAAATGATGAACCGTTTTATTGAGATGCGCAAAAATTCGTTATTACGTACAAATGTGCGCAATTTCACCACTTCCTGCGCGCATTACTGATGTTTTTATTTTGACAGACCGTAAAATTCGAGTTATCCGGATCACATTTGATTTCCGCGCATTGCGGTGTCGGCACAAACGGACCTGACCAAGTCGGGCACGAGGCAGATCCGCCGCCAACCATCGATGGCGGCTTCTTTCAGATCGTTCCAGGTTTTATAGAGACGATTGGAC
>CAIMWO010000027.1 GCA_903845195.1 uncultured Phycisphaerales bacterium
CGACAGCAAGCTGGAGCGCATCATCGGAATGGGCAATCCGTTCCGCCTGCCCAATTTGCAGAAATACCTGCAGCAGGAACTCAAGCTGGACGTCGTGCGGCTGGAGAGCTTCAAGAAGATCAGTGCCGAGAGCCGCCTGGCCGCCGGGCTGCAGGAAAATATTCTCGCCATGAGCGGGGCGTACGGTCTGGCCCTGCAGGGGTTGGAACTGGCAACGATCGACACCAGCCTGTTGCCGGTCGAGATTGCCCGGCAGATGCTGTGGCGGAAGAAGCAACTGTGGTTTATTGGCGCGACGGCGGCGGTGGTGGTCGGGGTGGCGGCGCTGGGCTTCCGTGTCTGGGGAGACCGCGGAAACTGGGAAACGCTCGCCAGTTTGCAGGCCACGAATAACACCAAAATCCTGGCCGCCAAGAAGCTGACCAGCGATTACAAGAGCAAAGGCCTCTCGTTCGACAACGATAAGGCGATCGTGGAAGGCTACGTGAAGTTGGCGGACCAGCGCTCTATCTGGCCCTATCTGGTTCGTGACATTTATGAAGCGCTGCCGCAGGCGACGAAGCCGAGCGACCAGGCCTTGGGTGGTCCCGGCCGCAGCATTACGGTGCTATCGGTGATGACGGAATACGTGGGCAGTCTTTCGACGCTGAATCTGGCCTCCAGTACAGAAGCCCCAGCAGCAGCGGGTGCTGCGGGCAAGGTTTACGGTCCATCCGACCGGGGCTTCAAAGTGGTCATCGAGGGATACACACCGCATTCGCAAGGTCGCCAGTTGGTGGTCGAATACATCAAATCGCTCAACAAGATCTCACCGTTGAGCAAGGCGACCGAAGAGAAACCTGCCAGACCGTACTATTTCGATTTCTCTGAGGCTACTGAAGTTCGCTATGACGGTTCTTATCTCAGGAGTCCGGCATCCGGTTCCACCTCATCGATTCCGAAAGTCTGGGGCAATGTCCACGGCCCATACTGGGATGCGTTCATTCCCGAAATGCTGGGGTTGCACGCTCCAACGCCGGGCATGCCGGTGGTGGATGTGAATTTTGGCGCATCGGGCAAGGACATTGAGGGGCCGATCGATGCGATGATCCAGGTTGTTCCGCCGAAGGACGGTAAGCCCGGTACCGGGCCTACGTTTATGTATGGATATTACCGGTTTACGTTGACGTTCAAGGTACACGTGCGATAAGTCAGGGGTGCCAGTCGGCGTTTCGGCCCCGTATTTCGCCCAAGTGCATGACCGCCCCGGAGGCATTCATGAAGTTTGTAAAAGCCAATCTCTACCTGATCATCTGCGGCGCAGTGGTGTTGTTGTTCCTCGGCGCAATTGTCTGGCCGATCGGACTGTGGCAGGACGAACTGCGGGTCAAGATGAAGGATCGGTATAACAAAGTTGCCGAGGCACAGGGCTTATATAAAATTAACATTGTTATCCCCGAGGGTCCCACCTTCACGGGGGCGGTCGATGAAAACGTCAACAAGGCACGCGAAAAAATTCAGGAGCAGATGCAAGCGCAGATGAAGACCATCGCGGCGATGGCGGCCGAGCAGAACCAGGAGCGCCGCGTGGTGCAGCATGATGGGCGCGAAATTCCGCTTCTGGGCGGGAAGGAAGAAGATCACTTTCTTCCGCGGGTGGCGGCGGATCCGCATAATTTCAAAGACGATTACGAGAGCATGGTTCCGGCCTGGGTGGCCAAACTGGCGGCGCCGAAGCAGCCGGATTTGATCGCCGCTCCGCCCACCGCCGCTGAAATCGACAAGCTCTTCGAGATCAAGCGAGAGATGGACGCGGCGAAGGTCGACCGGAATGCCATCACTACGCGGGTCATCGATGTCGGATCCATGGGCAAGGCGGATATCGCATTCATTCGCGACAAGGTTTCCGAGCGGGCGCGCAATATCCGCATGTATGTGACGCTCGACAGCTTCCAGCGCGAGCCCTGGTTTGGCGGCACGGTGGCCCCCAACGACCAGCAGATTTTTGAAACCCTGGTGCATTCCTGGCTGCAGCAGGACGTGATCAACGCGATCGCCGCGGTCAATAAGTCGGCCGCAAATGTCGGTGAGGCCGGCATCAAACGTCTGGAAAAAATCGGCGTCGGATCGTCGGGCACCGGCGATGCAAGCGGCCTGTTCTACAGCACGGACAAGTCCTCCAGTTCCGCCGTGAACCTTTCCAAGAGCCTGACCGGACGGGTCAGCAACACCGAATTCGGTGTGGTACTGGTGGATATCGCCATGGTCGTCGATCCGGCCAAGTTGGAGGAGTTCTTCGATCAGCTCTACAAGCAAAACAATGGCTACACGATACTCAACGTAAAACAGACCGCGGTGGATCCCTTTGAAGCCGCCAGCAACGGCTACCTTTACGGCAACGTGCAGTGCATACGCGTTGAGGTGACGGCCGAGGCGCTGCTATTTCGTAAATGGACCGAACCGATCATGCCCGACAACATCAAAGTGCAGTTGGGTATCCCTGTTGGCAAGTGATCCCGCGGAAGCAACGAAACTCTCGCTCTTGGCGATGGAGATCCCATCATGAACATTAAGAATATGAATCTCGTGGAACAGCACGTGGAGAAGGCGACGCTGTTGGTCGCTGCCGCCGGCACGGCTTACCTGCTCTACATGGCGTTATTGCAGCCCACGACGATCGACGTGGTTCAACCACCGCTCTCCGGCGAGCAAGTGGAAGGGAAAGTCACGGAAGTCGTGCAACGGCTGGATCAGGAACGTGCCAAAACCGCCAAGCTCGTCGATCCCAACTCGATCAGCCTGCACGGCGAATATGTCCCCCGTTACAAGCGGCTGAGGAACCAGCCCCTGCCCCAGTCTTTGCTGGTCGGAACGATTCCGCAATTTGCGCCGCTGAACGTGCCAGTTGGTGGCGTCGGGCCACCCCCGCCACCTCCCAGTCAGGTTATCGTTATCCCTGTCGTTCCAGCTCCGATAGACCTCACCGCAGCGGCGTACCGAAGCGTTGTCTTACCTCCTCCGCCAGCGGCCGCCACGCCCGGGGCACCGCCAGTGGCGCCGCCGGCAGCGGCCGCCATCAAGGCGGCGCTTCCCGACAAGATGGACTTGAACTGGGTCGATATCGTCGGCGATTTCCCATTGCTCGATTACCGCGCGTCGATGATCAATTACGGTGGCAAACCCGAAAACGCCCTGCCCGCCTATGCCCAGCGCGTGAATTTCAACAAGGTTCAGGTACAGCGGCGGGAGAAATCCAACGACGTCTGGACGGAGTGGGAAGATGTTCCCCCGACCAGACTCGTTCAGAACTTCAATCTGAATCTGACCGAAAGCACCAGCAAGGAAAATGTTCTGCTGGCCCTGGATATGTTGAACCAGCATTGGAAAGACATCCTGTTGCCGCCGTTTTATCTGAACGCGGCGGACGGCAAACCGATCGTTCCAACGCTCAGCGCGCATACGCTCAGTGAAACCGACGCGGCCGAGCAAAAGAATAAAGTGGACGCGATCCAGACTTTACTCAACCGCCCGGGCGGAACATCTCCGCCGTCCGGTCCCGGTGGCATGGGCGGACCGCCTCCAGGCTACGGCGGGCCGCCGCCGGAAGCTCCTCCTTCATCGCTGACGGGCGCAACCACGCAGCCTACCGCAGCCGCTCCGGTGGCCCCGGCGGACCTGAACACGTTGCTGTCCATGCCCGTTGTGCCATTCTGGTTCCACGATGAAACCGTCAGGCCCGAGCACGTGTATCAGTACCGCGTGCGCATCAGCATGTTCAACCCTGTGTTCCGCCTCGATAAGGCGTTTGGCTTGAAAGATGAAGAAGCACGAAACCAGCCGTGGCTTTATTCGGCCTGGACCAATGTTCCCGGCACGGTACTGGTCAAAGCCAACCAATACTTCTTCTTCATGAGTCAGATCGGTGCAGCCACGAGCCGCGAGGCCTCGGTCAAGATTTTCAAATGGACCGGCGGGCGCTGGTTTGTCTATGACGAATCCGAACAGCCGGGCACGTCCATCGGCGCCCATCGCAAAGTGATGGGAATTCCCGAGGGCGTCGATTTCACCACAGGTTATGTGCTGGTCGATGTGGTGGCCGGCACGGACGACACGACGGTGATCGTGCTGAGCCCCGATGGTGAACTGGTTCATCGAAGCGTGCGGCGGGATTCACTGGATCCGCTGCGGCGGGAGCTGGAGCCGCAGGTTTACCGGCCCGGGCTAATTCCGACCACGCCCAAAATCAAGACCGGTCCGGCGGGGCCGTCTCCGGCGCCTGCTGAGCGATAAGAACGGCGCTTCCGGCGAAGAGGCAACCCTTCGGTCCGGAAGGTCTGGAATTCGCCGAGTGAATTGGCGGATTTTAGCAAGAAGTGGTTGCAAGGCGGGCACTTTGCTTTTAGGATGCCCGTGTGTTACACCCGAAAGGCTGGTTGGGTGTGTCTTCAGATCCAGGGATGGCAAAAGAAAACTTTTGGAAACGGGTGGTTGTGGTGTCTCATTCCTGACTTCATTGCTCGGTGCGGTGGATCGCGGCGGAAATCGCCGCGGCTCTCTCGCCGGCCTCACGTGAACTGTTCAGGATCGCCCGCTAACCGTTTAGATGGTTATAAGTTCTTCGGGTATGTGCGGTAATAGGAGTAACGCCTTGAAGAAGCGTCTTCGTTCTCGGGTCCTCGCTGCGGGGATGGTCTCTTCCACGCTTCTGGGTTCGGCTGGCCTGCTCTGCACTCAGAGTGAGCTGTTGGCTCAGGACAAGCCGTCAGCGGCATCACTGTTGGATCGCGGCTCGAAACTTTTCGAGCAGCAACAGTATGTCGAAGCCAAGAAGGTTCTGCTGGAAATCGATCCGGCTCAACTGCCGGAAGATCAGCGGAACCAGCTGACGGAGCTCATCAAGAATACCGACTTGGCGTTGTCCAAGGCGTCGAATTCCAATGCGACCTTCGATGCCGCTCAGGCGGCGATGGATTCCGACAAGCTGGCACAGTCCGCGCGGCTGTTCCAGACGGTGACGGAAGACGCCACCGCCTCGGCTGATCTGAAGGAAAAGGCCAAGATTCAACTGGCGCTGGTCAAGGAAAAGCAGGCGGCCAAGGCGCCGGCCATGCGCGAACTGCTCAAGGACGCGCAAGGCCTCTATGACGCGGGCAAGCTCGATGAATCGCAGAATGCCGTGAACACGATCAAGGCGGTGGGCGCCGATCTGGGCTGGCAGGATAATGCCAAGCCGGACGCCCTCGAACGCAAGATCGCCGAGAAACGAGTGGCGATGGCCAAGGCTGCCGCGGCGCCGAGCGTCGTGGTTGCCGCGCCTGCTCCGGAAACTCCCGCCGCGGCCCCGGTTGCCGCGCCGTCCGCTCCTGGCGTTGAGATCGCTCCGGCGGCCCCCGCACCGGTTGCCGCGCCGTCCGTGACCGTCGCCCCGGCCGGAACCGGTCTGCTGACTGAAACCATTGATGCCGACGCCATCCAGCGGGAAAAGGCGTTGACCCATTACAACATTGCCCTCAAGAATTCGACCGACGAAGCCGCAAAGAATAACTTTGCTTCAGCGATCGAGAACGCCCGGCTGGCGATCAGCATCATCGATACGAGTCGCCAGTATTTCTCGGAATCCGAGGCGAATTCGCTCCGCGATTCGGCCCAGAAACAGATGCAACTGGCTTCCGACAACAAAGCCGTCTGGGATGCGGCGCAGAAAACCAAGGCCGAGCGGGATGCCGCCCTGGCGGATGCGGCCCGCGCCGCGATGCGTGAGAAGACGCGGGCGCAGCGCGTGGATCGCCTTTTCTCTGATGCCCACGCCTTCATCAAGAATCAGCAATACAAGGAAGCCGCCGATACCCTTCGCCAGCTTCTGCTCATCGATCCGAACAATTCGAGCGCCAAGCTTTCGCTGGCGTTGATCGGCGATCGCATCAATTACCGCGAGTTCGACCGACTGGTGCAGAAAGAGGCCGCGGAAAACGTCCGGCAGATGCTCATCAGCCGCGACCAGTTGATTCCGTACGCGGACTTGCTGGTGTATCCGGAAGACTGGATCGAACTGACCCGCACGCGTGTGGGCGACACCTCGAGCCAGGAATCTCCGGCCAATCGCCTGGTCCGTGACCGCCTTGAAGAAAATGTGAAGGAAATTTCGGCGGAAAACCAGGGTTTTGAAAAAGTCGTCAACTTCCTTCGCGACAACACCAACACGAACATCTTCGTCAATTGGAAAACGCTGGAAAGCGCGGGCATCGATCGCAATACGCAGGTGTCGGTCAACCTTCGCGAAGTGCCCTTCCGCAAGGCCCTGACCACCATCCTCTCGGAAGTCGGCGGCGGCACCGCCAATCTCGGCTACACGATCGACGACGGCGTCATCACCATTACGACGCGCGAAGAACTTAACTCCCCCAAGTACACCGTGATCCGCGTCTACGACATCCGCGATATGCTGGTGCAGCCCGACAACAACATCAAGCCACCCGATTTCAACCTTTCCGACGTGACCAAGAACGGTTCCACGTCCGGTGGCAGCGGCGGCGGCGGCGGTAACGCGTCGGGTAACCTCTTCTCAGACACCGCCGGCGGCAGCGCAGGCTCTGCCACTAAGTCACGCGACGATATCGTCAAAGATATCAAAGACACCATTCAGTCCATCGTCGCCACCGATTCGTGGCGCGATAAGGGCGGATTTGCCTCCATCAGCGAACTTAACGGCCAGCTGATCATCAACCAGACCGTTGATAACCAGTTTGCAGTTTACAATCTGCTGGCGCAACTTCGTGAAACCCGGGCTCTCCAGATTGCTATCGAAGCCCGCATCTTGCTCCTCGATACCAACTTCCTGGATGATTTCGGCCTCGGCTGGCAGCTGGGCATTTCCCCCGGCTTCTTCGGCATGGTCCCGGGTATGGGCCAACTCAACATTGGCAATAACAACCTCAATGGTGCCAGTTCGATCACCGGCGCTGTTCCTTCAAGCGGCGTGCCAAGTACTCTTGCCGGCTTGCTGGGGACTGGTGGCACCGCAGGCGGCGGCAACCCCGATGCCTTGGCGATCAGCGGCAGCGGCGGCGTCCTCAATTCCTGGAACTTAAACCTGTTGCTGCGTGCGACGCAGGCTGACCGGCGCACCATCACTGTTACATCGCCGCGCGTTACGCTCTTTAACGGCCAGCGCGGTTATATCGCGGTCACCCAACAGACGAACTTTGTCTCGAACTTTAACCAGACTTCGACCGGCGGCAGTAGCGCCATCAACCTGCCGAGTAACCCCAGCATCGCGACGAATTTGACGGTCTCGACCCTGACCACAGGTGTGGTGCTCTACGTTGAGGCCACCGTCTCGGCGGATCGCCGCTACGTCGTCATGAAGGTCCACCCGCAGCTCTCCCACCTGGACCGTCTGGATACCTTTGATGTCTTCGGCTTCAATCCCCTGGACGTCATTGGTTCGACCCTCGTCGGCGGCGGCTTCGTGCAATTGCCCACGATTTCCTACACCGCCGTCGATACCATGGTTTCTGTCCCCGACGGCGGCACGCTCATGTTGGGCGGCCAGAAGATCGTCGGCGAGGCCGAAATCGAAGTCGGCGTGCCGGTGCTCTCGAAGATTCCGGGCATCAATCGTTTGTTCACCAACCGCTCGATGACCAAGGATGAACGCACGCTGTTGATTCTCGTGCGGCCGAAGATCATCGTGCAGAAGGAAGAGGAAACCCGCCTATTCGGCCCCAATTATGATCGGGCGAGCGGTGTGAACTCCGGTATCCCCAATAACCTGGGAACCGCCGGCGTCGGCATCAATGAAGGTACGCAGGCCCCGGGCATCGGCATTCCGAAGAACTGAAACATTCAATAACTTCCTGTAATTCCGCGAAGGGCCGATCAATCGATCGGCCCTTTTTCTTGGTTGACGCCATCTTCCGCGGTCTTCCAGATCCGCTACCTGGCCTTCTCATCTCTTGATACGTTGGAGTTCGTTCGGAATTTATTTGCGCAGAAGGATACCCCGGAACTTGCGTTCCGGGGTATTGCGTTTGGCGGTTCTGATTGGATCTGAGCGCGGGCGGGTTTCCGGATGCGTTCAGCGGATGCCCATCAGGAGTTCCATGGTGAGCTGGTCCAGCTTCTCGTAAGGCAGGCCGCGGGCGCCGAGTTTGGGGCGATCGAACTTGATGGCCTTGAGCGTCTTGACCGCATCATCGGAGAAGTTGCTGAAGAGTTTATCGAGCTTGGCGTCGGCGACATTGATCTCGGCACGCAGGGCCTGGATCTCCTTGTCGGCGTTCCATCGGGCGGCTTTTTCCTTGAGGATCATGTAAGAACGGATGCAGCCGCGGGCGAAATCCTTCACGCCTTCATAGTCTTCCGAGCGGTAGGCGTGGGCGTCGAAGTGGAGCGAGCCGTTATAGCCATGGTCATTGAGCAGCTTGACGAGGAAGAAGGCCTGCTTGATGTCGGCAGCGCCGAAGCGGAAGTCTTGGTCGTAGCGGCCGGGGACCTGGTCGTTGAGGTCGATGTGGAAGAGTTTTCCCGCATCGATGGCCTGGGCGACGTGATGCGTGAAGTTCAGTCCGGCGATCGCCTCATGGGCGACTTCCGGATTCACGCCGACCATCTCCGGATAGTCGAGCGTTTCGATGAAGCCCAGCATATTTCCGGTGGTGGCGAGGTAGATGTGTCCGCGGGGCTCGTTGGGCTTGGCTTCGAGAGCGAAGCGGAAGCCGTAGTTGTTCTGCATGGAATACTGGCAGAGGAAGTTGAGGGCGTCGCGGAAATGCTTGAGGCCTTCGGTGGGATCCTTGCCGGCGTCGGTCTCGGCGCCTTCGCGACCACCCCAGAAAACGTAGGTCTTGGCGCCGAATTCGGCGCCGAGGTCCATGGCGGCCATGGTTTTCTGGAGGGCATAGGCCCGCACGCGGGCATCACCGCTGGTAAATGCGCCGTCTTTGAAGATCGGATCGCCGAACAGGTTGGTGGTGGCCATGGGAACGCAGAGGCCGTTGTCGGCCAGGGCCTTCTTGAAGTCTTTGACGATTTTGGCTTTCTCGGCGGGGGTGGCGTCGATGGGGACGAGGTCATTGTCGTGGAAATTAATGCCGTGAACACCGCCGACGCTGCCGAGCAGCTTGGCGATCTGGACGGGGGTAAGCTGGGGCCGGACGGGCCCACCGAAGGGATCGCGTCCGACGTTGCCGACGGTCCAGAGACCGAAGGTGAATTTCTCGTTTTTGGTGGGGCTGTACTTGGCCATAAAGCGCATTCCTTCCGCAAGATCAAGGGTTCACGTGAAACTGCTCCGGGCAGGAAATCATCGGCCAACGAGGGGTTTCATGCAAGTCTGCGGGGAATGGTTGCAGTCGGCGTGCGATAGGCATGGACCCACCCAAAGCAAGGCCCCGCGCAAGCGCGGGGCCCTGGACTTTCGTATGTAACGAGCGGGGCGGCGACTATTCGATCTTGGTCGCCTCGATCATGTTCTTTCCATCTTTTTCGCTGACGGTTCCGGTTACGGAGACATTCTCTTTCGGTGCGGAACAGACATTCTTGTGATAATCGGTGCTGACCTTGTTCGGAGCCAGGTAGTAGAGCACGTCCTTGTCTCCCTCCTTCACCTTCAGGACGTTCTGGCACTTGTCCCCTTGATGCAGCACGCATTTGGCGCATTCCATTGTGCCTTTGAGCGTGACTTCCTTGCTCGCCTCGTCCGCCGCCCACAGCGTTCCGGCGCTCAGCAGCATTGCTGCCACCGCCACGGCCCACATTTTCTGCGTAAGCATAGATATCTCCTCAAAAAGAGTTTTTGGTTTTTAATGGTAGCACCCTCACGGAGAGAATTCCGGAGTATCAAGGGAAATTCCGGATACGCCGCTGGCCATAGAGTTCGAGAGATTTTGTTCTTGTTGCGCGGGCCTGCCGCGTTATACTTTTTCTAGCCGCTGAAAGGCGCATCACCAGCGCCGGCGGAATAGTGGGTTTCGTCAAGTCAGTACAGCCAAAGCGTTCCATCGAGTCATGGTTCGTGATTTGGGAGTTGGGGCCATGCCGGAGACAGCCGTGCCAACGCGCAGGCGACGCGCGATCGTGGTGGGCGTTTTATTGGCCGCGGCAATCGTGGTGATCTTGCTGTTGCTGCGCCATTGCCATCCGGCGGCCGTCGAGGATTCGGGATTCGACTATTTCAAGGCAAAGGCCGCGGAGTTGCACAACGATCCGGCCAAGATCATTGCCTATGTACGCGATGAAATGCCGACGCTGGACTATCGCGCCAACGTCAAGGGTGCGCTCGGGGCGTTGTGGAATGGTGCGGCATCCGTGGAAGAGAAGAAGCTGCTGGCGGAGGCGCTGCTGTCCGCGGCCGGCGCGGGCCGCACGGTTTCGTTGGACGAGATCGCGCCCGGGCGCGACAAATCGCAGGACAATCCGCCGCCGCTGAATTTGACAATTGTGCATCGCGTCGAGACCAAGGCCGAGCCCAAAGATACGCCTATATACGATGGGCCGTCCGGTGCGTTGGTGGGCGATGTGCATTCGGTGGAGATCCTGGCGGGAGGCAAACGTCGGATCACATTACGAGCCGGTGCGGCTGCGACGCTTGAAGCGGCGGCGCCGGAGGATGCCGAGGGCGAGGATCTGGTCTTTACGTGGCGTGTCCCTGGGCAAGCGGCAAAGGTTCCAACGCTGGTGAGCGTGCGCGAGTTGTGGCATCGCGACAATCGAACAGGCGCACGCGGCGCCAACGTGGGCGACCGACATGAGTTCGTGGTCATTCCATGCCGCATCGGCCCATACGTGCGGGAAAAGGAACAACTGCTGCTGAAGCAGCGAGGGCGGGAAAAGTCGATCGAGGCCCCGGCGTACCTGGGATTGCTCGACTATGCGCTGGCGTCGGACGATCTGCTTGAAGGGATGGAAAAGCAGATGAAGGTCACGGCGCGCCGGGATCAGCCGCGGGTGCTCATGCTGTCGCGGTTCGTAGCGCCCCAGCTGCCGGGCGGACTGGCCTATGCGCTCGATCTGCGAATCGATCGCGTCGGATTTGCGGGCGATCGGGTGGCGGCGTATCGCGCGGCGCAGGTGCGGTCGTTCCTTGAATCGTCACTCGAACAGCAGTTCCTGGAGCAGTTCAGCGGTCTGCCTTCCAGCTCCACGTTCGATGTCTTTACGATGCTCAAGGACGACATGGCGGACAACGTCGGGCGGCGGCTCTGGCAGATCCGGATGACACTGCGTTCGCTGGAGCAGGAGAGGTCTTCGGCAAATGTCGCAACTTTCACCGTGCGCCCGGGTTCGCAGTCGAAGGACACCGCGGTTTCCAAGGTGCAAGTACGCTGGACGCTCCAGGGATTCGAGATTCATGGGGTGCCGATCCGCCAGGATGTTGCATCGCGGCTGGCACAAGAGAGGGATGCGGTGGCACTGGCGGCATCAGGTGCGGGTTTGTTCAAGGATGTTGATGACGCAGCGGTGGCGGTGGAGACAGACCTGCTGGCGGCCGACGTTACCCCGCCAACGTCGCCGGGGTATACGCTGCTGACGAGCGTCGATCGCGCGCGTCTGTCGTTGGCGCAGCCGCAGACGCGATTCGATTTGAAATGGGAGGAAGAGAAGATACCGACGGAACAGCAGAATCGCCTGCTGAGTGTGGATGGCGCATTGGCCTATCATTGGCGAATTCAGGCTGGAGTATTCCCCGTGGCCGGGACGCGGCAGGTTCGGCCGGAAGCACTGGAAAACGCCACGATTCATAATCCGTGGTACCGCGCCGGCGACAGCAAACAGGCCAACGAGACTTCGTTCGTGTTCTCGCGCAAGGTTTACCAGTTGATCAAATCGGGACAAAGCATCCCTCTGACGATGCAGGGGCGTTACGGTCCCAAGGCCGATGTGGCGACAACCCGGCCGGTGGAGTTTGCCGCACCGCTGGTGCCGGTCGGGCCGGACACGCTTTCCATGAACATCAACGGTCGGCCTGAAAAAATGGAGGTTTTCCGTTGCACCTTCCGCGGCAAGCCGATGGCGATTCTCGACGACCCCGTGTTTCCCGTCGGCCTGGCGGACACGATTCAGTCGGTGGTGACGGTGATTCGCTGCCGGCTCGTGGACACCCATGATGTGCCGATTTGTGGCGCGTTTGTGCGCGTGGTCGACAAGGCTCAGGCGGCGCCTTCGGAGGAAGAGGAGGGGGAGGCGGCCGGGCCCACCGCGCCGGATGGGCTGTTCCTGCTTCCGCCGCCGGACGAGGCCGATAGCTATGGAAAAGTAGCGTTGCGCGTGACCTTCAGCGACCGGTCCACACAAAAGGTGGAGGTCGATCTGTCGTCGCCGGGGTTGTCGATCGTTCCGGTCAGGGTGGAACGCCCGCACGCCAAGCTGCTGTACTTGAACCGCAACGACCGGCGGCAGCTTGAGGCGCTGAGCTTGTCTGAAGAAATCAAACGCCAGGCCCGCCGCGATCTTGAGGCCGGTCGCATGGTGGTGATCCCGGTTCAATATGTGACGGACGGCTTTCGCGAACTCACCGGTTACTACGCCTGCGACAGCGCAACGGGAGATTATTCCGGTGTGACGGAAGATGGTCTGTGCGGATCGACCAACTGGACTCAGACGATCCAGGAAAATGCGTCGCAACCTGGCGCGACGACAGAAGACACAACCCAGCAGACGCCAAGCGCCGTCGAAACGGGTTCTCCGCGCACCTACCGCAATGCCTGCATCGCATGGCGCGTCTGTTGCGCTTCTCGCGCCGGCGGCATACGCCAAGACGAAGCCATCCAGCAAACCCTTCAGGCCATGAAGTGCTGGGCGGATGCCACTGACATTGCCGGCACGTTTGCGGCGTTCACGGACGATCAGTTGGCGGGGCAACTGGGGGCTTTGCTCAAGACCGGCACGATCAATGTGAACGCGGCAAAGCCGGCGTGCCAACTTGGGTACCTGGAGACAACGCATTATCTGGCGCGGAAAATCGAGGGGCATGATGAGAAATAATCACGGTAGATCTCGGGTCGTCGCCGCCACAATGATTGTTCCGCTGCTGGCATTCCATGCCTATGCCGCGCAGCCGTCGGATGCCACTCCGCTGCAGGACGGCATCGCTGTGCAGGATGTGGTGCCGGCAAATGGCGCCGGTTACCCCATGCCCAGTTCTTTCATCTACAAGGTCACGGATCCCGGCGTCATGGAGCTCACCATGCAACTGACGCCCACCGCCAGGCAGGTATATCCCCGGTTTGCCGTGCAGATCATGCACGGACGCGAGCTGCTCTTCGACTACGTGCTGGACACCGATCTGGGTTCTTACCTGTTCTTCCCGGTGCTGGAACGCGGAAACTATCAGGTGTTCGTGCGCGGTTCGGTGGCCAAGTCGCCGTTCACGCTGCAACTGCGGCGTCTGAAAGTGGAGGTGACCGAACAGGATAAGACCGCGGTTCTGGCGGCAATCGAAAAGGGCACGGCGAATCTCCTGAGTACCACCCCCTCCAAGACGAACGATCCTCTCGCGTTTGCCCCGGCGATTGAGAGCCTGGTGATGGCCGCACTGGATTCGGATCGTTCCGGCGCCCATCAGGAGGTCATCGAAAAAGAGTATCTGCCGTGGCTTAAGAATCAGTTCCACGAAGTGCCAACGGTGCAGTGGAATGGCCAAACCGTCAGCGGCCTGACAAGGGCCGGATCGCCAATGTACTGCAATGCGATTGCGACCCTGGCCCTGGCAGAGATGGCGCCGCGCAGTCCTGCGGCCAAGGCGCTGGCGGAACAGGGGGCAAACTTTATTCTCGCGGCCCAGCTCACCGACCGCCGCCCTGTGGCGTGGCGAGCGATCTTGAAGACCAATCCAAGTTTCGGCGGGTGGCGTTACACGGCCAATGCCGCCGACGCCGATCTTTCGGTCTCCGGATGGTGCGTGATCGCGCTCAATGCCTGCGCGGCCGCGGATATCCAGCCCGACGGCATGCGTGAATCGCTGCAGGACGCAGTGGGATTCGTGAAGAAGACACGCACAAAAGAGGGGTTTGCCTACTATGCCGGCGGCGGAGGCGGTGCCGCAACCATCCGCGATGCGATCGGTGCACTGGTCTTTCAGTTGTATGGCGAGCATAGCCGCGAATGGGATGCGGCCGTCGGGTCTCTCGACCATCACCTGTTCGCCGGCACGCAGGCCGATGATATCGAGGATTTTCCACTTTATTACGCCTATTACGCCACGCGGCTTCATTACCTGCGCGGCTCCGACGCGTGGGAGGCGTGGCGCATGAGCGCCATGCGGCAATTGGTGAAACTGCAACGCCCAGACGGTTCCTGGGGCACCTATCACAAGGAAGTCGATGCGGGAACTCAGCGCTATCCCACGGCACTGGCAATCTTGATTCTCCGTATGTGCCTCAACGATGAACCGACCTATATGACGCAAGAGGTCCGCGGGTTCTAGAGCCACACCGACTCCCAACGTCAGTTACGCCTGCAATCCGACTCGCAGCAAAATGAGAGTGGCCGCGCCCTTTCGGACGCGGCCACGGTAGGTTTCGTTGCGATAACGGCTCTCAGTACTCCCTCACCCAGGTATTTTTCCTTCCTTCAGTTCCATCCTGCAGTATCCGTTTCAAGCCGCGCGGCGACGGCGGCGGGTCAGGAGGCCGACGGCGCCCAGGGCCAACAGACCCAAGCTCGCCGGTTCCGGCACCACCGAGAACTGACTGTTGTGGTTCAATACTGCCCAGACGTCGTGGCTGGTAATGTCCACGCCCCACGAGCCCAGGAAGTGCGACAGTTCGCTGGCGTCGATCGTGCCGTAGGTGTCCCCGGCGATCAGGCCGCCGTAGAGCAAGGCACGCTCCGTCGGGTCGACGAAC